>JAWWCT010000026.1:0-43258 GCA_033720315.1 Woeseiaceae bacterium | reverse complement strand
GCCGCGGCCCTGATGGCCAGCGGGTGTTCGGCCGCAACCGCCATGTAGGTAATGCCCATGATGGTATCGGGACGCGTCGTGAACACGCTCATGGTTTCTTGTTCGCCGTCGACGTCGAACGTGAGCTCGACACCTTCCGAGCGGCCGATCCAGTTTCGCTGCATCGTCTTGACCGAGTCGGGCCAGCCGGGCATGCGATCGAGGCATTCGAGCAATTCGTCGGCATACGCGGTGATTTTCATGAACCACTGCGGGATTTCGCGTCGTTCGACCAGTGCATCCGAGCGCCAGCCGCGACCGTCGATAACCTGCTCATTGGCGAGCACGGTCTGGTCGACGGGGTCCCAGTTGACCACCGCGTTCTTGCGATAGACCAGCCCCTTTTCGAACATGCGCGTAAACAACCACTGCTCCCAGCGGTAATACTCCGGCTTGCAGGTCGTTATCTCTCGCGACCAGTCATAGGCATAACCGAGGCGCTCGAGCTGGCCGCGCATGTAATCGATATTCTGATAGGTCCATTTGGCCGGCGGTACACCGCGCTGTATGGCGGCGTTCTCCGCCGGCATGCCGAAGGCGTCCCAGCCCATCGGCTGCAGCACATGTTTTCCCTGCATGCGCTGATAGCGGGCGATGACGTCGTTGATCGTGAAAACCCGCACGTGTCCCATGTGCAGCTGCCCGCTGGGGTAAGGAAACATCGTCAGGCAGTAAAACTTCTCTTTGCCGGCCTCCTCGCCGACCTCGAAGCAACGCGCGGCCTGCCAGTACTCACGGGCTTCCCGTTCGACGGTATCCGGGTTGTAGCTGGTTTCCATGCGTGGCGACTAAGCTGACTCGAAGCCCGGAAGGATAACCGGTTCTCGCCCGGGGCGCAGCCGGAAACTAGGTACCCTCGAGCCGGTAGTGCTGCATCAGGATTTGCGCTACCTCGGGGCGGGTGAATTCGGGCGGCGGCGCAATTCCCTGGCTCAGCATCTCGCGCAGCCGGGTACCGGACAAAAACAGGTAATCGTCCGGTGCATGATCCTCCGCCTCGCGCATCATGATGACGCGCTTCAGCTTGTGCGACCAGGCGGTGTGGTCGGCGCGGAATATCTCGATATCCAGGGCATCGTGCGGAATGCGGTCAAATATTTCCTGGGCATCGAAGGCGCCGTAATAATCGCCGACGCCCGCATGATCGCGTCCGACAATGAGGTGCGTTGCACCCATGTTCTGGCGAAATACGGCATGCAGCAGTGCCTCACGCGGTCCTGCGTACAACATGTCGAAGCCGTAGCCGTTCACCATGACGGAGTTTTCGGGGAAATAGGTGTCGACCATCTTGCGAATGCAATCGTCGCGAACTGCCGCAGGGATGTCGCCTTCCTTGAGCTTGCCGAGCAACATGTGAATGACGATGCCGTCGGCGCCGGTGCGTTCCTTGGCGATACGGCAGAGTTCCTCGTGGGCCAGATGCATCGGATTGCGAGTCTGGAATGCGACCACCTTTTGCCAGCCGCGATGCTCGATTTCCTGGCGTATTTGCGTCGCGGTGCGAAACGTGGCGCCGAACTCCGTCTCAAAATAGCTGAAGTTGAGAACCTCGATATTGCCGGCGACACACCAGCTTCCCAGGCTGCGAAATTCCGCCACGCCCGGGTGAGCGTCGTCGGCCGTGCCGAATACGTGCAGGATGATCGTTTCAATCTGTTCGCTACTCATCGACTCGATACTCGCGACCTCCATGATCGCCAGCACCGGATGGCCGTCCACGTTCGGGTCGCGCAGTGCGATGCGCTCGGCGCCCTGTATGGCGGCGACGTCCCGAGCCAGGTTCAGGATCGGCACCGGCCAGAACAATCCGCTGGCGGTGTGCATGTCACGGGCGACGCTAAGGGCGTCTTCAATGTTCATGTAGCCGGCGAGCGGCGTGAAATAACCCGCCCCGAGCATTACCGCATTGGCGGCAGCGGCCGAATTCAGGCACAGCGACGGCAGCGATTCCGCTTCGCTTTCAAGGGCGCGGCGCCGCGCCGGGTCGTCGACAAACAGGGGGTTCAGGGCATTTGCACCGTGCGGCGTGATCACGATTCGCCGACTCCCGTCAACGCCGCACCGTCCAGCACGTCCTCGGCACGGGTAAAGTGCTTGCGTTTGATGATCTCCTTGGCGGCCAGGTAGTCGATGACGGCCTCGACTTCCTGCTCGACGGTCATTTCGTCGGTGCGCAGGTGAATCTCGGGTTTCGTCGGTTTCTCGTACGGATCGTCGATGCCGGTGAAATTCTTGATCTTGCCGGCCCTGGCCTTCTTGTACAGGCCCTTGGGATCACGCCGTTCCGCGACTTCCAGCGAGCAATCGACAAAGACTTCGACGAAATCGAGGCCCGCTGCCTCGTGCAGGGAGCGTACTTCGTCGCGATCTTCCTTGTAGGGACTGATGAAACTCGACAGTGCGATGGCACCGGCATCGCCGAACAGTTTGGCAACTTCGCCGATCCGCCGGATATTTTCCTTCCTGTCGTCCTCGGAAAAACCCAGGTTCTTGTTGATACCCAGCCGCACGTTGTCACCGTCGAGGCGATACGAGAGTTTGCCGAGGTTGTACAGCGCTTGTTCCAGCGCCACGGCAATAGTGCTCTTGCCGCTGCCGGACAACCCGGTGAACCAGATCGTCGCGCCCTTCTGTCGCAACATCTGGTAGCGCTGTGTCCTGCTTATCTGGCCTTCTTGCCAGGTTACATTGGTTGCCTTTTGTTCGGTCGTCATGAATGAGTCCTGTCGCTGTCGTAATTCTTGCTTGCTGTCCGCTTTACGGATCGCCGTTCACGAAATCCGTTGAGCAACAAGTCCGAGCATTTCTGAATGATGTCGAACAGATCGAGATCCGGGTCGCGCACGATGATGTCGCCCCAGGCATTACAGATGCCGATCACTGCCTGTGCCGCAAAATGGCAATCGATCGAATCTCGCAATACTCCGCTGTTTACGCCTTCCTCGAAGATTCCCTCGAGCAATTGCCGGTAGCTACTGCCCAGTTTTTTTAGTTTTCGACGCTTTTCTCTCGGCAGGTAAAGGCGCTCGTCGTTGTAGACCTTCAACGCCTCGTTTCGCTCTCTGTAACTGCTCAGGTGCGACGTGATAGTCGCTATCAGTTTGGCTTCGAATGACTGATCGCTGGCGGCGATGTCTTTCATGTGTTCGACGTAGTCCGCGATGCCGTAAAGACAGACCTCGCCGAGCGCTTCTTCCTTGGACTTGAAGTAGTAGTAGAGACTGCCCTGCTTGATGCCCATGTTTTCCGCGATGTCTCGCGTGCTCGAGCCGTGGAATCCTTTTTCCGCGAACACGGCGGCGGCAGACTTGATTGCCTGCAGGCGCTGCTGCCGGTAGCGCTGATTATCGGTTTGTGCCGGCATGCCGGACCCCTCGCTTCGAGCCAGGCAGCAATTCTATAGATCTATAGAAAAAATAGCAATGGGCTATTTAACCCTTTGAAATAAGCAAGTTATCGCCATTTATTTCGGTCGCCTGATTGATTCTGGCAAAAACGCGGCAGACAACAGGAGCAGTGCAAGCCACAGGAGCAGCAACACCGGCAGGTTGCCAAAGCGCGCGTAAGGCGTCAGCCCCTGGCGGGGCTGGACCTCGGCGGTCGCAACCGCGGAACTGAATTGCGGCAACGTGTCGCTGACGGCGCCGTCTGCCGAAATAAAAGCACTGATCCCGGTGTTGGTCGCCCGCACCGCCGGCCTGCCGGCTTCCAGCGCGCGCATGCGCGCGATTTCCAGGTGCTGATACGGCGCAATCGAATCCCCGAACCAGGCGTCGTTGCTGACATTGATCAGAATGGTCGCGTCCGGTAATGCATACAGTTGTTCCGACGCATACGCGTCTTCGTAACAAATCGCGACCGCAAGCTGTTGCCCATCGGGAGTTCGCAGCAACGGCTGCACGGCATCGCCGGGGCTGATGTCCGAATACGGCAGGTTCATGAGCCGCATCCATTCACGCACGAAATCCGGGACAGGAAAAAATTCCCCAAAGGGTACGAGGTGCCGCTTGCGATAGATCTGCCGATCAACACCGTCGAGCCTGACGACGCTGTTGTAAACGGCTGCAGTCGCATCGTCCTGTTCGAGAATGCCAAACAGCAGCGCACGACCGGTTGACTGCAGATCCGCCTGCAGTACATCGACGTAGTCCTCGACGTAATTCAGGAGCGACGGAATGGCAACTTCCGGCCAGACGATAATCTGGCTGTCAGGGTGTGCCACGAGGGACTCTCGGTATAAGCTCAATGTCGGCCTGAATTGCTCCGGCAACCATTTGCGATCCTGGGAAATTCCGCCTTGCACGATCGTCGTGCGCACTGTCGGTCCTGCCGCCTCCGTCCATTCGGCGCCTTTGACGGCATAGCCGGCGATCCACGGCGCCAGCGCCAGTAGCGCCAGCGGCACGCGATGGCCTGCACGTCCAATGACGGCAACCAAGAAGGCCGTCGCGCTCAGGACGACCGCAAGCGATACACCGTATATTCCGACGACCGGCGCCAGGCCCGCCAGCGGCGAGTCGATCTGGCTGTAACCCAGGCTTAGCCACGGGAAACCACTCAGGAACCAGCCGCGAAACCACTCGATAACAACCCATACGGCCGGCGCCGCGAGCAGCAGGCGCAACGGTTCGCCCGCGGCCAGCGTTGCGGTAAGCCACCCTGCCGCCGCGTAGTACAGACCCATGATGGCCACCAGGGCGAGCATGAGGAATATCGCCAGCAGCAGCGGTGCACCACCGAAGATGTGAATCGAGTTATACAGCCAGTAAGTCCCGGCGAGAAAAAGACCGGCGCCGAAGCAAAAACCGTACCTGGCTGCCTCGCGCGGGCTGTCACTCAGGAACACGTACAACAATGGCAGTAGCGCCAGCAACGCCAGCGGGTACAGCCCGAACGGTGCGAACGCCAGTACCGTCGATGCGCCGAGGACCAGGAAAAAAACCTTGGCGCGGTGCAGGTTGGCGCGTAGAAACTCGCTAAACGAAAAATCAAACGGCACGAGTCTGGCCCGGAATGAGCGATTGCGGGTCATGCGGGTGCATATAGAATGCTAGCCGGTGGCCACTGATTCCTGGGGAACGCGTATTACCTGCAGCGCATCGATGCGACGACGATCGGCCTTGGTCACACGAAATTCGAATCCGCCGTAAGCGAGGCTCTCTCCGAGACGCGGCAGCCTGCCGAGCTCGTGCATCACCAGTCCGCCGATCGTTTCGAAATCTTCGTCATCGGCAAGGTCGCAACCGAAATATTCATTGAAGTCTTCGATTCGTGTCAGCGCCCGCACCGCAAAACACGGCCGTCCGTTGCCGTCGACGTCCGGCTCGATAAACTTTGTCTGCCTCGGATCGTGTTCGTCGTCGATTTCGCCGACGATTTCCTCCAGCACGTCTTCGATCGTCAGCAGACCCGATACCCCGCCGTACTCGTCAACGACGATGGCCATGTGGTTACGGCTGTCGCGAAATTCCTTGAGTAATGCATTCAGGCGCTTGGATTCGGGAATGACGGACACGGGCCGCAGGAATTCTTCGATATCGGCTTGCGATTCCGCATTCTTGGCGAACAGTCTCAGCAGGTCCTTGGCCAGCAGGATGCCGACCACTTCGTCGCGGTCTTCGCCAATGACAGGAAACCGGGAATGGCCGGAGTCGATGATGATTTTGAGCATCTCTTCGATGGACTGGTCGCGCTCGATGACCACCATCTGCGAGCGAGGAATCATCACCTCGCGCACCTGGGTTTCTGCCACCTCGAGGACCCCGCTGAGCATCTCCTGCTCGTCGGGATCTACCGATTCGGACTGTTGCAGTAAATCGTGGATTTCTTCGCGGCTCCAGGGTTCACCTTTGATCGCGCGGAGGACGCGCTTGATTATTCCGGTGGGTCCTGTGCCGTTGGTACTGGGCGGTTTGTCGTTCATCGGGATTGTCTGATCGTCCTCTCCAGACCGAATGTCCTCTTTTGCCGACTATTCAGCATTGTAGCAGCCGGCGTTTATGCAACACTGTGCAAGTTCTCAAATTCGTGATCGATAAGGGTTTTCCACGCCACCCGCGGCCAGGATAGCGGCCTCTACTGCCTCCATGGCCCTGGCCTGCGGTTCGGATTCGTGGTCGTAGCCCAGCAGGTGCAATGCACCGTGAACCACCAGGTGTGCCCAGTGATCGGCGTTCTGCTTACCCGCGGCGCTAGCTTCGCGCGCCACGACCGGCCCGCAAATGACGATGTCGCCCAGCGCCCGCGGCAGGTCTGCCGGTGGGTCGATGAGCGCGGGCTCGGCAGCGGGAAACGCCAAGACATTGGTGGCCCTGTCGCCGTTTCGATAACGCCGGTTCAAATGGCGACCTTCTTGTTCGTCGACGATTCTCACGGATATTTCCAACTCGCGTTGCGAGTCGTAGCCGACATGCTCGAGCACTTTGTCGAGCCAGCCGCGGATGGTTTTCTCTGACGGCACGTCGCTCTGGTCAGTTGCCACCTGTATGTCCACTTGCACCGGGCACTCTCGTTTGAAATCAGGACGACTTGCCGTTCTCTTCGTACGCCTCGACGATGCGCTGAACCAGCTCATGGCGAACGACATCGTTCGGCGTAAACCAGGTGAATGCGACCCCCTGGACGTCGGAAAGGATGTCCACCGCATTCTTCAATCCCGAGGTTTGGCCCGACGGCAGATCGATCTGCGTGACGTCACCGGTGACGACGGCCTTGGAACCGAAACCGATACGCGTCAGGAACATCTTCATCTGAGCAACACTGGTGTTCTGTGCTTCGTCGAGGATCACGAAGGAATCATTAAGCGACCTGCCGCGCATGAACGCGAGCGGCGCTACTTCGATCAGGTTTTTCTCAATGAGCTTGCCGACGTGCTCCGGGCCGAGCATGTCATAAAGTGCGTCGTACATTGGACGCAGGTAAGGATCGACTTTCTGCGACATGTCGCCCGGCAGGAACCCGAGTCGCTCGCCCGCTTCGACCGCTGGCCGAACGAGCACGATCCGGCTTACCTGCTCGTTCTCGAACGCGTCGATCGCATTTGCGACGGCGAGATAGGTCTTGCCGGTACCGGCCGGCCCGATTCCGAATGCCAGGTCGTTTTCCTGGATACTTTTCACGTAGTTTCGCTGGTTAGCGCCGCGTGCGCGAACCAGTTTGCGACGGGTCTGAATCGCGTAGCGGTTTTCGTTCGCATCGTCCGATGCGTCCGCGCCGTTTACCGGCTCGCCGTCATTCATGGTCAGTTCCTTGAGGCAGATATGCACACGCTCCGGATCCAGGCGTTCGCGGTCCGTCATCTGAAAAAGTGATTGAATGACATCCTGTCCGATTTGCGCAGCACCCGGATTTCCGGTGATACGAAACTGGTTTCCTCGACTCGAGATTTGGACCTTGAGACGGCGTTCGATCTGGCGTATGTGCTCATCGAACTGTCCGCAAAGATTGGCAAGACGTTTGTTATCGGCGGGCTCCAGGACGACGTCCCGGGATATTGTTACAGCGTTCAAGGTTTGAAGGTCGCTCCTCTTAAGGATATGCAGCCAGGTTAGCCTACCGCGTCGTAGATTGGGTTGGAAGGGAAGAAGTTCAAGATTTCAGCTGTTCGTCAAACATGACGTATCGGTGAAACTCAGTGTTTCTGCGGCATTCACCATAAGAGCACCGGCGGAAGCGACAAATATCGCGATCAGACGCATAACGACGCTCATCATGAGAATTCAGTATTCAAGCGGCGGCGCGATTGCCGACCAGTCGACCACGCAATGAATTCGGCAGCGCCTCGGTGATTAGCACATCGACGAACTGGCCGATGCAGGACGGGTCGGCGTCGAAATTGACCCAACGCATGTTTTCGCTGCGTCCGGTCATTTGCCGGCTGTCTTTCTTTGACGGCTTTTCGACGAGCACGGACTGCACGCTGCCGACCATTGACCGGCTGATCTGCATGGCCTGCTCACGGATGCGCTCCTGCAACCGGGCAAGCCGCTCTTTCTTGACGGACATCGGCGTGTCGTCTGCAAAACCGGCCGCCGGAGTGCCAGGCCGCGGACTGTAGATGAAACTGAAGGACTGGTCGAAGCCGACATCGGCAATCAACTGCATCGTTGCCTCGAAGTCGGTCTCCGTTTCGCCGGGAAAACCAACAATGAAATCCGACGAAATCGAAATGTCCGGCCTGGCTTGGCGTAGCTTGCGGATTTTTTGCTTGTACTCGAGCGCCGTATGGCCACGCTTCATGCGCGACAGGATGCGATCCGATCCATGTTGTACCGGCAGGTGCAGGAAGTTCGCGAGCTTCGGGATCTCCGCATAGGCCTGAATGAGGCTGTCGGTGAACTCACGCGGGTGCGAGGTCGTAAACCGAATCCGCTCGATGCCATCGATTGCGGCGATGTAATAGATGAGTGTCGCCAGGTCGGCAATCTGGCCATCGTGCATCGGCCCGAGATACGCATTCACGTTCTGGCCGAGCAGATTGATCTCGCGGACACCCTGCTCCGCGAGATTCACCGCTTCCGTCACCACGTCGTCGAGTGGCCTGCTGATCTCCTCACCCCGCGTATAGGGGACGACGCAAAACGTGCAGTACTTGCTGCATCCCTCCATGATCGACAGGAAAGCGGTCGGACCCTCGGCCCGCGGCTCTGGCAAGCGATCGAATTTTTCGATCTCCGGAAACGACACATCGATCACGGGTTCCCCCGTCCTCCGCGCCTCGTCGACCATTTGCGGTAGCCGGTGCAGGGTTTGCGGGCCGAATACCAGGTCCACGAACGGTGCCCGCTTGCTGATGCCCTCGCCTTCCTGGCTCGCGACGCATCCGCCCACGCCGATCATCAATTCGGGTTTTTGACGCTTCCAGGCACGCCAGCGGCCGAGCTCCGAAAATACCTTCTCCTGCGCCTTTTCCCGGATCGAACAGGTATTCACCAGCAACAGGTCTGCGTCCTCGGGCGTCTCCGTCAACGCGTAGCCGTGCGATTCGCGCAACACGTCCGCCATCTTCTCCGAGTCGTACTCGTTCATCTGGCAGCCCATCGTACGGATGAAAAGTTTCTTTGACATGCAGGCGCGAGCCGCGGGTGCGGATCAGAACGGGATATCGTCGTCGAAATCGTCGGCGGCCGCTGCCGGCGGCGGTGCTGCTGCCGGCGGCCCGTCGCTCATCGCGGGCGCGCCCGCACCGGTACGACCACCCAGCATCTGCATTTCATCGGCAATGATTTCCGTTGTCCAGCGATCGTTGCCGCCCTGGTCCTGCCACTTGCGAGTCCGCAGGCGGCCTTCGATATACACCTGCGAACCCTTCCTCAGGTATTCGGCCGCAATCTCGGCCAGGCGGCCGAACATGGCAACACGGTGCCATTCCGTGCGTTCCTTCTGCTCGCCGGTCTGTTTGTCTTTCCAGGACTCGTTGGTCGCGACGCTCAGGTTCGTCACGGCCGAGCCGCTGGGCATGTAGCGGGTATCCGGATCGGCGCCGAGATTGCCGACGAGGATGACCTTGTTGATTCCGCGGGCCATAGTGGTCCCCTGTTATTTACGTGTTAATCAGGCTTGAATGGGGGCTTCGTATTGTAGGGCCTGGCCGGTCAATTGCCAGCCTGAAATCAGGGATATAAGAGAGAATTGGCCGCCAGCGCGCGCCGCCGCTACTCCTTGCTGCCCGCAAAACCGTGAATCAGTAGCCACGCGGCGGCCAGCAGCGTGCCGACGAAAAATACCGCCGACGGCTTGCCGCCGGCCAGGAAACGGCCGCCAATCAGGCCGCCAGCGAAGGCGCCGAGGAACTGTGCACTGGAAAAAACGCCCAGGGACGCGCCGCGAATATCGCCGGCGGCGCGGATCGAGAGCCGCGCCGGCAGGCCGGCCTCGAGAAAATTGAAGCCCGCGAAAAACACCGCCAGTGCGAGGCCGACGACGATCGTGTTCAGGCTCGCGAACGCCAGCACGGCCTGCCCGGTAACCAGCAAGACGATCGCCGTACTGAACGTCGAGGACTTGCCCTGCCGCTCGTCGGCAATGATCAACGGCACGGTGCCGAGCAAGGAAACCATCAGCGCGACGAGATAAATCTGCCAGTGATCGGACACCACGACATTGAGCTCGTTTCGCAGCAGGAACGGCAGCGCCACGAAACTGGCAGTCAACAAGGCATGCAACAGGAAAACGTACAGGTCGAGTTGCAGTAAATCCACACGAAAAGCCGCGCTCAGGGAACGCCCGGAGCTGCGGACCGGTTTCGCGATGCCGCGCGGCATCAGCAACAGCAGCAGCGCGGCAACCGCGGCCAGAAGCGCAGCCACCCAGAACAGCATCCGCGTGCCAGTGGCCGCCGCGATAGCCGGTCCGAACACCAGCGCCAGCAGAAACGAGCTGCCGATCGCGATGCCGAGGACCGCCATCGAACGCGTACGTATTTGCTCACGCGTGACGTCGGCAAGTAATGCAGTCAAGGTTGCCGAGATCGCACCGGCACCCTGCAGCAGCCTGCCGGCTATCACCATGTGTATGCTTTCGCTCAGCGCCGCGATGATGCTGCCGGCGGCAAATATCGCAAGGCCGATGACGATGACCGGCCCCCGGCCAATGCGATCGGAAAGCGCGCCGAAAGGAATTTGCAGTGCGGCTTGCGTCAATCCGTAAGCACCTACCGCCAGGCCGATGAGTTCAGGGGTCGCACCCTCGAGCCCCGCGGCAAAAATTGCGAGTACCGGCAACAGGGCGAACAAGCCGAACATGCGGCACATCGCCATCAGCGCAATCACGGCGATGGCTCGTCGTTCGACGGGGAGCATGACGGCGAAGAACTGGCTGATTTGCTTGATCATCATGAATTGCGCCAACACCGCCTTTGCGCCGAAGTTGCGCGGCGGCGTATAGTAACAGGTTGTTTGCAATTTCCCGATGCACCCATGAAATCCATCGACATTCGCGGCGCGCGAACGCACAACCTGAAGAATCTCGACCTCAGTTTGCCGCGGGACAAGCTGATCGTGTTCACCGGTCTTTCCGGGTCCGGCAAGTCGTCACTTGCGTTCGATACGATTTATGCCGAAGGCCAGCGGCGCTACGTCGAATCGTTGTCCGCCTATGCACGGCAATTTCTGTCGATGATGGAAAAACCCGACGTCGATCACATCGACGGCCTGTCGCCGGCGATCTCCATCGAACAGAAATCGACCTCGCACAATCCTCGTTCGACAGTCGGCACCGTCACCGAGATCTACGACTATTTGCGCCTGCTGTACGCCCGCGCCGGCATACCGCGCTGCCCGGATCACGGTGTGCCACTCGAGGCACAGACGGTCAGCCAGATGGTGGACCAGGTCCTCGACATGCCCGAGGGCAGCCGTCTCATGCTGCTCGCGCCGGTGGTCATCGAGCGCAAGGGCGAGCACGTGCAGCTCATGCAGGACTTGCAGGCCCAGGGTTTCATTCGCGCCCGCATCAACGGTGAAGTCTACGAGCTGGACGACCCGCCGAAGCTCGACCTGCGGCGCAAGCACAATATCGACGCGGTCGTCGATCGCTTCAAGGTCAAGGCCGACATCAAGCAACGGCTGGCCGAATCCTTCGAAACCGCGCTGCGCCTGGCGGACGGTGTGGCCAAAATCGCGCCGCTGGATGGCGCAGACGGCGAGGAGCTCGTTTTCTCCGATCGTTTCGCCTGCAACGTCTGCGGTTACAGCCTGACCGAGCTCGAACCGCGGCTGTTTTCCTTCAACAATCCGAGCGGCGCCTGCCCGGAATGCGACGGTCTCGGTGTCAACCAGTATTTCGATCCGAATCGCGTGGTCGTCAATGCCGATCTGTCGCTCGCCGGCGGCGCCATTCGGGGCTGGGACCGCAAGACGACGTATTACTTCCAGATGATCACGAGCCTTGCGGAGCACTACAAGTTCGACATCGAAACGCCGTTTAACCAGCTCAGCGAGCAATTACGCGACATCATTCTGTATGGCAGCGGCAAGCAAAAGATCGAATTTCGCTACGACAACTCGCGGGGCCTCGAAATCAAGCAACGGCATCGCTTCGAGGGCGTGATCCCGAACCTGGAGCGGCGCTACCGGGAAACGGAATCGAGCGCGGTGCGCGAGGAACTGACGCGCTTTCTGAACAGCCAGCCCTGCCCCGAGTGCGACGGCACCCGCCTCAATCGTTCGGCGCGAAACGTATTCGTCGATGACCATGCATTACCGGAAATCAGCGACATGTCGGTCGGCACCGCCCGCGATTTCTTTAAGACACTGACGCTCGAAGGCTGGCGCGCCAAGATCGCCGAGAAAATCGTCAAGGAGATCGGCGATCGGCTGGGTTTCCTGAGTGACGTCGGGCTGGATTACCTGTCGCTCAACCGCAGCGCCGAAACGCTATCGGGCGGCGAGGCGCAACGCATCCGTCTCGCCAGCCAGATCGGCTCCGGCCTGGTGGGCGTCATGTACATCCTGGACGAGCCCTCGATCGGGCTGCACCAGCGCGACAACCAGCGGCTGCTCGGCACCCTGCTGCACCTGCGGGACATCGGCAACACCGTCATCGTGGTCGAGCACGACCAGGAGGCGATACTGTCCGCGGACCACGTCGTCGACCTCGGACCCGGCGCCGGGGTGCATGGTGGCCAGGTCGTCGCCGCCGGCCCGCCACAGGTTGTCATGAAGGAACCCCGGTCGCTCACCGGCCAATACCTGTCCGGCCGGCGCTCGATCGCCATTCCCGACGAGCGCAATGCCGTCGACGACCAGCTGTTGCTCGAAATCCGCGGCGCACGCGGCAATAACCTCAAGAACATCGACGTCGCCATCCCACTCGGCGTAATGACCTGCGTCACCGGTGTCTCGGGATCCGGCAAGTCGACCCTGATCAACGACACGCTTTATAAATCCGTCGCGGAAAAACTGAATCGCACCAGCCGTAACCCCGCCGCACACGACGACATCGTCGGCCTGGAAAAAGTCGATCGCGTCATCGACATCAGCCAGAGCCCGATCGGCAGGACGCCGCGCTCCAACCCGGCGACCTACAGCGGCCTGTTCACGCCGATCCGCGAACTGTTCGCGGGAACACCGGAAGCCCGGTCGCGCGGCTACATGCCGGGCCGCTTCAGTTTCAACGTCAAGGGCGGCCGCTGTGAGGCCTGTGAAGGCGATGGCGTCATCAAGGTCGAGATGCATTTCCTGCCTGACATCTACGTCGCCTGCGACGTTTGCCGCGGGCAGCGATACAACCGCGAGACCCTGGAGATCCGCTACAAGGGCAGGAACATTCACGAAGTGCTCGAGATGACGGTCGAGGACGCGTTCGAGTTTTTCCGCAACGTGCCGGTCGTCGCGAAGAAGTTGCAGACATTGATCGATGTCGGACTCACTTACATCAAGCTCGGGCAAAACGCGACCACCCTGTCGGGCGGCGAGGCACAGCGCGTCAAGCTGGCGAAGGAACTGTCCAAGCGCGATACCGGCAACACGCTGTATATCCTGGACGAACCGACGACGGGACTGCATTTCCACGACATCGAGCAATTGCTGGCCGTACTGCATCGTCTGCGCGACAAGGGCAACACCGTCGTGGTCATCGAACACAACCTCGACGTCATCAAAACCGCGGACTGGATCATCGATCTCGGGCCGGAAGGCGGCGACGGCGGTGGTGAGGTCATTGCCACCGGCACACCAGAGGACGTCGCCAATACCAGGGGATCGTTTACCGGTGAATATTTACAGCCGCTTTTGAATGGGGAGCGTCAAAAACAAAGAGCGTAACCAGGAGAGCGATTTGAAACGATACATCTTGCCGCACCTCGGCTTTGAATAACCTGCTAAAGAATGAACACAAACAAGTTGCACAACTGGTTGACCCTGACCGCTAACCTGGCAGTGGTCGCCAGCATCATTTTCCTGGCAGTCGAGATAAGGCAAAACAGCGAACTGCTGGAGGCGGAGATTCGGACGATTCGCCATGGTTTTCGCGCGGCAGATTACCTGCTTCCAATGGAACACGAGCAATTTGGCATCGCATTGTTAAAAATGCACAACGGGGAATCCCTTACCGAATATGAAACGCTGATCCTGCACCGGTCGATGGCTGTGACCCTGTTCAACTACCAGTACGTTTTCACGGAATACAAGTTGGGAAGAATTTCTGAAAGCGACCTGCCTATCAGGGTGTGGCGATTGGATCTTGATGGCGAAAACGATTACCGCCCGGGATGGTGGCCGGATCTCAGAGAATACTGGGAAGCAACGAAGCACACCAACTTCGATCCGGAATTCGTTGAATGGATGGATGAAAACATCGTTAACTACGAGCGCTAGCCTGGTTACATATCGGCGAGATATCGCTCGATCCTTTCGTTGACGACGTCGGGATGCGTTACCGGTC
Organism: Woeseiaceae bacterium; assembly: GCA_033720315.1. GTDB lineage: Bacteria > Pseudomonadota > Gammaproteobacteria > Steroidobacterales > Woeseiaceae > SZUA-117. Next base: position 28,837 of record JAWWCT010000026.1, on the reverse strand, counting down.
CCATGTGCCCGAGTTTTTCGAATTCCACGATAGCCACGTTGGGCAGAACTGCAGTCAGTAATCTCGCCACAGCGAGCGACGACGGCTGCGACAGTTTGCCTTTCATGTAAAGAACCGGGATATCCAGTTCTGCGAATGCCCGTAATGGTGTGGGCTCGCCGAGCAGGGCATCTCGCCAGGCGCCGACATCGACAATCGAAGCCGCAATCGCCTCCTGGTTTCGTTCCGGCATTCCCTGAAAAGTGCCCGGTCCCATCCAGTAGTCGATGAATCGCTTGGCGGCAACCGCCTTATTGCCGGAAACGAGGGCGGCAAGCGCATCCTTGACGGCCTCGCGAATGCCGTCGGCATCGTTCGGTGGCGGTGACTGGGCGTCGACCAGAGAAAACATCGTTGGCTCGTACAGGATCAACGACCTGACTCGGTCCCGGTGATTTAATGCCGCAATCAATGCCACCGCGGCACCGTAAGAATGCCCGATCAGGATGACGTCGCCGTGCAATCGATCGAGCACCGGCTCGATGAGTTGCACTTCATCGAGTAGCCTGGCTTTCAGGTAATCCGGCCTGCGAGGGCTCTTGCCCGCGCCATACAGATCGACGGCGACGACCCGAAATCGCGGCGCAAGCTTGTCCATCAGCGAGCGCCACTGGCTCGAACTGCTCGCATTCGCGTGCAGGCAGAGTACGCCGGGGCCCGATCCGGCTTCCCGATAAAAAGCGCTCGGCGTTTGCATGTGTACCTGTGCGCTAGTTGCTGCGCCGGACACTGATGATTTCGACAGGATCGGTCAGTATCTGTCCCCGGGTGTATTCCGAATCGCTCGGCGCATCGGCAGGTAATTGATTGATCCGCCGCACCACGTCCATGCCGGCGACGACTTTGCCGAACGCGGCAAAGCCCTGCTTGTCCGCATTGCGGGTTTTACCGTAGTCCAGACCCGGCTGGTCGCCGATGCAGATGAAAAACTCCGAGCTCGCCGTGCCGACGGCGCCACGGGCCATGGAAATCACGCCGTCCTTGTGCAGGATGCCGGTTTGCGCAGTCGTTTCGTGACCGATCGGTTCGAACGGGCCGTCGCCGCCCAGGCCGCCCTGGATCACTTCGATCTTGGGCTTGCCGTTGTCGTTGTCATAGGTGACCACGCGGTAGAAGCTGCCGCCATCGAGGTGCCCGCCATCCACCAGCCTCAGGAAGTTTTCAGTGGTGAGCGGCGCCTTATCGGGATACAGTTCGATCTCGATCGCCCCCTCGCTGGTCGTCATTGTGACCCTTGCAATGTGTTCGTCGGCAATCGAAGCCCCAGACAACAGGATCAGCGACAGCAACAGGACTGCTCTTTTTATTATTTTCACCATCGTCGGTCAGCCCCCCGATTGTTGTTCGTAGTAGTCGTTGAATGCCTTGGCAAACCGCTCCGGCGCGGCGGCGTCCATTCGAAGATACATGGACGGCTCGACCAATTCGAGTTCCATCAGCAGAAACTCGCCGGCCGATCCACGCACGAAATCGGCCCGCGCGTACACAGGCACCGGGTCGACGAGTTGCATCAGGCGGTCCGCGACGTTCCTGAGCGGTGCATCCGGTTCGACGGCAACGATGTCTGCTCCGTGCTCTTCCTGGACGCGGAAGTCACCTCGCTTCGGAGTCTTGCGAATCGCGTGACTGAATTCGCGATTGAAATAAAAGAGTGAGTATTCGCCCTCGGACTGAATGTTTTCCATGAACGGCTGGATCACGCACGGGCGGTTTGCAAATGTCTCGATCAGGCGCAGATCGATAGCCGGCAGATCCTGCTTTGTTACCGCAAACGTATCGGTCGCATTCGTACTGATGACGGGTTTGATGATGAGCCTGTCCGTGCCGAATCGCTCGAATGCGCTTCCGAGGGAGCCGCGTTCGTAGTGTTCGTGCCAGCTGCTCGGCACGACGGCGACGCCCTTCTGCTCCAGGTCCCGGAGATAGGTCTTCGGCGTCGACCAGGCGACGAGCGACCAGTCGTTGATCAATATCGCACTCGAACGGTCGATGGTTTTCAGGAGGCCCATGAATTGCCCGGGATCCTCGGGATAATCCCAGGGTGTACCGATGTACACCGCGTCGAAAGCATCCCAGTCCGCGTTTGCGGTCCGCCAGGGCAGTTGTTCGATGGCCCAACCGAGGTTTTCCATATGCGGGAACGCAAGCTCGGCGTCGATCGCGAATCCTTGCGGATCCCGCATCGTCAGGTATGCGCAGCGCCTGGCCGTCATTTGCGATACGTCAGGATTTTCCGGGCTCGAATCGCCCGTGTGCGAGATAGTTGCGCACCAGCCGGAACACCTCGCGGTTCTGCATGATCAATGCGTGACTGACCGGTACGACCGTGAAATCCTGCATTCCCTCGAGACGCGTGTCGCTGACCGACACCCGGCCGTCGTCCGGGTCGGGCAGCACCGCGGAGGTGATCGGGTCGATCGTGCGATCGCCGGCGATGACGGCGAAGTCGAAGTCGGGCCGGCCGAGCCGCAGAGGAATACTCTCCGGCCCCTTGCCGAGCTGGTAACCGGCCGGTCCGTTCAGCCAGTCGAAGCCAGGGATACGCACCATCTCGTCGACCGCCACGCTGCCCTGATTCGGCGGCGCCAGCATGACCACGCGGCCCAGGTTCTCGATGTCGTTCTCTTCGAGATAGTAACGAACCAGGATGCCGCCGAGGGAATGGGTGACGAAATGGATCCGCGAGATGCCGGATTTCGCGTTGCACTGCGCGAGACCGTCGCCGATTGCCAGCGGCGCAAGGTCTTCGATGCGATAGTCGCGTGACGGATAGTCGACATTGGCAACCTGGTAACCGCGGCGCTCCAGCATGCGTTGCATGCGCTGCATGGCCAGGCTGGTGCGCGCCAGTCCGTGAAGCAGGACGACGCATTCGCTGTTGTGCGCCGACGGCGCCCGCTCCGTGCTGCACGCACCAAGCAACAACACGAGCAGGCAGTGTGTGGCAATTCGCATCGGTGGTCCCTGCTCAGTTATTGCCATGGGCTGGCAAAGAATCGATGTAGCCGTCCGCCAGCATTTGCCGGTCGTGTATTTTGCCAAGGAAGAGCAGCGCAAGAATGGCGCCGACCAGCGCATACATCATGTCCGACTGGGTATCGAAGATGTAGCCCTGCGTGCCGAGGAACGATTCGGCTGCTTCTTCCGACAGCAGCGCGACCCACCATTCAATCAGCTCGTAGAACGCGCTGAAGCCCAGGCAAAAACAGACGATAAAAAAGTCTCGCCATCGCATGCTCGTGAATACCTTGTTGCGGACGACGATTTCCCGGGCAATGATCGCCGGAATGAATCCTTGCGCGAAATGCCCGAGCTTGTCGTAGTTGTTGCGTGACTGGCCGAACTCGTCGCGAATCCAGTCAAACAGCGGCACTTCCGCATAGGTGTAGTGCCCGCCGACCATGAGAATCACGCAATGTATAAGAATCAGGACATAGGTCAGCCGTGTCAGTGAAAAGCTGTCACGCGTGTACCAGAGGATGGCCGCGCCGAGCACGGCGGGCAAGACCTCGAGAAACCACGTCGGATAGTCCTTGGGTCCGATCGCCGACCAGGCAAACACCGCGAGAAAAATCGCCATCCAGGCAAACTGCAGAGACTTGTTGCGCATGATTTGAGTGCCGCTCAGGCGGTAAACCAGAATTCGATTTCCGAAGTATGCACGTCGAACCTGGCCGAGTGTTCTTCATTCGGCTCGATGCGATACCAGTCGCCGGGCCCGTAGCGACTTTCGACCCCGCCCACCGTCAGCAACAATTCGCCCTCGGTAATCACGCCGACGTTGCGCGTCGGGTGGCTATGCGGCTCGATGGCGGTGCCGGCCGGGTACGAGGCGAACAGCACTTCGCAGTCCTTCGCATTCAACTGGTAGGCGTCGAACGGGCCCGCGAATTCCGGAAGCTGCCGAATCAGGTCCGGGAAATGATGCTTGCTCATGGTGTGTCGATTCCTTTGCTGGTGTCAGTAATGCGGCGGCCGTTCGTCGCCGTCCTGCGCCGCCCTGGCCTCGGACAGTACCCGGACCCGCTCGATCAGCGAGTCGATCAGTGTTTCGAGCCGGGTGATCTGTGCCTGCTGGCTGGTCAGCGCCTCGTTCAGCGCCGCAAGCACATCCTCCTGGTGGGCGAGCTTGATCTCGATATTGACCAGCCTGTCTTCGTCCACGCTGCCACCGCTACCCGGGTCCGGAATCCAGACCCTAAGGCGGATCCGCGTTTTGTTCAATCCTCGATGCCGCAGGCGGCACGCGCCTGCGTGTATGCTTGTCCTTTTCCGGACCGTAGACCCGTATGTCGCTGATCCGCTTTGACAAGGTGTCGCTCAAATTCGGCGAGCAACTGATCCTGCGCGAGGCGGACCTGGCCATCGAAGCCGGGGAGCGGGTCTGCCTGATCGGCCGCAACGGCGCCGGCAAGTCGACAACCTTCAGGCTGATCACCGGTGAAATCGAAGCGGACTCCGGCGAGATCGTGCGCCACACGGGACTCGTCGTCAGCCAGCTCGCGCAGGGGTTGCTCGACGAAGCGGACCTCGGCGTGCGGGAGGTCGTCAAATCCGGCCTTGAAGGCATCCAGTTATTGGTCGACGAATACCGGCAGCGTTCGCGGGAAGAACTCGACGCCGCCGGCATGCACAGGCTCGAAGAACTGCATCGGCAGATCGATGCACACGGCGGCTGGCACGTCGAACAACGGGTCGATGCCGTCATTTCGGAACTGGGCCTGCCCGCAGACAAAAAAGTCAATGAGCTGTCGGGCGGTTGGCAGCGACGCGTCGCGCTGGCGCGGGCCCTGGTGCAAAAGCCGGATTTGTTGCTGCTCGACGAGCCGACGAACCACCTGGACATCGTGACCATCGAATGGCTCGAAAGCATCGTCCGCGCCTATGACGGCTCGGTCCTGTTCATTACTCACGACCGCGCTTTTCTCAAACGCCTGGCCACGCGCATCGTCGAGATCGACCGCGGACAACTGACGAGCTGGCCCGGCGAATTCGACAACTACCTGCGACGCAAGGAAGAATCGCTGGAAGCGGAATCGCGCGCCAACGCCCGCTTCGACAAGAAACTCGAAGAGGAAGAAATCTGGATTCGCCAGGGTATCAAGGCGCGCCGCACGCGCAACGAAGGTCGCGTACGGGCGTTGCAGAAAATGCGCGAGGAGCGCGCCAAACGCATTGCCCGCGAGCATGGCGCACGCATTTACATCGAGGAGGCGGAAACATCCGGTCGCAAGGTCATTCGCGCCAAGAATGTGCATTATGCGTATGACGTCAATCCGCTGATTCGCAATTTCTCGATCAAGATCATGCGCGGCGATCGTATTGGCATCCTCGGCAACAACGGCGTCGGCAAAACAACCTTGTTGCGCCTGCTGCTCGGTGACCTCGAGCCACAATCCGGCACCATCAAACACGGCACCAATCTCGAGATTGGTTATTTCGACCAGTTGCGAGAGACACTGGACGAGGAGAAATCCGTCGCCGACAACGTCAGCGGTGGCCGAACCTACGTCAAACTCAACGGCAAGGACCGGCACATCGTCGGCTACCTCAAAGGTTTCCTGTTCTCGCCCAAGCGCGCGATGACGCCGGTCAAGGCCGTATCCGGCGGCGAACGCAACCGCATTATCCTCGCCAGGCTTTTCACCCGGCCCGCCAACCTGCTGGTGCTCGACGAACCGACCAACGACCTCGACATGGAAACGCTGGAAGTCCTCGAGGAGCGCCTGACCGAGTTCAACGGCACGCTGATCATCGTCAGCCACGACCGGGAATTCCTCGATAATGTCGTGACCAGCACCGTCGTCTTTGAGCAGGATGGAGAAATCCGCGAGTATGCCGGCGGTTATTCGGACTGGGCGAGGAAAGGCCGTGACCTCGCAGAAGTCGACGACCCATCGGCCGAATCACGGACCAGGCAATCTCGAACGTCCGAAAAACGCCTGCAACAGGCTCGCAAACTCAGCTTCAACGAGCAAAGGGAACTGGAACGATTGCCGCAGCAGATCGAATCGCTGGAATCGAAAATCGAATCCCTGCTCGAGAAGATTTCGGCAGCCGATTTCTATTCCCAGGATTACGCGGAAACGGCACCCGTGCTACAGGAATACGCGGATTCACAACAGGCGCTGGACGACGCCATGCATCGATGGACCGAACTCGAGGATCAGCAGCAGAAATACGTGCAGAGCCGCACCGGGGATTGACCGATCTACTGACAATACCCCTGCATCAGCCGGCCCGACCGGCATTTTTCCCCGGCATTAACATTATGCACGGACGGGTGTGGCACATTTGACAAAACCTCACCCGGCTTTTTCACCATAATCGATGGCCTGATCGCGAGCGTTTACCGCCATCACTCGCGCTCGCTTCAAGCCACACCAGGTTTACAAGCAAATTCTCGGGCTAAAACACGTGCCCCAAAAAACTGAAACTTATTTTGTTTCCATGCTTTTTAACGTAAGCCTATAAATATTTATTTGCCTGTTCTTCCCAGTAATGTGATGGCGTTTATAGAAGCAAAACTCACGTACTGTTTTAATGCCCTCATGGTTTTAATCGCCACCTAAGGAGTAGGTTTAATCATCGCTTGCAATATTCGCAAGTAAAAAAACAACAGATAACGATGATGGCTCGGGGGAGCAAATCAGGATTTTGCCGATATGAAATCGTTCATCGCTATATCTTTGTGTCTGTTGTTTGTAGCGTCCGGCGCCGCCGCCCAGGAATTCAATGTCGCGGTTGTCGAAGCCGCCGATGGCGGCGAAGGCGGCGGCCAGGCAACCGTCGATCAGTTGAACGACGATTCTTTTTTCGACTTTAGCGCCACGCTGGTCGATCCCACCCAGGTCGATTCCGCTGACGAAGTGGCAAACTACGACGTGATCATCATTGGCGGTTCCGGCTTTGGCAGCGATCCGTTATGGACCGTGGACATGGCAAATGCCCTGAAATCGTTCGTCGAAGCCGGTGGCGGACTGCTGGTCGCCGGCTGGGGACACTGGAACGCATATACATCGGGTATGGCCAACAGGGAGGCAGCAGCGATCCTGGATACCGTCGTACCCGGCGATTTCGACAACAGCTACTCGTTCACATTCGACACCACCTCTAGCGGTACCAACATTGAATTGACGGACCTGGGCCATCCGATTACCGAAGGCCTGCCGGACATTGTTACCTATGGCCTGGGGTGCTGCCTGGAATACAACAGCCATCCGCTGCAGGCCGGTGACGTATCCCTCGGCATACCGTCGACACCGTCAGCCGGGCCCGGGCACGCCGTCATTTACAGGGAAAACATCGGCGCCGGTACTGGTCGCACGGTCTATCTCGGCGCTGTGCACCTGGGTTCAGTCATGGTCAATCCGTCGATGCAGCCGATGCTGAGAGGCGGACTCGGCGACCAGTTACTCGAGCAGGCCGTAGCCTGGGCGGGAAGCAACGTGGCCGTCGAAGCGGATAGCGATGGCGACGGTCTCATCGATTACGACGATTACTGCCCCGATACCACACTGCCGGAAAGCGTGCCGACCGTGCGCCTGAACCCGAACCACTGGGCGCTGATGGACGATGACGGCGAATTCGACACTCTGGTCAGGGGCAAGGGTAAAGGACCGAATCGTAGCTATTCTATCGAGGACACCCACGGCTGCTCATGTGAACAAATTATCGAAGCCCAGGGCCTCGGCAACGGACTTTCGATGTATGGATGCAGCATCGATGTCATGGATGATTGGGTCGGGCTGGTGAATCCCTAATATGACAATGCCCAAGGCGCGGGCTTCAGGCACGCTGCCTGAATGCCCGCTTTGTCTTTATGAGCGGTTTGTGATTCTGTCTGTCCCGCAACGGCTGAGACGGCCGTTCGGGAGGTCTCTCTCAAAGCAACTGCAGCGCGATCGCGATCTGGCAGGCAAAACCAACCACGAATGAAACCGTCCTGACCCACGGCACCGCAAACGTGTACGACAGGAAATGTACGAGTCGGGTCCAGAAGTAAACCTCGCACGCGAGTACCGTTGTCGAATTGCTGACGCCTGCCGCATTGGCAATCAACACCAGTGCCGCAAACACCACCAGGTTTTCGACGGCATTCGCGTGCGCGGCTTTCATCTTGGCTGCCCACGGTGCAAGCGGCTTTGGATCTTCGGGATAGCCGACGGCGTCGATCAGCCCGCGCACCGCGATCATATTGAGTATGTAAGGCATCCACATGATCGCCGTCAGCGTGGTTACCCAGGTCAAACTCATCAGTTCACTGGTCATCGTGTCTCCTTTCTTATTGATTTTTCTTGTTGAGCCTTTGCATTACTGCCAGGTATTGGCCTTCTCGGCGAAATCCTTGCTTATTACGGGCACCACACAGAACTGCTGACCCGTCGGCGCTTCAAGGACAACCCACGTCTTGATGTTTGCGATTCGTTTGGCGCCTAGCTTTTCGAGACGCGCGACTTCTGCCTCGACGTCGTCGGCTTCGATGTCCAGGTGTACGCGAGACGCGTGATCGACCTTTTGCACCTCGGCGTAAGGCTCGTCATCAGGCATTTTTAATCCGACGTATGGTTCTTTGGACAGGTCGGCTTTCCCGGTTGCCGGCGCGCCGAGCGCGGCGCTCCAGAATTCGGCAGCAGCGTCGAGATCGTCGGTCCTGCAGTCAATGATGAATCCGGCCAGTCTGCTTTTGTGCATATTTATCTTTTTGTTTTTATTGTATTTTATGAGTCGGTATCGGTCTCCGCAAAATACCGGTCATAGGCGTTGTGCAGGGTGTCGGGCGAGATGCCCATGATGTCGGCAGCTTTTTGCAGCTTTTCCATTTCGTCGGCATCTTTCGGCCCGTCGGCTGCTGCTGCCTTCAGCATCGTGACGGCGAAGTCTTCCTTCTCCTCCGTGCTGAGCATCATGCTCAACTCGCGCAACAGGCTGTCCATGTCCGGATTCTCGGCGAGGTCCGTCATGGCACGCCGCAGAAGCTCCAGCGATTCTGCGCTGGCAATGCCGAATTGTGATTCGATCAGGCCGAGCATCTGCTGCGATTGCTTTTCGGTAATCTTGCGATCGCCCCTGACGACGTACAACAGCAGGGCAGCCAGGAGATATTTGGAATCGTAACTCTCGGTACGACTCTGGGTCTCGATAATCAGCTCATCGCCTTCGATTCGCGGCGGTTTCAGTTCCTCGATCATGTTAATTACGCACCCTTGTAATATGTACCGATAGCGCTTGCACCGATGTCGCTGATTTTCGGCGTACCGGCGAATTCCATCGCGATTTTCAACTCGTAGCGCAGGATCTGCAATGCGCGTTCCACGCCGGCCTGGCCGAACGACGCCAGCCCGTACAGGTACGGGCGGCCGATCATCACCGCGTCAGCACCCAGCGCGAGCGCCTTCAATATGTCCGTACCACGTCGGACGCCACTGTCCATGAGCAGGGTCGTGCGCCCTTTGACCGCGGGTGCGACTTCCGCAAGGCTGTCGATCGTACCGCGCCCGCTGTCGTCGGCCCGGCCGCCGTGGTTGGACACGATAATGCCGTCGACGCCCTGCTCCACGCAGCGCTCGGCATCTTCGGCGGTCACGATGCCCTTGACGAAAACCTTCATCTGCGTTTCCTGTTGCAGTCGATCGAGAAACTCCCAGGTCAGTGCCATCCCGCGATGATCGGTCTGTGCCGAATCGATACCGTCGAACATCGGTTTCCTGCGCGCCGCCGGTCCTGAACCCTCGTGACAGGTCGCGCAGTCCCGCGTATCCCGGCGCATTGCCCGTTCCAGCGTGTGCCGCGCGGGGCTCGGCGAGGTCGGCAAATCGACCGTCAGCACCACGACCGGGCAGCCGGCCGCCTCGGCGCGGCGCAACATCTTGCGTACCCCGGGCCAGCCGCCGAAGGTATACAACTGGAACCATATCGGTTCACCGCGAGCATCTGCCACCTGCTCTATCGGCGTCGAACTTACGGTCGACAAGATCTGCAGGTGATTGAGCTTGTTCGCCGCCCGTGCGACCGCCAGCTCGCCCTCGGCATGAAATGCGCGTTGCGAACCGCACGGTGCGATGACGATCGGCGAGGGATATTGCTTGCCGAGAAGCTCGACGCGCATGTCGATGTTCATGACATCGATCAGTCGCCGCGAGCGGAGGAAGTAATGGTCGAACGCCTCGCGGTTTGCCCGCAGCGTCTTGTCGCTGTTGGTGCCGGTCGCCATGTAACCGTAATGCGCCGGTGGCAATATCTCCCTGGCCGTCGCCTTGAGGTCGAAAATGTCGATCGCCTGATCGGGGCTGGCGATGCGCTGGCCGTCCTCGATGGCGGCATGCGCCAGACCCGCCATTCCGTTGCACAGCGGGCTGGCAGCGAGGAATTTCAGGAATTGCCGCCGTGCGTGCTGGTTCGTAGTCATATTCCCCCCTTCGTCAGCCGTATATCCTGCGCATTTCCTTGACGGAATCACTAATCAGTTTCTTGAGAACATTCCTGTCCACGTCGTCGAGCTTTTTGATGTACAGGCAGGATACACCCGTCTTGTATTTGCCGAGTTTGTTCATGAGTGGTCCGAACTTCGAAAACCCGGGCATGATGTAGATGGTGATGTCTTTCGCCCTTGGCGAAAAACCGCAGATCGGCCAGGTGCCCGAACGGCCGCTTTTGTATTTGTAGTCGTAGCTTCCGTAGCCGACGATGCTGTCGCCCCACATCTTTGGGCGATAGCCGGTTGCCTCGCGTATCATCCCGGCGATTTCCCGGCAATCCGCGCGTTTCTGCTTGTCACTGACCGCATTCAGGAATGCTGTGACACTGGCGCCGGTCGGCTTGGTCTTCAATTCAGCCATTGCGGTCAACTGGTCCCGAACAGCCGGTCGCCGGCATCGCCGAGTCCCGGCACGATGTATTTCCTGTCGTCGAGCCCTTCGTCGACACTGGCCGCGAACACCTGCACGTCGGGGTGGGCCTGCTGCACGCATTGCAGGCCTTCCGGGCAAGTCACGATACAGACGACGACGATTTTCTGTGCTCCCTGCTCTTTCAGAATATCGATAGTAGCAACCGTCGAACCACCGGTTGCGAGCATCGGGTCGATAACAATGCACAAACCATGGCTGACCTGCGGCGGCATCCTCTGGTAATAGGTGACAGCCTTCTTGGTTTCCTCGTCCCGGTACATGCCGACGAATCCGACCCTGGCCGACGGCACCAGCGACAGGATCCCTTCGAGCATGCCGATGCCGGCGCGCAGTATCGGCACCACGACGATGTCCTCGTCGATCATGTGGCAGGTGGTCTTTTTCAGCGGCGTTTCGACTTCGATTTCCTTGACCGAGATGTTCTTCAGTGCCTCGTAGCAGACGAACATGGTGATTTCCGTGGCCAGCTCGCGGAAATCCTTGTGTCCGGTGCCCTTTTCCCGGATCAGCGCCAGCTTGTGCTGTACGCAGGGATGTCGGACTTCCTCGTGCATGGATAAATCTCCTGTGATCCTTGAATCCGGCGCTCAGGCCAGCCTGCCAACCAACCGCAACAGCGGTCGTTCCGCTTTTATGCCCACGGTCCCGAATTCGCCGATGATCTCGTAATGCCCTTCTCCATTGCGCCGCATGCCCGAGATTCGCCCGGTCTGCAGCGATTTGATCGCCTGCCCGGGATCCGCCGCATTGCTCTTTCCTTGCGCCGAGATTTTCGTGCAGTAACCGAATTCGATCACCGCCTGCCTGAAACAGGCACCTTCGGACGGCCTCGGTTTCTCGTAAAACGGGTGCTCGGGCAACAGGAACAGGTCCAGATCGATCAATAAGGTTTCGCCCTCCGTTCCCCAGTCGACGACGAACGACTTCTCCAGATCGACGGCGGCAAATTCGCGAAGTTCCGTCCAGTTTGTCACGTCATTACTCATCGTTGAACCTGTGCCTGGCTTCTATGCGACGATCTCAGTAATTACCTCGGTTTTGACGGAATTGGCGATGAAACACAGCTCATGGGCGCGATGGTGCATTTTTTGCAGATTGTCATCATCCGGAATCTTGTCTCCGGAATAACGGGCGTTCGGTCGCAATACGACTTTGGTAATTGCAGTTCGGCCGTCGCCATCTTTTTGCAGGTGACCCACTGCCTGGTCGGTGTAACTGTCGACGACGTAGCCTGCGCGCGCCGCCAGGTCCAGGAAGAACAGCATGTGGCAACTGGACAGTGATGCGACGAAGGCTTCCTCCGGATCCACGTTTTCGGCAACCGACAAAGGCAACGGTACGATATCCGGCGACGCCGAAGCAGGCACCGTTGCGCCGCCATCGAATCGCCATTCGTGGCCACGACTGTATTTGTGGTCGGTAAATGCCGTCGCACCGCGTTCCCAGTGGATCGTCGCAACGTATTCGCTCATGCCCGGCTGCCTGCTTGTTGTTATGCGAGTCGCAAACCGTTCTCGATCGGCTTGTCCGGAACTGCCAGTACGACGCTGCCATCGTCCTGCACAAATCCCGTGACGAGGCATTCTGACATGAATGGTCCGATTTGTTTGGGTGGGAAATTGACGACGCCAAGTACTTGTTTTCCAACGAGTTCCTCGGCCGAATACAGGTCGGTAATCTGCGCCGAGGCGCGCCTCAAGCCGGTCGCCTCGCCAAAATCCACGGTCAGTTTCCAGGCGGGTTTGCGCGCTTGCGGAAACTCCTCGACCTCGACAATGGTTCCGGTTCGAAGTTCGACTTTTAGAAAGTCGTTCCAGTCAATTTGCGTCATGGCGCTGCCTCGCGGTAACCGGCTTGTCGCGCATTGCTGCCGTTACCTCAGGAAAACGAAATCTTGACCCAAACGCCGATGAAATACGACACCGTTACCACGGCAATGGCAATGCCAAGATGTTCCGTGATGATGGGTAATGGTTTGTTGCCTTGCAAACGCGCGAGATAGAAGCTCAGCGCGGTAATGACAAACAGACCCCAGCTGACACAGACAATCACCGCCGTCTGCAGAGGCAGCCACAGGAGCGGCAGGGCAAATGTCAGGGCGACGATCAACTTGCTGAAAAAAGTCCAGATCGTTGCCGCCCAGATATGCTCTCCTGTGGACTCCGGGTCCGATTCCTGCGCGAGGTGAATGCCCATTGCATCGGACAATGCATCGGCGATGGCGACGACCAGGATGCCACCGAGCACCGCGACGAGCGATTCCGTACCCGCGTGCAGGCCGACGATCAGGCCGATCGTGGTGATGACGCCGCTGGTCGCGCCGAAGAAAATGCCCGTTCGCGCTCCCTTGTTACTGATGATCTTTTTCATGATTCGTTAATTTCTTGCGATACCGAAGCAGAATGAACGAGTAGAGGGCGACGTTGACCGTGATAACGACAGCCGCGAGTAGCAGTTGAATATCGCGCGTCAGTCCCGCCGGGTATATTACGGGAAGAACGTATTGTTCGACGAAACTCACGCTGTAGCCGTCCTCGCCTGCGCGCCATCTCAGCCAGTTTTCCAGCGTCGTCAGCGGGCAAAGCCGCCCGCTGAGTTCCACGTATGCCCCCCAAACGGCCGCTGGAACGTGTATCCATACAAACCAGGGATAACGCAGGACCAGCAGGGCGCCGCCAATAACGAGCACGATGAATGCGAAGTGCGTCAGAAGAGTGAGATCCGCGGCCAGTCGATAAAACATGAATTACAGGGGCTACTTTTCCAGTGCGTACAGGTTGATGTCGAAGTCGTCGCCCGGCATGCGAGCCTTGCCGTGGTAGTGAAAGCCGAGCTTTTCCAGCAGGTGCAACGAGGCTTCGTTCTCCGGGTTTGCCATGGCAATGATGCGATCCAGCCCGAATTCGCCAAAGCCCTGCTGCAATACGGCGCGCGCCGACTCCCCGGCGTAACCGCGCATGCGGAAGCGCGAGAGAAACGCGAATCCGAGGTCCGGGTCGTCGAACCCCTCCCGGCGCAGGAGCCCGCAGATACCGGCCGCCGAGCCGTCGTCCTTCGTTGAAACCCGGTACATGCCGTAACCGTAACGTATGGACACCGCAATCGGGCCGTCGTCCAGGTAGCGTCGCGCATCGTCGATCGAGTGCACGTTCTTGTCGCCGATATACCGCTTGAACGAAGGCTCGTTGACCAGCTCGACGATAAACTCTGCATCATCGTACGACAGCGGTGTCAACCGCAGTCTTTCGGTCTCGAGTGGCATCATGCCGCGTCGCTGACCTTTTGCCAGAACAGGCGATACGAGCCGACAATTTCCGCAGACGAGGCGTGCGGCGGTTCTTCACAACGGCTCCCGATATCGGCGAGGAATTTTCCGAACGCGGCCGACTGCTGCAAGGGGTTCTCGTCGTCTTCCTTTTCTTGGACTGCGATGTGAACGAAACTGACGCCATCGGCCAGGCAGAACGAAACGTATCGCAGGCCATCGGGCCTGGTCTCTCTCAACTCCTCGAATACCGAGCGAATGTAGGCTTTGTTTTCTTCCGTGCGATCGGCTTTCACTTTGTATCGAACAATCGTCGTTTTCATGCGTTTCTCCGGAATTGGGTCGTCAGGCCTCCGCGAATGCGGCGTGGTAACGGATCGTTCCCTGGTAGCCGTCAAGGTAGCCGCTTGCCAGCTCGAGCAACATGAAAGCGTCATCCGGCACGTCGTATTCACTGGCGATGCCCCATCGCGATGCCGGCCTGAAACCGAATCGCGGGTAGTAGTCGGCATGCCCCAGTACCACGACCGCGCCAACGCCTAGCGTTCGCAGGTTCTCGAGCCCGGCTTCGACCAGCCGCGATCCGATGCCGCTGCGCTGGCGTGCCGGCTTGACGGCCATCGGCGCCAGCCCCATCAACTGCAGGTCGCCGAACGACGCCAGCGCCACTGGCGTGAAAACGATGTTGCCGATGATCTCATCGTCTTCCTCGGCGACCAGCGACACGAACGGATCCGCAGATACGCGCAATGCGTCGACGAGTTTTGCTTCCGCCTCCGTTGGAAAAGCTGCAGCGTTGATCTCGTATATCGCGTTGCGATCCGCGTTCGTCTCCTCGCGAATGTCGACACTCATTGCAGGAATCCGGTCAACGCCTGCGTGTATTGTGGAAAATTCTGGATCGTGTTGTGCCCGGCGCCGTCGATCACGGTGAACGTGGTCAGCGCGGGATCCATGGACTCCGCCAGTCTGCGTGAACCCTCGAACGGAATGAACTCGTCGTGTTCCGCAATCAAAAGTAGTACCGGCTTGTCGATTTCGCTCGCGAAGCTCAGGGAGTCGTAACGGTCCTTCAAAAGCAAGGACACCGGGAAAATCGGGTACGCCGAGCGTGCCACGTTCAGAATACTGTCATAAGGTGTGATCAGCACCAGGCGCGATACCTCTCGCGAGGCCGCGAGTTGCACGGCGATGCCGCTCCCCAGGCTGCGACCGATGACCGCAATTCGATCATGGGTTTCGCTCACGTGATCATAAACCGCGAGCGCGTCCGCGATCAGTGTCGATTCCGATGGCGAGCCGTCGCTGGCGCCGTAACCGCGATAATTGACCAGGTATATCGTCGAGCCCGCAAACATCGTCGAAAAATCAGGCACGTTCTGCGCAACGTCTTCCGCGTTGCCGCCAAAGTAAATGATGGCGTCGCGGTTGCCGCCGTTGACCCGCCACAACTGCAAGGTGGCACCGTCGACCTGGAGCCGAAGGTCGTCGGCTGCGAAAGCGGCGGACTCCGCGGTCGGAAAATAGATAAAGGACCGTTGCGCCACGAACAGGTAAGCGCAGCAAGCAGCATAAACCAGGATCACGGTGGACAGTATCGACATTCCGCTGCGCTTGGTGGTCATAAAGGCTAATAATAGCCGGCCGGATGCACTACGACAGGCGTTTGTAAGGCTGATGCTGATAATACTTCGGCCGCGAATCCAGGCGTATGTGCAGCCAGGCGACGCCGAGACCCGAGGTGCTCAACCAGAGCGGTCGTTCGCCCAGCTCCGCGGCGACGTGGATGCCCACCTCGCGCCACAACGCCTGAACCTGGTCTTCACCCGCCGTACGCAAGAACGCCGCCAGGTGTGCATAGTCGGTCGACTCGCCGGCCGGGGACGGGGCAATCAGCAAGGCATCGCCGCCGAGGCTCGGAAAGGACGCGATCCGGTCTTCTTTGAAATAGGCGCGAAACGGCGCTTCATCCTGTGCCATTGCATCGAGCATCGGCGCATCGACCAGCACGAATTCCACCGGCTTGTCGGCGTGCGAACTCCGAAGCAGCGGCGGATGCTCCCAGAAGAACGCCGGGATTGGCACACTCGAGAGCAGTTCCGTGTACCAGCGAGCGAATTCCCGGTCTTCCTGCAGCAAATGCAGGTAGCGACCGAAATTCAATTCCACATCGTCTTCGAACAGTCGGAACGTTGCGGTGCTTCCGGCCTGGGACCTAGTTGCATTCCACCTGGGCGCATCCGGCACTGGCACCTCCCCTAGCACTCAACGCTGTTCGAGCCGCAGGAATTCCCGCGTTTCTTCCTCGAGAATGTCATTCGATCGCAGTTCGACGACACATCGATTACTGCGGCATACGGCTTGCCGCTCCATGGGCCCGGTCGGGCAATCGTAATAGACGCGAAATGCGCAGCTTTGCTCATACTGGCTGTATTCGGACCGCAACTCACTGATGTGGTCCTTGGCCACCGATGTCAAACACTGGATTGGATAACCGTAATCGAACAACGTGCAATCCTCGTCGCTCGAGCAAGACTGGGCAGCTTCGACCCGGGCACGCAATTGCGTTTCCGCGGTCTCGCAACTGATGGAATCCGCTATGGTGCGCACCTCGGAATCCGGGCGCACCTGCAACGGGTCGAGGATCTCGGTTTGCGGAGGCTCCTGCAACTGCCAGTACGCATCGTCCTCGAGCCAGGTCGCAATTGCCCACAGCGCGACAGCGATGATGACGGAAACGGTGGTGACAGCGTACGTCTGGCGATTCATCGGGCCAATCAGAACGTGTCGATGACGGTGACGCCTGCCACGTGTAATGCTGCCGGATTCCCGAGCGACGCCGCCGCGCGCTCGAGATCGACCGTCTGTCGTACCAGTTTGCCCGGCTGGAGTTTGCCGTCCGACATCATCTGCAGCATGCGTGAATATTCCGTCGCCTGCATTCCGTGACTGCCCACCAGTTCGAGCTCCCTGGCGATCACGAGTTCCATCGGTAACGGCGGCCGATAGTCCTCACCCGAGAGCAGGCCGACCTGCACGTGCCGTCCGCGTTTGCGCAGGCAGGCGATCGAGTCGTGACAGGTTTGCCTGCTGCCGAGGGCGTCCAGCGACAGGTGTGCACCGCCATCGCTCGCGTCGACGATCGTTTCAACGACCGCAGCGTCGTGCGCTGCGTTGACAAGCTGTTCGGCGCCGAGCGATTCGGCGAGTTCGAGTGCCTCCTCGTCGATATCGATGGCAATGACGCGGGCATCGAACGCGTTGGCAATCATCACGGCCGCGAGCCCGACGCCGCCGCAGCCGTGCACGGCCACCCATTGCCCGGCAGCCACCCGGCCTTGCGCCACCACCGCGCGGAACGAGGTCGCGAATCGGCAGCCCAGGCTGGCGGCCGTCACGAAATCGACATCCTCCGGCAACGGCACCAGGTTGATGTCCGCGTATTTGATGGCCACGTACTCGGCATAGGAGCCCCAGTGGGTGAAACCCGGCTGGAACTGGAAATCGCAAATCTGCTGATTACCCGAGGCGCACTGGGCACAGTTGCCGCAGCCAGCGACGAACGGTAGCGTGACGCGATCCCCCTCCCTGAAGTCGCGCACGTTTTTGCCGGTGGCGGCAACGACGCCGGCGATCTCATGCCCGGGTACATGTGGTAGCGTGATATCCGGGTCGTGGCCCATCCAGCCATGCCAGTCACTGCGGCACACGCCGGTGGCTGCGACGCGCAGCACGACGCCATCATTTTCCGGTACAGGATCGTCAACGTGACGTACCTCGACCGGACCCTGGAATTCCTCGTAGACGGCAGCCTTCATGAGGTTTCAGCCGGCGAGTTGCTTGTACATGATGTACGCATCCACATAGTCATCGCCACGCCTGTGAAACGCACCCGGCAGTTCGCCGACGATCGCGAAACCCATCTTTTGCCACAGGTGCACACTGGCTTTATTCGTCTTGACCACCAGGTTGAATTGCATCGCCCGATAACCGAGCCGCAGCGCTTCCTGCTGCGAGTGCTCACAAAGCTGTGCGCCAATACCCTTGCCGCGTGCGCTTTCCGCCACCATGTAACCCGCATTGGCAACGTGTGCACCCAACGTCGGCTGATTCGGTTTGATGTAGTAGCTGCCGACGATCGTACCTTCGCCATCCTCCGCAACGTAGGTAGCTTCCGTTGCGTCAATCCACATCCTGCGCGCGCCGTCGATGGTCATGTCCATGTCGTACGGATAGGTCTCGCCGGACCGCACGATGGGTTCCATCAGTACCCATACGGCCGGCCAGTCGGCCTCGCTCAAGGGGCGAATCTTTACCTTTGCACGCATCGTTATGCCGGCTGGTCGGACAGCGCTTTGGTGTAGCGAATCAGTTCGCCATCGTAGCCGGATTTCTCGTAGAAACCACGCGCGCGGCTGTTGACGGCAAACACGTGCAGGGTCATCGACTTCGCGCCTTTGGACCTGGCTTCGGCTTCCGCGGCCGCGAGTAACGCCTGGCCGACTCCCATGCCTTCGGCCTTGTCGCTCACCGCGATCGCTTCCAGGTGAGCGCTCGGTTCGTGGCTCAGCAGCTCCGGGCGCAGGCTGACCAGGGTGAAGCCGATGATTTCCTTACTTTCGTTGGCGGCCACCTGCACGAAGCACTGCGGTGCCTCGCCGTCTAGCCAGCGCTGGAACATGGCGGCATCGCTGCGCCAGAGATCGTGCGGATTACGCGAATCCGGCACCTCGAACGCGGCGAGTCGCGGCATCAGCGCCAGTATCGCCTCGCCATCGCCGCGAACGGCGTCTCGTACCTGGAAACTCATGATTTCGTGTCTGCCTGGTTCGCCGCAGCGCCGGTGGCATTTAACGGTCTATCTTAGCGTCAAACGGCTGCGCATCGGCGACGTCATAGATCTCGACGCTGGTACCGCGCCGCAGCATGCGCTTGCCGTGGTCGGGAAAGTCCGCGATTTCGATCTCGCGGGCCTCGCCCCCCATCAGGTAGACCAGCTCGCGGTCAAAGGGGTTCGTCAGGTGGTGTGCAACCCCGGGCGCCGGAAAGCCCATGAAATCGCCCGCCGCCACTTCGTATTCCTTACCGTCGATCCTGGCGAGGCCCTTGCCCTCGAGGATGTAGATCCACTCTTCTTCGAGGTCGTGGGAGTGATAGGCGAACGATTCCTTGCCGGGTGGCACCATCACCTTGCTGACGCCGGTTCGCTTGAGCCCGGTCAGCGGACTCAGGTGGGTGCCGGTAATCTCCGAGTTCGGATTGAATGGGTGAGAAAAGGTTTCCGCCCGCGCCTCGATGTCGGCCGCACGCAAAACGGCCTGTCGATCTGCTTCCGTCATGTACTTGTCGTCCCCTGGTGAAAAAGCCGTTGCCAGCGATCGTCCGCGCGGCGCGGAATCACCTCGTTATTCGCCGATGTCCTCATTCCACAGCTCGTCATTTTCGTGAATGAAGGTCTGCATCATCTGGTAACACTCCTCGTTGTCGACGATCTCGAGTTCGACACCGCGCGAGCGCAAATAGTCCTCCGGGCCCTTAAAGGTCCGGTTTTCGCCGATCACGACTTTCGGAATCTTGTACAGCAGCACCGCGCCGCTGCACATGTCGCAGGGCGACAGCGTCGAGTACAACACCGAGCGCCGATATTCGGCGGCTTTCAGGCGACCGGCATTTTCGAGACAGTCCATTTCGGCATGCAGGATGGAGCTGCCCCGCTGCACGCGATGATTGTGCCCGCGACCCACGATTCTGCCGTCGATAACCAGCACCGAGCCGATCGGGATGCCGCCTGCTTCCTGGCCCTTCTGTGCTTCCTCGATCGCCGCCTGGAGAAATTCGTCCGTCATGATGACCGCCTTTTCAACAACAAAGCCTGCAAGGCAAATGCCGCAGCGCCGAGACCGCAGGCGAAAACCGGCAGCATTATGAACAACAGGCCGGCCGTCGACGATCCGCTTTTGATCTCGTTCCAGTCATATAGCCACGCCGCATGCGCAAACAGGACCGTGCCGCAGGCGACCACGAAGAAGGCGATTGCAGGAAGCGGGTTGCTGTTTTTCTGACGCGCCCGCGACAGCATCAGGTAACTGATGGCGATCGGTACGGCATTCCAGATCCAGAACGGATTGGTAAAACCCTCAACCCAGGCGATGAACACCACCATCAGCACGAACAAGACCTGCCGGACGCGCCACGAGATCATGGACCGATGACTTATTTCGTTTCCGGGAGCGGTCGGTATTCACCGTTGGGTCCCGGCGTCAGGTAGACGATCTGGCTGGGTTCGAGAATGTCGACCCGGTGCCACACGCCTTTCGGTACGATCAGGCCGTCACCCGGGTCCATCTCGAGTTCCTGCACCGGATCCGTTTCCAGCCTCACGCCGACCCGACCGCTGATCAGATACAGCACCTCGTCGCCGTCCGGATGCATTTCTCCGTCGTGGGGCGAGTTTTCCGTCATCGTCGCAACCCCGAAGGTATAGCCGTCCACCGGGATTGCCGGGTCCTGGACAGCCGGCTGGGTCTGCGCGTCCAATGCGCGACCGATCGCAACTGTTTGATTTTCAGGGTTAAATTTTTCCATTTTTCATCATTTCGTGATGCGGTTTGAGAAGCTGGCCGGCGCCCGGCATTCGCGCGCTTCGACCTCCGGGTCGGCTGGAAACCAGTCGTATTCCAGCATCCATCCGCGCTCGATGCGGATCGCGCAGGCGCCACAGGACGCAGCCTGCATGACCGACGCACAACGCGGCAACCCTTTTGGCACAGCGGCGTGCACGAATCGCGACAGGTACAGGCGTGTCCCGTCATTCTGCAGCAACAACTCGAACGCCGTCGATTGCTCGTGTCGGGTCACATCGATAAACATCTGGGTCCGCCCGAACAGCGCCTGGTACTTGCTCGCCTGGCCCGACGGCAGCTTGATGATCGTAGGCGTGCTGTGTGTTTGGGAGTAAATGACCGGCCCCATCCGTCGCAGCCCGTCGGCGCTCATCTCCCGTTCGATAAGTTCGAAGGTCGACTTATGCTGGTCGAAAACGTACATCAGCTCACTGCGATTTGGCGGCCAGGCCGGCGAACGGTCACAGGACGTCAGGAAAAGTAGCGCAAGTACGGCCAGAATTATCGTACGAGTGGTCATGGCGATCCCAGTCGTCGATCATAACGCGAATACGTCGCCCGCCGCGACACGTCGCCGGATATGCGACTGGCTCAGTCGTCCGGGACGATCCAGGCGTAGCTCACGACGTCGGCGGCTTCCCCGGGATGCAGGTTCGGAAACTCCAGGTAGCGGTGCAGCGTGCCTTCGAAGCGGAAGCCGCCCTTTTCCAGGACGCGACGCGACGGCTGGTGGTCCGGGTAGCACATCGCATACAGGCGCTTCAGGCCAACTTCCGCAGCCAGCGAACGCATCGCCAGCAATGCCTCCGTGGCATATCCTTTTCCCCAGGCATCCTTTGCCAGTACGTAGCCGGTGGTTGCACGAAACGCCGTCTCGAAGCCGAGCCCGGTTCCTCCCAGGAGCCGATCCTCCCCGGGCAGCGTGATCAGGTAAGGACCGGCGGGCCAGCGCTCCCATTCCGCATCGCTCCACTCGAGAAAGGCACGCGTTTCGTCGACGCTCGTGTGCATGGGCCAGCCGAGGTAGCGGGTGACCTCCGGATCGCTCGAGTAGCGGTCGAAGATCTCCTGAGCGTCATCGAGCGTCGGCTTCCTGAGCAGCAGGCGTTCCGTGGCGATTTGTTCCGGCGCCTTCATCGATACGGGAATTACATGCGTTTGGCCATCGCCACCGACTCCGGCGCGGTAAATTCGAAGCCGAACTTCGAATACAGCGCCGGCGCACCATGATCCGCGATGAGCGATACGTATGCCGTCTCGGGTGCATGTTCGTGCAGGTAGTCCATCAATGCCTGCATGATGCGAAAACCGTAGCCTTGGCGCTGGTAATCGGGATGCACGGCGACGTCGACGATCTCGTAATTACAGCCACCGTCGCCAACCACCCGGCCCATGCCGATCAGGGTTTCACCGTCGCGCACGCAAACCGCGTGCAGCGATCCCTCGAGACCCCATTGCGCGGCGATTGCCGATCGCGGACTGAGGCCCGTGGCGACCCGCAGTGCCCGGTATTCCTCGGCACCCGGCACTTCCGGTTTGATGTCGATTGCAGACAAGCGGTTTCCCTTCAGCCCCGGTGGCGATTGCCCTGCTTGCGCCGTTTGCGGCAGTCGTGACACTCGACGGCGTACGCATCGACGTGTCCTTTCGCCTCTTCGTAGTACCATTTTTGCGCGCGGGCTGTCCATATCTCGTGCTTGCCACATTGCCGGCAGGAAAACGGCCGGTCGATGTAGTATTCAGGCAGTGCGCCGCAGGTATTGATGTGCTCGAGTTTCGCGTGGTCGGCGGCGAGTGCGGAAGGATGGGCTCGCTGTTGCTCGGGATGCAGCGACGCAATGCGTTCAGCCTCCCGCAGTTCGGCCGGGGACGGATTGCGGCCTGTGATGGGTTTGCGTCTCATATCATCTCGCAATCTGAGCGCGCCAAGACCCTTTCCTCGAGCACGCTCACCTCGGCGATGATCAGCGCATTCTCCGGGATCGTTCCCGGTACGCCGCGCGCGCCGTAGGCGAGATGCGGCGCAATTTTCAGTTTCCGCGTGCCGCCGATGCGCATTCCCTGGATACCGTGGAACAAGCCGTTAACCAGGTTTTCGCGATCGATACGCATGTCCGCGACCAGCGTCTCGCCGTTGTCTTCAAGCCTCGCACGGTCCACGAATCCGGAGGCAGAAGCCCAACGCACCGGGTCACCTTTGTTGAGCCAGAGT
The DNA here is from genome assembly GCA_033720315.1 of Woeseiaceae bacterium. Classification (GTDB taxonomy): domain Bacteria; phylum Pseudomonadota; class Gammaproteobacteria; order Steroidobacterales; family Woeseiaceae; genus SZUA-117. Next base: position 5,788 of record JAWWCT010000026.1, on the reverse strand, counting down.
TTCAAACGCAGCAGGTAGACGTGCCGGCGCCTGACCTCTGGCCCGCTTCCGGGTTGGTCGGCCAGTAACTCGATTCCGGGACGCATGTCGATCGCTGGCGAGGGGGCCGGGCCGGCAAGCCTAGGCCGAATGTTGCATCAGTTGGCGCGCAAGTTCGGTCAAGGATTTGGCTGGCCGACGGATTTTCCGACGGAGCACAATGCCTGTTTCCGACGGAGGAAAATCCGTCAGGCGATCAAAGACTAGGCGTGCGCGCGCCATACTGGTGCTTCGGGCTAGTGTGACGAGATGCTGTTCTTGAGGACGGTAACGACGAGCGGCGCCATCATGAGCACGCCCGCCGCGATCAGCCCGATCGACACCGCGTGGGCGTCCGCCGGGTCCGGCGTCCTGATGATCTCGCCGGTGAACTGCGCATAGACGCCAACGGCGACCACGACGGTCCCGATGACGTCGAGGATGATCGCCCAGGCAGGAAACTGCTGATGCTGTTTGCGGCTCATGGCGGGATTATGCATGGCCGGCGAGGGCCAGATAGTGACGCAGATCAAAGTTGGACATAATGCGGCACCTTGGTTTTCAGGAGGTCCACCAGGACCGGCTCCATATAATTATAGATGTCCGGAAGGCCCAGGACGCCGATTTTCTTGTTTTCGAGCAGCCCCGGATAGCGCTTTTCGAGGGTCGCCCGGTGCGGCTGCTCCATCACCAGGATCACGTCGGCCCATTCGATGAGCTCGGCGGTCACCGGCCTCGGGGCATTCGCTTGGGTGCCTGCGCCGATCGCTTCGACGCCTTCGTAGTCTGAGAATACCGCCTCGGCAGTCGGACTGCGCAGGCGGTTTTGGCTGCAGACAAACAGCAGGTTCGGCATTATTTACCACCCCGGCAATCGGTTTATTGCCCGGCCACCAGGATCGCGAGCCAGCCAGTCACCGCGACGAATGGCGCCACGCAATACCACGCGATCCGGGGGCGCCGGTATTTGATCAACACGGCACCGACAATCAGCATCGGCGCCATCAGCAAGGCCAGCCAGCCGTATTTCGGACTGCCGGCCACATAAAACGAGATTGGCGCTGTAAGGATAGCAGCCACGACCAGCAGCCACGGTATCTTGCGATAAACTCCGGCGATCGACAGCCCGATCGCCAGCATTATCGCCGGCCAACCGAACAGCGCTGCGGGCCACCAGTCACCCATGCTGTTGATCACTATCGCCTCTTTCCTTCTCAGCTATCGCCGTCCTCCAGCAAGCGCCTGTAGACCTCGAGGTCGTCGGCCGAAAAGCAGCAAAAACGCACTTCCGCGATCTTTGCCGGATGTTCTTCTGCGAAGCTTCGCACCGTGGTGACGGCGATGTTTGCGGCACTCGACACGGGATACCCGTAGACCCCCGTGCTGATTCCCGGAAACGCAATGCTTTGGATGCCGTTGTCTCGCGCAAGTTCCAGCGACGAGCGATAGCAGGACGCAAGCAACTCGGCTTCACCGGCACTTCCCCCCTTCCATACCGGACCGACAGTGTGAATGACGTATGACGCGGGCAGCCGGTAACCCTTTGTCAGCCGAGCTTCGCCGGTCGGACACCCGCCGAGTTGCCGGCACTCCTGCAAAAGCTTTTTGCCCGCCGCGCGGTGAATCGCACCGTCGACACCGCCACCGCCCAGCAGGGAGCTGTTCGCCGCGTTGACGATCGCGTCGATCTCGAGGGTGGTGATATCGGCCTGAACTGCAATCAATCGCGTATTCATCGCTCACCCCTGCCCGCAGATTGGGAGGACTCTTGTTTCAGGACAGCTTGCGCGTAGCAGGCAGACTCCGGGTCGAGCACTTCGTCGTATTGCGGCCACCACCAGCGAAATCCCGTGCCCATGAAGCGTTTGATCCACCGTTCACGAAGCCTGCTTGGCGCCCCGCTTGACCAGCAATTCTCTCAGTAACGACCGGTGACAGATCGATTCATCCTCGCAATAACAACCGACCGAAAAGTTGGCCTGATGCGACATCGCAGCCAAAAGATCGATATCGCGCCGGGCCCGCGGGTCCTTCATCTCGGCGAGATATCCTCGCTTGAACGCCTTCCAGCTGGCTGCGTCCTCAGGCTTCGAGGCTTTCAGCAATGCCTCGCTCGGCGCCAGGTTGGGAAACCACAGGTCATAGATATCGCGGTCGGCGATCTCCGCTTTGGGCACTCCCCTTGGCGGTCGCCGCACGGTGCCGATGCGCAGGCCCTCGTTTTTTGCGCGCGGGCTGCCCAGCCTGACAATGCGAACCGTCATAACATTTTCCCCCGATAGGCGGCCGGCTTGTGGCAGGCCTCGATCACGTTTACACCCGGCTCGGCGGCCAGGTGCCAATTATTCGCAGCGATAGTTTTGCAACCTGACAAGGAGTCTCTCATTTCCCTGCCTGCGTGCCTCGTTCCGATCGGCCTGAGTATTAAGACTCTTAATGTAGGAAACATAATCTTCCGGAAACTCGAGGAATCTCGCCCCTTCCAAAACCAGCGCCTTGTACCAATCATAGGGCAGCAATTCCGGATTGACGTAGCTCGCCTGTGCAGTGTAGGTGAAAACGGAATATTCATTACCGTTCACGATCACGTCCATGCTTCTTTCGTCATATCCTCTGCCCAAGCCTTCGATCCTGTCCAGCAATTCCTTTTCCCTTGCCGCAATCTCGTATACAGCTCCAAAAGCCAGGTCATCCGGGTTGTTTGCCGGCGATAAATGACATTTTCCCGACCCGTCCTTGCTTCGCTTATCGAAGCGGACGGAGTATCCCTGCAATCGCGTAACGCCCAGCAACCGGCTCGAGGGCAACCTGTCGCACAGCCGCAGCGGGTGCAAATTGGAGCCGTATGCGAGATATCGCCGAGTCATCAACTGCCGTCACGAGACCCCGGTCGATTTCCACGTTCCCGGCACCGCGCCCGACCCGGCGTCATCTGCGCTGCGCCTTGCGAATGACAAGCTTCAAACCAGACCATACATCGTCGACCGCACACACCTTGACGTCTACCAGGGACATCGGTAGTGCCAGTTCACGCACCACATCCTCTGTTACATCGGTTTCAACACCGGACGCCTTCTTCGGCCACGATACCCAGATCATTCCATTTTGCTGAATTTCCCTGAGACCCCGTTTGAGTTCGGATCGGAGCTTCGATCGAGACTTGCTGAAGATGTGGAAAATATCGACCGGTGGGCGCAGCCTCGCCGAAACGATGGCATCCTCGGGCAGCGGTTCAAGCAGATCCCGCAAATGCCCGGGAGCACTGATGACTTTCACGCGTGCGCCTGGCTTGATGCCGAGCTTTTTGCTGAGTGGTGTTCCTGAATACCCCGCCACGTCATGGGTCCCTTTTCGACGCGAACCGATCAGGCTCAGCGTTACAGACAGATCGCACTACCACACATGGACCAGTTTGAGCCACATTGCCAACAGCACAAGATTACTTGAAAAATACAACAGGAAGCGCAACGGCACCTTGTTAATCGTTAAATGGATCAGGCTGTGACCAATCCGCAACGCCACGTAGCCCCAGGCCAGGATTTGCAGGGTCTCGCTGGAAATCCCCGTCATCAGCGCCGCAAGTAAAACCGTATAGAAAAGGACAGGAAACTCGAAAAGGTTTCGTAAATGGTTGCCGGTTTTGACAACAGTCGTCGATGGCTCTGCACCGGAAAACAGCTCGAAATACTCGTTCGAGAGCTCGCCCCGCAATACGGCGGACACCCTGACCTGCACGTTCCTAAGCATGACCAGAAATGTCCAAGCAAACATTGCTGCCATGGGATATATCAGTGCCGGTGATTCTGTCATCACGACCTCCATCCGCATTTCCACTTCAAAGCCATATAACGTTTTACCTCACCGGGGCGGGTAGGTGGCGCGGATCTTTCGATTCCATTAAGTATAGGCGCCCCATGAACCGTGAGAGTTTCGCCCGGTAGCCAGTGCAGGGACCTGCAGGGCGCGATATAGTCGATTCGATTCCTCGCCACGACTTGGCCGCACTTAATCAATAGCCTGATGAATAGCCGCCGCGATCTGTGGTGGAAATCCTCGCTGGGCTTCGAACTCTTCAAACCACTCCCGCGCACCCTTGAAGCCTAAGTGGAACCGAATGTGCTTTCCAAATAGCGCCAAATTGTCTTCCTGGCCATGCACATTGACTGCCGAGAATTGGAGGGACCCCTCATTCGCGATACACAACTGCTCGAGATAGTGGCCGAACGAAATTTTCTCGCCGTCCGTGAGATTCTTGTAGCTCTTACGGCCCTTAGCAACAAGATTCGCCAAATTGAGGTCATTTGTATGGCTGTAAACGGTATTGTACCGGTCAACAACAGAACCCCAGTTTGACAGCTTGGTTTGCTGCGTGTTTTGCCTAATTTGAATAGCAACAAATATCAAAGATGCGATTACACCGAGAGAAGCCACGATTTCGGCCAGACTAGCTAGACCAGCAAGAGTCATGTTTGTCTCCTAAAGAGTTGCCTATTCTACTGCGTGATACCGCAATGCTCGTTTGCCTATTGCCGATTGCGGGTTCCGCTACGCCGCTGAACGGTCTGGCTCACTGGCGCCAGTAATTGGCGGGGGGTTTGCCATATCAACAAGTATAGTCATTACAAGAGCCGTGACAGACTACTGGCACCGAATGCCCGGCAGGCAGTGCGGCGCCTTGTTAGGCGTCATTTTTCAGATGTTTCGCGGCTTACGAGCTTGACTGTCCACGAACGCCAGGCAAAAAATGCGAAGTACGCAAGCGCAAAATAACTGTACTCCGGTGGGAATGCCGCATACAAATCGTGATTGCTCACATAAATTGTCCAGATATGTAGGGCCACCGAAACGCCCAAATGCGCAATGATCAAGAAGTGTACGGGCTTTTCCCACCAGCCTCGATATTCAACATTGGGGGTCTGGATCACTAATGTCATCAAACCAATGGTTCCTACGACCACTATTATCCAGTCGATAATGAATGGCATCTCCTGCCAGGGAAAATTGTAAATGAGCTTGAGAAGTTGAGCGATGGAGCCACCTGAATACAAGACGGCAACAGCGTGTAGTCCGAACTTGATCACGTGAAGGATTCCTAAATGACGCCTAACGTTCTCGCTCACTGGCACCAGTAGCTGGCGCGGCCCTGAGCCATACCACAAGTATAGATAACCATTGCAAGAGCCGTGACAGATACGTCTGGCGGCCAGTACAGCGAATTGTTAGGCGGCATTTGCAATGAGCTCAATCCTTCAATTCAGAAGCCGGTTGATTTGGGTTCTCCATCTGCTCCAATTGACCCCAGTACCACCCCGGCAATAACAAACATTCCAATATCCCCAAGACAATTGGTAAGAGTCTCGATAATGTTTCCAGACCCTTGAGCGTACGACATGAACTCTCCAATTCCCCAAAATGTGCCTGCAATAAGACCAAAAATGGCACCATTTCTGGTTCCGGATTCAGGCCAACCGCGCTCGAAGAGTACGACAAAGCAAATCGCCATTACTGCGGAAGCACTATGAAACCAGATCCACTCACGCGGCCCCATATCCGGCACACCCAGGAAATCTCCAAAAAGTACTATCCAGTACAGGTAGTCAAATACGACGAAAACCGCCAAAACTGCAGATATATTCAAAAGTCGAGATGAACTGAGCATCAATCACCCTCATGCTTTGTCGGGCTGTTCCAGACTGCAAGAGAGCTTGGCTTCAAAGACCGACGAACTGGCCGGTTCCGCAATTTTTAATTTGCCCCTAACGGTTTAGCT
>JAWWCT010000025.1:0-44855 GCA_033720315.1 Woeseiaceae bacterium | reverse complement strand
TCGGCAACACCCCTGGGCTGCACAATCAACGCCGGGTAGCGATTGATGGTGGGATTCAGCACCCGGCGTGCTTCTTCGTAAACCGGGTGACTCGGCAAAATCAGGTTGCCACGCAGACCCTCTCCGAATTCGCGGAGCGCAGCTTTTTTCAGCGTGACCTCGGTACCATTGCCGGTGATCGCATCGACATCGGAATCGACGCTCATTGATTGGCTCAGGATCGCGGCCAGACCCTGGCTCGCCGGCACGGATGCTGCGACTGCCGCGGCGATGGATGACTTTACGAACTTGCGTCGATTCATGACTTCCCCCACATCTTTGGCTCGCGGCTGGCGTGCCGTCGTTTGAGTGAAAGTCTAGTGCAAACGCAAGGACGGCGCCATCGCAAACAAATCCAGGCAGTTATCCGTATTGGCGGTCAGACGACCTTCAGGATGTGTCGCGGTTGACTGTGCAACGGGGTCAGCCCCGCGATCTCGCGCAGCGCCGCGATCGCGTATTGCTCCGCCATCTTGCCGCGCCAGGAGGCGGCAAAGTCGGTGTTGTCCATCGGCTGGGCGACCTTGTGCGCGGCGCGTGCAACCTCGGCGATGATTTTCTCGTCCATCGCGTTACCGACGAGACAGGATTCTGCTTCCGGCACCGAAACCGGCGATGAGCCGACCGCACCCAGGTACATGCTGGCGCGCGACACTTTGTTGTCGTCGCCAATCCAGACCGCAGCAGCGACGGACATCGTCGAGAAGTCGATGGATCCGCGGCGTCTCAGTTTCCAGAATGCCGAGCGGCAGTGCTTTGAGTCACTCGTGCCGGGTACGGTAATTTCGGTGAGGATCTCGTTGGGTTTCTTGCTCAGGTAATCGATACCGTCGTCGACGTACATGTCCGCGAGCGGGATTTCCCGTTCACCGTCGACAGAGACGAGTTTCACCTTCGCATCGAGCGCGCAAAGTATCGGTGCGGAATCGCTCGCAGTATGCGCCCAGCATTTTGGCGATTTTGTGGCGACCCAGCAGATCGTGCCTCCTTCTTTCAGGCAGAAGTCGATCGAGCGGCGCCACTCTTCCGTCTGGTTGTAATAGGTGCAGCGGGTGTCGATGCAGAGATTGCCGCCGATGGTGCCCATGTTGCGTAACGGCGGCGACGAGATGGAGGCGACTGCTTTGGCGAACGCGGGCAAGCGTTCCCTGAGCTTCTTGTCGCGCACGATGTTGGCGAGGCTTGCGGTGCCGCCGATGCGTATGTCCTTGCCGCCGGCGTCGATACTGTCGAGCCCTGGAATCGACATCAGGCTGACGACGGTCTCCGCTTTTTGATGCCGGCGTTTCATGTTGGGCCAGAGATCCGTGCCGCCGGCGACCACGCGCACATCGCCGCTGGCAATCGCCTTTGCCGCCTCTTCGAGTGTCGTCGGCATCTCGAGATTAATCGGTGGTAAGCGTAGCACTCGATTTTTCCTTGAGAGCCTCGTCGCGCTCTTTCATGGTGCCGGATGCGGAGCGCAGGCCTTTTTTCCTGGCCTTGGGATCGTCGACGGCGCGGCCATCGCCGCCCTCGAACGGTGTTGCGACGACGGTCGGCGTGCCGTAATCGATGTCCGGAAATGCCTTCGGTCCCACCCGCGAATCGCGCCCGTGTGCTTTCTCGTGCAGCGCCTTCAAAACCATGTCCGGATGGATGGGTACCTGGTCGATACGCACGCCGACGGCATCGTAGATGGCGTTTGCCAGTGCCGGCATGACCGGCAGCAGAGGTCCCTGCCCCGCTTCCTTGGCGCCATAGGGCCCGCGTTCGTCGTCGGTTTCGATCATGTAACACTCGAGCTCCGGCATGTCGTGGAAACCGGGGCTCTTGTATTCGAGCATCGACGGCATCTTGTGCACGAGCGCCGACGACAGGCGTCTCGGTAATCTGCGGAAGACCTGTTCTTCCATGACGGCCTCGCCGAGGCCCATGTAGATACTGCCCTCGATCTGTCCGAGCGCCAGTACCGGGTTCAGGGCGCGCCCGATGTCATGCGCCATCCAGATTTTCCTGGCGTCGTAGATGCCGGTCGCGGTATCGACTTCGACTTCGACCACGCAGGCCGAATAGGAGTAGGTCGGCGACGGTCCGACACCTGCGCCGCGATAGCGCCCGGGGGAACGCGGCGGCGTGTAAGAGCCGGTCGAGCCGAGTGTGCCGAAGCGCGACTCGGCGATGATGACCGCCTCGTTGAAGGCGATGGCCCGCTCCGGATCGTGCGCCGGATAGACCTGCCGGTCGGCGAACACCAGTGTTTCGCGTGGCACTTCCAGGTGATCGGCAACCGCTTCGGCGACCTTGTCGCGCGCCCGCTCGGCGGCCTGCTTGGCCGCATGGCCGCACATCAGGGTGACCCGCGACGAATAACTGCCGAGATCGACCGGGGTCAGGTCGGTGTCTGCGACGCACAGGCGAATGTCCTTGAGATCGATACCGAGCACTTCGGCAACGATCACCGCGATGACGCTGTCGGAACCCTGGCCGATCTCCGCCTCGCCGCAGAACACCGCCACGTTACCGCTGCGATCGAGCTGGATTTGCACGCCGGATTGCGGCATGTGGTTCCAGTAGATCGGCAGGCCGGCGCCGGTCAGGTAGGAACTGCAGGCAATGCCAAGACCGCGGCCCTCCGGCAGCTTGCCGTAACGCTCGTTCCAGCCCGATCCCTTGACGACCGCCTCGATGCATTCTTTCAGCCCGATGGTGCCGATGGGCAACCAGTTCGCGGTGTGCGTGTGAGCTTCGATAACGTTTCGCAATCGCAGCTCCGCCGGATCGATGCCGAGGGCGTGCGCTGCCTTGTCGAGGTGAATCTCGAAGGCGAATCGCGGTTGCGGCGTACCGTGCCCGCGCTTGGGGCCGCAGGGCGGCTTGTTGGTAAAGGCGCGCGCGCCTTCGAACCAGTAGCTCGGTAATTTGTAGGTCGTGGTCTGCAGCGCGCCGGTGTAATAGGTGCTTGCCACACCGTAACTGCCGAAGGCACCGCCGTCGAGCAGGGTGCGCAGGTGCTGCGCCGTCATCGTGCCGTCTTTCCTGAAGCCGGTCTTCAAATGCATCTGCACCGGGTGCCGGCCGCGATGACAGTAGAAAACCTCTTCGCGCGTCAGGGTTATCTTCACGGGACGACCGAGTTTCAGGGCGAGTTTCGCGACCACGATCTCGTGATTGAACGGATCGCTCTTGCCGCCGAAGCCGCCGCCGTTGGAGCAGGCGATGACGCGAATGCGCGACCCCGGGATGTCCAGTGTCTTGGTCAGCGCGCGATGCACATAGTGCGGGCATTGCGTCGCCGAATACACCGTTACCCGGTCGTCGTCCTCGGTCACGGCGATCGCCGAGTGCTGCTCCAGCGCGAGGTGGGTGTTGCCTTCGTAATAAACGTCGTCTTCGAGAACCAGGTCCGCGTCGTCGAAACCTTTTTCGACGTCGCCGAACTTCATCGACACTTTCTTGTGGATGTTGCCCTCGTCGGCATAGTCGTGAATCTGCGGCTCGGGCGTCTCGAGTGCTTCGTTCGCGCCGGCTATGGTCGCGAGCAATTCGTACTCGACCCGGACCGCGAGGGACGCGGCGTGCGCGATGTCTTCCGTGACCGCAGCCACCGCCGCAACCGGGTCGCCGACGTAACGCACCTTGCCGATCGCCAGCGCATGCTCGTCCTCGGATACCGGCAGGATGCCGAACAGACCGGGCACCTCTTCACCGACCAGCGTGCCGAGTACGCCCTCCATCGCCAAAGCTTCCGAAAAGTCGATGTTCTTGATACGCGCGTGCGGCACCGTGCTGCGCACCAGTTTGACGTGTGCCGTCCGCGGAAACTCGACATCGTCGGCGAAGCGAGTCTGGCCGGTTACCTTGGCGCGGCCATCGACGCGCCGGAACGGCTTGCCGACGATCTTCAGTTCTTCGGCTGCCGGTTGCGCTACGGATAGTGCCTTGACCATGGAAGCTCCTAGCGCGGCAACTCGTGCCCCGTGAACAATGCCTCGTCGGGCCGCCAGTCGTCGCCGCGCATCTTCGCGGCTGCCCATTTCACCGCCTCGACGATCCGCCTGTAACCGGTGCAGCGGCAAATGTTCCCGGAGAGCGCTTCCGTTATCTGTGCGTCGTCCGGCTGCGGTTCGTTTTCGAGCAAGGCTTTCGCAACCATGAGGATGCCCGGCGTGCAGTAGCCACACTGTGCGGCACCGAGATCCGCGAACGTTTCCTGCAGCGGGTGCAGGGTATTGCCGTTCTGCAGTCCTTCGACGGTACGAATCGGTTTGTCCACGACGTCCGCGGTGATCTGCAGGCAGGACAAGACCGGTTCCCCGTCGACCAGCACGGCGCAGGCACCGCACTCGCCGAGCTCGCAGCCGTGCTTGGTACCGGTCAGCTTGCATTCCTCCCGAAGTACCTCGAGCAAGGTGTGGTGCGTCGGGAACACGACCGGGTACTGCTGGTCGTTGACCGTCAGCACGGCGGCCGTCATGCCGTCCGCAATGCTGTCGCTTTTCGCTTTGCCGGACATCAATCTACCGTCCAGGTATTGGTGCTGCGCAGGACGTCGTTCACCTTGTGTGTGCGCCCCAGGCCGTTCGTGGTGCGCTGCCAGGCCGTCTCATAACTCTCGGCGGGATCCCTGTAGATCACACCCAGCGCCATCGGTGCCTGCAACTCGACCAGCAGCCCTGCGAGGGTCCTGTTCTTCTCGTCGTGCACGAGGACCGCGTCGGGGTTTGCCCTGGCATCGACGATCTCGAGCGAGAACCTGTCGATATTGAAGGCGATGCCTTTTTCCTTTTCGGCACCGAACAGCATCGGCTCACCGTGCACCAGGTGCAGTTGCGTTTCTGCCGCCGTCTTGCGATCGGTGAAATCTGCAAACACGTCCTCGTTGTAGACGATGCAGTTCTGAAAGATCTCCGTCATCGATGCGCCGTCGAACGCGTGCGCCTGTTTCAACACGTTGCCGAGGCCGACCTTGTCGGTGTCGATCGCGCGTGCAAAAAACCTTGCGCCGGAGCCCAGTGCCAGCCGTCCGGGGACCAGCGGCGTGTCGATCGAACCGTCCGGCGTCGATGGCGTACGCGTACCCGGCCTGGACGTCGGCGAGTACTGCCCTTTGGTCAGTCCATAGATCTCATTATTGAACAGCAGGATCTTCAAGCCGACGTTGCGCCGCAACGCGTGTATCAGGTGATTGCCGCCGATCGACAGGCCGTCGCCATCGCCCGTCACCACCCATACGTCCAGCTCCGGGTTAACGAGCTTGAGTCCCGTGGCAATTGCCGGCGCACGCCCGTGGATCGTATGAAATCCGTAAGTTTCGACGTAGTACGGAAAGCGCGCCGCACAGCCGATACCGGAGATGAATGCCGTGCCCTCGGGTCGCGCGCCGACTTCCGCCAGCGTCTTGGTGACGGTCTTCAGGATCGCGTAATCACCGCAACCCGGGCACCAGCGCACTTCCTGCGAAGTCGTGAAGTCCTTTGCGGTCAGTACGGCGCTCATGATGCTTTGCCTTTGGCCACCGGGTCATTGACCGCTTTCACCGCCGGTGGCAACAGCGAGCGTATCTTCTCTGTCAGTTCGGAAATCATGAACGGCTGCCCGGTCACCTTGCAGAAGGAGGTCGGGTCAATGTGCAACCGGTCGCGGAGCAATGTCGCGAGCTGTCCCATGTTCATCTCGGGCACCAGGATTCTCTCGAAGCCGGCGACGAGCTCGCCGAGATTCGGTGGTAATGGGTTGAGATAGCGCAGGTGCGTGTAACTGACGCCACCCTGCGTTCGCAGTATTCGCTTCACCGCCTGGTAGATCGGACCGAAGGTCGAGCCCCAGCCAATGACCAGCAACTCGCCCTGCTCCTCGCCCAGTTCGATTTTCTGCGGCGGAATAAAACCAGCGACGGAATCGACCTTGGCGGCCCGCATGTCGGTCATGCGCTGGTGATTCTGCGGATCGTAGGAGATGTGGCCGGTGTCGATATCCTTCTCCAGCCCGCCTAGCCGGTGCATCAATTCGGGCATACCTGGCGTAATCCATGGCCGACCCCGGGTCTGCGGATCGCGGGCGAACGCCATGGCCTGTGTATCGCGGCTCGCATCGGGTTCAGGCGGCAAATTCGATTCGATCGGCTCGATGTCATTCATGTCCGGGATCAGCCACGGTTCCGCGGCGTTTGACAGATAGCCATCGGACAACAGCATGACCGGCGTCATGTGGCGCAGCGCAATGCGCACCGCGTCGATTGCGGCATAGAAACAGTCGCCGGCCGACATCGGCGCAATCACCGGTATCGGCGTGTCGGCATTGCGGCCGTAGACCGCCTGGTAGAGATCCGATTGTTCGGTTTTGGTCGGCAAGCCGGTCGACGGTCCGCCGCGCTGCGAATTGACGATGACCAGCGGCAGTTCCGAGTTCACCGCGAGACCCATGGCTTCCGTCTTCAGCGCAATACCCGGACCGGAACTCGACGTCACCCCGATAGCCCCGCCGTAGGAGGCACCGATCGCGGCACACACGGCCGCAATCTCGTCCTCCGCCTGGAAGGTGCCGACACCGAGTTCGCTTAAGCGAGCAAGCCGGTGCAACAGCGGCGATGCCGGCGTGATCGGATAGGAACAGAACAGCACCGGCCGGTTTGCGAGCTCGCCGGCTGCGGCGAGCCCCAGGGACAGCGCCTCGGCACCGGTGATACCGCGGTACTGGCCGGGCGGCATCTCGGCCTTGCGGATATCGAACCTTGGCAGTGCCTCGGAAAGCTCGGCCGTCTCGCCGAAGGCATGCCCGGAATGCAATGCGGTCAGGTTGGCATCGCGGACGGCTTCCTTTTTCGCGAATTTCCGCCTGATCCACACCTCGATGGGTGCAAGGTCGCGATCGAACATCCACATGAGAAGACCGAGCGCCCAGAAATTCTTGCAACGCCCGCCATCGCTTTGCGACAGCCCGTGCGGCTTGACGGCCTCCAGGTTGAGCCGCGAGATATCCACCGAGATGACCTGGAAGTTGTTCAGGTCGCCGGTCTTGCGTGGGTCCTTTTCGTAGCCCGCCTTGGTCAGGTTGCGTGCGGTGAAACTGTCGTTGTTGACCACGATCAGCGCGCCGGGCTCGAGCATCGGCAAGCTGACTTTCAATGCCGCCGGGTTGAAGGCAACCAGCACGTCCGGGGTGTCGCCGGCGGTCGTGATGCGATTTGCACCGATGTTCATCTGGTAAGCGGACACGCCGAACGTGGTCCCGGCCGGCGCGCGGATCTCCGCTGGAAAATCGGGAAAGGTGGCGAAGTCTTTGCCGCTTAATGCGGTCGAGGCAATGAACTGCGAGCCCATGAGTTGCACGCCGTCGCCGGAGTCGCCGGCGAGACGTACGACAATGGTGTCCATGGTGGTGTGATCGGACATAGTGATAACTAACGTGGTTTGCGGGTGAAATCTATTTCACCGCCTGGTAGCAGGTACAGAACGATCGCGGTTCCGTCGCTCACCGTCGGGAAATGTTCCGACTCGGGTTCGTACACCTTCCAGCCCTGGCCCGTGCCGTCGAATTTCGCTCCCGCGGTTTCGGGAATGATCATGTCGATCTCGCCGTTGGGATGACCATGGTACGGACCCTTGATGTTTTCCATCAACACCACATCGACGGAAAAGCCGCTGGTCTCGGGGCCGTCCTTGATGACCCTTCCGTAACGGATGCCGCCGTGCTCGTTGTTGCAAAGCCAGCCCTCGTCGATACCCTGGCGGCAAAGTTCGGCAAGATCGTCGAATGCTTCGCCGCCGGGCGGGAAGCTCTGGTTCAGGAACGACTCCAGGTCGCCATCGATCGGCTTGCCCGCGATGCGCGAGGTAATCGTTGCGACCGCGTCGGAAAAGGCCTGCTGACTGTTCATTCGATTTATCCCTTACGCGGCCAGCTTCACGTATTCGAAATCACCCGGCTGCCCGTTGATGCCGGCGCGCGGCGCGGCGATCCAGTTGGCGAACTTGCCGGGGGTCTGTTCGAATTCCATCAGCGACAGGATGTATTCGAGGTCCTGCTCCGACGCCAGCCACTCGTGCTTGCGCGCCTGCCATTCGGACTCGGAGATCAGGTCGCCTGCAGTAGTCGCGTGCACGCCGGCGAATTCGCCGACTGCCCGATGAAACGCGCGATGCGGCAGCTTCAGCTGGTAATCGATGCCCAGTGCCTTGAAGACCCGATTCCAGCGCAACATCACTTTTTCGCAGTCGTCGATGAAGTCGTCGCACAGACGTGCATTGATCGAACTCAGGGCCGGCGCATCGACGATTCTGACCTTGCCGTCGACGACCTGCGCGACCGGGTAGGTGTCGTTCTCGAGCTGGTGATCGTCATCGATCATCGGTTCGCGAAATCGGCCCTTGAGGCTCGCATTGAAAGAATTCGCCGCGTTGGTCGAGATTTCCGCACCGAACAGGTCGAGCGTGACCGAATAGTGGAAATTGATTTTTTTCTGGATCGTCACCAGGTCGATGCCGCCGTGCCGGCGCACCGCTTCCTTGTCGGCCGGGTCGGTGATGCCGTTCTCTTTCATGATTTCACAGGAGCGCTGAATCACGCGTTCCACGCCGGTGCGACCGACGAACATGTGATGTCCCTCTTCCGTCAGCATGAACCGCGTGGTTCGCGCCAGCGGGTCCCAGCCGGAATTCGCAAGCGATTCGAGTTGCATCTTGCCGTCACGGTCGGTGAAGGTCGTGAACATAAAGAACGACAGCCAGTCGGGCGTTTTCTCATTGAACGCGCCGAGGATGCGCGGTTTGTCGGCATCGCCGGAGCGGCGCATCAAGAGATCCTCTGCCTCCTCGCGGCCGTCGCGGCCGAAGTATTTCTGCAGCAGGTACACCATGGCCCACAGGTGGCGGCCCTCCTCGACGTTGACCTGGAAAAGATTTCTCATGTCATAAAGTGAAGGCGCCGTCTTGCCAAGGAAACGTTGTTGCTCGACGGAAGCCGGCTCGGTGTCGCCCTGTATGACCACCAGGCGACGCAACATTGCGCGGTACTCACCCGGCAGGTCCTGCCAGACGGGTTCGCCCTTGTGCTGGCCGAAAGCAATTTTGCGATCTTTCTCCTGCGGTGCCAGCAGGATGCCCCAGCGGTATTCCGGCATCCTGACGTAGCCGAACTTCGCCCAGCCCTCGGAATCGACGCCGACGGCAGTTCGCAGGTAAACCTGGTAATCGGCCGAATCCACCGGCCCGGTGCTGTTCCACCAGTCGAGGTACTTCGGGTACCAGGCTTCGAGCGCACGTTTCAGCCGCTCGTCAGAAGCGAGGTCCACGTTGTTCGGTATCAGTGTGGTGTAGTCGACATCCGACATGACTAAACTCTCCCACGATCGTATTTGGCACGCTTGCCGGTGCCGTAAAGCTTCAGTGCACCCGACTCGCCGGCGGCATTCGGGCGCTGGAATATCCAGTTTTGCCAGGCACTCAGGCGTCCGAAAATCTTGGTCTCCAGGGTTTCGGGCCCCGCGAAGCGAAGATTCGCTTCCATGCCGGTCAACGCGTCGGGTGAGAAACTCGCCCGTTCCTCGAGCAGCAGGCGAATCTCGTCGTCCCAGTCGATATCGTCCGGCGCAAAGGTTACCAGGCCGGCATCGAGCGCCGCCTGCGCGTCGAGTTGCTTGCCGATCAGCGACTCTGCATTGTCGATGCTTTGCGGGTCGCCCAGAAAGCGCGTTTCCAGGCGCGTCAGGCCGTTGGCCATGCGCAGCGAGCCGAAATTCAGTTTCGTGAGCTGAATGACCGGCGCCGGCTGCTCGTCGAGCCGGCCGTCGAGCATGTAACTGCGATCGACGGCGAACAGCAATTCGGCGAGCAGGCCGACGAAGCAGCTTCCGGGTTCGACAAAGGCAAATGTCGTACGCGAAGTAAGGTCGAGTCGCTTGTAGGTCCGTTGCAGGTACAGAAGGATTTCGCGTACCAGCCAATCGTCGCGATTGGCATCGAGCAAAGCGTCGTACAGAGCGACGCGCTCTCCGTCCCCGCCTGTCCTGATGATCAGGGTGCCGAGGGTCGGCTCGTTGAAACGCAGATGCAGCAGCGCGTCGTCGATGGCGCGCGCGACTGCCAGCGGCCAGAAATCGACGCCCTGTTTCTTGATCTCCGCAGCAGATGCAGGCGGCTCGGCATGCGGTGCCTGGATATCCAAGCTTGCGCTGCGACCTTCGTAGTCGAGTGTGACGGTAACGTAGGGATAACGTAGCTCTTTGTCTTCGTCGATCCTTTCGAGTCGCTCGAGTTTGATTCCGGCTTCACCGTCCGGCCGATCGGACTTTGCCGCCAGTTCCAGCGCTTTTTCCCTGACGCGCTCCGCGAATTTCGAACGCGGCACGGTCTCGTCGACGAGTCGCCAGTCCACCGCACGTTTGCCTTTCATACCTTCTTCGACGGTGCAAAAAACGTCCGCCAGGTCGCGTCTGACCTTGCGCTTGTCGACGACGCGTGTCAGGCCGCCGGTGCCCGGCAACACGGCGAGTAGCGGTACTTCCGGCAGCGACACGGCCGCGTTGCCGTCGTCAATCAGCATCAGGTATTCGGTAGCCAGTGCCAGCTCGTAGCCGCCGCCGGCGGCGGTGCCGTTCAATGCCGCGACATAGGTCTGGCCGGAGTGCTCGCTCGCGTCTTCGATCGCGTTTCGCGTTTCATTGGTGAACTTGCAGAAATTGACTTTGTGCGCATGGCTGGAAATTCCGAGCATGCGGATATTGGCACCGGCACAAAACATGGTATCGATGCCGGAGGTGATGACGACGGCTTTGACTTCCGGGTGTTCGAAGCGCAAGCGTTGCACGGCATCGTAGAGTTCGACATCGACGCCGATATCGTAGGAATTCAGTTTCAGCTCGTAACCGGGGGCATGCGGGCTGTCCTCGTCGACCGCCATGACCAGGGTCGCGACCGGCCCGTCGAAAGCAATCGTCCAGTGGCGGTAATTCTCGGGCGAGGTACGAAAATCGAGCGGCGGCGGCGACTGCCCAGCCTTGTCGGAAAGTGCATGCATTATATTGCAGATATCTGTTATGATCGGCCGAAAATATGCACAATAGTATAAACCAATTGACCCGAGACAGGATGCCGAGTCTCTGATTTTTCGCCTGAATCCCGATGTCGACGCCTTCCGCCTTTGAAGATAGCGATGCCGGTCGCCTGCTCGGCGTCCTCGGCGAGCGCGTCCGCACGCTGCGCGGCTACCGCCGGATGTCACGCAAGGCACTTGCCCATGAGTCCGGCGTTTCCGAACGCTACCTTGCACAACTCGAACAGGGACGCGGCAATATTTCGGTAATGCTGCTGGCCCGGGTGGCTGCCGCTTTGCGCACTGAGATCTCCGACTTGTTGCGCTTGCGTGAGCGGCATACCGCGGAGGAAATCCTGATCTCCGACCTGCTGCGTGACCTGAGCCCGGAGACGCACAAAGCTTTCCTGCAATTGCTGTCGGAAAATTTCGCGGTGCCGCTCGAGGCACGGCGGCGGATTGCCCTGATTGGTATTCGCGGCGCGGGCAAGACGACCCAGGGCAGGCGTCTCGCCAAGCACCTGAACGTACCGTTCGTGCACCTCGGCAGCGTCATCGAATCGCTGGCCGGCATGAGCACCTCGGAAATATTCTCGCTTTCGGACCAGGCCGGTTACCGGCGGCTCGAGGAAAAAGCGTTGATGCAAACGCTGCGCAAGCACCGGCACTGCGTGCTGGAAACCGGCGGCAGCATCGTCACCCATTCGAATTTGCTGAATACCCTGTTGACGACCTGCTTCGTGGTCTGGTTGCATGCCGAACCGGAGGAGTACATGCGCCGGCTGATCGAACAGGGTGATGTCAGGCCGATGGAAAACCAGGAAGATGCCATGTCCGATTTGCGGCGCATACTCGCCGAGCGAAACGACCTTTGGGGTAAGGCACACGTATCCATCGATACCAACGGAAAAACGGTCGATGAATCGTTCAAGGAACTGTTGCACTCGATACCGGAGGGTTTAAAGAGCAACGCGACACGTGCGCAGAATTGCTGAGCGATGGCGAAGATTACCTACATCGAATTCACTGGCACACCGCACGAGGTCGACGTCGCTTGCGGAATGAGCGTGATGGAAGGCGCCATCGACAACAATGTTCCCGGTATCGAGGCAGAGTGCGGCGGTGCCTGCAGTTGCGCGACCTGCCACGTGTACGTCGATCCGGCATGGTTTGAGAAAACCGGCGGTCCGGATCACCTCGAGAAAGACATGCTCGAATCGGCTTATGACATCCAGGACAACAGCCGCCTGAGCTGCCAGATCGAGGTCAGTGACGATCTCGACGGGCTGATCGTGCGCATGCCCGAGCACCAGATCTGAGCGCCTTCCGCCACGGCGCCTTCAGCCGTCACCACCTGATTTTCAACTCTCGGAATATACGTACCGCGTTTGCCACACCGTCGGCACGTTTTTCCCTGTTACATCAATGCGAACGCTGGTGAGTGAACGACCGGATCGGCCCCGCGCGATGCCTGGCCAACCACATCTACGTATTGCCAGGGCCATCACAAGGGCACACATTCAAACAGTCCCAATGGACGAATGCGACACAGGGAGTCGCGAAGGAGGTTACTATGCAAGCACTGCTGATCTTCGTCGTACTGCTGTTCTCGGCTGCATTGATCCTTTATACACTGCCGCTGCTCCTTTACATTGCGCCCGTCATGATAATCGGATTGGTCATTAGCCTGATTGACGACGCAATGCATCATCCAAAGGCTACGGCTGCGGGCCACTGAGAGACGCCTGCCGGACGAGCACTTTAATATTTGGACGAATGCGTCCGAAAACCCCCGCGTTTATGCCGTTTTAATTGACATATGCTTGCGCAGATCGCCCGGCACCCGGCAAATTCGAGACAGAATTTTATGGAATCCGCTGCCATATGTGAGTCAAAAATGACAAATTAGCTGTCGAATTCATCGCCGTTGATCGACACATAGACCCGCAACCGGACACGCACAACCGGGATTGGACGAATGCGCAATCAACAGAATGCGCGAACAATCCTTTGAATCAACAGCTTGCAATCGTCCGGGCAACACACTCTCAATTATGTAAATCACCACGCTGGGAAATCCGACTTCCCGAAAAGTTGGGTCAATTGACCCAACTTTTGCCTGCCGTCTTTTGACGAAGCTCCGTGCATATGCATATATAGGTCTGACTGACCACAAACAGCAAAATCGTTCTGCACCAAGAAAACGGCGCCGTCGTGGTACCCGGCGCCAATAATCCAAAAGGGGAGCAAAACGAGCATGAGACCCACTCACACGTGCAGCCGTGTGCTGTTGCCAGCCCTATTTGTCCTCGCCGTTCCGGGCGCCGGCACCCAGGCGCAGTTCGATCCCGTATGTGAATTCAGATGGTCGAACACCTGCTTCGCCACCCTCGAGGCTGCCGAAGAGGCCATGCGGTCGACCAGCAGCAACCACGAACTGCTCGAAGTCAAGGAAGTAGACGAGGACCGGATCAGGTACCACGTCCCTCCACTTCCGCCCCTACCTGAAGTCACCTGGCGCGGCGAACACTACACGGATGTCACTCACCCGAATTTCGGACCAGCCTTTGCAACGCTCGACGAGGCTCTTCAATTCACGATTGATAAAGCACGATTGCCGTCCGAGCGATATCCGGACCGTATCGCATCAGACAACCTTATCTTCCGCGGAGAAACGAATTACGACGATTTGCGGCAGCGATATTACAGCCACGACTATCCGGCAGTACCGATAACCTCCATTAACCTGGATCCCAATGATCCGAACAACACCACTGCATTTCACACTTTCTGTCCGAACTATGCCATCGGTGTTCCGGAAGGGAGAATCAACGCCTTCTTCCATTTCGGCTACGGGGGCGACGACGCTGCCCCCTGGAACCTCCAGCCGAACATTGTCAGCTTTGCATTCAACAACTGTCCGCAAGGCGATGACGAACCCTTTTACAGAATTTGGGGATTTCACGTTTTCCATGTATCACAGTTCAGGAACATACGGTGCAACTCCCCCTATACTTTCGATGGCGCGAACTGCGTCATTGATCTCGAAGAGGAAATCGAGATTGGGCCGTTCTTCGTCCTGGAAGAACCCCCGCAATTCTGCCCGCTGCCGGGTAAAAGTAACCCGTGTGACACAAAAACCGGCAACAAGTACCAGGTCGAATCGGATTATTCGACAACCGCGGACGGCGGTTTGTCATTCACGCGTTACTACAACAGCAAGGGCCCGTACAAGTCGGCATCCGGCATGGGCGTCGGCTGGCGGCACAGCTATTCGCGCAGCCTCGACGAACGCCCGGACAAGAACCGATTACCGATATTTCCCGCACCCGCGAACCGCTCACGGTCTTACCCGACACCAGACGATGCCTGCATTTTCGGCTGGGAGGATCTCAGGAATACCGTCTGGGGCGGCGACCTGGCGGGCGCCACCGCATCCTTCGCAGGTGGCAACCTCTGCGAGATATCGCTTGCGGGCAATACCGTCGCCTACTTCCCGATCAGGGACGCAAAGGCCACCGGAAGCCTGACCCCACCAGCCCAGATTCGCACAATTACGCGCCCGAATGGTGCCGTATTTCAGTTCCAGCTATCCGGTACCGAGTGGCTCAATCTCCTTAACCCGGCATTGCGACTGGAACAATCCGGCGGCAACTGGATTTTCACCGACACCAACGACACCAGGGAGACTTACGACGCACTCGGCCGATTACTGTCGATCCGCCGACGCAACGGCCAGACCGAAACCCTAGAGTACGACCTGACATTGGCAGAAGGTGGCGACGACGATCCGGATACGCTGGACCGGGTGACAGGTCCGTTCGGCCACGCGCTGACATTGATCCACGACGAAAATGGCCGGCTGGAATCGGTAATCACGCCCGACGGCGCGATACGTTACACCCACGACGGTCACGACAA
The DNA here is from genome assembly GCA_033720315.1 of Woeseiaceae bacterium. Lineage (GTDB taxonomy): Bacteria > Pseudomonadota > Gammaproteobacteria > Steroidobacterales > Woeseiaceae > SZUA-117. Next base: position 29,885 of record JAWWCT010000025.1, on the reverse strand, counting down.
TCTGACTGCCGTCGATTATCCTGACCTGTCCACCCGCCGATATCTGTTCGAAAAAGCCAATCTACCCAACCTGATTACCGGGCTCATCGATGAAAACGGCGACAGGTTCGCCACCTGGGACTACGACGATGCCGGAAGGGCAATACTTTCAGAACATGCGGGAGGCGCAGAGCGCGTCGAACTTGTCTACAACCCCGACGGCACCACGACCGTCAATATGGCTGACGGCTCGTCAAGAACCTACGATTTCTCAACGCAACAGGGACAGCGAAAAGTTTCTGCCATTACGGGCGACGCTTGCGCGAACTGTGCCGACAGCGGCGTTAAGGACAGGAGTTACGACGTTAACGGTTTCAGTGCGACAACGGTCGACTGGAACGGAAACATCACAAACACGATTCGCGACGAACGCGGCCTGACTACAACACGAACAGAGGCCGTTGGCACATCCATTGAACGTACAACCACGATGGAATGGCACACCGAGTTCAGGCTACCGACAAAGATCACCGCGCCAAGAAACGTTACAGATCTCGTCTATGACACGACCGGCAACCTTCTGACACGAACGATTACCGGCGGCACGGATACGCGGGCCTGGACTGTTACCTACAACTCATTTGGCCAGCCTCTCACCACCGACGGCCCGCGCACCGATGTCGCAGACGTAACTACCATGGCCTACTACGACTGCACCTCCGGGATCGAGTGCGGCCAGTTACGCAGCGTTACGAATGCACTCGGCCACGTTACGACCTTCGACCTCTACGATGACAGCGGCCGCTTGCTGTCCATGATTGACCCGAACGGGCTACAAACCCGCTTCACCTACGACGCCCGCGGCAGGATCACGACGACCGAACAGATTCCTGTCAATGGTGTGCCGCGCGCGACAAAAACCGTATACGACGACGCCGGTCAGGTTGAAACGCTGACCATGCCCGACGGCCAGGTGCTCACGCATACCTACGATGCCGCGCACTACCTTAGATCGATCACAGACAACTTCGGCAATCGAATCGAATACGACTACGATTCGATGGGCAATCAAATTTCCGAAGAGAGATTCGACCCCACTAATGTTTTGAAGAGATCGATAGCGCAAACATACGATCTAAACAACCGGATCGACACGGTCACTAATGGCGGATTCGTCACCGACCTGGACTTCGATGACATGGGCAACCTTGTCAGTGAAACCGACCCGAGATTCGCCAGAACGCAGCACAATTACGACGCGCTAAATCGCTTGGACGATACGATCGACGCATTGAACGGTTTCATTGACTACGAATATGACGATCACGACAACCTCGCTTCCGTTACGGCAGCAAACGGCGTCCAAACGGTTTACGAGTACGACGGCCTCGACAACCTGACAAGTGAAATCAGTCCCGACCGAGGAACGCTTGTTTACACCTACGATGATGCCGGCAATCGCGTCACCGAACTCGACGCTCGTGGAAAATTGACGATCAATTCCTACGATGCGCTCAATCGCCTCGAGTTAGTCACTTTCAACGACGGAAAAACGATCAGCTACACTTATGACTCGGGAGCTAATGCAGTTGGCCGACTCGACAATATTACTGACTCATCCGGTCAAACATTGTGGAGCTATGACAATTTCGGCGCTGTCACTCAAAAACAGCAGATCATCGGTGCTGTCGCCTTAACGACCGAATACTCATACGACGATAACGGCCGCATGGCCACCATGACCCTGCCATCCGGCAAAGTGGTCACATACGGCTATAACATCTTTCAGCAAAACAGCGTCTCGGTCGACGGCCAGCCGGTATTGTCGGCAGCGACCTACGAACCATTCGGCCCCGTCAACGGATGGAGCTGGGGCGACGGATCGATACACAGCCGTAGCTACAACCTCCGCGGACTGATGACATCCCACTCCATCGCGTCGGACACCCGTATGCTCGGCTACGACGCTTCGGGTAATGTCACAAGTCAGACGGATTCGAGGCAGTCCAATCTGTACGAATACGATCTGCTCGGCCGACTGATCAGTGCGACGCCTGCAGGCGAGTCCCAATCGGGACCAGTTTTCTCCAGCCCGCCTGTCTTATTGACATCGATTCAGACCATGCGTAACGAAATCGGCGCCGTTCCCGGCGAACCGTCTATGCCGTGGCTTACGGTTGCAACACGCAGAGTGACTGCGGAGGGTGCACAGATTTCGCTCGAACGCTCACAAGTCAACACCGGTACCATCGAGCAGCGGGAGCGGATCGGTTATCTGGCTGTCGAAGCCGGCGCGAGCGGCAGTTTCACAGACTCCGGCGGCAACACGATCACTTATGAATCTCAGATCAGCCCGCCTACCATCGAAGGCTGGGCCAACGGCTGCTTCGAAGAAAGTTTCCTGAACGGCTATGCGTCCAGCCCGTTGGTTCTGGCATCGCTCAATACGCATAACGGTGGCGACGGCGGTTGGCTGCGCCGATGCAGCCTTACCCAATCTGCTCTCGGGCTCACTGTCGACGAAGACAGGTACACCGATCGGGAACGCCGTCACCACAACGCGGAGAGCGCAGGCATAGTCGCGTTTTCCTCAGCTTTTGACGCACAATTTAATGACGACGACGGTTCCTGGGGAATGGAAGCAGCAGAAGTCACGTTGCCGAGGACTACGGCGACTTCCGGCTTTACAAGGGTCTCATTCCGCCAAACCTACGCCACGAGGCCTATCGTCATCGTACTACCAAGCAGCGAAGGCAATCAGCCCGCTTCACTTCGTATACGCAGAGTCACCAGAAACGGCTTTGATGTCGCACAAGTGGAACCTGCACCGGAAAACGGGGTACACCGGCAGATGACCATTCATTACCTGGCGATTGAGCGTGGTGCGCATACATTGCCAGACGGTACAAAGCTCGAAGCAGGTCAAAAAGGCACCCGGAAGCAGCAGCACGGATCCGGCGTCGTCGGCAACGAAGGCTGGGTAAACATCAGCTTCTCGATCAACGAAGCACCATTACCGGATCAGGTTTTCACCTACGATGCGAACGGCAACCGGACCAGCCTGACTGAAAACGGCGTTGTCTTCCCATACACGATCGAACCTGGGAGCAACAGGCTTTTGTCCACATCAGGCCCCGAAGCCAGGAACTTCACGTACGACGATGCCGGCAATATCACGGGCGACGGCGCTCAGACCTTTGAATATGACGATCGTGGGCGACTGACCAGTGTTGATTCTGGACTGGCGACCTATCAACACAATGGACAAGGCCAGCGTGTGATCAAGAACGCGGAATCACAAACCTTGTTTGTCTATGACGACAATGGCCTACTGAGCGGCCAATACGACGCACTCGGCACACCAATACAAGAAAACGTATTTTTTCAAGGCGCGCCAGTGGCGCTTTCAGCTAGTAATAGCCTACATAACGTCCACACGGACCACTTGGGTACGCCGAGAGCAATTACGGACAATGGCGTGGAAATATGGAGTTGGGGGTCTGATCCGTTCGGACAAGCTAAACCACAAGAAGATCCAGATGGTGATACGTCAACTATCAATTACAATCTCAGATATTTCGGGCAATACTTTGATGTTGAAACTGGTTTTCACTACAACTACTTTAGGGATTACAAACCTGCGATTGGTCAGTATCTTCAAAGTGATCCGATAGGGTTAACCGGCGGCCGAAATACTTATTCGTACGTCAGTGGAAATCCAATACGATTTGTCGATCCGTATGGCCTTTTCTGCATTCCATGGTTCTCAGAGACGACACCCTGGAAGGTTTCTCGACGAGGGCGACCTATGTATACATTAACTGGGGTTGTATTTACTGGCGTTGGAGGTGTGATGGGAACTTGTTTATGGGTCAAATCCACACCGCTTCAAGAGACCAGAGATACTCGATCAAAGCGGATTTGCTTCGAGTGTGATATGAATTCCTGCGGACGAAAGGAATGTGAGTGGAATACTCATGTTGGCGAATGGATTCCAGAGCGCCGCGATACATCAGAGGATGTCAGAGTCAAAGCTCCGGCAATTCGTTTTTATAGTGGAAATGATATTGAGTCAGGAGACATTTGGGCTTGTAATAACCCATGGACAGGTCAAGTCGTATATGGACCAATGTAATGTTTAAACTAAGAAACCTACTACTCGCATTAATTGCTAGTTTAATAGTATCTATACCGATTACGTTTTTTTCTCTCACAATTGTAGCGGGCGAGCTATCGGATCTGGTTTTTCATCCCGGGTTTTGGATGATGTATGGACAAAGTTTTGTTTGGCTTTTTGCCTCGAGTCTCTCGGCTAGTATGTTGACTATTATGCTAGTTCTCAAAAATAGATAGGCATTGAAATTTGACTCACGACCGCAATAGACAACACACATGAAAATTCTTTCAATTATTTGATAGATTTGGTAAACGCCTAATTAAGCACTAAACATTTTTCTTTTTATCCGACCAATAGGGTTGTCTCAAGTCATTTTTTCGGATCTTTCCCACAGGTGTTTTTGGGAGCATGTTTACAAATTTGACAATCCGGGGCCGTTTGAATCTCGCAATTTTTGTCGCGCAGAAGTCAATCAAGTTCTTTTCGGAAACGGAAACACCCGGCGACAGCACTATATGTGCTGCCGGCACCTCTCCCCAGCGTTCGTCGGGGATGCCGAACACGGCGCATTCGGCGACGGCCTCGTGCTGGTAGAGCACGTTTTCAATTTCGGCAGGGTAGACGTTTTCTCCACCTGAGACGAGCATGTCCTTGGAGCGGTCTACCAAGGTCAGGAAGCCGTCGTCGTCAATAAATCCTACGTCTCCTGTGAGGAGCCAGCCGCCGTCGAGACTGAATGCAGCCTTAGTTTCTTCTGGGTCGTTGAGATATTCGTCGAAGAGCTGATCACCCCGCGTGACGACGTCGCCGATCTCGCCTGCCGGTAACAGATTGCCGTTTGTGTCGACGATGCCGATCTCTGCGTTGCATGCTGCCTTGCCGACCGTCCCCAGTTTTTCGTCAGTGACGCCCGGTGGGCGAATCGTGATCGGGCAGGCCTCTGATTGACCGTAGTTCTCCGTGAATGCTACGTGCGGCAGAAGTGACTGGACGCGATCGAAGAGTGCGCGGCTCATCGGTGCGCCGGCAAAGCCGATGTTCTTCAGGGTTTTGAGTTTCTCGGCAGAGAAATCGCGGTGTGAAATCAGGTCATTGAGCTGGCTCGGAACGAGGAATGCAGCGGTGACTTTTTCGCTTTCGACGATTTTCATGAACTCGGCAGCATCCCAGGCGGGTGGAAGTACGACAGTCGCCCCCTGCATTACCGCTGTGCCGAACCAGACGAACAGGCCTGCTGCGTGGAAGAGCGGTGTCGATGCGATGACGATGTCGTCCGCGTCCAGTCCGAACTCTTCTTTGGCCGCAATTGCCGATGCAGAGCGCGCCCGGTGGCTGACCAGGACGGCCTTGGGCAACCCGGTCGTGCCTCCGGTCAGGGTTATCGCCAGGCTGTCAGTTTCCTCGATGTCGATCTCGGGTTGCCCACCCGGAAACCCCGCTGCGAAATCGTCAATGAAGGTTGCGCCGTCGATGTCGGAGGTCTTGTCCAGTGCGATGAGGAGCGGTCTGGTTTCGAGCTGCGGCAGGATTTCCGTAATCAGGTTTGCGTGCGACGCTTCGAAAAAAATGACCTTTGCATCAATGCGATTCAGTACGTATTCGAGTTCGCTGGCAATGCTGCGCGTCGACAAGTGCGCCGAGACGTAGGGCGTCCTGGCGATCGCGAAATAGGCGATGGCGTATTCCGGCCGGTTGCTCGACAGGATCGCGACGTTGGCACCTTTCTCCAGCTTCAGACCTAGCAAGGCGTGGGCGAGGCGGTTCGCGGCCTGCTCGAACTCGGCGTAGGTCAGGCGCCGGCCGCGCCCGATCAGGGCCAGCCGTTCCGGCGCGCGCGCTGCGGACTTTTTAAGTATGTCTCCGACGAGCATGAGCAAACCAATGTGCGGTCCGGGAGCCGACAATAACCATGGCATTGGGGCAGGTCAAAAGCAGAATTATCGTGCATCCCCGATGCGCCTGGGGTGACTCCTCTTGATATAAGGCAAAACTTCGCATAGCTTTACCTGCCCGGCTCACCTCAGGAATCGCTTTATGACCTTCGTCGTCACCGAGACCTGCATCAAATGCAAACTGACCGACTGCGTGGAGGTATGTCCCGTGGACTGCTTCCACGAGGGGCCGAACATGCTGGTCATCGATCCCGATGAGTGCATCGACTGCACACTGTGTGAGCCGGAGTGCCCCGTAGAGGCGATCTACTCGGAAGACGAGCTGCCGGAAGGCCAGGAAAAATTCCTCGAGCTGAATGCCGAGCTGTCCCAGTCCTGGCCGGTGATCACCGAGATGAAGGACCCGCCGGAAGACGCCGACGACTGGCGTGAGGTCAAGGAAAAGTTCCAGTACCTCGAGCGGTAGAAAGGCTGTTAATCTCGCTTCGTTGATGGTAACGGAGTGCATCATGTACCGGCTTCAAATCCTCCTGCTGGCGCTCGTTTGCCTGACCGCGAGCGCCGATCATCACGGCGACGGTCCGCCCAACCCCTGCCACCAGTATTACCCCAATATTCCCGGTGAACTGCTGCTCGAGAACGACAAGCTGGTCGTGCAGCGATTCATCATCGAGCCTGGCCAATGGGAAGGCATTCACCGGCATCCGCCCGACCAGCTATACATACAGATCAAGGGCGGCGAGTGGACGGTGCGCTACGGCGAAGAGTCATCGACCTTCGAAGCGCCCACCGGGTCCATCGGCTGGAGCGATAGCGCGACGGAAATCACTGCGATGCACCAGTCCGGCAACACCGGCGAGGAACCCATGGACCTCATCTGGGTGACATTGAAACCCGGCTGTATGGCGCCGCCGGCCGGCGGCGCGTGAAGACCATCACTGCAACCGTCGTCTCCGTTCACTCCGGAAACAACGACGACCTGAGCAAGGAAGCGCACGATTCCATCCGGGTCGAACTGGACGGCATCGTCGGCGACCGGCATCGTTCCTACGTCCGCGACACCTGGAAAGGCGACAAGCAACCTTTGGGCACAGTTCGGCGCAACGAACGACAGTGGTCGGCCGTGTCGGTCGAGGAATTGCAGGAGATATCCGACGAGATGGATCTCGAAAAACCCATCACGGCCGCAAGCCTCGGTGCGAATCTGTGTTTCGAAGGCATTGTGGAACTATCGCGCTTGCCCAAAGGCAGCCTGTTGCAGTTTCCTTCCGGTGCCGAACTGATCGTCGAGGAATACAACCCGCCCTGTGCCGACATGAGCAAGATACAGGCGTCTATCAGCGCCACTAATTCCGGTAAACCCGTTTCAGATACGGCGTTTTCCAAAGCGGCGAAGCTAAGGCGCGGCATCGTCGGCGTCGTGGAAGCCGCCGGCACCATCAATGCCGGAGACACGGTTACCGTGGTGGTCTACGAGACGCCGGCCTGGCTTGCGCGATCGTCAGACTGAGCCACACGCCGGAACAGCGGCAGCGTTCCGAGCCGGTTGGTCATCTCCACGATCCTGCCGTCGCTGTCCCTGAGCGGACGCGGTGGATCGGACTTTTGCGTCAGCGGCGTAACCACGAACATCACCACCAGGCAGGCGCCGAGCCCGAGCAAGTCACCTGCAAGTTGCGGCGCGAAAATCAGCGCAAGAAACCAGGTCGCGAAGCCCGCGATCATGGAAGCCAGTGCCCCGCTGCGATTGGCCTTGCGCCACCATATGCCGCAGGCGAACGGCACGACGGCACTGACCAGCAGGAATGAATTGGCATCCTGCATCAAATCGAAAACCACCCTTGCCTGTAACGCAACGATGACTGCGAGAATGCCGATCACCGGAATCGCTATACGCGTTGCCAGCAGCCTGGCGCGGTCGGTGATTTCCTTGCGGGTAAACAGCGGCATGATGTTGACGCTGAATATACTGGCGGTGGCGAGCAAGGCGCTATCGGCGCTGCTCATGATGGCGGCCAGTAATGCGCCGACGAAAATGGCTACTGCGACGGGATGCAGGTGTGCAACCGCGAGCTCGGGAATCATCGACTCGGAATCGCTAATGCCCGGCATGGTAACGCTGGCGATGATGCCGAGCATGACCGGCACCATGCCGAGCAATATATAAGTGAGCCCTGCGATGTAGAAGGAGTTTTGTGCGACCTGTTCGTTCTTCGCGGAAAATGCCCGCTGCATCAGGGTCTGCGCTGTCGTGTCGGCAAGTCCGAAAATGAACCAGGCTCGCAGGTAAATACTCCAGGCTTCCCAGGTCGGCACTGCCGGGATCATGCGAAACGTTCCTTCCGGCAATCGCGGTGCAATTGCACCCCAACCGCCAACGTCGATCAGCACGACTATCAACAACATGATCAGGCCGAAGGCGATGATCAGCATCTGCACGAAGTCCGTCAGTGCCACCGCCCACATGCCGCCGGCTACCGTGTAAATGAATACCACGAGCGCGCCTCCGAGTATTCCCCATTCCATCGGTACACCGGTCAGCGACTGGAAAATCAGGCCGAAGGCCACCAGCATTGCGCCGGTCCAACCGATGTTTGATGCGAACAATCCGCAAGCCGCAATCAGGCCGACTGTCCTGCCAAAACGATTCTCCAGGAAATCAATAACGGTCAGCAGCTTGAGCCGGCGAAAAATGCGAACGAAGAAAAAGCCGACGATAAAAAACACCATCGCGGCGCCGAAGGGATCGGCTATCACCCCGAGCATGCCGTCGTCGTATGCGGCGCCGCCGGCGCCCATGATGGACCCGCCGCCGAACCAGGTCGCAACCAGCGTCGCGCTGGCGATCCAGATCGGCATTCTGCGGCCGGCGACGATGAAATTTTCGGTCGAACCGGTGCGCTTCGACGCCCATGCGCCGATGATCAACATCAAAACGAGGTAACAGGCAACGCCTGTAAAGATGGTGGACTCGATGCTCATTGGGGCCTTTTCTTTTGGTTGTCGTTCACGGCCAATTTTTCTGTCCGGGCAGCATAGCAGAAGGGCAGGCGGATTGGATTTCGATGGCGCTCATTTGACATGTCCCGGGTTGCTGGATAGCGTGCATTCACCAGTCAGGACGAAACAAAACACAAGAAACGAGTCCTTTGCCGATTGATACCAACAGCAATTTTTATCGTGGGTTGATCGTCTTCGCCTGCGCCGTCGGCATGGCAACCGGTGCACCTACATTCCTTATATATAGCTTCGGCGTGTTCATCGAACCGTTGACCGAAGGATTGCAGACCGGGCGAGGCGCCGTATCGCTGGCGTTATCGATCGGCTTGCTCGGCAATCTCGCCGCCGGCCCGTTGATCGGCATGCTCATCGACCGTTTCGGCGCACGCCGCCTTATTCTCATCGGCATCGTGTCGCTTGCGCTGGTGCTAGCCGGCTTTTCGTTTGTGCAAACGATTTTCCACCTCTACGCCGCCGCATTGCTACTGATATTCCTCGGCGCCGGCACCGGACCGATTACCTATACGCGACTGATCGCTGTATGGTTTAACAAGCGGCGAGGCATCGCGATGGGTCTTGCGCTGATTGGCATTGGCATTGGCGGCGCGCTTTTACCGATCGTCAGCCAAACGCTGATCAGCGACTACGGCTGGAGAATGGCGTACCGCTACCTGGGCGTGATCCTGTTCGTCATATCATTTCCTCTCCTGTTCCTGGTTCTACGCGACCGGCCGAGCAGCGCGCCGGCTGAAGCGAAGGCTAAACCCCTGCCACAGGAGGCGTCAGTCGAGGAAGGCTTGTCTGTCAGGGACGCCATTCGTACCCGGGAATTCTGGCTGGTCGCTTGCGGTTTCATGATCGTTGCGATGGGCAACTCGGGTGGCCTCGTGCACCTGCCACCGATCCTGACCGACGCAGGCCTGACCGCGGACCGCGCCGCGCTGTATGCGGGAATGATGGGCATCGGCGTCACTGTGGGCAGGGTCGCGGGCGGTTACATGCTGGATATTTTTCACGGTCCTTACGTCGCCGTCGGCTTCCTGCTCGGTCCCTTCGTCGCCTATTCGTTTTACCAGTCCGGCCTCGACCCGAACTGGGCGCTGGTGCCGGTTTTGCTTTTCGGCATCGGCATGGGCGCCGAGTTCGATGTCATGCCGTTTCTTTGCTCGCGTTATTTCGGCCTGAAAAATTATGGGGTCATGTACGGCATCATGATTTCCGCCTACAGCATCGGCACCGGGCTCGGTCCCCCGATCATGGGTTTCGGATACGACCGTTTCGGAAGTTATGAGGTCAGCATCAGTATCGCGATGGGCGCGCTGGTGGTCGGCAGCCTGTTGATATCACGACTCGGCAAGTACCGTTTCGTTTAGCGATTGGTAGACGGCAAAATGCAGCAATCATCGACCGGCACCAGCGTGATCTACTGGTCGATTGCGGTAGCGCTTGCGGGGCTGTTGTTCGGCTTCGACACCGCCGTCATTTCCGGCGCCGACCAGCCGATCCAGGACTTGTGGAGCACCAGCGACCTGTTTCACGGCGCCTTCATCATGTCCTCTGCCCTCTGGGGCACCGTCATCGGCGCGCTGTTCGGCAACCTGCCTTGTGACAGGCTCGGCCGCAAACTGACACTGGTCGCAACCGGTGTTTTGTTTCTACTTTCCGCCCTCGGTTCGGCCATTGCACCCGAGCCATACAGCTTTTCCGTGCTGAGGTTCGTTGGCGGACTTGGCGTCGGCGTCTCATCGATCGTCGTGCCTGCCTATATCGCGGAAATCGCACCGGCAAAATACCGTGGGCGCCTGGTCGTCTTGTACCAGTTTCAGATCGTGTTCGGCATATTGCTCGCCTACTTCTCCAACTATGCGCTATCCGAGTTCCTGCACCTCAACTGGCGTTACATGCTGGGTGCCGAAGTGCTGCCGGCGCTGGTCTTCCTGGCGTTCGTACTGCGTGTTCCCGAGAGCCCGCGCTGGCTGCTCATTCACAAAAACGACGAGGCTGCAGCGCGGCATGTGCTTACATCCGTTGACCCACACAACGTCGACCGCGTGATCGACGACATTCGCACGGCGCAAGACCGGGTCACGGACGACCGCTTGTGGTCGCGTGCCTATTCGAAACCGATCTTGCTTGCGTTCCTGATCGCGTTTTTCAATCAGCTGTCCGGAATCAATTTCATCATCTATTTCTCACCGCGGGTGTTCGGGCTGGCTGGACTCGACTCGGGGGCATCGTTGCTGTCAACCACAGGCATCGGCATCGTTAACCTCGTGTGCACCGTCCTCGGCATGTTGCTGATCGACCGGGTCGGTCGTCGAGTGTTAATGCTGATCGGTTCGATTGGCTATATCGTCTCGCTGTCCGGCGTCGCCTGGGCGTTTTTCACCGGTGCGGGCGGCATGCTGGTGGTGATGTTCGTGTTCCTGTTCATCGCATCGCATGCCGTCGGCCAGGGTGCCGTCATCTGGGTGTTTATTGCCGAGATTTTTCCCAACAACGTGCGTGCGAAGGGACAGTCCCTCGGTTGCGGGACGCACTGGGTCTTCGCAGCCCTGATTGCCCTGTTGATGCCTTACGTCCTGTCTGCATTCGCAGCGCACACGATTTTCGCGTTTTTCGCATTCATGATGCTGCTGCAATTGCTTTTCGTCCTGGTGCTCATGCCCGAGACCCGGGGCCGCACGCTGGAATCACTGGGCGAATCCCTGTCCCCGACGACCTGAAATGTATTCAGGAATAGTGTGTATGGCCGATGGTTATTGAGCGCACCCCACGAATCGTCTTTGGCAGTGACACGGTAAGCAAACTGCCTTACGAACTCGAACGCCTCGCTTGCCAGCGGGCACTGGTGCTGTCGACTGCCGGACGGCGCTCGAGTGCCGAAAACGTCGCACGCTTGCTCGGTGACAATGCAGCGGCCATTTTCGCCGAAGCGGTGATGCACACACCGCTCGAGGTGACCGAAAGTGCCATGCAAGTCGTTGCGGCCAACGACATCGACTGCCTGGTGGCGATTGGCGGCGGCTCGACGACCGGGCTTTCAAAGGCAATCGCGTTGCGCAGCGGACTGCCGCAGATCGTCATTGCAACCACCTATGCCGGTTCGGAGATGACGCCGATCCTCGGCCAGACCGAAGGCGGCGTGAAAACGACGCTGACCGACACCAGAATAATTCCCGACACCGTTATCTACGATGTGATGCTCACGCTGTCACTTCCGGCGAGCTTCTCCGGCAGCAGCGGCATCAATGCCATCGCGCATGCGGTGGAAGCGTTGTACGCAAGGGACAGCACCGAAGAAATCTCGGCGTTGGCGGTCGAAAGCATCGGCAAACTGGCGCAGGCTTTGCCTGTCGTCATCAGGGATCCGCAAAACCTCGATGCCCGCAGCAACGCACTGGCCGGCGCATCGCTCGCCGGCCGGTGCCTGGCGCATGTCGGCATGGCATTGCATCACAAGCTTTGTCACACACTCGGTGGTTCCTTCGATCTGCCGCACGCAGAAACACATACGGCGGTGCTGCCGCACGCCGCCGCTTACAACGCCGGCGCCGCGCCCCGGGCAATGGAGAAAGTCGCCAATGCCCTGGGAAAGGCGTCTGCACCGCAGGGACTCTTCGAGCTGGGGAAAGCCGTCAAGGCAACCATGGCGCTGCGCGACCTCGGGCTCCGTGAAGCGGACCTCGATCGTGCGGCGGAGCTGGCGGTGCAAAATCCCTACTGGAACCCGCGGCTGGTCGAACGCGATGCGATCCGCGAGCTCCTCGGGCGTGCCTGGGCCGGCGTGCCGCCGCAGGTGTAAACTCGTTTAGCGAGACACCATCGTTCCAAGGAGTCACGATTGGCCAAGTCGCCCTATCGACCGTTTACGCCCAGACCCGAACAATCGGCACTGGTTCCCGGGGTCTCCGGTAACACGATCAACGGCCTCGGCGAAACGACGCGACGCCAACCACGCTATGTGTACTGGCACGAGCCCGACTCACTGCCACACGGGCAAATGCAAAAGTGGTTCTACACCCAGAACATGGATCACCCCGGCATCCTGGCGGCGCGTGCCGCGCGGGAGAAGATTCACGAAACCGCACTGCCGCCGGTTAACGACGACGCTTTGCAGCAATCCGCCGAGGAGTGGACCGGGCAACTGACCAGGCATGCGAAGTCGCTCGACTTCGAATTGTTCGGCATCACCCGATTCAACCCCGAGTGGTGTTTCGAAGGAGTGCACATCGATCGCAAGTGGATCATCATGGTCGGCGTCGCCCACGACTACGATGAAATCGTCAAGGCGCCGGACAACGACGCCGGTGCCGAAGTCATCCGCCAGTACGGGCGGGCGTGTAAAGCGTCGAAAGACGTTGCCGCGTGGATCCGGAAGCGCGGCTTCGAGGCCGATCCGTATTTCGGGCCGTGGTCCGGCTCGTTCCTGATGATTCCGCCGGCAATTGAATGCGGTTTCGGCGAACTCGGCAAGCACGGGTCGATCATCAACAAGGATTACGGATCGTCGTTCCGGCTGGCCGCGGTGCTGACGGATGTGCCGTTGCTTCCGACACCGAGGGTCTCTTACGACGTCGACGATTTCTGCAGCCGCTGCCAGGTCTGCAGCAACGCCTGCCCGCCCGATGCGATCCTGCCGGAGAAGACGATGGTTCGCGGCGATATGAAATGGTACGTCGATTTCGACAAGTGCATACCGTTTTTCAACGAGCACGCCGGTTGCGCCATCTGCATTGCCGTCTGCCCGTGGAGCATTCCCGGGCGCGGGCCACGCATCGTCGAGCAACTCAAACGCCGTGCAGAGAGAATGAAGCGCGGCTGATCGCACCTAACTGACTGATTTCACTATTGCTGATGGCAGCCGCCCGCGGCAAGCGCTATTCTTCGCCTGTGCGTGCGAAGTCACTCCGTGGAGTCCAGATGCCTGACGATCGAGAATCCGTACTGCTCAGGGACATTGCCGATGGCGTTGCTACCCTGACGCTGAACCGGCCGCGCCAACGGAATGCCCTGTCGATGGCGTTGTTGCGCGAGCTGAATGCAGCACTTGCCGATATTGCAGACGACAAAAACGTAATGGTGGTCGTCATCCGCGGCAACGGTCCGGCGTTTTGCGCCGGCCACGACCTCAAGGAAATACGCGCCGACGTCAGCGAGGAAGCCTACAGCCGGACCTTCAGGGAGTGCGCCAAACTGATGACCGGGATTATCAAGCTGCCGAAACCGGTCATCGCGCAGGTTCACGGCATCGCGACGGCCGCCGGCTGCCAGCTCGTCGCCACCTGCGACCTCGCGATCGCTGCCGACGACGCACGCTTCGCGACACCCGGCGTCAACATCGGCCTGTTCTGTTCCACACCGATGGTGGCGCTGAGTCGCAACGTCGGCCGCAAGCAGGCAATGGAGATGTTGCTGACCGGCGAAATGATCGATGCGGATTCGGCGGTCGGTTTCGGCCTGGTCAATCGCGCCGTGCCCGCGGACCGGCTCGACAGCGAGGTCGGTGAGCTGGCGGCACTCATTTGCGAGAAGTCACCGCTGGTGGTGGAGATCGGTAAAGAGGCGTTTTACCGGCAGCTCGAGTACGGCTTCGAAGACGCCTACGAATACACGGGTGCCGTCATGGTAAAGAACATGCTGACCGATGACGCCGGCGAGGGTATCGACGCTTTCCTCGAAAAGCGGCGCCCGGTCTGGACCGGCACCTGAGCCGCCACGCGTGCAACGGGGCTGACCGCAGACTCAATGAACGAAGGCCGATTCATATTCGACGCGGTTCGCGAGTTTGCGAAAACCCGCAACGAACACACCGCGTTGATCTATGGCGATCGCTCGAGCAGTTACGGGGAACTTGCCCGGCACATCGATCGCGTAGCCAACGGCCTGGTTGCTCTCGGCCTGAAGCCCGGCAGCCGCGTCGCGGTCCTGACCGGCAATAACGACTACTTTTTCGAAATCTGGCTGGGCGCGGCACTCGCCGGATTTGTGTTGACACCCATCAATGCGCGACTGGCGCCCGACGAAGTGCTTTACATCGTCAACGACAGCCAGGCGCAAGCACTGTTCGTCGACGAGCCGTTCCATTCACTGGTAGAAAATATTGCCGGGGACCTTTCCGGCGTTCGCCACATCTTTGCCCTGGATCGGCACCCCGAGTGGCCGTCGTATGTCGAGTGGCGCGACGAGCAATCAGCGTCGCAGGTCGAGGCAAAAGGCAGCCCTGCCGATACCATGGTGCAGATGTACACCAGCGGCACCACCGGATTCCCGAAGGGTGTCGAACTGAATCACTCGAGTGTGCTGGCTTGCGCGAGAGGCATGATGGGGGCGGCCGAATGGCAGCCGGGCGAAGTGGTGCTGGTAACGGCGCCGCTGTTCCATACGGCGGGTTCTGCCTGGTCTCATTGTGCCCTGCAAAGCGGCGGCACCGTCGTCTTGCTGCCGGAACTCTCACCCGCATCCATCCTGACTGCGTTTGAAACCTACCAGGTAACCGAAGTGCTGCTGGTTCCCGCCGTCATCCAGATGTTGCTGCAGTCACCGGATTGCGCAGGCAAGGAATTTTCGTCCCTGCGGCGTATCCTGTATGGCGCCTCGCCGATTTCCGTGCCGGTATTGCGCCAGGCGATAGAGACTTTCGGCTGCGAGTTCGAACAGGGATACGGCCTTACCGAAACCGTTGGCCCGATCGCCATGTTGTATCGTGAAGATCATTTGCAGGACGACAAACTGCAATCCTGTGGTAAACCGATACCGGGCAACGACATTCGCGTCGTAGATAGCAAAGGCAATGACTGCAGAGCAGGCGATATCGGTGAGATCGTCGTGTCGGGCGTGCAGGTGATGAACGGCTACTGGAAGCGCCCCGACGACACCCGGGCCGCGATCAGGGAAGGCTGGTTTCATACCGGCGACCTCGGTTATTTCGATGCCGACGGTTACCTTTATATACACGACCGGCTCAAGGACATGATCCTGTCCGGCGCGGAAAACGTGTACCCGGCCGAAGTCGAGCGGGTATTGCAGCACTGTCCCGGCATCGCCGAGGTCGCCGTCATCGGCGTGCCGGACGCGCGTTGGGGCGAGGCGGTAAAAGCCGTGGTCGTCGCCGAGGCGGGCGCGAGCCTTTCGGAGAAAGACGTCATCGACTATGCGCGCTCGAAAATTGCCGCTTTCAAGTGTCCGAAATCCGTGGACTTCGTCGACGCCATTCCACGCAATCCCTCGGGCAAGATCCTCAAAAAAGTGCTGCGTGAGCCATACTGGGAAGATCATGAACGCCGCGTGTCCTGAAACCGGCAGAATCAAGGAATTCGCCCTCGAGGCCGGCGGTGACGTCGTCGGTATCGCGGATCCCCGGGCCTGGGACGAGCACGTGCCGGAAGGCCATCGTCCTTATGACATCCTGCCCGGCGCAAAAAGCGTTATCGTCATCGGCGTGCGCGGTCCGACCGCCGGCGCCTGGCGCAGCCCGAACCACCGCATCATGGAAGTCAACGGCTACGACTTTCGCAACGATGCGGCCATTCACCGCGTTGCCGACATGATCGAGACGGAGTTTGGTCACCACGCCATCCAGGCGCCTGGCTTGCCGACCGGTGGCCACCTGCCGCCGATGAGCATGATGCTGGCCGCTGTACTCGCCGGGCTCGGGACGCGCTCGCTCGCCGCCAACATCATTCTCAATCCGAAGTACGGTCTCCTTTATTACTCGGCCTGCATCACCACGCTCAAGTGCGACTACGACGGCATGCTGGAGCAGGACGTATGCCCGCACCCGATGTGCGTCGAATCGTTCAAACGTTTCGGCAAGACCCCGTGCCTGGCCGCCTGTCCATCCGACGAGGGTGGCTGCCTCGATGGAAAGATCGACGATAACGGGCGCATCGAGTATTCCTATTACGACCGCGAGCGCTGTGTGTCGCGCGCCATGAACTTCGGCATCAACAGTTTCCAGAAAGCACTGGCGCAGATCGTCGCGGAAAAGGATGACGAAACCCGCGAGTCGATGATTCACGCGGATTTCTTTTCACGCTCGTGCTCTGCGATCACGCATTACAAGGAGAGTGTGGCGCAGTGCTTCGAGTGCATGCGGGTGTGCCCGATCGGCCGCGCGGAGCGCAAGTTGCAATGACCGCACAAAGCAAAATCGACTTCGCCGCGGCGAAATCCGAGCTTGCCGCCATCGCGGGCAAGAGCGGTGCGCTGGTCTCAGGGATAGCTGCCGCCGACGCATTCGGCGAGGCGCCGGAAGGTTACAGGCCCGAGGACATCCTGCCGCACGCAAGATCCGTATTCGTGCTCGGCGGCGCACAGCCGCGCGCGGGAGACTGGCAAAGTCCCAATTACCAGCACATGGAGGTGACCACGACCAGCGATCGCATACAGGTGCTGGCGCTGAAGATGGCCAAGATCATCGAGGAGCGGTTCGCTTATTACGCGGTGTGCGTGCCGCCCGGCGTGGATCGCGGCCAGCAACCGTTCATGAGCATTGCAATGGCCGCCGATCTCGCAGGCTGCGGCTCGAAGAGTCTGGCCGGCCCGGTGCTGCACCCCGAATTCGGTTTCATGTATTACGCTGCAATCGTCACCACCATGCCGCTGCCGGCGGACAAGCCGCTCGACCCGCCCGCCTGCCCGGCACCCGAATGCGTCGACATGTATGAGGCCGAGGGCACGACGCCCTGCATGAGCACCTGCCCGATCGATGCCGGCGGTTGCATCGGCGGCAAAATCCAAAACGGCCGGGTCACGGAGCGGCAGTACGACGCCATCCGCTGCGCGACCAGGGTGCAGAACTACTGGGTGCCGGGATTCCAGAAAGTGCTCGGCGCAACACTTAAGGAAAAGGACCCGGAAAAACAGAAGATGATGCTTTTTTCCAGTCTCTTCAGCCGCACCCTTTGGTCGATGACTTACTCGAATGTCAGCCAGGGACAATGTGCGGAATGCATGCGCGTGTGCCCGGTGGGGCGCGAATACCGGACCAAGAAGTAAGGAAAGGACATGGGCTTTTATTTCGTCGATCCCGACACCTATAACAAGTACAAGGACGAGATCCTCGAGCTGTCGCACGCGGTGCAGATCAATTTCCAGGAACAGTTACCGGCCGACAAGCGACGACCCGGTCTGTCGGACAAGCAGATTGCGGAGAAGCTCGGTCTCGACATCCAGGTGGTACGCGAAATCCGCTGCGTCGCCGAACGCGACAAATATCCACTCGATGAATTCGAAGAGGCGATCCGCTTCAAGGACAAGGCCTGTCGCGACTATGCCAGGAGAGGCATGTCTTCCGTCATGGAAAAATACGTCAAGGCATCAAAGAAGTGATGCCTTGCCAGCGCGGAAAGTGAACGCCCGACCCGCGACAGGTCGGGCGCTTTTCAGCTATTGCTCTACCGCGACAGGCGATGAGTCGCCGATCTTGCCGAGTACCAGCGCAATCACGGCGCCAGTGATACCGCCGCGAACGGCTTCGAGGACCGTGTCAGCGATGGTTGCCGTCAGATTGCTGAGCGCCAGGAACCCGTAAAGAGTAAAGTCGGAAGTGCCCCAGAGCAGGAAACCGACGATGGCGCCGGTCTTCAGGCCGTCCACGGGCGAGGCGGTTCCGCCGCGTGCTTCCATCATCAGCGTGATCAGCACGGCATAAAACAAACAGCCGACCACGGTTGCCCAGATGATCTCGTTCGCACGGCTGACATCCAGATCGGTATCGCTGTTTGCCGCGAAAAAACCGGCGAACAGCATTTCCCAGATAACCACACCCAGGACGTACAGGACGACCAGGCCCGTGATACTGCCAATCGACAATCGCTTTATATCCATTTTTTGACTCCCCGGTGCTTCGTGGCGGGCGCATCGACCCTGGTTGCGGGATGGTTCGGCCCTTTAGAAGCTCGTTTTTCTTGTTTGCTACGACAAGCATAGGAGAGATTGCGGGATTCGCCACGCGTCGAGCCGTACTTTCAGCGCGAAAAAGCGGTCGATTTTCCTGCATTTTGATAATATTATCAGTCGCTTGTCGCCGTTCCACCCCAATTCGGCTGTCCGCCAAAGGATCAATGAATTCGGTGAAGGTGAAAGAGAAACTCGCCCCGTATATCGAGTATTTCGCCGAGTCGACCACGGCCTGTCTCGTCACCATGGTCCAGGGCAACGTGCTGGCACTGGGCCTGGGCCACCTCGTGATTGCCTCGCAGACCGGGATCGCCGCGGGTGCGCTCGCCTATATCGCCCTGCTGTTTGCGAAAACGGACAAGCGCTGGCTGGTCGCCCTGGTACTGGGGCTCGCCACCGGCATCGTCGACTTCTTCGTACACCCGGGGATGTTCGGTACCGTCGCTACGGAGGCGATCGTCACCGGCCTGGGCGCTGCGGTCCTGTCTTACCTGGTCGGCACGGCCATCCAGCGCTTTCGCGACAGGAAAGCCGCCGCGACCTGAAGCATCTCAATCGCCTAGCCGATCGTCTCGCTGTACACGCGGCGCACGTTCAAGCCCATGATCTTTTCGAGCTCACGGTCCGAAAGACCGCGCCCCTTCAAGCCGTCCCAGATCGTTTCCATCCTGCGCGGGCCGTTGAGTTCGACCATGAACCACGGCAGGTCGGACTCGACCAGGTTGGCGCCCTGCTCCGCGCGCAGCTCATCGAGGTATTCCGGGGTCAGGTCGATGTAACGATGATCGCGATCGCTGCCGATGCCCACGTGATCGATGCCGCAGACGTTCACGGCATGCTGGATGTGGTTGTAGTAATGCTCGACTGCGCCTTCGCGCAACGTGGTGATGTGCGGCCGGATCTGGTCGATGCCGACGACGCCGCCGTAATCGGCTAACAGCCTGAGGTTCTCGTCCGTCGTATTGCGATCATTCTTGTGCACCGCCATGCAGCCGGTATGCGAGACGATGATCGGTTTCTTCGAGGCACGGATGGTGTCCGCCATCGTCGGCATGTTGGCGTGCGAGCAGTCGATCAGCATGTCGCTGTCGTTCAGTTTCGCAACAAGCTGCAGGCCGAACTCGGTTAGGCCGGCGTTGGTTCTCTCCTTGCAGCCGGCGCCTGCCCAGTTCTGGTAGTTGTAGGTGATCTGTACCGAGCGCAACCCGAGCCCGTAGAACGTGTCGACCATGTCGAGGTTCTTGCCGAACGGCGTCGAGTTCTGGATCAGGTAAAAAACCGCGATCTTACCCTCGCGTTGTGCGCGGTCCAGGTCAGCGACGCTCGTCGCCTTCAACACCTGCCTGGGATTCTTCTTTATCCACGCATCAAAATTGCGAATGCCCTCGAGCGCGACGTCGAGCGCCTCGCGCTCGAAGGTTTTCGGATCGCACATCGTCTTGGTAATCGCGTTCAGGCCGCTGTCCAGCATCTCCTGCAGCAAGGCCTCGTCATAGACTTCGCGAATTTCTCCCATTGCATCGAAGACCAGCACCGACTGCGTCGACGCCGCCAGCGATATTCCCGGCCAGTTGCTCATGCCGATGACGCCGGCAGTTGCCATGCTGTTCTTTATGAATGTTCTGCGATCAGGCATTGAAGCCCCTCCCCGGTTTCGAGTTGCCGTTCATCGGTGTGCAGCGTACGCTGAAGCGAATGCTTTTCGAGCCCTGCGGCGAGGCAATACCGATGAAACGCGTAAATGTTGTCCCGTTCCTCTGCGTTATCAGCGTCATCATTGCGCTGGCTTTACTTCAGCCGATCAAAGCACAGGAAGTACGACTCTTCAACACCGTAAAACAGAAGCTCGCCGAAGGCGGCCGAGTAGTGGGAGCTACGGTCGCCACTCCCGATCCGGAGATTTACTGCGCCGTCGCGAATGCCGGGTTCGACTTCATCTGGATCGAGATGCAGCACAGTCCGCTCACCTACGCGGATACCGCGCGCATGATCTGGGCGTGCCGGGATGCACCGGCGATCCCGTTCATCCGGATTCCCGCCGCAACGGAGGGTGACATTCAGAAGGCGACCGACATCGGTGCCCTGGGAATCATTGTGCCCATGGTCGACGACATCGAAGAGATACGAGATGCCGTCACCTATGCACACTTTCCGCCGCTCGGAAAACGCAGCCAGGGAGGCGGACAATACAGGGCGCTCTGGGGTGACGACTACAGGGCAGCGGCCAACGAGAACATCATGATCGTCGCCATGATCGAACAGCCATCCGGCGTCGACATCGTCGAGGAAGTGGCCAACCTCGAAGGGGTCGACATCGTGTTTGTCGCGAGTTCGGATCTCGGCAGCTTCACCGGGCGTCGACAGGGTGATCCTGATTACGAGGCGCTGGTGTCGAGGATCAAAACCGCGACGCTGGATGCGGGCCGTGTCGTCGGCGGACCACTGGCGTGGATGTCGAACCGCGAAGGCTACCGCTTCTTCCAGGCACCGACCACGACGAGTCTTGTCAGGGCGGGAGCCCAGGCAGTATTGAAAGCGGCTGATCCGTGCTTCGGCGTGCCGTCGGGGGAAGCTCCGGTCGAGGGTGAGGATCCCTGCCCCTGACCGGCTGCATGCTTATTGCGATCTCAGTTCGCGAATCGTCTTCAGCGCCATAAAGCCGACGAACGCGATGCCGAGAACCAGGCCCAGCCATAACAGCACGGTTTGCCAGTTGATCTGCTTCTTGACGATCAGCCGTTGTGGGCCGCCAAGTTCGAATCGCCGCCCCAGCGAGGCTTCGGCAATGCCGCCCTGGGCTTTCGCCAGCTCGGCCAGCGAGCTGTCGTCGTATTGACGCTGTAACGGAAACTGCCGCAAGGCGTCAGCCGCGTTGCCGGTGGCGAGCGTAAAAGGTGGCATGCCCTGCGCCAGGAACAACAGCCGGTCCGGGCGCCATCCGGCTTCGAGATTGATGACCGCGTCGCTTGGCCCGCGGGTCATGATCAGTTTGAAACGGCTCGTTCTGGTCGGCCCGATCTCGAGCGCATCGCTCATGACAGCATGGTTATCCTGGATGATGTGATGAAAGGAGCCGCGCCCCGCTTCGAGCCAGCGATCGCGCCGTTCCGAGAAGTACATCACCCGCGCGGTGATGACCGTATTCGGCTCGGGCAGCAGCACCCGGATGCGGTCGACATAGGGCGCGCCGCCCAGCGAGTAAATTTTGCCGCCGTCATCCGGATCGGTTGCGCTTGCCTCGAGCTCGACAAATTTACGGTCGGCGTCCGCGCCGTTTTCGGCATAGACACCCATCACCTGTGACAGGTGCCAGCCGTCGGGCAGGCCCTCCCAGCGAATTCTCAAGTAATCGAAGTCGCCACGTCGCAATGCGATTCTTCGTTGCTCGATGCTCGCCGACTCTTCTTGCAGGAATGCCACGACCGCGGAACCGACGTTGGTCCATTGCGCGAGATCGTTGCCGCCGTCGATGTCGACCTTGCCCATGAAGCCGGGCGGCACCGCGCCCCACGCGAGTTCGATCGCCGCGACGGGCTCTTCGCTTTGCCGGGTATCGACGATGTAGGCAACCAGCTGTTGGTCGTTGTCGGCTCGCAGAAGATCCTCGAGGTCGAATGAAAACTGGCTGCTGCCAACATTTCGTTCGAGCTTGAGCTCGCGTGGCTGGTCCCGGCTGTCGACGGCCGCAAAAAGCGGCAGCGCGGGCAAGGGGCTCAGGCGCTCCGCGCGCTGCCGGTCGTTGCCCGGACGCTCGAAGGTTCGCGACAGGGGATTGCCCTCGCTATTGAAAACGCCTGCATCGCGCAATGCCGGATCGCTGACGGAGCGGTACACCTCGAGCGGCAACTCGAGCGAATAAAAGCTCGCCACCTGGTCCGTCTCGATGGGGAAACCCCAGGCGTAGTCGCGAATCTGCGGGATGACCTGCGGGGTTTCGGCGACTTGCGCCCCGAGCAAATCCGGGGCGAGGAGCGCGACCAGCAGTAACGGCAACCTTCTCATGCTGCGCTTCCGGCGCTGCCCGCTTCCCTGGGCGGGGCCGGCGCAAAGTAACCCACCACCAGCAACAGTGCGCCGACGCCCAGGAAGGAAACGATGCGTGCCACCGTGCCGGTATTACCGAGGTCGATCATGAACAACTTGATCACCACGACCACCATCAGGCCGGTACCGACCATCCATACCCAGCGTTTGCCGTAGCGGGCGCCGCATATCATGCCGCCGAATCCCAGGACAGCCCAGTAGATCGACAGCGCGGACTGCACCGACACCGAATTGGCCAGGGTACGTTGCTGCCAGGGCACGTCGCCCAGGTGATGCACGCCGCGCACGACAGCAATAGTGGTCAGCGCCAGCGCGGTCAGCGACCACATGATGGTGGCCAGGCGCACGCCACCCTCGGCGAGCCGCTCGCTGCTCGACTTCACCGCGAGAATGAGCTGCAGTGCAGCGGCCAGGCCGACGATTGTCAACACATCGAGCGGGTTCAATACCGGGAGGTAGCGCAGTGGAGCCGGGTTGCCGGGATCGTCGACGCCTGCGACCGCGATCGCCAGGAGCTGGGCGATGATCAATACGGCCGCTGCTCCCAGGTAAGCGTTCCAGTAGCGCTGCAATGGCCATGCGATGCGTTCCCTGGCGAACAGGATGAACGTGGCGATCAGTACCGGCACCAGCATTGCGGCCGCGCCCGACCAGACGATGCTCAGTTCCTGCTCGTCGATGCGCCAGTAAACTTCATAGGCGATCAGCGCCGCCAGGATCAGCACCCCGGCAAAGTGCCAGCCCGCTTCGACGCGCCCTTTGCCGTTGTCGTATGCCCACAGCAAACCGAAGTGCGCCAGCGCTGCAAGCATCCAGGACAGGGTGCCGATGCCCGCGAGCAGGTGCTTGTGTTCGATGAGATACACCAGTGCGATTAGCGGCAATATCGGTAGGAATGCCAATGTCGAGCGCCGGGCCGCGGTCCACTGGTCGCGGCGCCCGACCCAGGCCACGAGTGCTACGCTGACCGCGCAATACGCGGTGACTGCATGCAGCTGCATATTCGCGACAACGCGGTCGAATATTTCGGCAATGCCGGTACCGAGCCACCAGCCGAGTCCCCACAAGAGTAGCGGCGCCGACAACGCCGACTGCCAACGGATCGGTTGCTTGTCCAGCGCGAGGTAGCGCGCCGAGTTAAGCGAAGCAAGGCTTATGAGCAAGCCGGCGAGGACGTTGCCGTTCAGCACCGGGATGCCGAGGTCGTTTCGCCAGCCGTGCTCTGCGAAAGCGATGCCCGCGCATACGAGCAATGCCGAACCCGCGAGTCGCGCCAGCACACGCTGCTGGCGGACGCTGATCCAGACCAGCGCCGCGCCTTCCAATGACCAGGCGACCGCGCTCCAGCGACCGTCCAGCGCCAGCGGAACAGCGATGGTTGCGAAAGCGACGCCGAGCGCGATGAACGATTCGATGAGCAGACGAAATTGCGGATTGCGCAGCCGATGCAGCCAGGTGGCGATCAGGGTGTACAGCACCGCCAGCACCACCGCGCTGATGGCGAGCCCGTATTCCGTGTCATTCACGAGCCTGTACTGCAAGGCGAAAGCGATGACCGGCGTGCCGAATACCAGGGTCCCGTCGACGATGCCCCTGAGCTTCGGCGGCTGCCGGAACGCGAACAACACCGCGATCGCCTGGTAAAACAGGAAAAAGGCGACCAGGAACGGTTCGGTGCTCGCGAACAGTTCCGGGCGGTAATACTCGTAGCCCCACCAGGTGCCGACCCCGAAGGTGAATGCGAAACCGATGACGTTCAGTGCTCGCCAGGGCCGGTACCAGGCGATGCCGAGGATCGCGGCATTCAACAGCAGGTAATAACTGAACAGTGCGACGTGATTGCCCGAGCCGGTCGACACCAGGACCGGCGCGAGAAAGCCGCCGACGGTGCCGAGCGTCGCCAGCGCCAGCGAATTCTGTAACACCGCAAGCACACCGCTGAATGCGGTCAACAGCACCAGCAGCGAAAACGCCAGCGTCGGCGGTACCAGCTGGTGCAGTCTGAATGCGGCGAAAATCGTCAGGTACAGAATGCCGATGCCACCACCCTGCAGGCTCAATGCGTAAACCGGCAGTTTTTGCCGAAGCTTCCATCCCAGACCCAGCAGCGCTGCGGCGGCCACGGTGACGGCCAGGTACCGCGTCTCGATCGAGATCACGATCAGCCCCTGGTCGACGGCGTACCTGAGCAGGAAGGCGACCCCGAAAAAGGACACGATGACGCCGAGCTTGACCGGTACGTTGCCGGTGGTGAGCCAGTCTTTGGCCATGTCGACGAGCTTGTCGAGGAAGTCGGGCTGTTTCTTTCTGGCGTCGGCCGCTTTTACCGCCGCCGGGCCGACCGCCGCGGATCGTTGCGTGGTTTTTTTTGCGATTTTGCCAGCCGCCGGGCTGACCGCACTAACGGCCGCGGTGTCTGTTGCCGGCGGAGTCGCCGAAGGTTCGAAATAGCCGGAATCGATCAGCCGCTCGATGCGGGCGTTCAGCCTCTTCACCCGGTCCTCGACACCGCGAATCTGTTCCAGGAGGTAACCGAACGCCGCGCCGGCGGCGAATCCCAGCAAGACGCTGCTCGCCGAACCGAACCACAGCCCGATCAAGCCGCCTATGAAGATGTACATCCACTGCATGACAGGACGGGCCCCTTCTTTTTCGAATAGCGATGCATGTCCGTCCCTGGATGTACCACATTATACGCGTCGTGCCGCGGCAACCCGGCAGCGCCGGGAGTTCGACCATTATGGTCAATTCGCGATTGGTTCGAAAATGGAGACGTCGTTCCGTTTTGCCGCGAGATCCGGATCAACGATATACCCACGCCGGAATGCTAACGTGTATCAGATCAAGGAGGCGGGAATTCATGGAGCTTTGGGCGTTTCTCGGAAAGGTTCGGATGTCGATTCTGGCCGGCAGGCACGGCGGTTCGTCCAGCCGATATCGTTGTGTACAGGTTATTGGAAATGAAGCGGACTGTTGTAGGGCGGCTCGTGACATCGCCGGGCGCCGATTCCTGAGCAACGAGATTCCCAAGTTGCCGCTGGCAGGCTGTGACGCAAAGAAATGCCACTGCAGCTACCAGCTTTTCGACGACCGGCGCACTACCGCGAGACGCGATCCGGACCCCGGAAGTTTTCATGCCCGCCAGCAGCGTACCTGGGACGATCGTTCTCACGCCTCGTCGGGTCGCCGCCAGGAAGACCAGAACGCCAGCAACCGGCGCCAGTAAACTGCCGATTCCGCAGCCGCGGAACGGAATTTCCGTAATTTTTGCCGAGAAAGGCCCCTCGACACACCGGCAGGAACGGTCCATCTTGGCCGTGCAGCAGCGGCCTCGCCGAGGACGCGTATTCTGGACCTGGAACTACAAGGAGAGTAGCGATGGCAAGCAAAGAACGGCATACAATGCGGGACCTCACCCCGGCGGAAATCGATCTGGTGAGTGGCGGCGGCTGGCTGGACAGCCCCGCATTCGAAGGCGGAGCGATTGGTGGCATGCTCGGCTCGATTTTCGGAGCCGGCTTTACCGGCTCATCTGCCGGCGCCGGCGCCTATGGCGCCGTTGGCGCAGCACTGGGCTTTTCTTTCGGGCTGGGTTATGGAATCGGCACCGCGATTTACAACTACGCAAGCAAGTAAGTTTTTAAGCTCGACTGCCAGGAGGTGATTGCATGGCCATGAGTCCCGAGAAATGGCGTTGGTTCAGGCATATGATTATCGCGTTCTCGCTTGTCGCGGGTGTGATGATCTACGACCAGGGTGGATTCACGTCATTGGGACTCGTCGGCCTTGGCATACTGCTGCTGGCGCTGGCTGCCTCGGCCGTCGCGATCTACTTTTTCGTTCGGGACGAGCCTGACGAACCCGACGATCCTTTCATTTTCTGAGTTTTTCCGGAATCCTCACGCCGCGGATATTGCCGGTGCCCCACCGCGCCATGGCCCTGACGACCGGCAGCAATCCCTTGCCCGCCCTGGTCAGGTGGTACTCGTAACGGGGCGGTCGTTCCCGGTACAGGCGTTTTTCCAGGAGCCCCTGTTCGACCAGTTGCTTCAGGCGATTCGCCAGGATATTGGACGGAATGCCCTCACCGGCTTCCTGGAATTCCTTGTTGCGGTGCTTTCCGAACAGGCCGATATCGCGGATCAGCAGGAGTGTCCATTTGTCGCCGACGACGTCCAGCGCAGAGGCGATCGGGCAGTCGGATCGTTGTGACTTCAGCAAATTGCGGCTCATACCGGTCGATTATACCCAGTGACTTGCATTTTACAAGTTACTATCGTATAGTCACTTGCGTTTTTAAAGTCACTGGAGGAGATTGGCAATGTCCATCGCGCTCATACTCCCGGTCAGCATGGCCATCGGCATACTTGCCTGGTCCCTGCTGTTCGCCTGGCACGTGCACCCCGTGTTGCGCGACAAGCCGCTTGTCGAGGCCGTCCGCCCGCTCTTGCTGTTGCATACGTTCCGCTATATCGGCCTGATGTTCCTGATTCCCGGCGTAACCGCCGAAGCGCTGGACCCGCGATTCGCGGATCCGGCAGCTTACGGTAATCTGGTCGCCGCGCTGCTCGCACTTGCCGCATTGTTCATCCTGCCGCTGAGCCGCCGAATCGGCATCCTCAGCATCTGGGTGTTCAACGTCTGGGGACTTGCTGACCTGCTGAATGCCGT
The DNA here is from genome assembly GCA_033720315.1 of Woeseiaceae bacterium. GTDB lineage: Bacteria > Pseudomonadota > Gammaproteobacteria > Steroidobacterales > Woeseiaceae > SZUA-117. Next base: position 2,279 of record JAWWCT010000025.1, on the reverse strand, counting down.
CGCCCGGGGACTCCTGCATACACCGGACGGCGCCCTCGGCGCGGCCTACTGGATTCCGTCGCTGATCGTACCCCTGCTCATGGTGAGCCACGTTTACATCTTCGGCCGGCTGTGGCTGGAGAGGCGTTGCGTGCGCGCCGCCGGCTGAGCCACGGCGTACGCGTTTAGACATGCGGGTTATATCGGAATAAGCAGCTGAACTAGGTGACGCAGGCACACAACGCCTAGCATTTGCCGATGCAAAAGATTTATATCATTCACGAGAACGACGAGTGGACGGCCCCCCTCAAGCGGGAGCTGGCCGCGCGCGGCCTGCCCTTCGAGGACTGGTTTCTCGACGAAGGCAGGCTAGACCTGTCGCAGCCGCCGCCCGAGGGCATTTTTTACAATCGCATGAGTGCCTCGTCGCACACCCGCAACCACCGCTATGCGCCGGAGTACACGGCCGCCGTACTTGCCTGGCTGGAGAGCCACGGACGTCGGGTCATCAATTCCAGCCGCGCATTGCAGCTCGAAGTGAGCAAGGTCGCCCAGTATTCCACGCTCGAAGCGCACGGCGTCCGTACGCCGCGAACCGTCGCCGTAGTCGGCACGACGGATTTGCCGGCGGCGGCAGAAACCTTTGACGGTCCGTTCATTACCAAGCATAACCGTGCCGGCAAAGGACTGGGCGTTCGTCTGTTCCAGAATCCGCGCGAGTTGCGCTCGTATATCGCAAGTGCGGAATTCGAAGAGCCGATCGACGGCATTACCCTGATCCAGCAATACATCGAGTCACCGGAGCCCTTTATCACGCGTTGCGAATTCGTCGGCGGCAAGTTTCTGTATGCCGTGCGTGTGGATACCTCGGACGGCTTCCTGCTTTGCCCCGCCGACGAGTGCCAGGACGAGAGCGGATTCTGCCCGGCGGAGCCGAGCACCAAATTCACGATCATCGAAGGTTTCGACGACCCGATCATCGACTCGTACAGGCGCGTACTGGCAGCGAACGGTACTCGCATCGCCGGCATCGAGTTCATCGTCGACAAGAACGGCGTGAAGTTCACCTACGACATCAACACCAACACGAATTACAACTCCACCGCGGAAGCGGTAAGCGGCCGATCCGGCATGGCAGCCATTGCGAATTATCTCGGTGAGGAACTGCTGGCTAATGGCTGGATGGAACCGCCGTTGGCGTGCGCGGCTGCAATCTGATTATCGCCTTACAGCATGAATGCAAGCAGCGTTGCCGTGCCGAGGAAGGAAAAGAAGCCGGCGACGTCGGTGACCGTCGTCAGGATGATTGACGATGCCGTGGCAGGGTCCTGGCCCAGTCGCGTCAGCGCGATCGGCACCACGGCGCCGGATATGCCGGCCGCGACCATCGACATGATCATGGCAACGCCGATGACCAGCGCCAGGCCGACCGACTGACTCCAGAACCACACCGATCCACCGCAGGTCACGGCCAACGCGATGCCGTCAATCAGGCCGACGCGAACCTCCTTCCACAGCACAAGGCGCCATTCCCGGATGCCGATTTCGCGCAGCGCGAGACCGCGCATCGTCACCGCGAGCGCCTGCGACCCGGCATTGCCCGACTGGCCGGCGACGACCGGCAACAAGACTGCCAGTGCGGTGAATTGCGCGATCAAACTTTCGAAAATGCCCACGACTGCAGCGGCGAGGAAGGCGGTCAGCAGGTTGATATGCAGCCAGGGCAAACGCCGCTTTACCGAGAAAATCGGGCTCGACAGTGCCCGCTCGTCGGCGCTTGCGCCAACCATCTTTTGCATGCCGGCGGTAAACACGGACTCGATGGCATCGAAGATCCGCTGCTGCCGGACGACACCGAGCAGCCTGCCTTTCACGTCGACGACGGGAATCGAATCGACTCGGTAGCGCTCGAGCTGCTCGACGATCTCCTTGCGCGGAGCGGTGGCCAGCACGCTGCCTTCGACGTCTTCCAGCATCTCACCCAATCGCTGGTCAGGTTCCGCCATCGCCATCGACTGCATGTCGACTTTGCCGACGAGCAAGTTATCGCGATCGACAACGTACAACGAGCGCAGTCGACGGGCACCGGAACGCCGCAATACCTCGAGCGCCTGGGCAACCGTCATGTCGACCCGAATCGTGTCGTAAGGACGGTCGAGAAGGCGGCCGGCGGCATCCTCATCGTATTGCTGCAGGCGTTCAAGCTCGTCCCGCAGCGACTCGGGCAGGCGTTCCAGCAGGGCTTGCCGCTCTTCCTCCTGCATTTGCGCCAGCAAGGTCGACGCGAGACGGGGCGATGC
>JAWWCT010000024.1:0-45024 GCA_033720315.1 Woeseiaceae bacterium | reverse complement strand
GTCGAGATCTATGGTTATCTCGGGCGCGATGGCATGAAGATGCTGTCGATCATCACGATCACGCTGGCTGATGGCACGGTGCTGGTTGACAAGGTTCCGGAGTAACGGTCGCATGCTGAGGACAACAAGAACAGTCGCGATACTCGCGGGTATTGCGTTGACGAGTACGGTGATCGCCAGCGACATCGAAGGTCGCTGGACGCTGTCCGTGCAGGACAAGCAACGGACCCTGGTCGGACTGCTCGAAATCGAAAAGGCCGGTGACGGCTACAACGCCTGGCTCGAAGGCGGACCGGCGACGGTCGAAGTCGATGGCGACGATGTCGTCATCACGGCAGACAGTCGCGACATTCGCGGTTTCGTATTCGACCGCCGCATGGTCGGCAAGATCGACGGCGACAAGATGAACGGCACCTACACCCAGGTCGGGGCGGCGGCATCGACAGAGGACCCCGGCCCGTGGAGTGCCGTGCGTGGCGAACCGAAAAAAATGCAATCCATGGCGCCTCGGCCGGAGATGTTCGCCGGTACCTGGACAGCGACCCAGGAGCTCGATTTTCGCAAGTACACGATGTCCCTCACGCCTGCAGGGGAGGCCTGGCTCGAGTCGTATCTGCCGTACTATGACCAGCCCGACGTGCGTTGTACCTCGGTCGGACTGCCCGCATTGACCACCTATTCGTTCCCCTTCGAAATCATCTACTCCAAAGATCGATACACGATGATCTACGAATACGAGTCCATCGTGCGGCGCATCTGGATGGACGGTCGTGAACCGAGCGAGTACATGCCGCCGTCACGCATGGGTCATTCCAACGGGCGCTGGGAGAACGGTACCCTGGTCATCGAAACCAGGAACCTCGAGAAGACGGTCAGGGACTTTCGTGGCGAGCTTATCGGCGAAAACGCGCGCATCGTGGAGCGTTACGACCTGAGCGAAGACGGCAATACCCTGACCATGGTGGTCACGGTGCACGATCCGGAAAACTACAAGCGGCCACCGGTGCGACGGCGCATGTGGAAGCGGGACGACTCGGCAGAGATATTCCCTTACAAATGCGACCCGGACTCCTTCTATATAAAGATGTATGAAGAAGGAGAAATGGACATGTACATCGAGCGCACCGACAAACGCTTCTGACGAATAGCATCGCGGCTAAAGCCGCTCTCACAGGGTTTTTTTATTTACCTTGTGGGAGCGGCTTCAGCCGCGATTGCTCCTGAATCCTGATGGCGCTAATTCAGGCCGAGGCGATCCAGCAGCGGTTCGATGGACGGCTCCGCGCCACGAAACTCGCGAAACAATTCCATTGCATCACGGCTGCCGCCCTGCGATAGCAAGGTCTTGCGAAAATGATCGCCGTTCTCGCGCTTCATGCCGCCATTTTCCTCGAACCACTGCACGCTGTCGGCGTCCAGCACCTCGCTCCATATATAGGAGTAATAACCGGCAGAATAGCCGCCCATGATGTGGCTGAAGTAAGGCGTATGGTAGCGCGGCGGCACCGGCGCAAATTGCATGCCCGACTCGCGAAGTATCAGCCCCTCATGTTCCATCAATGCTTCGGCAGGCGGGATGTCGTCTGCGGTCAGCTGGTGCCACGCCTGGTCAATGATGGCCGAAGCCAGGTATTCCGACTGTTCGAAACCCTGATTGAATTTTTTCGATAGCTGTACGCGATCGACCAGTTCCTTAGGGATCGGCTCGCCGGTTTCGTAGTGAACCGCATAATTGGCCAGCACTTCCGGCCAGGTAACCCACATTTCGTGCACCTGCGAGGGATATTCGACGAAATCCCGGGGTACGCTGGTTCCGGCAAAGCGCGGATAGGTGACCTCGGAAAACAGGCCATGCAACGCATGGCCGAATTCGTGGAACATGGTCACGACCTCGTTCAGGGTGAGCAGGGTGGGTTCACCCGCGGGCGGCTTGACGACATTCAGGTGGTTGGCGACAACCGGCTTCTCGTTGCGCAATGTCGATTGCTGAACGTAGGAATTCATCCAGGCGCCGCCGCGCTTGGATTCGCGGGCATAGGGATCGAACAAAAACAGACCCAAAGGTTCGCCATCGAGGAATGCTTCGAATACCTGCACGTCCTCCTGGTAAACGGGCAGTTCAGGTCGCGCTTCGAATTTGACGCCGTACACCTGGTCGGCCATGAAGAATACGCCGTCGTGCAGTACACGGTTTATTTCAAAATAGGGCTTCAGCAAATTCTCATCGATGTTGTATCGTTGCCGTCGAAGTTTCTCCGTGTAATAAAGCCAGTCCCAGGACGCGAGCTCGAAAGGCTCGGGCTCCGTGGCGTCAATGAGAGCCTGCAGGTCTTGTGCTTCACGACGTGCATTCGCTACCGCCCTGGGGCCGAGCCTGCCCAGCATGTCGTTCACCGCCTGCACCGTGCCGGCCGTCTGGTCGTCGAGGATGTAGTCGGCGTGGGTCTGGTAGCCGATCAGCGTGGCTCTCTCGGCGCGCAATGCGAGAACCCGGGTGACGATCCCGCGGGTGTCGTACTCGTTGCCGCGACTACCACGCGATTCCGAGACCTGTTGAATGCGTTGTCTAAGGTCGCGGTTTTGCAGTTGCGTCAGCAGTGGTTGTTGCGTGGTGTTGCGCAAGGTCAGGACAAACTTTCCCGTGAGGTCGCGCTCCTGTGCTTCTTTGGCCGCACTCTCGACCTGGCTGTCCGACAAACCCGCAAGTTGGTCACGGCTGTCGACGACCACCGCCACGTCGTTTACTTCGTTCAACACATTTTGCGCGAACGCAGTTTGCAGTTCGGCCAGTTCCGCATTGATGTCGCGAAGACGGGTCTTTTGGTCTTCGTTGAGTGCCGCCCCGGCACGAATGAAGTCGGTGTGGTAACGCTCCAGCAACCTATCTGACTCGGCATCGAGGCCCAGTGTGTTGCGAGCGTCATAAAGTGATTTGACCCGCGCATATAAATCCCCATTGAGCAGGATGTTGTCCGTATGCGCTGCAAACTTCGGCGCCATGTCGACCTGGATTTCCTTGAGCGAATCGTTGGTGTGTGCGCTGGTCAAAGCGGAAAAGATGCGCTGCGCCCGCTCCAGCACCTGCCCTGAAAGCTCCATTGCAACAATCGTATTTTCGAACGTCGGCGCCTCCGCACTCGAGGCGATGGCCTCGATTTCGCTCGCGTGTTCTGCCATGCCCTGTTCGAATGCCGGCACGAAGTGCTGGTCTTCGATCTGGTCGAACGGAGGCATGCCGTAGGGCAAGGTACTCTCGACCAGCAATGGATTGGTTTCGCGGGGAGCCTTCGCCGGCCCCTGGTCAACTGCCTGTTCGTTGGAACAGCCGAACGTCATCAAAGCAACTCCGAAAGTGATCAGCATGCTGAGTCGATTCATCTCATTAGCTCCGGGACATGCCAAAGCCGCGCATCATAGCAAAGGAAGTGTGACTATCGGTACTGCAGACTGTCGCGCCGCACGCGATTATAGATGCCACTGCGAATCTGTTCGATCGTCCGTGCAAATTCGGCATCGTTGCGAACCTTGTCGAACAGCTCCGATTCCAGCACCCGGATTTCCAGTCCGAGAGGGGACTTGCCGTAGGCGAGGGCAGCCCATTCGAGGGCTTTCCTTGCATCGCCTTTCCAGGCGAAATCCACCGCGAGGTCTTCGTAGGTAATGACCAGAGAATACCCGGGAGCGGCTTGTGTGATCGCCTTGCTTCGCAGATCGACGAGTACCTCGTCGATGATGGCACGAGCTTCCGCAGTCCTTCCCATCGCATCGAGGCAGGTGGCGCGCAATACGCGGTGCGGACCGAGCGACAGGCTGGCGCACTCGTCCGCACGGCCGCTGAGTAGCAAGGCGCGAGCCTCATTGGCCCGGCTGCGGATCTGCCGCGGTTCGAGCGTTGTGGCAATTTTCGATGCAGCGATAGCGGCATCGTATTGGCCGAGCTGAAGTGACAACTCGGCAAGCGCGATGTGACGCCCGGGCGCGAGCGGGTCGAGGTCCACGGCCCTGCCGGCTTCTGCAAGTGCCTCTCCGATCTCTCCCGATTCGGCGAGTGATCGCGCACGCCAGCTCGGTATGCTGGCAGCATTCGGCTGAAGCATGGCGGCGCGGTTGAAATCCGCCGCGACCGTTTCCGCCGGACCGCTGATTAATGCCCCGAGCAGACCACGGGCGGCATAACCTGCTGCAAGTTCAGCGTCGAGATCGAGCGCGATTTCCGCCAGTGCCATCGAGCGCGCGGCGACTTCATACCCGTCCATGCCGACTTCGTAGCGATATGACAGGGCAAGCGCATAAGCTGCGGACAGGTCCGCGTATGCAGGCGCGTAATCCGGGTCGAGCTCCACCGCCTCGGTAAAACCGTCAATCGCCTTGCGAATGCCTTCCGGCGTGCGCTGGCCGACCCATTGCTTGCCTCTCAGGTAGGCCTTTTGTCCCGGGCCCAGGGTGACGTGGGCTTTTTCGTTCGGCTGCGAGATGCCCGGGATCATGGTGACGATGCGGCTGGAGACCTGTCTGGCGACGTCCTCCTGTATGGCGATGACATCGTCCGATTCGCTGAGGAAACTTTCGGCCCAGATGTGTGCATCCGATTCTGCGTTGATGTGTTGCAGCGTGACCAGCAGGCTGTCGCCGTCCAGCCTGACCGAACCCTCGATCACGTGGCGCACGCCGAGTGCGTTCGCCAGCTGCGGAATGGTCAGTCCCTGGCCGCTGATGGCCTGTACGGAATGGCGGGAGATCACTTTCAGGGTCGGGATTCGCGCAAGGTGCGTGATGATCTCCTCGGTGATGCCGACGCCGATGTGGCCGAGATCCGGGTTACCGGTCAGGTTGTCGAGCGGCATGACGGCGACCGAATCGATATAGGCGAGCGGTAGTCGCCCCTCGGGAACGGAGTTCGTCGACTGGTATTGCAACCACGCGAGTGCCACGACGGCGACGATCGCAAAAATGATGACCAGGGGATAAATCCGGCGTCCGCCTGGTTGCCGGGTGTCGCTGGCAGTTCCGCGATGCATCGCGCCGACCGCCTCTTGCGGACCTGTATCGGGGACGATGTCATACGACCAGGCAAGAACGATGGCAATCGGGTAGCCGAGCAGAATCAAGACGACAACCAAAGTAACGAACTGTTCGGGAAGCTTGAGCGCCGGAATCATGATGTCCGCTACCTGGATCACGGCGAAGGCGACGATGCCGTAAACCACGGCAACACGAATCACCTTGCGACGCTTGAGTTCGTCGAAGAAGTTACCGAGATCGCGGACGGGATTTGCCATTTGCTGCTCCGGCGATTGTTCTTATTCTAGCGCTCAAATAGCAATGCAAACTCGTGGTCTTCCTGGTCGATGAGGACGTTGACGAGGATGGTCTGGCTGGCCTCCGGCAATTGCAGGCTCAAGCCGCCGGTTACGGTCTGGCCGGGTGCGATGTCGAGCCGTCCGAGGTACCACGCGGCGATCTGCGAGCGTTGCGCGGCACGCGAACGATCGTCTTCCTGCTCGGGCTCGCCGGTTTCTATGGGCGCCGTTTCCAGCGCGCTGGAATCCGAGAAGGTTTCGAGTTCGCCGGTGTTACCGCCCGTGGGTCGCACCGCGATGCTTGCGCCGGGCATGCGCCGTCGTACGCTGCCCGCATCGAAGCGTGCCAGCATGGCATCGCGGCCGTAAATCGTGAGCGGGCCGGTCTCACCGCGTGCCACGATATTGGCGCTGTCCAGGTTGATGCTGTCGAGCTCGCCATTCCTGACGATGACGGTCATGTCCACCAGGCCGTCGGCAATGCTGTCCGGCCACACCCGCAGCAGTACGCCATGGCCGATGCGCGAAAATACCGCGTACGGACCGTCGATTTCCGCCACCCTGGATTGGCCGGGCAAAAGCCGCATTTCCACCTTGCCGGCCGCAACGGGGGCAGGAGCGGTGGCGCAGGCGGCCACCAGTAGCATCAGGGCTGACAGCAGTAAATACTTCCTGGCCAATAGCTTACGTGATCCTTTTGAGGTGATGTCTGTAACGCTAGCCGATGACTTCCCGGTACAGCCTGAGAATATTCAGGCCAAACAACTTCTCCAGGTCGCCCTCGGACATGCCGCGCTTTTTCAGTCCGTCCCAGATGGTCTCCATGCGCCGCGGACCGTTGAGTTCCTCGAAATACAGCGGCCACATTGCGCGGTCGAAATTCTCACCTTCCTCGGCTTTTAGTTCGGCAAGATATTCCTCGGTAAGTTTCAGGCGACGATGATCGCGGTCCGAACCGATACACACGTGATCGCTGCCGGCCACGTTCAGTGCATGTTCGATGTGCTGGTAGTAAAAATGTACCGCGTTATCGATCTGCCGGGTCATGAAGGGTCGCATCTGCGTGACACCGAACACGCCGCCTTTTTCGGCGATGGCGCGAATGTTCTCGTCGGTGGTATTGCGATTGTGGTCATAAAGCGCCTTGCAGCAGGAATGCGAGACGATGACCGGTACCTTCGAGGCCTCGATGGTGTCCGCCATGGTCTTCATGTTGGCGTGCGACAGGTCGATCAGCATGCCGGTCTCGTTCATTTTCTCGACCAGCTGACGACCGAAAACCGTCAAACCCGAGCCGTTCAATTCGTTGCAGCCGGCTCCGGCCCAGTTCTGGTAATTGTAGGTAATCTGGCTGGAACGCACGCCGAGGCCATAAAACACGTCGACGTTGTCGAGGTTCCTGCCGAACTGGGTGGAATTCTGGAACAAATAGAACAGCGCGATTTTTTCCTGCGCGCGCGCAGTGTCGATGTCGGCAACCCGGGTTGCCTTCAACCAGAACTGTGACTCCGATTCTATGAGGCGGTCGTATTCGAGCACGCCGTTCATCGCCCACTCGTAGGCCTGGGCTTCGTAGGACTTCGGATCGCACAGGGTCACGGTAACCGAATTGATGCCGGAGTCGATCATCTCGCGGCACAATTCATCCGTATACACCTCGCGGATCTCGCCCATTGCATCGATGACCAGCGCATCCCGGGTCGGCGACGCGGCCGCCAGCGAGACCCCGTTCGCCGCATACGCCGCTCCCGCCAACGCGCCCAATGCAAATTCCCGCCTGTTCACCATGTCGTCGCCCCGTTGCCCGATGGCTGCCAATGATAGCCAAAAATCGGCCCGCAACGGGGGTTGGTGGGCAGCGAACAAAGGCTGCGCTATTGTTGCGGAGACATCATGGTGAGGGGCCAGCCGCTGAAATGGCCACGCCGGCAGGGATCGGCTGCCATGTGGCAGCCGATCCTGGCTCACGCGTTGTCAGTGACGATCGAAGCTGTTCTCGTACTCGCCGTAGTCGTTTTCGTCGACGTCGTAGTAATCGTCATAGTCGTCTTTGTCGAATTCCTTTCGATCTTCATCCGCGTCGTCGAAATCTTCCGGGTCTCGCTTCCATTTCGGGCCGTGCAGCACCGCCTTGCCTGCATCGGCGGCGAAATCTTCGTCGATCAACAGGAAGTCATCAAGATTGTGAAGATACCTGTGCATTTGAGTGCTCCTTGCATTGGGCTACCGCGCGACGTCACATCCAGTATCTTGTCGTCGGCGCAAATTGCGGCAGGGTTGTCGCCGCCACATGGCGGCGACGCGATGTCGGCGGGCGGGATGCAAGATGCTGGTACGCCCGCAGGATGATGCGCCACGCGATATCCATTTCGATCGAATCGCGTGGCAGGTACAGGGTCATTGAATCGTCGCTGCAAGCGGCCCATCCCTTGGCCAGGACTTGCGAGCTGTCGGCCGGATCGAGTTGCGGCAGCGTCACCCCCTGACAGTCAATCCGGCACAAAAGCAGCTTGCCCGTCGCCAGCCTGCGCAGTACATAGGCCGGCTGGATGAAATGATCGGTCGCGCAGCTGCCGTCTTCCAGCATCGAGACAGAGGTGACGATTCCCGGCAGGGCGCTGATGCGCAGCGACAGCCCCCAGTGGTCGCGACCGGCGGCCACATCTCGGGGCTCTTCGCGGGGTTCTATGGCAGTTTTGCGGTCGACGAGCCGTCTCGGCAAAAGTATCGAAGTAGCGGGTTCATGTGACTCATGCATGGGACACCACCTGTTGCCATGAGCTAGTATTTCGACGTGAAAGTATCCTCCAATTTATTTTGATGTCAAGTAATTTGATATCAAAATAAAACAACTCTTTAAAGGCTGGATAGATGCAAAAAGACAGCGTCGACCTTATGTTAAGCCAGTGGCAAAAGGAGCGGCCGGATCTCGATACCTCGGCGCTTGCGGCCACGGTTCGCGTGCTCATTCTGCACAAGCGGTTCCTCAGGCTGGCAACGGATTCGCTGGCCGAGATCGACCTCGAGCTGTGGGAATACGACGTGCTGTCGGCATTGCGTCGCCAGGGGCCGCCCTTCAAGCTGAGCGCCAGTGAGCTGGCTGAGACTACCGCGCTCAGTGCCGGTGCGATGACCAATCGCATCGACAAGCTGGTGCAGAAACAGCTCGTGCGGCGTGAAGCGGACCCGGACGACCGGCGGGGCGTCATTGTCGGGCTGACCAGGAAAGGTATCGGCGTCACCGACAAGGCGATCCAGTTGCGCCTGGAGGCGGCGAACAGGGGGGTACGGTCGCTGAACAAGAAAGAACGCATCCATTTGGCGTCCTTATTGCGCAGAGTCGTCATCGACACCAGGCAGGATCGCTGACCGTGCAATTGCGATCGAATCGCGATTCGTTCGGTACCGCTGATACCCGGGTCGACCGCTCGCTGCGCCACTCCCTGAAGGACGCGGCCGCTTTTGCGACGATGACGGGGGTCGGCGAGACCTACTTTTCGGCGTTCGGACTGTTTCTCAAGGCGACGACGCCGCAGATCGGGCTCTTGGCATCGCTGCCGCCGTTGCTGGCCTCGTCCATACAGCTGTTGTCGGCCTGGCTGGGGCGCCTGACCGGGCAACGAAAAGCCATCGTGCTATCGGGTGCAAGTCTGCAGGCGTTTTCCCTGTTGCCGCTGGTGTGGTTGCCGTTGCTGTTCCCCGACTATGCGGTCCATTTGCTGATCGCCGCAGTGGTGGTGTACCAATGCGGCGCCCATCTTGCAGCACCGCAATGGGGCAGCTTGATGGGGGATATCGTGCCAACGCGCCGTCGCGGCCGGTTCTTTGCGCGGCGAACCCGGGTCGTATCGTTCATGACCTTCTGCTCACTGATCGTCGGCGGACTCATTCTGCAGGCCTTCGCGTCGCAGGGAAAAACCCTGTACGGCTTCGTGTGCATTTTCGGTATTGCACTGTTGGCGCGTGCCGTATCGGTCTATCACCTTGCAAAAATGCACGACCCTGCGGGCCATGTTGCTGCATTGGAAATTCCCGTCGGTGAAGGATGGTGGCAGCGGTTGCGTCAATCGAACTTCGTGCGGTTTTCGATTTTCTTTGCACTGATGCAGTTCTCGGTCGCTATTGCATCGCCGTTTTTCACCGTCTACATGCTGCGCGACCTGGAGTTCAGTTACGCGGCGTTCATGGGCAATACCGGCATGTCGATATTCGTGCAGTTCCTGACCCTGAATCAATGGGGCAGGATCAGCGACATTTTCGGCAACCGGCGCATCCTCGCGACCACCGGGGTGCTGGTACCGTTGATGCCGCTACTGTGGGTCTTTTCGACAAACTACGGCTACCTGCTTTGCATCCAGGCATTGAGCGGCCTGACCTGGGCAGGGTTTACGCTCAGTGCCGGAAATTTCCTGTACGACCTGATCAGCCGCGACAAGCGGGCGACCTACCTTGCGATTCACAACGTCCTGGCAAGCGTCGGCATCTTCGGTGGCGCGATGCTGGGCGGCTACCTGGGCGCAGTCCTGCCAACCCGGATCGAGATTTCTGGCCACGAACTGAGCTGGCTGAGCCCGCTGCTCGGCGTGTTCGTGATATCCACGCTGGCGCGCATGATCATTGTGCTGGTGCTGCTGCCGAACATTCGCGAGGTCCGAAAAGTTCGCCCGATCTCGTTTTCCAACCTCATTTTTCGGGTCACCCGGGTCAACGCGCTGGCCGGATTGATCTTCGACATCGTCGGCCCGAGACCGAAAGAATCCGAGGAGAATTCCGCAGCAGACTCTTGAGCAAAAAAAACAGCCCGCGAAGCGGGCTGTTTCTGTTTGGCAAACTGCGTTCAATCGTCGCCGCTGGCTGTCTGCTGAGACGACAGGTCGGGACGGTGTGCCCAGATCGTGAAGCTCTGGTCGACATACCTGGCAGAAAACTTCCCGAACAAATCGGCAGCTTCTTCCTCGGAACGTTTTTCCGCGACGAATTCAAAGAAGTCCTGCTCGGGCGGTACCATTGCGGCCATGTTCTCCAGCTCGCTGACGACCATCAACATGGGTGAACCGCCGGTACGGGTCAGCCACAGCCAGTTCTCTTCCCAGCCTTCTTCGATGCCGATCTTGGAAAGTTCCACGCGTGCTTCATAGCCGTCCATACCGGCAGCCTGGTTGATTTTCCAGGAGGTTACGCCGTAATACGGTCGCTGCGGGAGGCCTTCGGGCCATTTACTGTTTTCGAATTCGGCTTCTTCCATGTAGTGATGGTAATGATCGACAAACTGATCGACGTTCGCGAACCAGTGATCCGAGTAGCCCTTTGCAGCATCTTCGGCGATATAGGCGTCCATGTCGGCCCATTGAAGACCACCGGCGCGCCACTGGTACACCGTCGGATTGCTTCCCAGGACGGCGGCATACGACTGCCAGTTGCGCGTGTCTCCCGCATCCCGCCGGAAAGCAATGTGCTGTTTTGCAGCAGCTTCGAACTGGGCATTCATGCCTGACTTCGGCACGACGTACCAGACGTCGGTCAGCGAAGCGCGCTCGTCATCCTGTGCAAAAATCCCAAGCGGAACCAGCAGCAACGCCGTAGCGAAAAGGCTGGTGAAAAAAGACGTTTTCTTCATTGTTGTTCTCCTGAGAATGCGACCGGGTGACCCTCGATCGCGGAACACCTTATCCTTGTTATTGGTGCACCGCATTATAGTCGATCGGTGCTGGCACGGCAGAGCGCCGGCGCCGCCAGGGCTGCCGTAGATTCGCTGTCGCCAATGACAAACTAACTTAAGTCTGTCTCATAAGTTATCGATCTGCAGCCAGTTATTCCTCCGCAATCATCGACCGAAATGGCGCTTCGCAGGCACGCGGAGCCGCGGATTTTGCGGGCTTCGGGATTTCCGGATGGTCGGGCCCGGCGAAAAATGTCACACTTTCCGTGAAACTTCCGTAGAGAGGTGACTATCCATGCGTACCGATATCGGCCAGCGGCTGGCTGATCGTGACTTCAATCGCAACGTCGTGCGCTGGCTGATGAAGCAGGTCGGCAACCCGCGGCTGCTCGTGCGACTGTGGAACGGCGACGAGTTCAAAGTGACCGACGGGCGCCCGGTCGCCTGCCTGGAAATTCGCGACCGGCGCGCGGTACTGGAGATGTTGCGTTCTCCGTCGCTCGGCTTCGGCGAGAGCTACGCCAGCGGGCGGATCGAAATCCACGGCGATTTCCTGGAGTTCATGAACGAGTTGACCGCCTCGATCACCGAAAAACGCGAAGGCGATTATTACCTGCCGAAATTGCGCTCGCTGCTGTACGCGCTGCGCGTCAATACCCTGAGCCGGTCGCAGCACAACGTCCATCACCATTACGACCTCGGCAACGATTTCTACAAGCTGTGGCTCGACGAGCGCATGGTTTACACCTGCGCCTATTACGACACTCCCGATGCCACGCTTGCCGAAGCGCAGCTGGCCAAGCTCGATCACGTCTGCCGCAAGCTGAAACTCCGGCCGGGCCAGAAGGTCATCGAGGCCGGCTGCGGCTGGGGCGCGCTGGCCATGCACATGGCCGAACACTATGGCGTCAACGTGCTCGCCTACAACAACTCCAGGGAGCAGGTGGCCTACGCCCGGCAGCGTGCCAGCGAGCTCGGGCTCGATGATCGCGTGACCTTCGTCCAGGATGACTATCGCAGGATCGAGGACCGCTGCGATGCGTTCGTCTCGGTCGGCATGCTGGAGCACGTCGGGCGCAATCACTACAAGACGCTCGGCGCACTGATCAAGCGCAGCCTGAAGCCGGACGGCTATGGCTTGATACACAGCATCGGCCGCAGTTATCCGGCGAGAATGGATCCGTGGATCGTCAAGCATATTTTTCCCGGCGGGCACTCGCCGAGTCTCTCCGAGATGATGGCCATTTTCGAACCGTTCCGCTTCTCCGTGCTCGACGTCGAAAACCTGCGCCTGCACTACGCGCGCACCTGCGAGGCGTGGTTCCGCAATTTCGAGTCGGTCGCCGACCGGGTCAGCGACATGTACAGCGAGGAGTTCACGCGCATGTGGCGCCTGTACCTTGCCGGTTCCTCGGCCGGCTTCCGTTCAGGCACCCTGCAGCTATTCCAGGTGCTGTTCACGCCGCGCGCCAATAACAAGGTGCCGTGGACCCGCAAGTACCAGTACCTGGAGGATTGAAGTCACGTGCAGCTCGCCGACGCGATCGTCGTAGGCGGCGGTCCCGCCGGGTCGACCTGCGCCTGGAAACTCGAGCAGGCGGGTCTCGACGTACTGGTGCTCGATCGTGAAGCGTTTCCCCGCACCAAGCTTTGCGCAGGCTGGGTGACTCCCGAAGCGATCGCCGATCTCGAACTCGATCCCGCCGACTACCCGCTGAGTTTCATGACCTTCGAGGTCCTGACCCTGCACTGGAAAGCACTGAGCAAAGCGTTGAGTTCGCGGCAGCACTCGATTCGTCGCTACGAGTTCGATGATTTCCTGCTCCAGCGCTCGGGCGCCCGGGTCGTGCGCCACAAGGTGCGCGACATCGTGCGTGATGGACCCGATTTCGTCATCGACGGCGAGTACCGCGCAAAGTATCTCGTCGGCGCCGCGGGCACCCGCTGCCCGGTGTACCGTTGCCTGTTCCACGATCGCAATCCGCGCAGCAGTGTCCTGCAGACCGCGACTTACGAGCAGGAATTTGCCTACGACTGGCAGGACCCGCGCTGCCACCTGTGGTTTTTCGATGATGGCCTTCCGGGCTATGCCTGGTATGTGCCCAAGGCGAACGGGCACATCAACGTCGGCATCGGCGGCATGGCTAAAAAGCTCAAGGCGCAGGGAAGAAACATCCGTGAGTACTGGGCGAAATTCGTCGCCAGGCTCAACGAGCGAGGGCTACTGAACTACACGGACTTTGCGCCTGGCGGATACAGCTACTACCTGCGCGGCGATGTCGACGTCGTTCGCGACGGCAACGCCTTCATAGCCGGCGACGCGGTCGGTCTTGCCACCCGCGACATGTGCGAAGGCATCGGCCCGGCAGTGAAAAGCGGCATCCTGGCAGCACAGGCGATCGTGGGCGGCGCCGAATACTCTCTCGATGAGCTCGAAAGGCTGACGGGACGCGGCCTGGCCAGTCGCATGCTGGAAAAGAAATTTGCCGGTTCCCATTGATTCAGGGGCGAATCAGTGCCATTAAGGACGGCGGTTCCTGAATCAGGACAATCACATTCCGATCGACATTGCATTGGCTCTCCCCGGGACATTCCTGCCTGCACTGTTGTCTAATGCCGTTCCGTTGCTTTGTAGGCTACCCCTTTAACGCCTGATGTTTCTGTTTCGCTTCAGTTTTTTGCTCCTGGCACTGGCCATGCCCGGGCGCCTGCTCGCGGAGCTCGTGGTGTCCGGGGTGCAGCCCGAGATCGAGCAGAACGTTCGCGCCTACGTGTCGCTGGCCTCGGAGCCCTGCGATGCAGAGCCGTGGCGTATTCGCCGGCGATTCCGCACTATCGAAACGGAAACCCGCCGGGCGCTCGAGCCTTTCGGCTACTATCGCCCGGAAATTGCCGCCTCGCTGGCCCAGGAGGAGCAGTGCTGGCAGGCGACGCTGAGCATCGACCCCGGCTCGCCGGTCGTGCTGCGCAACGTCGAAATTCTTATCGACGGGGCGGCGGCGAGCGACGCCGCGTTCGCCGGCATGAAAAATCCGCAGGCACTGGCTCCGGGTACTGCCCTTCGGCATGCAAACTACGACGCGCTGAAGCGAAACCTGCAGATCGTTGCTGCGGACCGCGGCTACATCGAAGCGGACTTCCTCGACAGTCGTCTCGATGTCTGGCCGGAGCAGGGAGTGGCGGACATCCTTGTACACTTCGACAGCGGGCCGCGCTATCGCATTGGCGAGATCCGGGTGGAGCAGGCGTTCATCGACCCGGCCCTGGTGACCGGTTACCTCGACTTGCAACCTGGTGACTACTTCGACAGCAACGAAATTGCGCGTGCTTATCGCGATCTGTCCGATAGCGCGTATTTCGGCAGCATTGCCGTCGTTCCCGTCATGGACGCGGCGGCGAACCAGGAAATTCCGCTTCGCGTTTCCCTGAAACCGGGTACGCGCATCGAATACACGATCGGTGTCGGCGCGTCGACCGATACCGGGGCGAGGCTGCGCACCGGGTTCAGGAACAATCGCATCAACCAGCGCGGTCATCGGCTGATTGCCGATCTGGGCGTGTCCCCGGTCGTGCAGGGGCTGACCGTCGAGTACCGGATTCCCCTGGGTGACCCGCGTCGCGAATGGTTCAGCATCACCGGCGCGCTGTCGAACGAAGACGTCGATTCATTCGACAACGAAGCACAGCGGCTCGGCGTGCGCTGGACCAAGGCCATGAGCGATACCTGGTTGCGCACGCTTGGTCTCGACTTCATCAACGAATCGTTCAATATCGGCACCGACGTCGATACCAGCCGCATGGTTGTGCCATCGATCGCCTTCGATCACAAGAAGGCCGATCGTGACATTTTCCCGCGGCGCGGCCGCAGGTTCGGCGTCGAATTGCGCGGCACCGACCAGACGCTGGGTTCGACCACTTCCTACCTTCAGTTGCTCGCCAGGCTGCGACTGATTCGCCCGCTCGGCGCCGACAACCGGATCATCGCCCGGCTCAATGCCGGCACCACAGCGTCCAGCGACTTCAACGAGCTGCCGCCGACCGTGCGTTTCTTTGCAGGTGGTGACGAATCCATCCGTGGCTTCGGTTATGAAAGTCTCGGCCCCAGGGACGCGGCCGGCCACGTGATCGGTGGCACCAATTTGCTGGTCGGCAGTATCGAGTACGAGCATCACCTGCGCGGTGATTTTTACGGCGCAGTGTTCGTCGACGCGGGTAACGCCTTCGACGACATCGACTTCAACGTGGAGGTGGGCACGGGCATCGGCGTCAAGTGGCGTTCGCCGCTGGGGCCGATCCGTGTGTACCTCGGCTACCCGCTGACCAAGGACGACCCGGGGATTCGATTGCACCTGAGACTCGGTGCCGACCTGTGACACTCAGTCGAAAAATCTGGATTGGGCTGGCGCTCGTGGCGCTCCTTTTGCTCGGCGGCACCGGCTGGCTGCTCGGTTCCGAGTCGGGCGCACGCTGGGCGCTGGCGCGTGCAGCATCAATTTTGCCGTCGCAACTTACGTTGGATATCAGGTCGGGCACATTGCTCGGCGGCTTGCGCTTCAGCAATGTCGAGTGGCGCGATGCATCCGTCCTCGTCGCCGGCGAGGACGTCTTTATCGATCTCGACCTGATCTCGCTCATGTTTCGCTACCTGGATGTCGATGAGCTGACTGCAGCACGATTCGAGATAGTGATACAGCCCGGTAGCGATGCGGATGACGACGACGAGGGTATGCCGACGGTCGACCTGCCGATCGACATTACCGTCCACAGCGCCATTCTCCGCAACGCGTCCTGGCAAAGCGCCGCATTCGCCTATTCGGCAGACGAGGTGCAACTGGCCGCGAGCCTGTTCGACTCCGACCTGGCCGTTACCCGGGCGCAATTGCAGAGCGCGCAACTGGAACTCGAGCTGAACGGCCGGCTTGGCTTGCGTGACTGGTATCGCGGGCGGGTGCGCGCCCGATGGGCCTGGCAGCAGTCCGCGGAGTTGCAACTGGCCGGTGACCTCGAGGTGCAGGGCGACCTGCGACGCTACGAGCTGCGGCACGTGCTCACGGCGCCGGTGAACGTCACGACGTCCGGCCAGGTCGCGTTCGATTCCGGCAGCCTGGTTGCAAACCTTGCCAACGAGTGGCAGTCGTTGTCATGGTCAGTAAACGAGCGTTCTATACGAGCCGACTCCGGGCGCTTGCAGCTGCAAGGCGGTTTGGACGCGTACAGCGTAGAACTCGAGACCACCGCACAACTCGATGACTGGCCCGCGACCGGCATCCGCCTGTCGGGCGATGCGGACTTGCAGGCGATCCGAATTTCCGAGCTTCAGCTGGTCAACGAGTATGGCGAACTCGCGGCAAGCGGCAATGCAAGCTGGCAACCGGCGCTCGAGTACGACCTCGCATTCATGCTGAGTGATTTCGATGCCAACCGTATCGCGGCCGCCATGAGTGGCAGCCTGCAAGTCGACGGCAACATCGACGGCTCATTCGGCGACGCCGGCATGACGATCGGGCTACAGGTTGCGAACCTCGGGGGAGCGATCAACGGCTTCCCGGTCGCCGGCAGCGGCAATGTCGAGATTGCAGATTCCACGCTTACCGTCAGCGACGGGCGTCTTCGCGTCGGTTCGAACAATGTACAGTTCAGCGGTTTCGCGGCAGAGTCGATAAGCCTCGATGCGCAGCTGGACCTCGGCTCGCTTACCGAGATTTTGCCGGACGCCGCCGGATCGTTACGCGGCAATCTCTCGCTGCGCGGTAATCGGGCACGCCCCGACGTGACTCTCGACCTGGCCGGCGATGCGCTGCGATACGAACGTTACGCCGTTGCGACGTTGCGGGTCGACGCCGACGTCAAGCAGCAGGCAGCGAGTTCCACTGAAATCGATTTACGCCAACTCACTGTCGGCGCGGCGGTGTTCGATGAGCTGCGCGTGGTGGCAAACGGCAGCCTGGATCAGCACAGGGTGCAGGCGTCGATGAGCGCTTATCAAAGCAAGTTGAATGCCAGCGCGGCCGGTGGCTTCGACGGCGAGGCCTGGTCGGGTCGCGTGACGACTGTCAACATTGCAAACGAACTTCTCGGCAGCTGGACGAGCCGTGAGCCAAGCCTGCTCGGGATATCTCGCACCGAGGTGACGGCGTCCGCAATGTGCCTGCATGCACCGGCCGGCGAAGGACGCCTGTGCGTGGACGGCCAGTACCGGCAGCAGGGACCGCTGGCGCTGGACTTCAGGTTGCAGGGTTTGCCGGTTTCTGCCATGCCGCTGCAGTTGCCGGCAGACGCCGTCCTGAGCGGCTTCGTGGACGCTCACCTGAATCTTACGAGTAACGAGCAGGGTATCAGCGGCGAGGCGGGCATCGAGCTCAGGCAGGCCCGCTTCGCCGCAACCTACGAAGGCGAGGCAATCACGGTGGACTTCCGGGAAGCCCGTGGCCAGGCCACGATCAGCAACGATCGCATCGAGTCGCTCGTCAGCGTCGCGATGGCGGACGGGGCCGGGGCCGGCCGCTTGCAGCTCACCGTGCAGGACTTTGCCAACCGGGCATCGCCCATCGACGGCAACGGCGAGGTGTCAGTTACCGATGCAGCGATATTCGCCGTGTTCCTGCCGGGCATCAGCAATCCGCGAGGTGTTATTGAGGGAAATCTGACCATTTCAGGAACGCTGGGCCAGCCGGCGTTCGCGGGAGAGGTAACCCTGACCGAGGGGGCATTCGCCGTTCGCCAGACAGGGATCGAAGTGTTCGACATCGATCTGCGGCTCAGCCAGTCGGCTCCCGGCCAATTGCAGATGCGCGGCAGCGCGCGTTCCGGTGATGGCCGGCTGAATCTCCAGGGAGACACCCTGATTGGCACCGAAACCGGCTTGCGAACGGTGCTGACGCTGACCGGCGAAAATTTCGAGCTGGCGCGGTTGCCGGAGTGGCAGGTCGCCGCGTCGCCTTCGATCAGGGCCGTGTTCGACGAGCAGACGACGACCGTCATCGGTGCGCTCGGCATACCGAGCGCCAGCATTACCATCAACGAGATTCCGCAGACCGCGATGTCTCCATCGCCGGACGCCGTCGTACATCGCACTGAGGGCAGCGAGGAATTCACCGGCAGGCGCATCACGCTGGATGTGACCACCATTCTCGGCAGCGACGTGAATTTCTCGGGATTCGGACTGACGGCAGGTGTCGACGGTGCCGTCAGGCTGCAAGGCGGCACTCGTGAAACGTGGACCGGCAACGGCACCCTGAACTTGCGCGACGGACGTTACCGGGCCTATGGCCAGCAACTCGAGATCGAACGTGGTCTGCTGATTTTCAACGGGCCGCTCGACAATCCGCAACTGGACGTGCGCGCCATCCGCCGTACCAATGGCGTCACTGCAGGGATCCAACTGACGGGCACCCCGTCCCAGCTGCGCTCGCAGATTTTCAGTGAGCCCGTCATGAGTGATGCCGAGGCTTTGTCTTACCTGTTGACCGGCAGGTCCCTGGCTAACAGTGCGGGCGAAGCCGATGTGCTGAACAGCGCCGCCTTTGCGCTCGGCGTGTCGGGTGCCGGCCGCGTTGCATCGCAGGTTCGCTCGAGCCTCGGACTGGAAACCCTGTCCATCGAAGGCGGCTCGGAAGACGGCAGGATTGTCGCCGGCAAACGAATCGGCGACCGTTTGCTGGTCGAATACGGTTACGGCCTGATCGACAAGATCGGCACGTTGCTGCTTCGCTACCAGCTCACCGAGCGGATCACGCTCGAGTCGCGAACCGGGACCGTCAGTAACCTGGATATCGTCTACAGCGTCAAGAAACAGTAACGCCGGAACGGCGCTCGCCTGTGGGAGGGGCTTTAGCCCCGATTCGGCTGTTTCGCAAATCGCGGCTAAAGCCGCTCCCACTGCAAAGCCGCTTCGCGGCGATGGATATTCTTGAGACGGCTTCTAATCGCTGTCGAGTTCTTCGAACCAGTCGAAACGACGTGATGGTCTTTCGTAATTCCGGCGTCTGTTGTGGCCCGCTTTCTTGCGGCCTCGCTTCTGCCGCGGTTGCCCGCTGTCGTCGTCGAAACTGAAATGGAATTCGCGTTCGTGCTTGTGGTCGCCGTGATGTTTGTGCACCGCTTTAGCCTCGGCCAGGATGCCCGAAAAGCCCCGTCCGCGCTGCGGACGGGGTCTGGCTTCGTGAATTAATGGGCCTCGAAATACTCGTCCCAATCGTCCCAGTCGACGACCTGGTTACGCAACCAGTCCGATTCCTTGCGCATTTCGATGCGTTGCCACGCGGCTACGCTGCTGGCAGATTTGCCGGTGTCGTCGATTTCCAGGTCGTCATAGAACTCCGGGTCGAAATCCGGGACGAAATCGAGCTCGTCGTACATCTCGAGTTTGTCTTTGCTCTGCTTTGCCATCGGTCTCTCATCCAGTTGGCCTCAGCCGCTGGCGGCTTCGGCCTTGTTTCACCACGTGAGCCGGTGCTTTTCAGCAACCGATTTTCGCGAAATATAACCAGTAATCGCGCGGAGTCAACAAAAATAATTTCTTTTTTATCAGAGAGTTATGAGGGGTAAATGGCCGCTGCTACCTGCCGCGGCCAGCATTCGCCCTGTTCGCGCGTTGCCCGTATCATGGCGGCGCATGGATGATCGGGATACAGGCCGCGGCATCGCGGTTTTCCGCCGGTGCGAAGCATCGGCCTGATCGTCAACCCGGTCGCGGGCATGGGTGGCAGCGTCGGGCTGAAGGGTACCGATGGCGAGATGCACGCCAAAGCGCTGGCGCTCGGTGCGACGCCGGTGAGTCCGCAAAGAACCCGCGAGTTCCTGTCTCACCTGGCAAGCGCGAGCGAAATCAGCTGGCTGGTCGCTCCCGGCGCGATGGGTGCCGAGCTTGCCGCGGAGTCCAAACTCGGCTCCACGGTCGTCGGCGAGCTTGACGGCCGTCCCGGTCCCGCGGACACGCGCTCGATCGCCCGGCAGATGCTGAGCGCCGGCGCCGAGGCCATCGCTTTCGCCGGCGGTGACGGCACGGCCCGCGACCTTAAGGATGCGATCGACCTCGAATGCCCGGTGATCGCGATTCCGTCCGGCGTCAAGGTGTACAGCTCGGTGTTTGCCAGCAACCCGCGGGCGGCTGCCGAATTGCTCGACGCCTTCGTGCAGGGGGCCGATGTCGGCGAACAGGAAGTGCTGGATATCGACGAGGATGCCTTTCGCGCCGGCCGGGTGGAATCACGGCATTACGGCTACCTGCTGGTACCCGAAGTCGCGCGCTTGTTGCAGGGCGGCAAACACGCGTCGGGACTGGAAGCCTCAACCGCCGCCGAAAAGCGTGAGCTTGCGTCGACGGTAATCGAGACGATGCAGGATGGCACACTCTACCTGCTGGGTTCCGGGACGACGATCAAGGCCATCGCCGACGAGCTCGGCATCGGCAAAACCCTGCTCGGTATCGACGCGGTTCTCGATCGCAAGCTGGTGGGCACCGATCTCAACGAGCAGTCCATCCTCGAGTTGCTCGACAGGTATCCACGGGCGGTCATGATCCTTACCCCGCTGGGCGGTAACGGATTCCTGTTCGGGCGCGGCAACAAGCAACTCACGCCCGGCATCATCGAGCGGGTCGGATTCGACAACATCGTCGTGATTGCCAATCGGCAGAAGCTGCTCGAACTCGATTGCCTGCGCGTCGATACCGGAGACGCTGCACTCGACGATGCATTGTCAGGGTATATCGACGTGATCGTCGGCGAAGGGCACACCAAGGTCATGCGTGTACAATGACCGGCTTTCTGCCCTGGCCTGTAAAGGGAACAACACAATGGACGAACACATTATCGGTGTCGGCGGCGTATTCCTGCGTGCCGAAAAAAAGCAAGCGCTACAGGACTGGTATGCGAACAGCCTCGATGTGTCGATCAACGACTACGGCGGCCACGATTTCATGTGGCGCAGGGCGGACAACGCAGACCTGTTCGGGCGCACGGTACTGGGTTTCTTCGACCCCGACAGCGATTATTTCGAAGGTCCGTTCATGGTGAATTACGTCGTTCGCGATCTTGACCGCCTGCTTGCCAGCTTGAGTGAACGCGGTATCGACGAAGTCAAGCCGCGCGAAGACTACCCCTACGGCCGCTTTGCCTGGATCAAGGACCTCGAAGGCCGCTGGATCGAATTGTGGGAACCGGTCTACGACGCCGAGGAAAACCAGCCGCCTGGCGACCAGGGTTAGACGGCTTCAGCGGCCGATCAGCGCGGCAACGTCAGTCCAGGAAACGATTTTGAAATTCTGGTTGGCAGCAGGATCGGTGTTGTCGCCATCCTGCACCACGAGCATGCCGTCGGGGAAACCCGGCAGCGCGGCTGCCGTCACCTCCAGCCCGTCGGTATCGCTGGTGCCGTCGACACGTTCATTCCCTGAGACGTGAAACGACAGCAGGTGCTCGAAGCTGTCTGCGTCGTAGACGGCATAACTGTTGTCTCCCTGGCTCGACGCGATCAGCAGTTTGCGCGGACCGTGGTACAGCGCAAGCCCTTCGATATCAGCAACCAGGTGTCCGCCACGGACTGAATCGACGAGCTCACGTCGCCTGTCAGCGCCGGGCGCGATGCGCATTCGCCAGATGCCGCGGTGCTCTTCGGCGACATACAGGAAGCCCGCCTCGTCGTCGACCACGCAGCCCTCGACCTGCGAGTCGAAGGTAAAACGCCGCACCAGCGAAATCTCGAAGCGCGGCGTGACCGAGTACTGGGCGAACTGGCCGTCGGTGCTGTTCATGAACACGAACGGCCGGCCCATCGGGTCGCGGTAAAGGCAAATCCCGTACGGCTCCTCGAGGCGAACCGAGTAGCGCTTTTCGAATTGCAACCGGCCACTCGCGTGATCGAGCGACAGAAGCAGAAGCTCCGACGGGAAGCGACCACTGGCGGCAACCACGCTCAGACTGTCGTCTCCCCACGGCGCCGATCTCAGGTCCACGTTGTTGGTGTTGCCGAGCGGCAGGTACTGGCGTTGCGAACCGTCGAGCGCATAGACATAGATACCGGAGCGCTTGTCCGTGCCGATAATCAGGCTGCGCGCAGGCTCGTCTTCGCTGATCCAGATTGCCGGATCGTCGGCCGAGTCGAACATGCTGAATACCGGCGCGGTTTCGGCGACCGGCTGTACCCGTTGCTGCAGATGATAGGGGTTACCCGTGAGGCCACCCGCGGCGCATCCCACGAGCAACACACCGGCAACAACAAGAAACAGAAGAGCGCGTCGCAGGGCGGAGGTTGGGGAGTTGCGGATTGGCCGGCAGGTCATGCAGCGGCAGTATACAGACGCCGCAAGGCGTTGACGGTATCCGGGTGCGATGACCGGCGCATTGCGTTGCCGCAATGCGCCCGGCGGATTCCCCGGTCAGTACGCGATGTAAACCGTGTCGTTCTTTCTCGCGTTTTCGTCGATCTTGATACCGACGATATCGCCGGCATGCGCCACTTCGATGGGCTCGTGATCGAGTTCCATCGATTTTATCTTGACCGTGAAATCCGAGGTATTGCCGTCGATGTGGATCATGTCGCCAACATGCAGTTCGCCGTCGGTGATCTTGACGGTCGCGACGTGCAGGTTGTTGTAATAATGGGTGACGCTGCCCACTTTTTTCTCCGTCATCATCTTGCCTCCTGCTCCCCCGGCACCCGGTAATTATACGCCTTTTCTGGCACAAGCAATTGACAAGGCTAAGGTTTTCGACGGGTGAACGGGGCCGGTACGGCCATCGCGACGGCTCGACCCGGGGCGCGAAAAATCGCGATGAATACGGCAATTCGGCGCCTCGTCCCGGACAAGGGGCCGGGAATCCATTCCCCGACAGGCCCCGGCAAACCCGGTCGTTAGCTTTTACTTGAAAAAAATCCGATAACTTATTGAAAGAGGGGCTGACGCCGTCAGCCCCT
This sequence comes from Woeseiaceae bacterium, assembly GCA_033720315.1. Taxonomy (GTDB): domain Bacteria; phylum Pseudomonadota; class Gammaproteobacteria; order Steroidobacterales; family Woeseiaceae; genus SZUA-117. The sequence continues at coordinate 22,149 of JAWWCT010000024.1, read as the reverse complement.
GTGGTGGTCGAGTCGCAGGAGGCGCTCAGTCGCCGCTGCTCTTTCTGATGGCGGTCACGGCTTCCCGGGTGTCGATGACATCGTTTGCCAGGAAGCGGAAGTTGACGAGGGCGGCTTCGTAACCGTTGCCTTCCGGCACGATCGCCGCTGCCGTGGCGTCGGTAACGACCGAGACTTCAAACCCGCGTTCGAGTAGTTCGCGCAAATGCGCTTCGACGCAGAGGTTAGCCGACATGCCGGCGAGCACGACCTTGTCGATGCCGCGCTTGCGCAACTGCAACAGGAGGTCATTGTTTTCCGGACCGTACACCTTGTGCGGATTGGCCACGACGGTCGCACCGTCCTCGATGTAGGGCTTGTAACGCGCCAGCCAGTCGGCACCGGAGTCCTCGAACCCGTCGACCTCGAGTGGTCCGCTCCGGTCGAACATGCCGATGGCGTGCATCAACGCCTCGAGCGCCCCGCCGAACTCCCAGCCCTTGTCGGTCGGGTAGTAGTAGTGCGGCGAGATAAACACGGGGATGCCGTTTGCCTTGGCTGCCTTGAACAAGGTTTCGATGTTTTCGACCGTGTTGTTCTTGGTCACGCTCTCACCCACGACACCCCAGGTAACACCCTTGGGACTCAGGAAGTCGTTCTGCGGGTCGGTGATGACGAGCGCCGTGTTGCCCTGGGTTATCGTCATGCCCGGATCCGGCAACTGCGCCCGGGCGAAGGTGCCGGCCAGCAGGGTGGCAAGGGCGAGGCTATTAACGATCGTTTTGCTGAGTGTCTTCATCATTTGCTCCTTTTCGGATAGGTCTGCCGGCGTTACACCAGTGCCGGCGTGTTTTGCCGGCGGGAACCTGGCAGGTTCCGGCCGGCTATTCCTCGGGCACGTGCCTTGGCGGCCGCAGCCCCGATAAATTGATTGCGCTCGAGCAGATAAGCGCTGGTTGCTTCCAGGTCGAAGCGCGGTTCGATGGATATGAAAGGCAGCAGCGCGTGCAATGCGAATGCCAGCACGCTGGCAAAAAGCCGTGTGGCGACGCCCATGGCAAACAGCCAATGCCGGATGTAGGTGACGCCCTGTCGATAGGGATGCCTCGTAAATGCGGTCATTGTCTCGTCCTCCCTTTGACGGCACTCATTTCTCGAGAAGTGCCTGAAACTTGCGCTAAAGCCTGCGCTTCGCGGCGTGCGAAATGGGAGCAATGCTGTGCGCTGGCGTCTCAACAGCCTGGCGGCCGCGCTTGCGAGCCCCGGTCGTTCGGGCGACCATGCGCCAGCAGGAAAGGGAGTGCCGATGCTGCTCGAGAAAGTCTTCGACAACCTGGCGATGACCGTGGAGCCGTTCGCGACCTGCCGGCTGGCCGCGGGCTGGCGCATGCGCCTGCCGGCCAGCGACTGGGTCACGATGCATTACGCGCTGCAGGGCGACGGCCAGATCCGGCTGAGTGCCAGCGAGACCCTGTCGATGCCGCAGCACTCACTCGCCATCGTGCCACCCGGGCTCGCGCATGCAGTGCAGTGCGGCGTGGTCGAGGCGGAGATCGCTTACGACGGGCAACAGGATCCCGATGAACCGGTGTGCGAACTGGTCGCCGGGCCGGCCGACGACAGCTCGCTCATCGTGGTGTGCGGCCGAATCCAGGCGGTGTATGCGGCCAGCGTGGGGCTCTTCGACCGCTTGCGCGAGGCGATGGTGATCGACTTCGGCGATGACGAGCACATACGCGGCATTTTTGCGGCGCTGGCGGAGGAGTGCCGGAAATCCGGGGCCGGCAGTCGTGCGATGATGACCGCGCTGATGAATCAATGCCTGATCGCCGTGTTGCGCGTTGTCGAGCAGCGCAGCGGCGGGTCCCTGCCTTGGCTGTCGGCGCTCGACGATCCACGCCTGTCAAAAGTCGTGGAAACCATGCTCGACCATCCGCAACACGCCCATACCCTGGAATCGCTTGCAGGCCTGGCTGCAATGAGTCGCGCGACCTTCATCCGCCATTTCGAGAAGAGTTTCGGTCGCACGCCGATGGACTATCTGCGAGACGTGCGCATGCGACGTGCTGCCAAGCTACTGCAGGTCAGCACGGCGCCGCTGGACGGCATAGCGGCGAAGGTCGGTTACGCGAGTCGCAGCCATTTCTCGAAGGCCTTTCACGAACACTTCGGCGTCTCGCCGGTGGACTATCGCAAGCAATACCGATGACGCGCGTTGCCGGTTGAGCGGCCTATGAGCAGCCGGCACAGCAAACGGCCTGCAAATGGACTAAACTTTTCCGTACGTATCAGTACGTGGTTTAGCCCGGCCGGGAACATCGCAGTATGGAGCTCCGGGCGACATGACCACCGGGGGGACTCCTGATGAAAAAGACTGTAGCAATCCTGATGGCGCTGTCGGCCGGCGGTTTGTGCGCGCCAGCATTTGCGCAAGACGATCCGTATGCGGATCCTGCGGAACCGGCGTTGCCGCAAACCGAGGTCGAGGTGTCGCTCGATAACACCGCGTTGGTGATCACCGACCCGCAAATCGACTTTTTGAGTCCGGACGGTGTTACCTGGGGTGTCGTCGGTGACAGTGTCACCGAGAACAACACGGTCGTTAACATCGGCCGGCTCATCGACGCGGCCAAAGCCAGGGGCATGACGGTCGCCATATCGCCGCATTATTACTATCCGTCGGATCACGGCTGGAAGTTCGGCGGGCCACTGGAAAAACTGATGCATGCCATCGGCATGTTCGATCGCGCAAGCCCATTGTCGCTCGAGGACTTCGAAGGCTCGGGCGCCGATTTCATGCCGCAGTACAAAAAACACATCCAGGATGGCGTAACCATCATCGCATCACCGCACAAGGTCTACGGGCCCGAGGCCAACGACCTGAACCTGCAGTTGCGCAAGGCAGGCATCGACAAGGTCATCCTGGCCGGCATGTCCGCCAACCTCTGCGTCCAGGCCCATTTGCACGAACTGCTGGAGCAGGGCTACGAAGTCGCGGTGGTACGGGACGCAACGGCAGCGGCTCGATTGCCCGAAGGTGACGGTTACATGGCCGCGATCATCAATTTCCGCTACATCGCCAACGACCTGTGGACCACGGATGAGGCGATCGTGCAGATCCGCAACGCCGAATAAAAAATGACGGTATTCCGGACGCTCTGCGTCCGGAGCACCGCTCCCTGGCAGCGCGATGTCGTAACATGGCGCCACGGCCAAACGCAGGAGGCATAATCCGTGAGCGCCGAGCACAAACAATTCGACGATTTCATGGCCGGCCTGATCCGGCGCAACCCGGGCGAGCCCGAATTCCACCAGGCGGTCGGCGAGGTCGCAGCCACCATCCTGCCGTTTCTCGACAGCCATCCGGAGTATCGCGAGGCCCAGGTACTCGAACGCCTCACGGAAGCCGATCGCATCATCATATTCCGCGTCGGCTGGGAGGACGACGACGGCAACATCCGCGCAAACCGCGGCTACCGGGTGCAGTGGAACAGCGCCATCGGGCCGTACAAGGGCGGGCTGCGATTCCACAAGGACGTCACCCTGAGCATTTTCAAGTTCCTGGCCTTCGAGCAAACCTTCAAGAACAGCCTGACCGGGCTGCCGATGGGTGGCGGCAAAGGCGGCTCGGACTTCAACCCGAAGGGCAAGTCGGATCGCGAGATCATGCGTTTTTGCCAGTCCTTCATGTCGGAACTGTTTCGTCACATCGGGCCGTATACCGACGTGCCGGCGGGCGACATCGGTGTCGGCACTCGCGAGGTGAGCTACCTGTTCGGCCAGTACAAGCGCCTGGCAAACCAGTTCACCGGGGTCATCACGGGTAAAGGTCTTGCCTTCGGCGGCAGCGAAATTCGCGTCGAGGCTACCGGCTACGGTTGTGTCTACATGATGCAGGACATGCTCGCGCATCACGATAATGACATTGCGGGCAAGACCGCACTGGTTTCCGGCGCCGGCAACGTTGCGCAGCACGCGATCGAGAAGCTGATCGCGCTCGACGCCAGGCCGCTTACCGCATCCGACTCGACCGGCTTTATTCACGACCCCGCGGGAATCGACCAGGAGAAACTCGCGTTCATCAAGGAGTTGAAAAACAAGCGACGAGGCAGTCTCGAAGAGTACGCGGAAAAATTCGACGCGAAGTTCCATGCCGGCAAGCGGCCATGGGGTGTGGAGGCGGATCTCGCATTCCCCTGTGCGACGCAAAACGAACTCAGCGAAGACGACGCCAGGTTGCTCATAAAAAACGGCTGTATTGCAGTTGCAGAGGGCGCCAACATGCCGACCGAGCAGGCCGGTATCGACCTGTTCCAGGACGCCGGCGTGTTGTTTGCCCCGAGCAAGGCTGCCAATGCCGGTGGTGTGGCGACCTCCGGGCTCGAGATGACACAAAACAGCATGCGCCTTTCGTGGTCGCGCGACGAACTCAATGAACGGCTGCGCAGCATCATGGCCGACATTCACGGCCGCTGTGTCAAATACGGCCAGGAGAAAGACCGGGTGGATTACGTGAAAGGCGCCAACATTGCCGCTTTCGTCAAACTCGCGGACGCAATCAGTGCCTACGGCGTGATGTAAGGCGCAAGCGCGACCTGCTCGCGATTTATTTCATGACTTTGGTGACGCAGATGACGAGGATGCCGGCGATGTTGTTCGCTTCGGTCAGGTACGGACAGATGAGCACGTATTCGTCGCCCGCCAGCGCCATGATGTTGTATTTCATGTGCACCAGGCGCACGCGATCGTCTTTCAGGCTGCAAATGCCGTCACAGTAGAGGAAGTCCCTGATGAGCGTCTCGACGATGTCGTTCTCTGCCTCGTCCGGCCAGTATTCGCCGGCATCGCCCTGGTAGGACATGCTGAATCGCGGGCAATGCTCGAGCTGGAACATTTCCGCGCCCGACACGTGCGGGTCCGGGCGCTTGTGCCAATCGTCGAGCATGGCGATCGTCGCCGCGTTGCAGGTCTTCTCGAGGTCCAGTTCCTCGGCGCCCTGGAACGCGAGCTCTGCGACGCTGTGCTGCTGGTCCCTGAAGTCGCTTACGCCGGTCATGGTGCCGTAAATGATAGTCGAAAAGCCGCCCGCTTGCGCCCCTCGATCCAGCGCCTGGCCTGCGATATGCCGGGATATTCCTGGCGCTGGCGGGCGACGCCCGCTACCTGCAAATGTGCGACAATTTACCGCCTGGAAGGCTTCGCGCGACGAAAATTCCGAACGCGAGCGCCCACAAAAACAACAACATGGCTGAGCGACCGGGAAACCCGCAATCGTCGACGCGCGACCTGCTGTCGAAAGTGTCGCGCTACGAGGCACTGTTCGAGCTCGCAGCCGTCGTCAACGCGAGTGACGAGATTGCCTCGGTGGGCGAAAAGATGGCGCATCGCCTCAAGTACATCGTCGATGTCTTTTCCTGGCGTTATATCTGTTTTGATGGTGACCCCGAAGCCGCAAACGGCGACGAAGCGGTGGCGATCGTCGTCGATGGCTATCGCGGCAAGGCCGATGTCATCAATACCGTCCCCGCGAGCCTGTCGAAATTCGAAATGGATCTGTGGCGCGATCGCAAGACGCGGATCCTGAGCGGCGACGCCATGAAAGAGGCGCTGGCGCACCTGCCGGCGCATTTGCAGAAGGACGACCTCGAGCAGATCTCGATCAACACCCTGGTCGTCGATGGCAAAACCGAAGCCCTGTATTTTTTCGCGCGCCGTCGCAGCGCGTATACCGACCTCGATCTCAAGTGCCTGGCGATGGTCTGCGGCTTCTTTCACACCAAGGTGCATACGTTGTGGGAACAGCAGAAGATGCAACAGCTGCAGCGCGCGTATCTCGACCAGGAGTTGATGCTGCGACAAAGTGAGCGGCTCGCGACGCTCGGTCGCCTGAGCGCGGGAATGGCTCACGAACTGAATAACCCGACCTCGGTTGCGCGCCAGGCTGCCGAACAGTTACGCACGACGATCATCGATCTCGAGCGCGCGAAGATAGCGCTCGGCGAAGCGCAATTGTCCGACGAGCAACGCACGGTCATTGCAACGCTGGAGAAGGACGCGGAAAAACGCGCGAAACAGCCCAGTGAACTCGACCCCATCGAGCGCAGCGACCTCGAGCAGGAAGTCGAGGCATGGCTCGAAAGCAAAGGCGTCGAGGATCCCTGGGAACACGCACCGGTGCTGGTGTCGATGGGATTGTGCGCCGCCGAACTCGAAGAGCTGACCGGTTGTTTCGATGACCGCCTGACGCCGATCGTGGTGAATTATTTCGACAGCAAGTTTACGGCGCACACCCTGCTCGAGGAAATCGGCCACGGCACCGAACGCATCGCGGAGATTGTCAAGGCGCTCAAGGGTTATTCGTACATGGACCAGGCGCCGGTACAGGACATCGACGTGCGCGAAGGCCTCGACGACACGCTGGTCATGCTGAGCGGCAAGCTCAAACGCGGCATCAAGGTGGGTCGCGATTTTGCCGAGGACCTGCCACGCATCGAGGGTTACGGCAGCGAACTCAACCAGGTATGGACGAACATCATCGACAACGCGGTGGCTGCCATGCACGGCGAGGGATCGCTCGATTTGCGCGCGTACCGCGAAGACGACTGGGTGGTGGTCGAGATCACCGATAGCGGGCCGGGAATCCCTCGCGAGGTGCAGGACAAGATTTTCGACCCGTTCTTCACCACCAAGGCACCGGGCGAGGGGACCGGCCTCGGCCTCAACATCAGTCACGGTATCATCGTGGAAAAACACCACGGCCATATCTCGGTCGATTCGAAACCCGGCGAGACACGCTTTACCGTGAAACTGCCGATCGACAAACCTGCGCACATTTCAGACGAGGAGGCAGGAACCGCGACCAGTCCAGCCTGACGGCGCGTCCAGCAAATCATGCCAGCGAAACCGATCATATTCACCGTCGACGACGAACCGCAGGTCGCCAATGCCGTCGAGCGCGACCTGGCGCGACGCTATCGCCGCAACTACCGGGTCATAAAAGCGGGCTCGGGCGCCGAGGCACTGGACACGATCGGCCGGTTGAAACAGCGTAACGATATCGTCGCACTGTTCCTGGTCGACCAGCGCATGCCCAACATGACCGGTACGGAATTCCTGGCCCAGGCCCGCAAGTCATTCCCGGAAGCGCGCAAGGTCCTGTTGACGGCTTATGCCGATACCGACGCGGCCATCGAAGCCATCAACACCGTCGAGCTCGATCACTACCTGATGAAGCCGTGGACCCCTGCCGAGGAAAACCTGTACCCGGTGCTCGACGACCTGATCAGCGACTGGGAGGCAACGGCGACCTTGCCCTATGACGGCATTCGCGTTGCCGGCACGCTGTGGTCGGCCGGCTCGCATGCGGTGAAAGACTTTCTTGCACGCAGCCAGATCCCCTACCAGTTCCTCGACGTCGAGCGCGACCGGGAAGCGCACGACCTGGCGGAGCAGGCTAACGAGCACACGCACCGTTTGCCGGTGATTTTCTTCCCGGACGGCAGCACCCTGATCGAGCCGAGCCTGACCGAAGTCGCGGAAAAGGCCGGCCTGCGCACGCAGGCAGACGAGCCGTTCTACGACCTCATCGTCGTCGGTGCCGGGCCCACCGGGCTGGCCGCGGCGGTGTACGGCGCGTCCGAGGGCGTCAAGACGCTCTTGATCGACAAGGAAACGCCGGGCGGCCAGGCGGGCACCAGCTCGCGCATCGAAAATTACCTCGGTTTTCCGAAAGGCTTGAGCGGCGCCGACCTGGCGCGCCGCGCGACCGCCCAGGCGACCCGCCTCGGTGCGGAGATCCTGACCGCGCAGGAAGTGACCGCCGTCGCCCTCAAGGACAATTACAAGGTGGTCACGCTCGCCAACGGCAGCGAACTGACCTGCCGTGCGCTCATCATTGCGACCGGCGTGTCGGTCCGCCAGCTCGAAGTGCCGGGCGCCGAGGCCCTGACCGGCGCCGGTATCTATTACGGTGCGGCGATCAGCGAAGCTGCAAGTTACGCGGGGCGCAATGTGTATGTCGTCGGCGGCGCCAATTCGGCAGGGCAGGGTGCGGTGTTCCTCTCCCAGTATGCGAGTAACGTCACCATGCTGGTGCGCAGCTCGCTCGCCAAGAGCATGTCGCAATACCTGATCGAACAAATCGAGGCCTGCGACAACATCCACGTGCGCCTGGGCACCGAGATCGCGGAGGTGCATGGCAAGGAGCGCCTCGAAGCGCTGACGATCCGCGATCGCGACAGCGGCAAGACCTGCAGGGAAGACGCCGCGGCGATATTTATTTTCATCGGCGCGAAGCCACACACGAACCTGCTGGGCGACCTGGTACAAATGAGCCCGGCCGGCTTCATACTGACCGGGCAGGACCTGTTCATCGACGGCGGCGGACCGGTCGGCTGGAAACTGGAACGCCAACCGTTCCTGATGGAGACCAACGTTCCGGGTATTTTTGCTGCGGGGGACGTGCGCCACGGCGTCGTTCGCCGCGTCGCCTCGGCGGTCGGACAGGGATCGACGACCATCAGCTTCGTGCACGAATACCTCAAAACCGTGTAGTGTTGCTGTACAAAGGGACGAATAAGAGCAGAAGGGGGATAGGCAAATGAAGCGCAATACCATTGTCGACTACGACAAGGCCTCGCCCGAGGCCCAGGCGGTGTACAAGGAAATCATGGACACCATGGGCACGCCGGAACCGTTAAACGTCCTGAAATCCCTGGGTAACAATCCGATCATTCTGCGCGGCGTCTGGAGCATGGTGAGATCGACGCTGATCGAGGGCCAGATTCCGGAACTGTTGAAGCAGCTCATCCTGTTCAAGATCTCGGTCATCGCCGGCAACGAATACTGTACCTCGCTGCATGCGCACGCGGCGCTGAACCTCGATCCCACGCTGACCTACGACGACCTGAAAACGCTGGTCGATGGCGACTGCAGCGCCAACCTGCCGGCGTCCTACCCGGTCGCGATCGATGTCGTGTCGCGCGCCGCGCTCGAGCCGAAAAGCGTGGCCGACGAAAAATGGCAATTCGAAGAGCTGTTACGCGACGAGGGATTTACGGAAGCGGAGATTGACGAGTTACTGGCCGTCGGCTACTTCAGCGTCATGATGAACATGGTTTGCGACGCCTATGAAGTGCCGTGGGAGGCGCCGTTACCGACGCAGTAGCAAAGGACCGGCTTCGTGCCGACGAAGCCCATGTAAAGGGACCACGATGAAAAGAAGAACACTGGTCGACTACGCCGACGCCTCGCCCGAAGTGCAGGCCATCTACGACGACATCATGAACACCATGGGTGCGCCCGACGTGCTGAATTTCCTGAAAGCACTGGGCAACAACCAGCATGTACTGCAGGCAGTCTGGTGCATGCTCAAGGAAACCGTGGTCGAAGGTGAAATCCCCGCGTTGTTGAAACAGCTGATCCTGTTCAAGATCTCGATCGTCGCCGGCAACGAGTATTGCACGGCGTTGCACGGGCACGCGGCTTTGAATCTCGATCCCACCCTGAGCTACGACGATCTCATGGCGCTGGTCGACGGCGACTGCAAAGCCAGTCTGCCGGCATCCTATCCCGTCGCCATCGACGTGGTGTCGCGAGCCTCACTGCAATGCAAGACGGTCGAGGACGAGCGGTGGATGTTCGAGGAAATGCTCGAGGACGAGGGTTTTTCACAAGCGGAGATCGACGAGCTGCTGGCGGTGGGTTTTTTCAGCGTCATGATGAACATGATGACCGACACCTATGACATCCCCTGGGAACAACCGTTTCCACCCTAGTTCCGAAACCGGTGACCGGGGAACATCAGCGCGATGTATCCATATCCCGCAAACAGGCCGACAGACGCCGCAGTCCGTCCTCCAGGTTGACCTCCGGACCGCCACCGACACCGACGCGGATATGTGCCGGCAAGCCGTAGGCGCTGCCGGGAACGATAAAGGTTTTGTACGGCTCGGCCAGCAAACGTTGGCCCAGGGTGTCGCCGTCGATGCCGTCCTCGAGGTGCGCCAGGCCGATCAGGCCGGCCTCGGGGCGGATCCAGGACAGGCGCGGCTCCGAATCGATAAAGGCATCGAGTAACCCGAGGTTGGCCAGACCTTCTGCGCGCGCCGCGCCCATTGCACTTGCATAACGCTCGGGCCGCAGGGCGATTTCCGCGACGGCCTCGCCGAGGATATTCATGATCTCGCTGGAGTTCTCGCGAAGTATGAGTGCGTCGCGGATAACCTCGTTGTCCGGCGACACCATCCAACCGATGCGCAGGCCCTGCAAACCCAACGCCTTGGACACGCTGCCGGTGGTAATGCCGCGTTCGTATAGACCGGCAATCGACGGCCTGCGCGCGCCCGACCATTCCAGGCCGGCATACACTTCGTCGACGAGCACATAGGTCCCGTGCGGCCGGGCGAGGGCGACAATCTCCTGCAATTCGTCTTCGCTCAGCAGCCGGCCGGTCGGATTGTTGGGGTTGGACAGAAATATCAGGCGCGTGCGTTCGGTGACGGACGATGCGAGTTCCTGCATCGGAAAATCCCAGCCGGCATCATCACGACGTTGAACCTCGACAAGGCGCGCACCGATGGCGTTTGCCAGAACGGCGACTTGCGGCCAGCCCGGCGTCTCGCTGACGATCTCGTCATCTGCGCCCACCAATTGTCGAATCGCGAGATAGTTCGCCTCGGCAGCGCCGGCGGTAATCAGGACATCGTCGCTCGAGAGGTTTTCGCCAAGTCCCGCCTGTCGCACTACGTGCTCGCGCAATTCCGGCAGACCCTGGAAAGAACGGTTGTTCCAGTCGAGCGACAGGTTCGGGTCGAGTTCGTCGAGGAATTCCCCGAGTTTCGGGGAACGTGACAATGAAAATCCGATCACTGCCTCCGGCTCCTCATCGACGGTCTTCAGCAGGACGTCGAACATTTTGTGAATTTCAACTTTCATTTATGATCAGGTAGCCAATCGAAGAGTAACCGTGTGAGGATTTATGCTGCTCGAGAGTTTTCGCAACAGCCGGGTCGCCAGACTCTATGTCATGGATTACGGCCTTTTTCAAGTTCACTCGAACGGCCGCATCATCGGTCTCACCGGGCAACTCATCGAGACCGATGACGACAAGTGGATCATGGTCGATACCGGCATGCCGCCGAAGTACGCTGACGATCTTGAAAAATCTTCGCAGGAGGATCGCCTGTACGAATTCGGCGAGATCCTCGAATTCGGTGCGGAAAATTTGCCCGCGGGGCAGTTGTCACGTGTTGGCATTACGCCGCAAGACATCGACCTCTTGATCCAGACGCACACGCACATCGACCACATCGGTGGCGTCGAGGAGTTCAAGCACGTGCCGATGGTGATTTCAAAAGCGGAACGGGCACTCGAGAAACCCCTGTACTGGGCAGGGCATCATCCGTTCGACTGGCCGGACGAACAGGAATGCATCGAGGTCGAGGGCGATGTCGAACTGTTCCCCGGACTCACCCTGCTGGAAACGCCGGGTCATACGCCGGGGCAGATGTCACTCCTGCTCGAACTGCCGGAAACCGGGCCGGTCATCGTCACCAGCGACACCATCTCGCGTCCCGAGGAGCTCGACGAGGGCTTTGCCGGATACTGGCGTGAGGACCTCGCGGAGAAAAATGCCCACCGCCTGATGGCGCTGGCCAAAGAGCGCGATGCGTTCGTCATTTTCGGCCATTGCCCGCGGCAATGGCCGACGCTCAGGAAGATTCCGGAGTATTACGGCTGACAGACAGGACTTAAGGCCGGACCTCAAGAACTTTACATAAGTTCATGTAAGAATAGCTATTCTTATATATAAGTGTCGTGGCGTCTCGCCCCGCTGACGCAGGGCGAGGGACTACGCCGAATTCACGACGCTCAGGCGCAATCCGGATCGGCGCCGTCGATCAGGCCATCGCCGTCGTTGTCGATGCCGTCGGAGCATTTCCGGCGACCTTTTTCTTTCTCGGTCGTGGTGCCGCCATCGCCACCGTCACCGCCCGTCGAGCCCGAGGCGTTGCCACGGTTCTTCACGCGAAAACTCGCACTTGCGGCATCGCTTTGGTTTTCGATATCGAACACGGTGAGCGTCACGGTGTAATTGCCTTGTGACGCATAGCTGTGCAGCGGATTGGCGGCTGCAGAGCCATTGCCGTCGCCGAAGTCCCAGGCATACCGGGTAATAGCCGCGTCGTCCGATGACGCGGAGGAGTCGAAGCTGCAATCGCGGGCGTTGCAACTGTATGAGAAGTTTGCGATCGGCGGCGCATTCGCCCCGCCTGCGGCAACCGTGACTTGCTGGCTCATAGAGTCCGGCGCGCCGTCATCGTCCATCACCGTCAGCGTCACCGTGTATGTGCTGTCGGCGGCGTAGGTATGGGTTGGGTGCTGCACGTCCGCACCGTTACCGTCGCCGAAGTCCCAGCTCCAGCTCGTAATAGCGCCGTCGTTGTCGGTGCTGGTGTCAGTAAAAGCGACCTGCCGGCCGGATATGTCCGTCGTGAAGCCGGCCAGCGGCGGAATGTTGCCGCCGCCTGCCTGCATTGCAGCAATCGCGGCGTCTGCCTGGATCAAGCCGTAGCCGGATTCGAAGTCGAAGCCGGGCGCCGCCATGTCGAGGGCTGTCGATTCGAGTGCCGAATTGACCTGTGCCGGCGTAGCGCCCGGATCTGCCTCCAGCAACAACGCCGCGACACCGGCCGCGTGAGGTGCGGCGGCCGAGGTGCCGAAGAAGTTGTCAATGCCGTCGCCATCCGGATCGCTGAAAAAGAACGTCGTATCGACGCCGTCGACCGCCGCGATCTCCGGCTTCAGTCGCATTTCGGCAGTGGCCAGGGCAGCGCCGGTGCTGGTGAAATAAATCGGCGTACCGCCTTTGGACGAGTAGGGCTCGAGTTGCGCCGGGTCGACGCCAAACGCCGGCGTTTCCTGCCACCAGGCCGCGGCAACCGCGGACGCGCCTGCGGCGTTTGCATGCCCGTATACCGTCGAGCTGTCGGTGCGCCATTCGTCGAGCGTATTGCCGCTGCCGAATACGACCAGCTTCACGAGATTGGCGGGCGGGCCAATGGAGTCGACTTCGTCATAGGTGATGACAAGCCCGAATTGCGTTTCGCCGTTGTACAGGAATTCGGAGTTCTGGAACTGCAGCACCTCCCAGCCTTCGCCCATCGTAACGTTGTCGTTGGCGCTGATATCGTAGTAAAGGCCGCCGTCCGGGCTAAGCAAAACGAGATCATGGTCGGTCAGCGGCCCGGGACCGCCAAACGGCTGGTCCCATTGCATGGCCACGGTCAGTACACCATTGACCGGTACGGTGACCGTGAGCACCAGGTCCTCTCCCGGCCCCGGGTCGAAGTCGTGCATCCGGCCGACCCGCTCGAACTGCGGATCGCAGTCGCCGATCGGCAGGAAGAACTCGATACACAGGATGTTGTCGGTGTCGTTGAAGCCGCTTTCATAACTTTCGTCGCCCGCATTACCGGCGGCCGAATAGTAAATGGCGCCGCCCGCGACGACAGTGTCGACCGCTTGCGCGACGATCCCGTCCTGGAACATCGGTTCGTGCAGGTACAAGAGGTCATCGACGATGACGTCGGCGCCAGCCGCGGCCAGTGCTGTTATGCCGTTCGCGTATTCGGCCTTGGTCTGCAGACCGGTATGGAAAAGCAGATCCGCACCCGGTGCCATGTCGAAAATAATTTGCAGCATCGCACGGCCTTCGTCGATGCAAAAAAGCAGTGCGCCGCAGGCGGTCGATTCCGCCAGAACCTGGACGCCTGCCGCGGGCAGGTCGCCACTCGCGATATCGGCGGCCGCGCCACCGAGATCGTCGTAGCTGTCGGACAACACCCCGACCTTGATGCCGGAACCGTCAACACCGTAGGTTGTGCGCGCCACCGTTGCTTGCAAGGCGACATCCCCCTGGCTGTTGATGGAGCCGGCACTGCGAATGGGTGCAATCGCGGCAGAAATTGCGCGCAGGCTTGGCAGGGCTGCGGCGTCTTCGATGGCTGCCACCGGCAGGTAGCCCGAGACGAGCTCGCTATAGCTCGAGCTGGCGGTCAGCCCGAGGCGTCGCAGGTCAGCCAGCAGCCGTGCCGGGTCGGTAGTGGCACGGGCCTCGACCAGCACGCGGCCTCCCGCAAACGGCAGGAAACTGTCGCCCGGTACGAACGGTGCGGCGCGCTGACGATTGATATGCGCGCGATATTCGGCATGCGCGCGCCGCAGGCGCATGCCTGCTTTGGACATCTGTGCGGCTTTATCGAGGCCCCGTGACCCGGGATGCCCCTGCGCGGGCACGGCATTCACGCTGTTTTGCGCGAACGTTACTTGCGTGTCGAATATGAATGACAAGACGAAGAGCGCAACAGCGCTGACGACGCGAATTCCTTTCATGGCCCAAGCTCCCTGCATCGCGACCGGGTCAGTATAAGCCTGGCCGGAAAAAAACCTCAGCTTGTTGACATAAACGATTAAAAAAGACGTTTTTTATCTTTCTTTTTGAGAACGAAGCGAACATACGCAGGCAAGCATCGGCCATAACCGTCTATTGCATCAGGTTCCGGAAATTCGTTTGCCCGTCGTCATATCGCCGTAAATGGACGAGTAGACCCTGCAGATAGTTGCGGATCGGACCGCCATGGCGGTGCAGCTCGAAATCGCTTGCATCGTTTTCGCCGGGTTTGCGTGAGAACCGCGGACTGGACAGCGCTGCATTCCGAAACCGTTCGAAGAAATTGCTGACGATTAGGGCAGTATCCTTGCCACGCTTAGCCGATCCGCAAATCCCGCGACCGTCAGCTCGTCGCGCAAATTCGCTGCCATTCAACATAATCAGCAGATCAATTTTCGCGATTCACCCCTTGGCGTGATGGTTGGCGCGATCTGGCGAGCCGCACGTCTGAGCAGGGCAAGAAAGCTTGCAATTTCCCGTCGTCAGTCGCTTCGGATGGGTGATGAAAACAATGAAACAGGCCTTGTTTTCGGCACGCGTCTCAATTTGACAATTACTTGAGTAATCTTTGAACCAGTCCCTCTATTTAACGTGATCTATGTGCAATATTCCGCCGATGCGTTATGGCGCAAAGGGTTGCGCCCGCGGGTTTCCGCTTCGCTTCGGGCTCCAATATCGCCGGCTTGAATTATGTCAATCGGCGCCTGAAGCGGGCGGCGCTGCAAAAGCTTGAATGAACGGAACGTTGATTCAACGGTGATGGAACACTAGACATGATTTTTGACCGAAAAAACGACAAGGAAGAATCACAGGCCATCGAAGCGCTTGTCCCGATGGTCGACCTGTTCGCGGTACTGGCTATCGTCTTCATGATTCACGCCACCGACGAGATCATGTTTACCCAGCAGGCGACCGCGGACGTGATTGAACAGATCCAGGCGGAAAACGACGAGAAGATCCAGGAGATCGTGAAGGAATACGAAAGCGATCCCCAGGTCATGGCCAAACGCGAATCCGAAAAAGCATTACAGGAAGCCAAGGAACAACGCAGGAAGAAAGCAGAGGAACTGGTGCAGGCTTTCTCCGCCATGCTGGAAGCGCAGCAGGAAGCGCAGGCCGACGAATACGAAGAGATGCTGGCGGCCGTCGAGCAGAAACACCAGGAAGCGTTATCACTGCAAGTCCAGAACATCGACCAGGAAAAGCAGGCGCAGCTGGAAGCGGAAAGGCGTGAGCTGGAAAAGCAAAAGCAGCAGGAAATCGAACGGATGCAGCGTGAAGCGGAACAGCAGCTGTTCGCCAAGGAAGTCGAACTGCGCGCCGAGACCATGGCTGCGCTGGCAGAACAGGAACAAACCCTGGAGCAGCAGCTGCAACAGGAGCTGACCGAAGCGGAAAAACGTGCGGCGCGAGCGATCGAGCGCAAGGAACGGGCCCTCGAAGCGGAACGCCAGGCACAACTGGAGCGCGCGGAACTCGAAAAGAAGGCCGAACTGCAGCGCATGGAGCAGGCCAAGCAGGCCGAGCTCGCTCAACAGCAGGCAGAACTCGAGGCCCAGAAGCAGCGCGAGCTGGAACGCGCCGAGCAAATCGAACGCGAACGCCTGGCGCAGCAGGCAGCAGCGCTTGCAGAAATTCGCGAAGCGGAGCTGAAACGCAAGGAAGAGCAGTTCGCCAAGGAACTGGAAAAGACCCAGGCCGAACTCGAGGCCGAAAAGCAGGCTGAAATCGAAAAAGTCGCCCAGCAGGCAGACGCCTACGCGTCGCAGGTTGCCCAGGAATTGCAACAGAAGGAACGCGAGGCGCAGGCTGAACTGGAACGCAAGGCAGCCGCGCTGGAAGCGGAAAAGCAACGCCAGCTCGAAGCCGAAGCGGCGGCGCAGCAGGCGGCGCTCGATGCGAAGGCAGCCGAGGAACTGAAACGGGCGCAAGCGGAACTCGAGGCGCAAAAACGTGCCGAGCTGGAACGAGAGGCACAGCAGCAAGCCGCTGAACTGGAAGCTGCCAAAGCGGCACTGGAAGCCCAGAAGCAGGCCGAGCTGGAGCGCGCGCAGGAAGAACACGCGCGGGCGTTGGCACAGAAAGAGGCAGAGGCCGAGGCCGAGCGCCAGCGTGCACTAGCCGAGAAGGAACGGGAAGAGCGGGAAGCCCTGGACCAGTTGCAGGCCAAGCTCGCGGAGGAAAAGGAAAAGGCGCTGGCCGAGACCGAAGCCGAGCTGCAGCGCGAACTCGAGCGCCAGGAAGAAGCGGCCGCGAGGGCGCGCGAAGAGCTCGAACCGTTCCTGCGAGCGGCGGAAGCGAAAGAGGAAATCGTCGAACTGCTGCATGAGAACTTCAAGGATTACGACGAGTCGGCGGTGCAGATCGACGACAAGACCGGCAAAGTCCGGCTGAACTTCCAGTCTTCGTATTTCGAGCGCGGTTCACACGTGCTGTCCCAGGAGATGAAGGACTTCCTGCGAATCATGATTCCGAAGTACGCGAAAAGCATTTACGAAAGCCCGAAGGCCGACGAACTGATCGAGTCGCTGAAGATTTCGGGCATGACGTCACCGATCTATAACGGTCGTTACGTCGACAAGAACGATACCTCGCCGGCGACCGAGCGGGCGCGCATGTACAACATGGACCTGAGTAACCGCCGCGCCGTCGCCATGTACAACTTTATTTTCGACGAAGCGGAAATGGGCGACTACCCGTATCGCGACAAGCTGAAAAGAGACATGAGTATTGCGGCGTTGGGTTATCGCGAAGCGGCGCCCGTGAAGCCGGAACTGGTGGGCAAGGAAGCGTTGTGCTTTGAGTACAACTGCAAGCAGGAACAGGCAACGATCCTGGAATTCCGTCTGTATACGGAAGAACTGGCGACCGTTGATGATTTTTAAGGTGGATTTTCAGGATTAGAGGTCGACATGTTTAAGTACGCATTTTTGACGATCGTGGCAATAACTGCCTATTTCGCGTTTTTCTTCGACGCGACGATCACTAACGAGGCGATCGGGCAGATTTTCGTCTGGGGCATCATCGCCGCCCTCGGCGTGTTCCTGCTGTTCAAGTTCGGCCTGCACTACAAGATCAATGCGCTGAATCGCTTTGCCTTGTCTTTCTATTACTGCGTGTTCGAGTACAAGAAGGCGCAGAAGGTACCGTCAGAACTGACTTACGGCGAGAGCGTGAGGGAGCAGGGCGACGTCGCATTGACGGTCAATTTCGACCCGACATTGCCGACCGATGCGCTGAAGATCCCGTCGTCGCTGTACTCGGGCAAGGACCCGTACCTCGAGCAGCTGCGTGAGCGCATCAAGGAAGCGGAAAAGATCAAGCTCAAGGCACGCCAGTTGCACAAAAAAGGCACGGTAATGCTGGAAAAGACCAAGGAGGAACTGGTCGAGAAGAAGCTGGTCGAGAAAGAGCCGGCTTCCGCCATCGACAGCGCGTTCGATATCGAAGACGGCGTCGCGCATATCGTCGATGTGACCGTCGACGAGGTGAAGGACATCGGCTACGACGAAAAGCCGGACTACGACATCATCACCCGAGTCGCCTTCGACAACAGCCCCTATTTCGCCAACACCTTCCGCTGGTTCGACGCCGAGGACGTGGTTTCGGTACTGCACCGGGCACCGTTCATGATCATCCTGGTCGGCATCATCGGCACCTTCGCCGGTTTTTACCTGGCACTGGCCCAGGGCGGCGACATCAAGTCGGGCGCCGCAGTCGCAATCATCAGTTCGCTGGTCGGCTTGCCGGTGTCGTTGTTAATGGACTACGTCAACACGCTGTTCCCGGACAAGGCCCGCTACCAGCATGCTTTCAACAAGTACAAGGAAGCGCTGGAGATCCTGTTCCTGCACGAAAAGGAACTGGCGAGCCCCGATCGGGACCGCCGCATGGACCCGCTGCGTCGCAAGACGCCGGAGCCGGAGGTCGCAGAGCAGTATTGAGGCGACCGATATCCTGAACACCCGGGGCTGTACCATGTACAGCCCTTTTTTTGCCCGCAAAGATGTCGCCGAAACCTTCTTTCCCCGAAAATAACGCTGGGATCTTCTTTTATTGATGGCTGGCGCCGATGCGCGGCAAACCGACGGACACCAAAAAAATATGCTTGCCGTTAGTGCCCGCCGTGCTTTCCCGCGACTATAATCGGCCGGCCGGCGCCTGGCGCCGGACGAACAACAACAAGGGGATTCAAACATGTTTCGAAAAGCACTGGCCGGTATCGCTTGCCTGGCCGCAGCGTCGTTCGCGATAACAGCGTTCGGGGAGGACGCCGTCACTGCCGATCCGGCGCATTACAAGGTCGAATACGAAAACGACAAGGTTCGCGTCATTCGGGTCAACTACGGTCCCGGCGAGAAGTCGGTGATGCATACTCACGGGCCAAACGTGGCGGTATTCTTGACCGACATCAGCGTGCGCATGCATCTGCCGGACGGCACATCCGAGGATATCGATGCGCCACGCGGCGCGACGCAATGGGCCCAGGACGAAAACCACATGCCGGAAAACATCGGCAGCGAGCCGTTCGAAGTCATCCTCGTCGAAATAAAGGACTGAGCGGCAGGCAACGAAAAAACCCCGCATGCGCGGGGTTTTTTTTGGGCGGGGGTTCCCCGCCGGCATTTTCGGCAGACCCGCAGTTTCAGGCGGCGAGCCGGCCGCTTGCTTTCGCCGTGTGTGTGGCGATCAAATCCATCAGTTCGGGTGACAGGCAGTCGTAGGGCTCGAGGCCGATGCTCTTTAACCGCTTGCGCACTTTTTTCATATCCGCGGGCGGAAATCCCGATTCGATGATCGACGACACGAACGCGGCGAATTGCGGCTCGGACCAGCCTTGTTCGTCCGACAGCTCCGTGTGTATGAAGTCGAGACCGTAAAACGGATGGTCCTGGTTCTCGATTCGGCCATACAGGTGCACGCCGCAGTCCTTGCAGGCGTAGCGCTGGATGGCGGCATTGCTGTCGACGATGGCGAGCTTGCCGCCATTGGCGCTGACGGTGACATGCTTTCTCGGCACCACCGCGACAACCGAGAACACGGCGCCCTCGGGCTTCCAGCACTTGGTGCAACCGCAGGCGTGATTGTGCGCGGTCTGCGCCGTCACCGTCACCTGCACCGGGTCCTTGTCACAGTGGCAGTGCAGATAGCCGCCGGAAAACTTCTTCTTGCCCGGCTTGATGCCATTGTCTATGGAGGGGTGAAGCTTCAGCTTGGACATAGTTTTCTCCTGCAGCCCGGAAGCGACATCGACACGATGTCGGGGCTGATACAACTAGCGTAGTCCAAGCTCGGGCTCCTGGCTACGGCCGGCGAGCGGGCTACCGGGACTCGCCGTTCGGGCCGTCAGTACGAGACGCGGACCAGCACCGCCCGGTGATCCGACGGCCAGGGCTGGATGACGATGTCCGCGGTTTCGCCGGACTCGCCGGCGACGGCGGCGTCCATGACGCGCACGGCTTTGCCTTTCAGGTAGACGAAATCGATCCGGTCGTGATGTTCCTGATGCGGGTCAGGGACGGGGAGGGAGGTCCAGGTGAGGCCCGGGTAGGCGACTTCGTCCGGCCACGAGGCGCGATAGGCATCGACGAAGCCGGCGTCGGCGAGTTTTCGGCTGGCGGGGAATGGCACGGTCAGCGGCTGGCGCCCGCTTTCTGCGGCGCGGCGCGTCCAGTCGAGATGGGAAGGCTCGTTGAAGTCGCCGCAGACGATCGTCAGGGCCGCTTCGGGGAGTTCGGCGGATACTTTCAGCAGCCGGTCGACGGCGGCACCCCGTGCGTTTTCTGCCGCGGCGACTGCCGCTGCTGCATCGTCAAGCAACGGCGCGTCTCCGTAGGCGATGCCTGTGAGCTGGTAGGGCTGGTACGGGTAGTCGGTCAGGTGCACGTTGAACACGTATACCGATTCACCGTTGACGTCGAGCACCACGCCGAGTTCCTGCGGCAATACCGAGCGCAGCGGGTAACGGCTCAGAATCGCATTGGCCCACAGCAAGTCATTCTGTGCGGATTGCTCGTGGAGGTGATAACCGATCGCCTGTGCGAGTTCGCGTGCAACGCCACGCTCGCCGGGCAGGCAGTCGTCAGGGTCACACACCGCAGATTCAGCGCGCACTTCCTGGAGGGCAAATACATCCGCGTTCAGTGTTTGCAGGACGGCCACGGTCTCGCTCAGCGGACGCCCGTTGTTGGCGCCGCCACCCCAGATATTGAAGGATACGATCGACAGCGTGCGCGGCGGCGTGTCGCAGCCGGCCACCAGCATCGAGCTCAGGAGCAGCGTTGCAAGTCGCAAGGTGCCTCCTCGGTGGTTGCTGCTGGCAGTGCACCGGAAGCCAGTTGCCCGAGCGATTCCGGACGGTATTTCTCGAGCAATGCAAACAGAATCGCTGCCGATTCCGCATCCATGCCGGCGCTCCATTTTTCAGCTCTGAAACGCATCTGGAAGGCGCGCACCACGAAGCGCGTCTGCACGTCGTTGTCGCCGGTTTCTTCGATCTTGTAACCCAGCGCAGCGAGGGCACGCTGCAATGTGGCGAGGTCGGGCATGTCGCTATCGAACACCGCGCGGTAGCGCGCCACCGTGTCGTCGTCATACCACGGCCCGATGCCGTTGTCGTACAGGCGCTTCCACGGGAACGTCGGGCCGGGGTCCGATCGGCGATCCGGCGCGATGTCGCCATGGCCGACGACGTCGATCGGGTCGATGTCCGGGTTTCGCTCGAGGATATCTTTGGCCAGGCGAATCACGAGCTGCACCTGTTCTTCGGGGAACTCGAGGAACGTGCAACGCTGGTTTTCCGGTGTGGACTCGGCCTCGGGATCGATCGGCTCGCAGCGCGAGCGATTGACGATCTCGATGCCGATCGACGAGTTGTTCATGCTTTGCGAATTACCCCAGTAACTGATGCCGGCATGACGCGCCCGTTCCGATTCGCGAACCAGCCTGTAAATGCGCAAATCGTCACGCTCGTAGGTCTCGTCGTTCGGCTCCGGCACCAGGTAGTGCACGCTGACCGGACGCTCGGTCGGCTGGGTCAGGAGTCGCAACGACTCGGCGAAATCCTCCGAGGTGAAGTGAATGACGAGATAGTTGATGCGGCTCGATTGATTCGCCGACGGTACCTCGACCATCGGCAAGGAGGAACACGCAGTGATCATGATCGCGACACTGATGGCAACGGGACGTTTCACCGGTCAGGTCTCCCGGATCCGGCCGCGAATGGCGGCGAGAAAGCAACAGCCGGCACCGATCGGAAACAACCACGGCCAGGCCAGTAACGGTGCGGAATAGTCGGTACCCAGCAGCGGGTTGAGGATCTCCGGCTCGTTGATGAGCAATACCACCCCGATGCTCAGTATCACCGCGCGGCCGATGCCGGCAACGCGATAGCGCCGCGTCACCATGCTCAGCATGAACAGCCCGAGTATCGGGCCCAGGGTATAAGAGGTCATCGTGAAGGCGAGCGTCACCAGCGCGAGCTGGCTCGCCGAGAACTGCCAGGCCAGCGTCGCCAGCACCGCTCCCCAGACGATCACGAACAACCTGGAGACACGCAGCGATGTCGCCTCGTCGGCTTGCGGGTTGACGAACGGTTTGTAGAACATCGTCAGCGAAATCTGCGACAGCGCAGCCAGGATCGAGTCGAGGCTCGAGATCGCGGCGCTCAGGATGCCGGCGATCAGCAATCCTTTGAGGCCGGTCGGAATCTCGGAAAT
>JAWWCT010000023.1:0-46813 GCA_033720315.1 Woeseiaceae bacterium | reverse complement strand
TGCCATGTGATAAGGGAGGGTATAGTTCGGCGATTCGTCAATTTGCTGCTGTACCAGCGCCCTGAGTTCATCGGGCAACGGTGTGGTGCCGGAATAGACGTTCCACCACGCTCGACCGTACGGATTTCCGAGGTAATAGACGGATTCCTCAATAATCCGGTTTTGCCATTCCTCACCGAGGACGCCCAGTTCGTGCAGAAGGTGCGATGCTCGCCACTGTTCCGCGAGCGCATACAGATGGGCTTCCATGATTCTTGTCTCGGACAGGGTCAGCTCGCGCGGCGCTTCCAGCGACCTGGCCCAGGCATCCGCGCCGTTTTCGCCGATCATGGCTCTTTCGTGGTTGATGAAGCTTTGGCTTTCCGCATAAAGCAGCTGGATGCGGAGCAAGTCCGAATTCTGCTTGAGCTGGAGCCCCACCAGCACCAGGCCGAGAATAATGCCCAGGTTCGCGCCGACCTGTAACCAACCTCCTACTTTATCTGTACCCACGATATCCCCCTTGTTGCTGTACCACCTGCGAAATTATAGCTGCCATTTTTCATCACAATTGATCCCGGGGCGCGCATATTCCCGCCCCCTCGGGCGCTGGATCCGGCCTTTTAATGGTTTCCGAAGGCGGCCACGAGGTGTGGCTCTCAGATACCGGAGGAAATCAACATGTTCAGGAATACGATTTTGGCTGGATGCATCACCGCACTGGCGGCGGCTCCCGCATTCGCCGAGTCCCCGTCGAAGGAAGAAAACATAGGCGTCGGTGTCGGCGCGGTGGTCGGTGCCATTGCCGGCGGTCCCGTAGGCTTCATAATCGGCGCAGCCGCCGGTGCCAAGCTCGGCGACGAGTTTCACGTTCGCAATACGGAAATCGACGAGCTGACGGCGTCTCTCGAGGGCTCACAGGACGAGATCAGCAAGCTGGAACGCAACATCGCGGCCCTCGGCGGCGATATCGAGCGCTTGCAGTCCGAGTCGCGGCCCGAATTGCTGGCGCTGTTGCAGGCCGGCATCGAAATGGACCTGCTGTTCCGCACCGATGAGCACACGCTGGCCGACACGACCGGCTCGCGGCTAACTGAGCTCGCGCGGAGCCTGGCTACCATGCCGGATGTATTCGTACGGCTCGACGGATTTGCCGATGAGCGCGGCGATGCCGAATACAACCGCAAGCTCTCGGTACGGCGCGCGGAACACGTCATGCACGTGTTGCTGGCGAATGGCGTCCCGGCCAGCCGCATCACCGTCAATGCGCACGGCGAGTCGCCGGCGGCCGACGACAAGCTGGACAGCCTGGCGTTCGAGCGCAAGGTCAGCCTGACGCTGTATGTCGACGCAGCACCTTCGTTTGCGGCAAATCCGCAGTAGATCTTCAACAACGTTCCCCGTGACTCAATCCTGAGTCTCCGCCTGGCCGGCCCTTCGGGGCCGGTCTTTTTTTACTCGATCCGCTAGCGGCCCGTGTATAGTGTGGCGCTTTGCGGCCCGCTAGGTTTGCAGATTCTCGACTGATGGCTGATTTTGCGGACAGGAAGTGCAAGCCCTGTGAAGGTGGCGTCGCACCGTTTACCAAAGCACAGGCGACAGAAGCGCTGGCAGCACTGCATGACGACTGGTCGCTGAGCGAGGACGGCAAGTCGATCGTGCGTGTCTTCGAATTTCCGGCGTACAGTCGCACGATTGCCTTCACCAATGCGGTCGCCTGGATCGCCACCGTGGAAGGCCATCATCCGGAAATGACGGTGAGCTACAGTCGCTGCGTGGTGTCCTACCGGACCACAGCGATCGACGGGCTGTCGGAAAACGACTTCATCTGTGCCGCGAAAATCGACCGGCTGACGATGTGACATGGTGGAATTCAAAGACATAGAGAAAGCGGCGGAACGACTGGCAGGTGTCGTCGTCGAGACACCGTTGCTGACATCGGCGCTACTCGACGAGCTTGCCGGCGGCCGCGTATGGATCAAGCCCGAAAACCTGCAGTTCACCGGATCGTTCAAGTTCCGCGGCGCCTACAACACCATGAGTCAATTGACCGAGGAGGAACGGACGAAAGGCGTGGTTGCGTTTTCCTCCGGCAATCATGCGCAGGCGGTCGCGGCATCCGGCCAGATGCTCGGCATCGAGACGACGATCGTGATGCCAAAAGACGCGCCGGCCATCAAGATCAAAAATACCCAGGGCTATGGCGGCAAGACGGTGTTATACGACCGTTACAGCGAGGACCGGGTGGCCATCGCCGGCAAGATTGCCGAAGAGTCGGGCAGTGTGGTTGTGCCAGCGTTCGATCATGAGCACGTCATTGCCGGACAGGGCACGGTCGGTCTCGAGTTGCTACGTCAGCTGAAGGCTCACGGGGCCACCGCAGACCAGGTCCTGGTGAGCTGCTCGGGCGGCGGGCTGATCGCGGGCACGGCGCTGGCGATCAAGCACCTGTCACCGAAAACGGACGTCTACCCGGTCGAACCGGAACACTTCGACGACACGGCGCGCTCGCTCGCGTCCGGCAACCGCGAAAGCAACGACCCGGCCGCGCGGTCGATTTGTGATGCGCTGCAAACGGAACGACCCGGGGAGCTGACCTTTGCCATCAACAAGAAATTGCTCAGCCCCGGCCTCGTCGTCAGCGATGACGAAGTCAAGGCCGCGATTCGTTTTGCCTTTCGGCACCTGAAGCTGGTGGTGGAGCCGGGCGGCGCGGTATCGCTGGCAGCGATTCTCAGCGGCAAGATAGACACCCGGGACCGGGTAACGGCGATCGTTCTGAGCGGCGGCAATATCGACGTCGGGATGTTCGCGTCGATCCAGGAAGAACAATAGCCGTCAGACCACGCCCGGCTTACGGAACACGTGCACGTTCGACAGGTTGTCGAAAATGCCCGAGGCGGTCGGGTCGTAGCGGCGTTCCTTCCAGCCATCCAGCCACTGCACGATATTTTCGATCTGCTCCAGGTCCTCGACGACCTTGTACAGGGGCATGTCACAGAGACCGAGGCCGCGCTCGGCGGCTTTGACGAAATTCTGGCTGTCGCGCAGCACGGCGATGATCGGAATGCCGAGCGAATCCAGGAACCGCATCAGCTTGCCGAAACTCTTGGTGTTTTTGCGCGTGCGATTGGCGACCACCGCAAGTTTGCGGTCGCGACGGTCGATTTTCGCGATCAGTAGCAGGTCGGCTATGCAGCGCGAAGCGGCGTGAATATCGATGGCGGACGGTAACACCGGCACCAGGATGCTGCAGGCATCGCGCGTGACCTCGCGCAGGTCGTCGTTGGTCAGGGCTGCCGGTGAGTCGACAATCAGGTTGGTGGTTTCCGTCGGCACCCGCAATTGCCAGC
Source organism: Woeseiaceae bacterium (assembly GCA_033720315.1). Taxonomy (GTDB): domain Bacteria; phylum Pseudomonadota; class Gammaproteobacteria; order Steroidobacterales; family Woeseiaceae; genus SZUA-117. The sequence goes on along the minus strand of JAWWCT010000023.1, from coordinate 43,481 downwards.
TGCGAGTCGCCTGCATGGTGCGCTTGTAGGCGGCAATGCCGTGAATTTCCGGCAACTCCGCCGGGCGCCGTTCGATCCAGGACATCGTCGAGCCCTGCTGGTCACAGTCCATGATCGCGGGGATCGGACCCTGTTGCGCGAAGTAGGCGGCCAGGTTGGTGGAGATCGTCGTTTTGCCGCATCCACCCTTGGGGTTGATGACGACGATCTTGTTGAGGTTGGACCGGTTGGGCGTAATCAGCATAGTAGATACCTGCTCCAACTATTGTTAAAACCGTCCCTGGTGCCGAACTCCAACTTTCTTTGATTTTCAAGTCCATTTCCCTGCACCGGCTCACATATTCGGGGAAGGGTAGCTTCCTGGAAATCGGAGCTCCGATGCGCTTTTGCAAGAGTGCGAGCGAAATACCGCCGGGAACCAGAACGCCTGAGATTGCTAGACGAACCGATACCAGTTCCGACGATGAATAGCGAAACGTCGGGGCAAAATACCCCGACGTTTCTGTGCGCTGTTATCCGACCGGCTTGCGCAGCTTGAGAACGAATCGATCGGTCTGGCCGCGAACATTTTCGCTGAAAACACTTTCGGAATGGTCGTCCGCCGCATTTTGCAAAAGCATACTTTCGCCCTCGACCACGAATCCGGCAGCGAGCGCCGATTCGATGGCAATCGATTTTTCGATGCGGTGCAATGCGACGTTATCGGCGTCAGCCACACCGACGTGATCGATAATGCCGAAAACACCACCGGGCTCCAGCCTGTCATAGACGGTTTTCAGTGCGCCTACCGCTGCTTCCGGGCCATTGCGGTTGTAAATATCGTGAAAATTCAATGCAGTGATTGCAGCGTCAAAGGTGCCGACGCTGCTGTCGACATCGTTGAGATCGGCATCCAGCCTGGACACGTTCGGCAGCCTGTCATTGGCGAGCCTGTCGCTCAGCTGTTTTTCAAAAGCGCCGTCACGAATCTGCAGGATGCCTGGCGGATTCTGGGCGACGACCGAACCATCCTCGCCAACGGCGAGCGACAAAACTTCGGTGTAGTACCCTCCGGCAGCAATGACGTCCATGACCCGCATGCCGGGTTCGATACCGAGGAATTCGATCACATCGGCCGGCTTGCGCCCGGCATCCCGAGACCGGTCTTCTTCCGGTCGCGACTCACTGGCCAGCAAGGCCCTGAGATCCACGACTTCGACGGCCTCATCCATTGCTTCGACGGCCTCGTCCATCGCTTCGACAGCGGCATCCGGAGCAGCCGCGGCCGGCGCTTCCGGCTCGGAACGGCCACAGCCTGTGAGCGTGAACATTACGCCGAATGCCACGCCAAGCCATATTTTCGTGTTCATTTTTTGGGTCCCCCCGTTTACATCTCATTCTTGGACAGCCCGTTCAGCATACCGGGCAACGGTTCCGGCAACAACGAAACGTCAGGGCTGCTGCGGATATTCGGGCCCAGTCCGCCCACGATGCCTATCCTGCGCCATGGGCGGGCGCGGACTGACATTTATTGCAAACCCAGGAGTCTTGACGTCGAAATCCTGTAAATCAGGGTCGCTGCGGATATTCGGCCCAGGTTTCCAACTCCGCCGTATCGCAGGACCAGTCCGTTTTGGAGTCGTAAAATATCCGACCGCTGGGCTTTAGATGCGGGTGCGAGTCGAGGGTTCCGGCAGGAATCACTGCCATACTCATATCCGGCGCCCAGCGCGGCAACGGACTACCACATTTGCTGCAAAACACCGTTCGGAAGCGCTCCGCGTCCGGCACCTTGTAGGTCGTGATCAACTCTTCACCGGCGGTCCAGTCGCAGGACTCGGGGGTCACGATCACATTACTCGCGTGACCCGTACCGGTCGACTTGCGGCAACGGCTGCAGTGACAGTGTGGAAAAAACCTGAATTCACCGACGATTTGGTATTTGACCGAGCCGCAAAGACAGCTACCGGTAAAAGTGTCTGATGCCAATGTGGACGTCTCCCTTATTGTTGTGATTCGTGACTACCGGGAGGTCGCGTTTCAGAACATCTCGCTGGGCCCGGGCTTATCGTCGGTCTCCTTGTCCCGGCCGACGATGTGGTCGCCGGTGATCATCTTGTCGTAACTCAATCCCGGACCGACCATTGGATAGACTCCGGCGTTCGGATCGATGATGACTTCCAGGAACGCAGGGCCGGGGAAGTTGATAAATTCCTCGATGGTTTTTGCGATCTGATTTTTGTCGTCGAGTTTGCGAGCGAATTCGAATCCGTCCGCTTCCGCGGTTTTCACGAAATCCTTTCGATGCAGCGACTTGTCGCTCCCGGACATGCGCCCTTTGTAATACAGGTGTTGCCACTGGCGCACCATGCCGTCACCGAAGTTGTTGAATACGATAATCTTTACCGGCAAACCGTAAGTCGTTGCTGTTTCGAGCTCGCCGATGTTCATGCGCATGCTGCCGTCGCCGTCGATGTCGATGACCAGCCGGTCTCGCTGCGCGAATTGTGCGCCGATTGCGGCAGGCAGGCCGAAACCCATGGTGCCCATGCTGCCGGAGGTCAACCACAAGCGGGGTTCGCGGAAGTCGAAATACTGGGCTGCCCACATTTGATGCTGACCGACGCCGGTTGAAATGATGGCCTCGCCACGAGTGTGCCGGTTGATTTCCTCGATTACGGCGTACGGCTGGATGAGTTTGCTTTTGCGGTCGTAATTCAGGCGATGCTTGTCCTTCAGCGCAGCGATTTCCTTGTGCCAGTTGGACAGGTCTTTTTCAAAGCCGATGCGACGGCCGTAGGCGAGCAGGTCCTCGAGGTCCCTGTGCAACATGCCGACGTGATGCCAGCTGACGCTCTTGACCTTGCCGATTTCCGACACGTCGATGTCGAAGTGCGCAATGTGTTTGGCGTTCGGGGCGAAGCGTGCCGGGTCGCCCGCCACCCGGTCATCGAACCGCGAGCCGATGGCAATCAGAAAATCGCAGTCTTCGACGGCATAGTTGGCAAACGCGGTACCGTGCATGCCCAGCATATGCAGCGACAAGGGATGTGTAGTGTCGCTGGCGCCGAGACCCATCAAGGTTGTTGCCACCGGTATGCCGTAAGCGTTGGCCAGGTGGCGCATCGGCTTGGTGGCATTGCCGTTGATGACTCCGCCGCCGGCGTAGATCAATGGCCGTTCGGATTCGGCGAGCATCGTGTAAAAACGTTCGCAGGCGTCGTCATCAAGCTTGTTGTCGGTGACGGCCTGCAGGCGGCCACGGTAACCCGGCAACGGCAGCGAACCGCCGCCGGTAAATTCGCCTTCCCAGTTCTGCACATCCTTGGGGATATCGATGACCACCGGGCCAGGCCTGCCGGTGCGGGCGATTTCGAACGCAGTGCGCATCGTGGCTTCGAGACGTTCCGGGTTGGTCACCAGGAAAACGTGCTTGGCGATAGCACCCATGATGGCCGGTACCGGGGCCTCCTGGAAGGCATCGGTGCCGATTGCTGCGGTCGGTACCTGGCCGGTGATAACGACAATCGGCACCGAATCGGCCATGCAGTCGCGCACCGGGGTTACGGTGTTGGTGGCGCCGGGTCCCGAGGTCACCATCACCACCCCGACTTTGCCACTGGCGCGCGCATAACCGGCCGCCATGAAGCCGGCGCCTTGCTCGTTGGCCGGTACGATCAACGGAATCGGCGAGCTGCCGTCAGCATTGCGGTGCTGATCGTTGAAGCGAAAAACGGCATCGTAGGTCGGCAGGATGGCGCCGCCGCTGTAGCCGAAAATCGTGTCGACGCCCTCGTCCGCGAGCACCTGGACGACGATATCGGCACCGGTCATGCGAGTGCCGGCAAGCGGGTGTTGCCGCTCTTTGAGGGTTGTCTTCGAGGCAGACATGTCGAATGTCAAAAAGTCACATAAGTGCCGGTTTTTCCGGCAGTGTTTACTAATTTCTGCTGCATTGCAATACTCGGGCATCTGCGCCAACATCCGCCGGAAAAGCGGACACTCATTGAGCGACTAATTCAACGACAGCAACAGGGCAGGACCGCATGCGACACGTAATTTCAGTGCTGTTACAAAACGAGGTGGGCGCGCTGACCCGCATGACCGGCCTGTTTTCGACCCGCGGCTACAACATCGAGTCGCTCAACGTCGCTCCGACCGACGATCCGACCATTTCGCGAGTGACCCTGGTGATATCCGGTTCCGATGCAGCGGTCGCCCAAATGAACACGCAGCTTGCGAAGCTGGTCGATGTCGTCAATATTCACGACATGACGCTGGGCGAACACTTCGAGCGGGAACTGGTAATCATCAAGTTGAAACTCGCAACCGGGGGTTACACAAAAGCACAGGCATTGGCAAAGAAATTCGGCGCCGAGATTCTCGACGAAGCCCAGGTCAGCTGCACAATCCAGCTCATGGGACGATTGAGTGAGATAGACGAATTCATCGACGCAGCGTCGAAGATCGGCGAACTTTCAGCCGTCGCGCGAAGCGGCAGTGTCGCCGTGTCGAAAGGTGAGGTAACGCTCTCGTCTTACGCCCGTCATCACCGCCTGACGGGATGAGCCATGTCGACAGGGCCCCTCAAGGATCTGCGCCGACTGGTCGTGAAAATCGGCTCTGCGCTGCTGGTCGGCGAGAACAACCGGATCAATCGCGGCTGGCTCGAAAAACTTTGCGATGATGTCGCTGCACTGCGGACCTCCGGTCACCAGGTATTGATCGTATCCTCGGGTGCGGTTGCGCTCGGCAGTGAAGTCCTGGGCATCAATCCCAGGCGCTCGCGGCTCGAGGAATTGCAGGCAGCTGCCGCCGCCGGCCAGGTCGAGCTGGTGCAGGCCTACCAGGCCGCGCTTGCGCGACACACAATCAAGGCCGCGCAGGTCCTTTTGACGCCGGACGACACCGAAATCCGGCGGCGCTTTCTGAACGCCCGCGGTACCCTGGAAAAACTCATCGAGCACGAGGTGGTGCCGGTCATCAACGAAAACGATACCGTCGCCACCGACGAATTACGTTACGGCGATAACGATCGCCTTGCCGCACGCGTCGCGCAGACGGTAATGGCCGACGGCCTGGTATTGCTCTCCGACGTGGACGGACTCTATTCGGCCGATCCGCGGACCAACAAAGACGCCGAGTTCATCCCGTCCGTCCGAGTATTAAGCGAGCGGCATTTCGAAATGGCAGACGATTCCGCGAGCGCCATTGGCCGCGGCGGAATGCGCACCAAGTTACAGGCCGCACGGATTGCAACCCGGGCCGGTTGCGTGAGCATTATTGCCAATGGCGCCGTGGACAGGCCGTTGCATGCGCTGGCGAACGGCGGCAAGTGCACGGTGTTCGAGGCCAGCGCAACGCCGGCGGCGGCCCGCAAGCAATGGCTTGCGGGTGTGCTGGAGGTCTGCGGCGAATTGCGGCTGGACGCGGGAGCCGCTACCGCGCTGGCCAACGGCAAAAGTTTGCTTCCGGTCGGCCTGGTCGAGGTCGTCGGCGAATTTCGCCGCGGTGATGCGGTGGTGCTGATCGGCGACGATGGCCGAGAGCTTGGGCGTGGTCTGGCTGCGTATGCGAGCGACGAGGCAGCCGCCATCAAGGGCTGTCGCTCCGAGCAAATCGAAGCCAGGCTCGGCTATCGCGGCCGCGCCGTCGTGGTTCACCGCGACGACATGGTACTTTTCAACTACGAATGAACACGGCGATCGAACAGCAATCCATCGCGGCCATCATGGACGGGCTTGGAGCCGCGGCGCGAGCCGCGGCAACGGCGCTCGCTCGCAGCTCAGCGGAAACCCGCGATGGGGCGCTAAGGGCTGCGGCGGCCGCAATCCGCGCAAATTCAGGATCGATCATCGAGGCAAATGCCGAGGACCTGTGCGCAGCGAGGGACAGGGGGCTGAGTGGTGCAATGCTGGACCGGCTGCTGCTCGACGACGATCGCCTCGAGTCGATGGCCGGCGGGCTGGAAACGGTTGCCGAACGGGCTGACCCGCTCGGCCGCGTTCTCGAGGAGTGGCAGCGACCGAACGGCCTGCACATTCAGCGAATCTCGGTGCCGCTCGGGGTCATCGGCATCATTTACGAGAGCCGGCCGAACGTCACGGCCGATGCCGCGGCCTTGTGTATCAAATCGGGAAACGCGGTGATCCTGCGCGGCGGCTCGGAAAGTTTTCAATCCAGTCGGGCAATCCACCGTTGCCTGGCCGGCGCACTCGGCGACGCAGGCATCGACGAGACGGCCGTGCAAATGGTACCGACGACGGATCGGGCAGCCGTCGGCTACCTGTTGTCGTCGATGAGCAATTATCTCGACGTGGTTGTGCCGCGCGGCGGCAAGAGCCTGATCAGTCGTGTGCAACAGGAAGCCCGGGTTCCTGTGATCGGTCACCTGGAAGGCATTTGCCACGTCTACCTGCACGAATCAGCGGGCACCGAGATGGCGCAACGCATCGTGCTGAATGCCAAGATGCGCCGCACCGGTATATGCGGCGCCGCGGAAACCCTGCTGGTCGACCGGGCCGCGGCAGGCAGGCTGTTACCCCCTATCGTTAACGCACTGACCGAGGCCGGTTGTGAGGTACGCGGCGACGACGAAGCGCAGGCGATCGTGCCGGTCACCGCAGCCGCTGAATCCGACTGGTCCACCGAGTACCTCGATGCCATTATTTCGCTGCGCGTCGTCGACGGCATCGGCCAGGCGGTAGAGCACATTGCCCGCTACGGTTCCGGTCATACCGAGAGCATCGTGGCCGCTGACGAGGATGCAGCCAGGCGATTCTTCGACGAGGTCGACAGCGCAATCCTGCTGCACAACGCAAGCACGCAGTTTGCCGATGGCGGTGAATTCGGCATGGGCGCGGAAATCGGCATTGCGACCGGACGCATACACGCGCGGGGGCCGGTTGGAGCCGACCAGCTGACCAGCTACAAGTACGTCGTTCGTGGCAGCGGACAAACCCGGCCCTGATGGCGAGCAGCGGTACAGATTACGATCTGGTGGTAATCGGCGGGGGGATCAACGGTGCGGGGATTGCCCGTGACGCAGCATTACGCGGCTTGCGCGTGCTGTTACTGGAAAAGAATGATTTCGGGAGCGGCACCTCGAGCTGGTCGAGCCGGCTGATTCACGGCGGGCTGCGTTACCTGGAACACGCGGAAATACCACTGGTCTTCGAGTCCTTGCACGAGCGCCGACGTCTGCAGGCACTTGCACCGCACCTGGTCAGGCGCCTGCGACTGACTATTCCTGTTTACTCACAAAGCCGTCGCGGCATGTTGCTGATTCGACTCGGGATGATGGCCTATGACCTGTTATCCGTCGGCAAGAAGAATCCCCGGCACCGAATGTTGAGCCGTGAGGAGCTGCTCGCAAGCGAGCCGGGGGTGAACGAGGACGGCTTGCTTGGCGCGGCGCAGTACTACGACGCACAGGTCAGCTATGCTGAGCGGCTGGTACTGGAAAATATCATCGGTGCGCGCGAGGCCGGCGCCGAGGTGCTCAACTACAGCCCGGTGATCGGCATTACCGTTGCCAAGCGCCGCCTGCAAAGTATTCAGTACGAGCCGCACGACAGCGACCAGGAGGTCGAGATCACCGCCGGCATGGTCGTCAATGCGGCCGGGCCGTGGGTCGACAAAGTGCTGGCAACGGTCAACCGCGAGATTCCTCGTTACATGGGCGGTACCAAAGGCAGTCACATCGTCGTCGGTGATTTTTCCGGAGCGCCACAAAGTGCGTTTTACGTCGAGGCGCACTCCGACGGACGACCGTTTTTCATCATTCCATGGAACGACCAGTACCTGATCGGCACGACCGACATCCGCTATCACGGTGATCCGGGGGACGTGGTAGCGAGTGTCGATGAGATTCGATACCTGCTGGAAGAATCCAATCGTGTGTTTCCATCGGCAAATCTGACGATGGAGGACGTTCATTATGCGTATGCCGGCGTGCGACCTTTGCCACTGCGCCGCAAGGGACCGGAATCCGCCATTACTCGCAAACACATCATCAAGAAACACAGGCGAGTCGCCAAGGGGCTGGTTTCCATTATCGGCGGCAAGCTGACGACGTATCGGAATCTCTCGGAACAAACGGTCGACTACGCGGTTCGGGCGTTGAAACTGGATGCACGAGACTGTGCGACGCGTACACGTCCGTTGCCCGGCGCTGTCGACCTTGAACAATCGCGTGACGCCCTGCGGGCATTAAGCTGGTTATCCGATGTCGCCATCGATCGGCTGCTGGGCATTTACGGAGGTCGTGCGATCCAGGTTGCAGAACTGGCCGCCGAACGACCGGAATTGAGCAAAACGCTCGATGACGATGAGTCGGTCTTGGCCGCGGAAGTCATACATGCAGTGCGGCACGAACACGCCATCCATCTGACCGATATCGTGCATCGCCGGTTGATGATCGGCCTTGCCGCGGACCAGGGCGTGGCGATGTACCGGCAAATCGCCGACATCGCCGCGACAGAGTCGAACTGGAGTCGGGCGGAAAAACAGCGCAATCTCGACGAATTGCAGGCTTACAGCGCCCGCTTGCGTGCTGTGCCCACGAATTGAGGCAAGATCGAGATTACATCCGTCCTTCGACGACCAGGTTCGGCCCGCTGCGACCAAAAACATGCTTGGTAAACACGCCATACACATGACCGCACTCGTCGCAATGTGCAACGAAGAACCATGGGGCCTTTTTCCTTGATTTTTCCTTGCTCGCGGTCGATACGATCTTGTCGATACCGGTTGCGCCGCAATCGGGACATTTGGGTTCTGCCATGAATTTCTTACCTGTTAGTCTCTCGCAGCTCGTTTAAGCCGACGAGGGTAACCCGCTCATTAACGATTATCATCACGTTTCGAAAATCAAACTAGGCCAATTTGCATATGAACATAACCGGCTTGCGGATTCTGACCGCTTTTTTCCTGCTGCAGTCCGCGACGGCCGTCGTCGCACAGACCGAGTCACCCGAAACGCGCGGCGAGCGGTTGCGTATCGGGGTCGCGCTGGGCGGTGGCGGGGCGCGCGGCGCTGCACATATCGGTGTCTTGCGCGAACTCGAACGGTTGCGCATACCTGTCGATGCCATCGCCGGCACCAGCATGGGTGCGATCGTCGGTGGCCTGTATGCGGCAGGCATGACGCCCGCAGAATTGCAGGAGCTGGTCGAATCCCTGGACTGGGCCGATGCATTCGACGACCAGACGCAGCGCGAGAATCGCAGTTTTCGTCGCAAGCAGGATGACAATGCCTATGCGATACCGCTGGAGCTGGGCGTCAGCAAGGGCAGCCTGCAAATGCCGAGGGGCCTGATCCAGGGACAGAAATTGTCATTGATCCTGCGCGAGCACCTGCTACACGTATATGACGTCCAGGATTTTGACGACTTGCCGACGCCGTTTCGCGCTGTTGCGGCCGATATCGCCACCGGCGAAGCCTACATCATGGCGAACGGCGATATCGAACTTGCAATGCGTGCCAGCATGTCTGCACCCGGCGTCTTCGCGCCGGTGGTCGTGGACGGCCGTGCACTGGTCGACGGCGGTCTGGTCGGCAATGTCCCGGTCAGCGTCGTGCGTGACATGGGTGTCGACATCGTCATTGCCGTCGATGTCGAATTTCCCTTGTACCCGCCCGAGCAACTGGAGTCGGCGTTGGCAATTACCGAGCAGATGCTCACCATCCTCATTCGAAAGGAAACCCGGCGGGAACTCGAAGGCTTGAATGACGACGATATTCTCATTCGACCGAAACTCGGCCTGTACGGATCGAGCAATTTCGTCGACATCGTAGACACCATCGAACCCGGCGCAGCTGCAGCAATCGATCTCGAAGAGCGACTGGCACGGTTGTCGCTGAGTGAGCAGGACTTCGCCGCGTTTCAGGCCACTCGCCGCAAACCGGCAGCGTTGCCCGAGCGCTATGACTTCGTGCGGCTCATCGAAGACGGCCGGCCAGCCGCTTCCGTGCGGGCGTCACGAATTCGCACGGCGCCCGGCGACGCCGTCGACGCAGCACAGCTCGGTGCGGATGCCGCCTATCTTTTCGGCCGTGACCTGTTCGAGCAGGCGAGCTATCGGCTGGTCCGCGACGGCGAGCAAACGGGTGTCGAATTCACGACCCGTTCGAAAAGCTGGGGTCCGAATTTCCTCAATTTCGGTATCTCGATCGAGGACGACTTCGAGGGCGCGACGCGCTTCAACGTGGCCGGCCGGCTTACCAGCACCGGGTTCAATGCGCATGGTGCGGAATGGCGCACCGATGCACAGGTCGGTACGGATCCGCTGCTGAGATCGGAGTTTTACCAGCCGTTCGGGAAGACCTCACGATTTTTCGTCGCGCCGCGCATCACGCTCGAGGAAACCAATATCAACATCTTCAATGCCGATGCTGCGCTTGCGCGCTACCGCGTCGGCGAGGCAGAAGCGGCTCTGGATCTGGGCCGAATTCTGGGGCGCTGGGGCGAGATTCGACTGGGTGCTTTTCGTGGCACCGGTAATGCGCGGCTCAAGGTCGGTGATCCTGCGTTAACAAACTTCGATTTCTCAACTGGCGGTGCGAGCGCACGACTGGCCGTGGACACCTTCGACGATGCGCAGATTCCGAAGAGCGGTACGCAACTCAATGTCGAATGGCTGATGTCACGCCCTGGATTCGGGGCCGACAACAACTTCGATATCCTGTCATCGACCATTGACACGGCGTGGAGCTGGAAACGCCATACGCTGGTCGCAGGCCTCGAGTACGCAACGACGATCCAGGGCGACAACCAGATCCAGGACTTTTTTCCACTCGGCGGCTTCCTGCGGCTCAGCGGGCTGGAGCGCGGTGCGATCAGCGGCCCGCACGCGGGCCTGGCCAGGCTCGTCTACTATCGGGAAGTCGGTGACACCGGCGCAGGCTTGTTCGATTTTCCGCTGTACATCGGCGGCTCGGTCGAAGCGGGTAACGTCTGGCGAAACCGCTCGGATATGGACATCGATTCGTTACTTGTCAATGGCAGCATTTTCGCCGGGCTCGATACCTACCTGGGCGCGCTTTTCCTGGCAGCCGGATTTGCCGAAGGCGGCAGCACCAGTTTTTATCTGTTCCTGGGTTCCGGCGGCCTGTGACGTGTCAGCAGATAATGCTTAGCGCAAGATCTTTTCCAGGACCTGCGACGGGCTGTCGGTATGACGATAGTAGACATGACGTTTTGCCATATCATCGTACGCACGGTCGCGTTCGGCTTCTGTGGCGTACCAGTGCACGCGTTCCCAGTCGTCGCTGAGCAGACTGGTCAGCGGGTCCCCGGGCGGCAATGAAACCCTGATACCGAATCTTTTTTCGCTGTCCGCATCGGCCGGTTCCACGCGGTTGTGTTCATGGCAATAGTCCACTGACGATTCCGTATTGGTTGCCAAATTTCGCGCCATGATACCCGTACTTGCCTGACTGTTGCATCAGTTGGCGATCAAAGACCAAACGAGAGCGCGTCATACTGGTGGAATATTCGGGCTAGCGGTCACCCGCCCCTTCGCGGTCCCGCCAGCCGAGGATCCTGCGGGTAATAAACAGGTATACCGGTTTGCCGGTTTTCATCCAGATGCGCGAGAAGATCGCCGGATTGTCGAGGATCGCCTTCTCTCGTCTCGTTAGCCGGTCGGCGCAATAGGTGCGCTTGTGCTTCAACAAATGTCGCAAGTCTTCGTGCGCCAGGGCGCGAAACAACCGGCCGCGACGTCGCGAGACCCAGGACAACTGGAAATCGATGATCACGGGCATGCCGTCGCTGCGGACAAGGAAATTCGGCTCCTTGGCGAGATCGTTGTGCACAATGCCTGCGCGATGCATGCGTCGCAACACCCTGGATGCGGCTCGAAAATAGCTCACGTCCCGCGGACGTCCGACCTGCATCGGCACGCCATCGACATAGGAACGGTCCAGCGTGTCGCGGTCTGTGGCGAGCAGCGCCGGGACGCCCTCGAGCCCGTCGAGCGCGGCAAGTGCACGGGCTTCGCGAGCCATGAGATGACGCGCCAGCCACCGTAGCGCGCGCGGCGCCTCACTCGCGTCGCGCCTGACCCGCGGGCCGGCCTCCAAGCACAATAAGGCGACTCGGCCAAAGACGTCTTTTTTCAGTATCTTGGAGCAAACTGCTTGCAAAATTTCGCGCCCGCGATTTGAATGGGAGATTGCGCATAGAATACCCGAGCGATCCCTTTTACTTCATCCGATGGCCGAAAAACCGAAAAATATTCCGCCGGAAGCGCTGGACAAGACCGGCGAATTCTTCAGCGTCGGTCCACCGCTGCATGCCGTCAAACCGGGCTACGTTTCGCGGACGGCAGACGAGTTGCTGTATCGCACCCTGGCCGACGGACATTACGCACATGTCATCGCCCCGGACCGCACCGGTAAGTCCAGTTTAATTGCGTCGACAGCTGCACGTTTGCAGAACAACGGATTCAAGGTTGCAGTACTCAACCTGTCGCAGATCAGTGAGCGGGATGGCGGTTCGGATGCCGGTCGTTGGTACTACAGCATTGCTTATCGCTTGTTGCGTCAGTTTCGCCTCAAAGTCGATTTGCAGACCTGGTGGCAGGACAATTCCATCCTGAGTAACCGGCAACGGCTGGTCGAATTCTACTCGTTGGTAATCCTGCCCAACGTACAGGACAAGATCGTCATTTTTGTCGACGACATCCAGGTGCTCGCCGATCTGCCGTTCACCGAACATTTGCTCGCCAGTATTCGCGCCGCCCACAATGCGAGGGCAACCGAACCCGAATTCGCACGCCTTGGTTTTGCGCTGATCGGTGAGTGCGATCCGGTCAGCCTGGTGCTCGATTCCAGCATGTCGCCGTTCGCGATATCGCAAGAGGTGAGGCTGGACGATTTTTCTCGCGAAGACCTGGAAATTTTTGCTGCGGAGCTGAACCTGTCGGCCAGCGATGCGAGCACAGCACTGGATCGCATCTATCACTGGACGGCCGGTCAACCCTATCTCTGCCAAAAGCTGGCACGCTCGGTGTCCCGGGAAAAAATCTCGGGCGACATTGCGGGGCATGTCGACAGGATCGCGATGCACCAACTCGGCGGTCGCGGTGCGCTGCACAGCGAGCCGCACCTGAATCACCTGCACAGGCTGATCGTCGAGGACAGGAAACATCACGAACCGCTATTGAACCTGTACGGTCGGATCCGCAAGGGGCTCAACGTTTATCACGATCCCGAATCGGGGATTCAGCGTCGGCTGCTGGCGACTGGCCTGGTGTTCGTAAACAGTCACGGTGAGCTGGCCATTCGCAACCGCATCTACGCGTACGTATTCACGGCACGCTGGGCAAACGAAAACCTGCCGTTGCACTGGCGAGGGCCTGCTCTGGCGGCGGTCATCATGCTGTTATTGACGGCGATACCGTTTGCCTACACGCAACTGCTGCCAAAGCCCTATATGCGTGTGATAACGACGCCGACCCTGGACCTCGAAACGGTTTCGCAGGCCTATTCCAGCTTGCGTTCATTCCCCGGGCATGCAGACACTGCCGATCGCATGTTTGAATCCATCCTTGAATTTCGTGCGCGCCAGGCGACGAGCAGGAGCGAAATTCTGCAGATCGCCGCATTTGCCAGGCAAACACCCGGGTCCACGATGTTTGCAGATTCGCTGGTCGCCGAATTCTGGGATCGGCAGGTCGACCTCGCAATGCGGGAAGGCCGGCGCGACGATGCATTGCTCGCTTCTCTCGAGGCATTGGTGGTTTCGACGCAAGCACGCCGGCGGCGGGCAGCAACGCTCGTCGGAGACGATTATGCGATGTTGCTGGCGACCAATCCGCCCCGGCAAACGGACGGCATAGTATTTGATGCTGACAACGTTCGCCTGACTTACTTCAGCGATGCACAGATTTCCCAATGGTCGTTCGTCGATCAGGTCCTGGTACCTCAGGATCCCTGGGTCATGACGGCTCTCGAGGTGACGCCGTTGGTGCGACGCGTCGTTGTCGATCAGGACGGTATCGTCAATCGGATCGGCCTGACCGTGAATGTCAGTCATGCGAGACTCGCTGATATCCGCATGAAACTGATCGCGCCGTCAGGCCGCACCGCGGAACTCGAATTCGACCAGGCTGCATCGGCGGCCAACGATGAAATCCGCATCAGCCGCGAGCAGATCGCACCGCTGGTCGGCGAGCCATTAAACGGTACCTGGAGCCTGACCCTGCGAGACGAAGCGATCGGAGTCACCGGACACCTCATGAGCTGGAATCTGAATCTCAACTCTCAGCTCGTGGTAGAAAACTTCGAACGAGGTCTCGACATACCGGATCCTGTCGAGGGCGCATCGGAGAACCTCTGGTTCAGTCCGGACGGGCGACATGCAATCGCCCGCGCTTCGCAAAGTGACAGTGCCCGATTATGGGATCTCGGCACGGCGAAGGCGGCAGGAACGATCGCCGTTGCTGCGGGTGAGCAAGTTCTTGGACTCAGTGCGAATGCCGAGTATCTGGTCACGACGACCCAGGACGCAGTCATTCTATGGCGCACCGCCGACGGCCGTCGCTCGGCGGTACTCGATGTCGGCGCCACCGGTGCCATGCTTGCGGTCGATGGCGAACACCTCCTGGTGCCGCACCGCGGTGACATTGATACCCGGTTTGACCTTTGGTCGCTGTCGGCGCGCGAAGTTGTCGCTCAACTGACAGTCGCGGGTGATCCGGCCTTGCTCTCGATCGACAGGAGCGCTAGCCGGCTGGCGATCGCCGACTACGATCGTGCGGTGCGGATCTGGAATTTCCAGAGCAGCGAAATTGTGTCGCAGATCGACCTGCCGTTGCAGCCGAGTCACATCGAATTGTCCGCCAATGGCGAGTCACTCGGTGTGGTGTACGGAGATGAAGGTGTATCGCTGTGGCGTGTCGAGCGACCGGAAGCCCCGGTCATGATCGAGTCGGATCGGGGTCGTTGGCAAATCGCATTTTCACAATCGGGCGCACGATTTCTCGCCGGCAACCCTCGCCATGGATACCAGGTGTTTCGCAGCCGTGACGGTGCAATTTCCGGCCCGCTGCTCGACACCGGGGACAAAGCGGGGATGCATATGTTGCTGGCTTTCTCCAGCGACGAAAGCCTGGTGACGACGGCAACCGGGGACGGCATGGCGAGAATCTGGTCGGCGCCGCAAATCGCTGCGGTCATACCCGGTTCCGCGTCTGCCGCGCCTGCGCCCGGGTACCCGTTATGGAGTTCCTCGAGCGACACGATTGCTGCGCTGTCGCCCGGGGGCGAACGAATCGCCATCGGCGATATGTCGGGACACGTACACGTCATGCGCATCGACGAAAGCCTGCGGGAGTTGAGCGGTGAGCCGGAAGAGCTGAGTTTTCTGGGCCACCGGGCCGGCGTCATCGCGGTCGCATTCAGCGCCGATGCCTCCCTGGTCGCCAGCGCCGGCGCGGACGGCACCATCCGGATCTGGGACGGCAGTAGCGGATTGCCGCGGCCGTTTTTCGGCATTACGCCGATCCGCTCGGTCGAACGTATGGTGTTCTCTCCGTCATCGTCACAACTGGCGATTCTCAGCGGACAGCGCGCATGGGTGATGGATGCGCGAACCGGTGCGGTACTGGCCGACTTCGAACTCGGCGAGATGCATGCAGACCTGTCGTTTGCCGCAGACGGGCAGCTCTACCTGGGAAGCGCGAGTGGCGCATTGCACAACCTGTATGCCGATCGAACCGGTAACTGGCACCTGCGCACAGTCTGGCAAGGCAGCGAGTCCATCGACCGCTTGGCGGTGTCGGCCGTCAGGCAGCAGATTGTCATGGTCGATGCGAAAAATGATGCGCGGATCCTGGATATCGGGTCCGGTGCCATCGGCACCACCTTACTGCAATTGCCGGCAACGGTGTCCGACATCCGCTTCAGCCGCAATGAAACCCGGGTTCTGTTCAAGGTCGGCCATTGGATTCACCGGTCACTCGTCACCCCGGACGGGCTGGTCTGGACGGACGCCGTCAGGGCACCGAATTCGGTACCTGGATCGAGGATGGCGATCGACAACAGCCGGCTCTCCGGTGTTACCGATCGAGGGGCCGGTATCGACAGTGATCGGGTACTGGTGCTGACTCGCGACAGCGGACTCGCAAGGATCGCTGAGATTCGTTTCGACTATGGCGCCGGACCGGCACTGTTCGGCAACCGGCTTGAACTCATCGACGAGTGGACTCGAAAAGTTCGGGGCGAGTTGCCTAGCGAGTCTGGCCTCGAAGGGTCCTGACCAGCAATTCGAGATTGCCGGCAGTGACGTCGGCAGCTTGCACCGGCTCGCCGATTCGCACCTCGACTTTCGCCAGCAGTTTGCCGGGTATCTTGCGCAAGCCACCGCCTTTTTGCCGGCTGAACCAGCTTCCCCACAGCCCGGCAAGTGCGATGGGTATGACCGGAACGCTGCGTCGGGCGATGATCTTCTCGATGCCGGGACGAAACGGCTGTATCTCACCGTCGCGGCTGATCGCACCCTCCGGAAAGATGCATACCAGGTTGCCTTGCCGAAGTTCCTCGTCAATTCTCTCGAAAGCGGTCTCGAGCAATTCAGGATCTTCCCTCGCAGCCGAAATCGGGATTGCCTTGGCGGTCCTGAACAGGAAATTCAGCAAGGGAATCTCGAAGATCTTGTAATACATGACGAATCGGACAGGGCGCCTGATCGAGCCGCCGACAATCAAGGCATCGACAAAACTCACGTGGTTACAGACAAGGACTGCCGGCCCGCTTTCCGGAATATGCTGCATACCGGAAGAGCGGATGCGATACAGAAGATTGATAATGATCCACACGACAAACCGAATCAGGAACTCGGGCAGCAGCGAATAGATGTAAATCGCAACAACCGCATTCAAGCCGGCGAGCAGCAGGAACAGCTGCGGAATAGACAGGCCCGCATTCAGCGTGACCAGTGACAGCATCGCGGCGACGACCATGAACACCGAGTTGATGATGTTGTTGGCCGCGATAATGCGGGACAAATGTCGCGGTTCCGAGCGTTGCTGCATCATGGCGAACAGCGGCACGCTATAGAAGCCCGCAAAGGCGCCCAGCAGTGCCATGTCGGCAAGAATGCGCCAGGAGCCCGGCCTGGCGAGAAACTCGGCAATGCTGCCGACGGCAACGACGTGCATGGTCGGTTGCGCAAAATAGAGATCCACGGCAAACAAGCTCATGCCGATCGAGCCGAATGGAACCAGTCCGAGTTCGACGCGCCGATCGGACATTCGCTCGCACATCAGCGAACCGATGCCGACGCCGACGGCGAATGCGGCCAACAATGCGGTGGTGATTTCCTCGCTGCCATTGAGGACATCCAGGGTATAGGCGGGGATCTGCAACGTTACCGCAGATCCGTAGAACCAGAACCAGGAGATCCCGAGGATCGACAGGAAGACGCTTTTCTTTTCGCGAGCGTAACCGACGATCCGCCAGGTTTCGCGCAATACGTTCCAGCTGATGGAGATACCCGGGTCGGCTGCCCTGGTAATCGGAATCGAACGGCTGGCGAGATAACCGCACAGTGCTACGCCGATCAGGCAGGCGGCAATGAGCAGCTGATTGCCGTGATCGACCGATACGGCAATGCCGCCGACGATCAGTCCGAGAATGATCGCGGTGTAGGTGCCGAATTCGACCAGCGCGTTGCCACCGACGAGTTCGCTCGTCGCCAGTTGTTGCGGCAGGTAGGCATATTTCACCGGTCCGAACATGGTCGACTGACATCCCATCAGGAACAGCACGATCAGCAGCGCAATGTAATCCTGGTTGATGAACGCGAACGCGGCGATCAGCATCAGGCCGATCTCGGCCAGTTTGATGATGCGGATCAATCTCGACTTTTCATACTTGTCGGCGATTTGTCCGGCCATCGCGGAGAACAGGAAGAACGGCAAGATAAACAGCGCACCCGATACGTTTGCGATCTGGCTCGCATTCATACCCAGAACCTGGACGCCCTGAAAGGTGATCAGGATGATCAGTCCGTTGCGAAAGATATTGTCGTTGAATGCGCCGAGCAGCTGGGTGATAAAAAAAGGCGCGAAGCGGCGTTGCCCGAGCAGCGAATACTGGTTTTCGGCAGACACCGCGACACTATACGGGTATTCGCGATCGAGTTGACAGCCGGCAGCGGCCGAAGCGACGCTGCGACGCGCTCAGTCGTGGATGCTGGCCAGCGCCTGGTATTCCTCGTACTGCGGCGAGAGGTCGTCGTGGGCGACCGAGATTTCACTGCCGATGGCGTCGAAATCGAGCATGGCCGCGGCCCGGCCGCTACCGGGGGTGGCACAGGCACACTGCAGCAACGCTAACGTAATGATAATAATGAACTTTTTCATGGCCCCTCCGTGGTTCGCCGGGAACAGATCGAGATCCTTGGAGCTATAACGCGCGTCGCGGCATGCGGTTGACCATTGAAGTGCGAACTTGCCCACAATGTTAAATCGATGGCCGATGTATGATGCGGCGCATTGCCGGGGTTCAGACGCCACGCCGCTCGACGAACCGAAATGAACACGACGAGACTTTATAACGCTTTGTTTGCAATGGTTTTCCTGGCTGGCTGTGCCAAGGAACCGCCGCCCATCTCCGTGAGCGAATTCATGGAGAACCCACGCCTGCTCGAGGCGACAATGGTGCGTTGCGGCCAGAACCGCTCGACCCTCAAATACGAGACGGACTGCGTCAATGCAAGGGACGCCGCCAACCGCATCGAGGCTCGCGAGGCCAAGGCACGCCGCGAGGAACGTGAAGCCATGTCGGAACGCAAGCGCCAGGCATTGCGACGCACCCAGCAGGCGGCCGCGGAGGCACGCCGCCGCGCGCTGGAAGAAGCGCAGCAAGCGGAACTCCTGGGACTGCCCGAGGCGCAAGCGGTGCCGGGCGAAGCAACCGGCAGCGTGATCGATCCCGCTGCCGTTGCCGAAGGTAATGCTCCCGTGGCCGAACTACCGCCGCCGGAAGAACAACGCGTCGACCCGCCCGAAGCCGGGACCCAACCGGCCGATACGACAGGAAGCGACCTCAACTCGATTCGCGAAGAATTGCAGAGACGACAACCCGAACCTCAGTAGTTCGGCGGCTTTCTTTACCTTTTGCCGGGCGACTTCGTCCGCGCGTGCGCCGCGCGTCGTTATTTCTGGGGAATGCCGTCGTCTTCCGTTGCCGGCTCCTCAGGATCGGGCATTCCGTAGGTTCTTACGTTCGGTTGCGACTCGCTCGTAGTGGACACCGAGGCGACTTCGCCTGACACCGAGGGTTGCAGCGGCAGGCGTCGCGTTTGGGCGGTCAGCACCTGCACGAACTGGTTTGCGACGGCAGGCGCCGAGTTGCCCGAGCTCGCAAAAATCTGTTCGGGCGTAATCTTGGAAGACCCGTAGAAGGCCGCATTTGCCGCTCGATCCATCGACACCCCGGCACCTTCCAAAGCGATGCCGGCAAACAATCCGCGGCTGCGCGAATAGGAATAGACTTCGGATTTAAAGGTAATGTCGGTGCTGACGCCGGTGTGCCGGCCAACCGGACCCGCGGCAATCGATGCGTCCGCGCCGAGCGTCAATTTGCCGCTCGAGATGCCATCGACGCCTTTACGGGTTTTGAATACCAGGATGATGTCGGTCGACTGCGCACCGATTTGAAAGCCGAAGCTGCCTCCGGTGAGTGTGATAAAAGCCGGGTTGCTCCACGATCCGTCATCCTGCCTGACGACCAATACGCCTTTGCCACGGCGAGCACCCAGCCCGAAACCGATTTTAATGACGTGCGGTACGACGGCAACGGCATATGCGCGCGACAATAATGCCGGCGGAATAGACTGCTCGGGAATTCTCAGCAACTGGTCGATGACATCGGTGGCATTGGCAACTCTTTTCTCTTCCTTGGTTGCAGCATGTGCTGTCGTGAATGTCAGCACCGAGATGAGTAGAGTGACGATGAGTTTGCTTGGTCGCATGGTCTTGTTCCAAAGTCGGGTTCCCGGAGTCCACCTCCCGGAACGATGAGTTCTTGTCTGCCGAGCCAGAATTCCCCCGCAGCGCTGTTGCTATCCTATCTCAGGTCCCCGCGCGACGGCTGCCCGATGTCGAGACAGGCAGCCAACATGATACGCCTTTTGCCGCCATCTCTCATGGCGATTATGTCACCGCGAGCGGCGGCAGCGGGCAGTCCAGGCTGGCACAAATGGCCCGCAACAACTCGGCTTCGGCAAGCGTCAGCTTGCCATCGTGGGTAATGGTGTTGCTGACCGCCTGCAGCAAGCTTTTGCGGCCTGCTGTATTGATGCGTCGCAGTATGTCCAGGCTGTGCCCGAGCCGTTCGAGGGTCTGTTCGCCCCCGGTTGGCGTCATGCGCCCGTCTGCCCAGGCGCCAAATGCGCTGATGCCCGCCTGGTAGGCATGCTGCCGGTCCTCTGGGCTTTGATTGCCGTATTCCGCGACGATCTGCACCACATCGAGGGCCGCGCGCCTGGCTTTGTTGCGAGCCACGCGATTGCCTGGCCTGTCCGCGGCCGGGTGCGCTGCCTGTTGCAAATGGCCTTGCAGGATCCGGTACACGCAAAATTCACGCAGGCTGAGCTTGCCGTCGATTTCGATCAGGCGTCGCACCAGGTCCAGCAGGTAGTCGATCTGCGATTCCGGCCGCGCTTTCAGCGCCGGGAAGGCGATTTCGAGCAACGGCAGGTGATATCGGGGGCCCAGCTCGTGCAATTGCTGCAGGTAGTCGGCGACCCGTGCGGCGCGCTCAGCGCCCATTTGCTCTTGCAGCAGTTTGAGCTGACGCGCGCATTGTTGCGGATCGAGCGCCAGCGCAATGGCCAGCAGAAATGATCCATCGACGGCGTGTGCTGCATCGTACAGCGCTGCAGGAATGCTGGCCCGCAGGCGCCGGGCGTAGCCGACGTGCTGCGGCTGCGGCCGGCCGACGGCTGCGGCAATATCGCCGGTTGCGGGCATAGCCGGCACGGCATCGTGCGCATTGCCGGCGAATGCCGCTGTCGGCTGATCCTCTGCGGCCTGTTGCAGCCTGTATCGCTCTACGCGCGGGTAATCGGCTTCCTCAAAGCCCGGATCGAGCGCCCGGATGCGCTCGACGAGCGGCGGGTGCGTGGCAAACAGGTTGGCGAGGCCGGCGATGCCGCCGGCAAACAGCATATGACTGATTTCTTCCGGGTCGACACTCTTTATATAAGAGTGCTTGCTAAAGCCGCCGATCTTTTTCAGTGCATTGGCGATGCCGTCGGTTTGTCGCGTGAACTGGACCGCGGAGGCATCGGCAAGGAATTCCCGCTGACGCGAGACGCCGGCCTTGATCAGGCGCGCGAAAAATACCCCCACCCAGCCGAGGATCAGCAGTCCCAGGCCGATGAACACGACGCCACCGCTGTTCCTGCTGCGGCTCGAGTGGCGGCTGCTGCGCAGGATCGTGCGACCGATGAGACCAATGACCATGATGCCGAAAAGCACGCCCATCAGTCGAATATTGAGCCGCATGTCGCCGTTGAGAATGTGGCTGAATTCATGGGCGACGACACCCTGCAACTCATCACGCTCGAGCAATTCCAGAGTACCGCGGGTCACCGCGACGGCTGCATCGCCTTGCGTGAATCCGGCGGCGAAGGCATTGATAGCGCTTTCCTGCTCGAGGACGTAAATCTCCGGCACCGGCATGCCCGAAGCGATGGCCATTTCCTCGACGACATTACGCAACCTGCGACGCAGCGGATCGCTGGCGTCGGCGGTGACACGTGTGCCGCCCATATCCTGCGCAACACGACCGCCCCCGGACGACAGCCTTGCCGTTTTGAAAAGCGTCGCGCCGAGTATGAGCAACAGGCTTGCCGCTGCAGCGGTGGTGATGATGGCCGGATTGGCCGGGTGTTCGTTCAATCCCGCGGCATTGAGACCGATGGCGACGACCAGGGTGACACCCGCCACCACCAGCAGTGTGGCGATCAGGTAGACGAACACCAGCCAGCGAGTCGATCGCCGTGCCCGGTCCTGCGCATCGAAGAAATTCATGACGTCTCTGCGGTCATGGCGCCACTGGAAGCCGGGGCCGCAGGGCGATCAGGCAAAACTGACGTCTGGAACTTCCCGTTTTTCTTCTGATCCTATCTCGAGGAAGCTGGCAAGCTGGAAATTGAACATGCCGGCGATGATGTTGTTTGGAAAGTTTTCGACCTTGTTGTTGTAGGTGAGGACCGCATCGTTGAAGGCCTGGCGCGAAAATGCAACCTTGTTTTCGGTGCTGGTAAGCTCTTCCTGAAATTGCATCATGTTTTGATTCGCCTTCAGATCAGGATAAGCTTCGGACAGGGCAAACAGGCGGCTCAGGGCGGCGCCGAGAGCGCCCTCCGATGCGCCGAGTTCCTTGATGGCAGCGGCATTCGACGGATCCACTTTTGCAGCATCGAGACTCGAAACAGCGGCATTCCGGGCGTCGATTACCGCTTCCAGGGTTTCGCGCTCGTGTTTCATATAACCTTTGACCGATTCGACGAGGTTTGGAATGAGGTCGTGGCGCCGGGTGAGCTGCACATCGATTTGGGCAAATGCGTTTTTTACGCGATTGCGCAGATTGACGAGACTATTGTAGGTGCCGATTGCGAACAGGACGATTGCCGCAATCACGGCAAGGATTATGACCGATGACATCAAGGCGACCTCCCCGGAATGTGAGTGGCGACAAGGATAAACCCTGTCCGTGTGCAACACCAGTTCTGGTCCTGGTTGCATTGTTACTGACTTCAGGTCCTTCCGTTGCCGGATGGTATGGCGGCTCGGAAGCGCACATGGGCACCGAGGTGACGGTTTTTCTGTGGCACGACGACGACGAGATCGGGCAGGCTGCGGTCAACGCCGTGTTTCACGAGATTGCACGTCTTGACCAGCTGATGAGCACCTACATCGCCGAAAGCAAGATATCGGAGATCAATCGCCTGGCAGCGCAGTCAGCGGTACCGGCAGATGCAGAATTGCTGACTTTGATTACGCGTTCGCTCGATATTTCGGTGCTGACCCGGGGTGCCTTCGACATTACTTACGAAAGCATCGGGCAGCATTATGACTTCAGGGAAGGTCGCCGACCCAGTGCCGATACGATCTCAGCAGAGTTACCGCGCATCAATTATCAACTCGTCGAAGTAAATCGTGTCGAGGGTACAGTGCATTTCCTGGCGGAAGGTGTGCGTATCAACCTGGGTGGCATCGCAAAAGGCTACGCCGTCGAGCGTGGCGTTGAAATTCTGAGGGGGCATGGTATATCCCACGCACGCATTACGGCTGGCGGCGATACCCGGCTTCTCGGCGACCGGAATGGAGAACCCTGGATGGTCGGGGTGCAGGATCCGCGAGACAGCGACAAAGTCGCAGTCACCATTCCGCTCGAAAACGAAGCTATTTCGACGTCCGGCGACTATGAACGATTCTTTGTCGAAGGCGGCGAACGCTATCACCACATTATCGTGCCCTCGACCGGCAAGCCGGCCGGTGAGGTTCGTTCAGTGACCATCATCGGACCGGACGCGGTGCTGACCGACGCGTTGTCGACCTCGGTGTTCGTCATGGGCGTCGACCAGGGGCTCAGGCTGATCGCCACGCTGCCGGACTACGAAGGTATCGTCATCGACAGAGAAGGCAGCATGTTCTATTCCGACGGCTTGCGACCGCCCTAGCCGCCGGATCGCGGCTGAAGCCGCTCCCACAAAACTGCAATTCTGGGCAAAAATAAGTCCGGTACTTTTTTGGCCTCGGTTTAACTTAATCTCCGGGTTCACCCGCTGTGGACCAGCGCTGACGCCGATCGGCGACAGCCTGGCCGCCATCCGGACCGGTCATCTGTGACCATCGTCACTCCCCGCGACGATGCGGGCTGTCACTATTCCTAGCCTGAGTCTGGCGTCGGTCGTCACCTTTTGGGCAGTGGCGAAAGCGCAACCGTCATGCGGTTCTGCGGCTTCCGTAACGCCCATCACTGGCGATCCTCGCCCTGTCGACGGCTCGCGCGCTCGTGCCTTGACGGCCGAGCGTCGATCCGCGAGTCGAGTGCCGCATGAAAGGGAGCGGGAATATGAAGGGACTGAGAACGATCTTGCCGGGCGCAATGCTGACGGTTATCGCAGCGGCGAGCCTGGCCGCATCCGCACTCGAAGGACAACCTGCACCGGACTTCGTGCTCAAGAGCGCGACTGGTGAGAACCTCAGGTTGAGCGAATACCGTGGCGACGTCGTGCTCATCAATTTCTGGGCAACCTGGTGCGGTCCCTGCCGGCAGGAAATGCCGCTTCTCGATGACCTTTATACCCGTTACCAGCGAGTGGGCTTTAATTTGCTCGGTGTCAATATCGACGACGATTCGCGGCGTGCGATGAACATGGTCGAGGAACTCGGGGTGAGCTTTCCCGTGCTTTTCGATGAGAGAAAGGAAGTCAGCAAGCTGTACAAGGTCGAAGCGATGCCGGTGACCGTGTTGGTGGACCGCGATGGCAACGTGCGGCACGTTCACCACGGTTACAAGCCGGGTTACGAGGAAAAGTACCTGACCCAAATTCGTGCGTTGCTCAGGGAGTGACGACGACAGGTCGCCGGGAGTTCAAGTCGTGACAAGAACACAAATCGTCGTCGGCGTGTTCATTTATTCGCTGCTCGCATGTGCAGCTCATGCGCAGGAGGCGATCGACGGCATTCGCTCCGACGACTTGCAGGAAGCCCAGGCGCGGGCCGAATTCCGCGACCTCGATCAGGACGTGCAATCGCTGAAGGACGAGGTGCTGGATCTGAACCGCGACCTGTTTCTGCTGGAAGAGGAGTTGCTGTTCCCGGCGAATTCGCAGGTCGCCTTTTTCATTTCAATGGACGTCGGCGAATACTTCGATCTCGATTCAGTCAATCTGAAGATCAATGGCAAGGAAGTTTCCAATTACTTGTATACCGAACGTGAGGTCAGCGCACTGCATCGCGGAGGTGTACACAGGCTGCATATGGCGAACCTGAAAACCGGCGAGCACGAACTCGTTGCCGTGTTTACGGGCAAAGGTCCCAGCACCCGGGACTACCGGCGCGGCGCCACGATGCAAATAGAAAAGGGGATCGGCGCCAAGTACGTCGAGCTGCGCATATCCGATCGCGTCCCCAAGCAACAACCTGAATTTATCATCAAGGAATGGGAGTGATCTTTGATATTGCGCCGCCTAAGCACAGTTGCGCTATGCGTTGTAGTCGCGGCGTATTCGAGCCTGCCACGCGCAGCTGACCTCACCTCCGGCCCGACGCTGGTCAGGGACGCGAAGTTCGGTGAGGTGCTCTTCTATTTCTATCAGGAAGACTACTTTCCGGCGATCGTTCGGCTGCTGGCGGCGAGCAAGCAATCGCAACTCGAAAACCATCTCGACGAATCCGATCTGTTGCTCGGCGGCCTGTATCTTTCGTACGGCCACCACCTGAAGGCAGCCGAGATCTTCGAGCGACTGCTCGCCGATAATGTCACCGACGAAGTGCGCGATCGCACCTGGTTCTTCCTGGCCAAGGTCTGGCACCAGCGCGGTTATCTTGCCGAATCCCAGCAGGCGTTAAGCAGGATCCGGGATGAATTGCCGGATCCGCTCGAAGCGGAGCGACACATGCTGCAGGCGCAGCTGTACATCGCAAACGCACAGCACGACCAGGCTATTGCCCTGTTGAGCAAGTGGCGCGGCAGGGACGCCTGGGCGAACTACGCGCGATTCAACCTGGGCGTCGCCATGGTACGCAGTGGACGGGTGGACGATGCGGCCGACATCCTGGACGACCTCGGGCGAATCGATCCGGGCAGCGAAGAACTGAGCGCATTGCGGGACAAGGCCAACCTGGCACTGGGTTACGCGTATCTGCAGGCCGGGCAACCGTCGTCGGCGAAGTCGCCACTGCAACGGGTGCGTCTCGACGGACCGTTTTCCAACAAGGCGCTGCTCGGTGTCGGCTGGGCCGACGCGGAAAACGACCGTTACCGGAAAGCGCTCGTACCCTGGATGGAGCTCAGGGACCGCGATCTCCTGGATCCCGCGGTCCAGGAGGCGATGCTCGCCGTTCCCTACGCGATGGCCAAACTGGAATCGATCAGCCAGGCGGCGGATTATTACCTGAACGCCGTTGAAGCTTTCTACGAGGAAGCGAACAGGATCGAGGACGCCATCGGCCGTTTGCAGAACGGCACCATCCTGGACGAGTTCCTCGCACAGGATCCGCTGCTGTCGACCGGCTGGTACTGGAAGATCGAGTCGCTGCCGGATTACCCGGAATCCCGATTCCTGTTTCACCTGATGGCGACGCATCGTTTCCAGGAGGGGCTGAAGAATTATCGCGACCTGACCTTTTTGTGGAAGAACCTCGACGCCTGGGACGCCAGCATCGATGTATATCGCACCATGCTCGAGACCCGGGAGACGGCTTACTACGAGCGCCTGCCACGAGCCGAACAGAATCTGATGCAGGCAAACGTCGGTGAATTGATGTCACGCAAGAATGCGTTCGATGCGAGGCTCGATTCGATCGAAGAAAACAATGATGCCCTGGCGTTGGCCACGGAGTACGAGTATGGCTTGTGGGACGAGATCGCCGGCATCGAGCGCAATCCCGCATTGCAGGCAGCGATGCCCGAAGCGGACGAGGTGCGTGACAAAGTAAGGCTCCTGAAAGGCGTCATGCTGTGGAACCTGGAGAAGGAATTTCCCGCGCGCCTGTGGGCAATTCGCAAGAATCTCGGTGAAACCGGCGAAGCGCTGGTGGAAACGACCCGCTTGCGCCGGCAGGTTGCGGACTCGATGCGTGACGAACCGTTGCAGTTCGCCAGCTTCAATCGGCGCGTCGCCGACTTGAGCCCCAAAATCGATACCCTGAAAGCACGAATAGGCGTTGCCATGGAGCAGCAACGCGCATTCATCCTGGGCGTGGCAGTCGACGAACTGCGTGCCCAGAGACAGCGCCTCGATACCTACACGGTACAGGCAAGATTCGCGCTGGCGGCCATCTACGACCTGGCCGCGACGGCGACGGTCGACACGGGATTCGAGTCACAATGACGCCGGCAACCGTCATTCGCCTGGTGGCACTGGCCGGAATCTGCCTCCTGTGGCTGGACCCTGCCCAGGCCGACAAGATCAGGAAACGTGACACGATCGCGAGTCTCGAGGGCAAGCGGGTCGACATTCGGCCGGGTTCGATCATCGTCGGCAGCACGGACAAGGCCAGGGACAATTACAAGGCGTTTCTGGACCTGGTGTCCGACGATCCGGAATTGCGCGCCGAAGCTATGCGACGCTTGGCCGACCTGGAACTGGAAGCATCGGAAGCGGATCAGCTGGCAAGCAATCTGCAAGGACTCGAATACGACCTCGACGGCAGCGCAGTCGGCCTGTTTCACCAGTTACTCGAAGCCTATCCCGACTACCGTCGCAACGATTCCGTTCTCTATCAACTCGCACGGGCTTACGAAATCGCCGGCAAGACCGATGACTCATTGAGGACACTCAATGAGCTGGTCGAGAAATATCCGGATACGGCACTCATCGACGAAGTCCAGTTTCGCCGAGGCGAAATGTTGTTCTTGCGCAAGGATTATGCGGACGCCGAACCGGCTTACGCATCGATCGTCGCGGGCGGTCCCGGCTCGCGTTTTTACGAGCAGTCACTGTACAAGCTCGGCTGGACGCAATTCAAACTGGCAAAACACGACGCCAGCCTGACGCCGTTCTTCGATCTTCTGGATCGCAAGATCGGTGACATTGCAAGCAGCGAAAGCGACGAACTGCTGGACGCTCTGGCACGCGCCGAACGCGAGCTGGTCGAGGACACCTTCCGGGTATTGAGTATCAGCTTTTCCTACATGGACGGCGCCGATGCCATCGACATCTTCCTCGATGAGCGCGGTCGCCCGGACTACAGTCACGTCATCTACCGGAATCTCGGCGACCTGTACCTGGAGAAGGAGCGCTTCGTCGATGCAGCGGAGAGTTATGAAGCGTTCGTCGAACGCGATCCGCATCATCCGAAGTCACCGTTGTTGCAGGTCGAGGTCATCGAAGCTTACAAACGCGGCGGCTTTCCGACGCTGGTGCTGGAAGGCAAGAAGGGCTTCGTCGAGCGCTATGGCATGGACAGCGCATTCTGGGTGCGCAACCCGCCGCACGAAAACGCGACGGTGACGGCACATCTCAAGGACAACCTCAACGACCTGGCCACGTACTATCATTCCGAGGCGCAGAAGAGCGGTCGGCGCAGCGATTACCTGCAAGCCGCGACCTGGTACCGCAAACACCTGGATTATTTCCCCGGCGAAGCGGACAGCGCGAAGACCAATTTCCTGCTGGCAGAGATCCTCTACGAGAGCGAGGACTTCGAGCAGGCCACCGTCGAATACGAGCGGACGGCATACGCCTACCCGTTTCACGATCGCTCGGCTGAAGCCGGGTATGCTGCAATCATTGCCTACCGGGAATACGAAAAGCGCCTGCAAGGCGCTGCCCGGCAGGAGTGGCACCAGCAATACCTCGACAGTTCGCTGAAATTCGCCGACACCTATCCGCAACATCCACAATCCGGCGCCGTAATGACCACGGTTGCCGAAGACCTGTTTCAGCAGAATCAGTTCGACCTCGCGATCGCCGTCGGCGAACTGGTCGTCAGCAAGCAACCCCCGGTCGAGCCTGCTCACGCGCGTACCGCATGGACCGTCATCGCTCACTCGCATTTCGATCTCCACGACTACGCGGCGGCGGAGCAATCGTATTACCGCCTGCGTCCGCTCACCCCGGCAAACGACGCGACGGCAAAGCAGCAAATCAAGGACAGGATTGCGGCGTCGATTTACAAGCAGGGCGAGCTTGCACGCGACGCCGGTGACCTCGAGACCGCGGTTGCGCACTTCCAGCGCCTCGGTGAAGCGGTACCCGACTCGGATATACGGGCCACTGCGGAATACGACGCAGCTGCCGCACTCATCGCAATGCAGTCCTGGGATCGCGCAGCAATCGTTCTGGAATCGTTTCGGCGCAACCATCCAGACAGCGAATTTGCCGATGACGTAACGCAGAAGCTTGCGGTGACCTATCTCGAGTCGGGACGGAATGCGGACGCAGCGGGCGAGTTCGTGCGCATTGCCAATACACCGACGAGCAGCGACGAAGTCCGGCGAGAAGCATTGTGGCGGGCGGCGGAACTTTACAAGGACGGCGAGCACCGGGCACGGGAAAAGGACGTTTTGCAAAACATCGTTTCCCGTTATCCGAATCCCATCGCGGAATCGATCGAAGCTCGCTACCGGCTGCTCGAAATTGCAAGGGTCGAGGGCAACAGCCAGGCCAGAACGCAACTGCTGTACGAACTGATCCGCGTCGACAGCACGGCCGGCGCCCAACGCTCCGATCGAACCCGCTACCTGGCCGCCAGGGCGACGCTGGAACTGGCCGAACCGGTGCGCGAACGATTCCACGCAGTTGCGCTCAGGCAGCCACTCGCCGACAGCATGGAACTCAAGAAGGCGCGCATGGAAGACGTGCTAAAGGCATACGGGGATGCGGCCGATTATGGCGTCGCCGAAGTGACGACGGCAGCGACCTTCCACCTTGGCCAGGTCTACCAGCGGTTCGCGAAGGACCTGATGGATTCGGAACGGCCCACGGACCTGGACGAGGCCGCGCTCGAGCAATACGACATATTGCTCGAAGAACAGGTATTCCCGTTCGAGGAAAAAGCCATCGAGCTCTACCAGGCAAACACCAACCGCACCCTGGACGGTGTGTATGACGACTGGGTCCGGAAAAGCTTCGTCGCCCTCGCCGGACTGATGCCCGCACGCTACGCAAAACTGGAGCGCAGTGAAGATGTGGTTACCGCGCTTTACTAACGATCGTCGCATCGCGTCGCTCGCCATCGTGGCGTTACTCGCCGGTGGTTGTGCCGTGGGCCCGGGCGGCAGCGTTCGTGACGGCGACATCGAGGTGCCGGCGAAAGCGCTGACCTTGTACGAACAGGCCGTGTCCTCGATGGCCGCGGGCGAGATGACCGATGCGGAATTGCGCTTCAAGGAATTCCTGCTGAGCTATCCGGACTTCCCCGGTGCACACATCAACCTGGCAATCATCTACTCGGGCCGGGACGACGACGCCGCCGCGGAAACCAGCCTCGACGAGGCCCTGAGGATCGACCCGGCGCATGCGGTCGCGCTGAACCAGCTCGGCATGTTGCGGCGCCGTCAGGGCCGCTTCCTCGAAGCAGAGTCCGCTTATTTGAAGGCCGTCACAGCGGCGCCGGATTATGCCTTGGCACACTACAACCTGGGTGTCCTCAATGACCTGTATTTGCAGCGCCTCGATGCCGCTCTCGAACACTATGAGCGATATCAGGAACTTGCCGGCGAGGACGAACAGGTAGGGAAATGGATTGTGGATCTGAAGCGCCGTATCGATGCCGCGCAACGGACCGCAAACGTCACGGAGTAACGGGCATGGTAAGGACGCTGATCAGTTTGCTTTTGCTGCTACCCGTGGCTGCGTTCGCCCAGGCAGCGGATACCCCGCCCGGCGAGCAATCGCCACCGGCAGGCAACGAGTCCGCCGACGACCAGCGGCCTGGCGATGCGAGCCAAACCGAATCGATCGATCCGGCCGTGCCCACGAGTGTGCTCGCAGAGGACCGTCGCCGTAATACGCCGCGTGTCATGGACGAGATCGTGCTGGAGCGAACTGAAATCACCGGCAACCAGGAACTGCCCAAGGTGCTCTACATCGTGCCCTGGCAGAAATCCGACCCGGGGGATTTAACCGGCAAGCCCGTCAACACCCTGCTCGACGAAGTGCTGGCACCCATCGACAGATCCGAATTTATCCGGCAGGTCGATTACTACGACGAACTATACGGAAACGACCAGGAGTAGTTTGCAGGACGATTTGATTTAAAGAGGAGAAATCAAAATGGACGTTTTAGGCGCCATCGTGCGTTTTTTTCAGCAGGGCGGGGTATTCATGTATCCCATCCTGATCGTGTTCGCACTCGGACTGGCGATTGCCGTCGAGCGCTGGACCTACCTTACCGTCTCCGGCGCCAGCAATCGCGCCCTGTGGAAGAAGATCGTGCCGTTTCTGAAGGCAGGAAATTTCCAGGAGGCAGCGGCTCTGACCGGAAAATCGAAAGCCGCCATCGGCTCGATCCTGACCTACGGGCTCTATCGCATCAAGTCTGCGCGTCGTCGCGACGATGTTGAAAAGGCGATGGAAGAAAGCCTGATGGAAGTCTTGCCTCGGCTCGAAAGGCGCACGCATTACCTCGCGACATTGGCGAATATTGCAACGCTGCTCGGCCTTCTCGGCACCATCATCGGTCTGATCCGGGCATTCACCGCGGTATCGAATGCCAATCCGGCGGACAAGGCGGATCTCCTGTCAGCGAGTATTTCCGTTGCCATGAATACCACCGCGTTCGGTCTCATGGTCGCGATACCCTTGCTCCTGATCCACGCATTGTTGCAGACCAAGACCAACACCATCGTCGACAGCCTCGAAATGGCGAGCGTCAAGTTTCTCAACGCCGTCACCGAGCGCCAGTTGCAGCCGGCC
Source organism: Woeseiaceae bacterium (assembly GCA_033720315.1). Taxonomy (GTDB): domain Bacteria; phylum Pseudomonadota; class Gammaproteobacteria; order Steroidobacterales; family Woeseiaceae; genus SZUA-117. The sequence continues at coordinate 11,883 of JAWWCT010000023.1, read as the reverse complement.
GCCGGAGCCTGATCATGCGTCGCAGCCGCAGAGGCAGCCGTCGCAATCGCGAGACGGCTGAACTCAACATTACGGCATTCATGAACCTGATGGTCATCCTGGTTCCCTTCCTGCTGATCACGGCGGTGTTCTCGCGACTGGCGGTTCTCGAACTGAACCTGCCAGGCTCCTCAACCGAGCCCGCCGATCCGCAGGAACTGGTATTCCAGCTGGAGGTCATCGTCAGGGAAGGGCGGATCGAAGTCGGTGACCGCAATGTCGGCGCCCTCGGCATCTATCCGAACACCTCCGCGGGCTACGACTACGATGCGCTCAGCAACAAGCTTGCGGATATCAAACGACGCTACCCGCGAAAGACCGATGCGGCCATCCTGCTCGAGGCGGACATTCCTTACGACACGCTGGTGCAGGTGATGGACCGGGTACGAGTCGCCGAGAAAATCGAGGATCAGCGGGTCGTGCGCCAGGACCTGTTTCCGGACATTTCGATCGGCGATGCGCCGCGGGCAGACGGAGCGTGAGGGATGCGTAAGTCGAGTCGCGCACGGCGCATGGAAAAAATTCACCAACGGCACAAGGCCGGGGGAACGCTCAACCTCGTGTCGCTGATGGACATTTTTACGATCCTGGTTTTCTTCCTGCTGGTGAACTCCTCAGACGTCGAGGTGTTGCCGAATGCCAAGGACATTCAGTTACCGGAATCGATCGCGGAACAGAAGGCGAAGGAGACCGTCGTCATCCTGATCGGCGAGGAATCGATCATCGTTCAGGGCAAGCCGGTCGCCAGGGTTGCCGACGTCATGCGACGCCGAGGTAATGACATCCCGGAACTTCGCCAGGCACTGCTGTCGCAGAACGACCGCGTATTGCGGCGCGAGGCACAGGACGACATCGCCGGCCGTGAGGTCACCATCATGGGCGATCGAGACATCCCCTATCGCTTGTTGAAAAAGGTGATGGCGACCTGCACCGAAGCCGACTACGGACAGATTTCGCTGGCCGTGTTACAGAAAAGTTCAGACAAGCTCGACGACGTCGACAAGCTGAGCGCGGCACGTTAATCAGGGGTAGCGCTTGGACATTCCTTATTACAGAGAGTACCAGCTGCCGTGGACGGTCAGCTCGGAGCAGGAGCGAAAGTTCCGGCGCCTGCTGGCTATCATTCTCGGCATCGCATTCTTTTTCGGCGCCGTGTGGCCGCTGATTCCAGCGCCGGCCGTCGATCCCAACGACGTCGAAGAGATTCCGCCGCGCATTGCGAAACTGCTGCTCGAACATCGTCCGCCGCCGCCCCCGCCGCCGAAAGTCGCTGAGCCCGAGCCCGAACCGGAACCGGTGAAAGAGCCGGAAAAGGAACAGGTCGTGGCCGAAGAACCGCCGCCGCCCGAGCCGGAGCCGGAAATCGATCGGCAGCAGGTAGCGCGTGAGCAGGCGCAAGCCGCGTTATTGCCGTTTGCCGAGGATCTCGCAGCGCTCGCCGACAACAGCGTGCTCGACAGGGTCGCGGATTCGCGTCCGTTGACGGCATCGGTCGGCAGCGCGGCACGCAACGAGCGCGCCATGATTACTTCCAAAGCGGGTAGCGCATCGGCCGGAATTTCGACTTCCGGCATGAGTCGCAACACGGGCGGCAGCGGGCTGGCGGGCCGCAGCACCACGGCGGTCACAAGCCCGGTTGCCGCGGTCGGCCAAAGCGGCGGCGGCGCCCGTCGCAGCGGCTCCAGCGGCAAGCCCTCCCGCAGCCGCGAGGAAATCGAGCTCGTCTTCGACCGTAACAAGGGTGCAATCTTTGCCTTGTACAACCGCGCCCTGCGCCAGGACCCGACGCTCGAAGGCAAGCTGGTGCTGCGGCTGACGATCGCGCCGTCCGGCGAGGTGACGTTTTGCGAAGTGGTATCGAGTGAACTGAACGACCCCGAACTCGAGCGCAAGCTCGTGCAGCGGGTCAGGCTGTTCCGCTTCGAGGCGCGCGACGTGGAAGCCATCACCACCACCAAGCCGATCGACTTTTTCCCGGCCTGAGTAGCAGATCTCCGCATGCCGTGCGGACAGTTCCTGACCAGTTAGACGAATTTTTCATATGTTGTGACAATGAGACAAATAATCAATTCAATAACTCGCTGAATTTATTTGTTTAATCGAACAAGAAGAGCGCGATTTCATATTCGCGACGACGATTTACAACAAATCATTGAATTTTCCGTCATAGCGGCAGATTATGTGCGCACGTGACTGACCGCGGGTGGGGAATCGGCGCATGGTGAGCGCAATCAATCACCATTGATGATTAAGCCCCGGGCAGTGCAGAAGTAAGTATCTAAGGTAATAAGACTAACCAGCAATCAGGGGGAACCACGCCGTATCCGGCCGACCATTTCCTTGCCTTGCTGATCTACATTTGGAGGGAATCACTATGAGTAGTATCAAGCGCCTTGCCGGCGCGATGCTGACGTGCCCGCTGGCGATAGCGGCCAGCCTGTACGTTGCACCGGCTCTGGCACAGGACGACGCTGATGACGTCGAAGAAATTGTCGTCACCGGCTCGCGAATCCGGCGTGACGAGTACACCAGTGCCGCGCCGTTACAAACCTACGATATCGATGCGGCTCGCAAATCCGGCATCACCACGGTCTCGGAAATGTTGCAGCAATCGACGATTACCTACGGGCAGCAGATCAATGCCGAGCTGAACACCAATGCCGGCAACTCGAACGCCAGTGAATCACCGCCACTCGGTGGTGTCGGTTCGGCCAACGTCGGCCTGCGCGGCCTCGATCCGGAACGCACGCTGGTTCTGTTGAACAGCAGGCGCCTCGGTTCTTCGGGCGTGCGCGGTGCACCGGCACAGCCGGACATCAACCTCATCCCGATGACCATGGTCGAACGCGTCGAGGTCATTACCGAAGGCGCCTCTTCGGTGTATGGCGCCGACGCCGTGGCGGGCGTTGTCAACGTCATTCTGCGCAATGATTTCGAAGGCTTCGAAATCAATGCCTACGGCAACACGCCGCAGGACGACGGCGGCGAAGTCGGCCAGTTCTCATTCATGATGGGCGGCCAGGGCGATGACACCAGCTTCATTCTGGGCGGCGAATACTTCAACCGCGAGCGTATCGCGGTCGGCGACCGTGCCGACTGCATGCGGTTGCTGCGCAAGTCGATGAGTGGCGAGGTGTTCACGGGCTGTTCGAACGGCTTCTTCGATAACGCGATCATCGACACCGGTGGCCTGTTTGGCGAAGGCCCGCTGATTGCGCCGAATGGTGACATCTTTGCCTACTACACACCCGGCATGTCCGATACCGGGGTGCCGGACTGGAGCAGCACGCTGCTCCTGCCACCCTGCGAGGCACCGTTGTCCGGCGGTACGGCGGCAGATGGTTTCATTAATCGCTACACCTGCGATCCGCGCTGGCACGATGAGCCGGAACGCAAGGCGGCCGACCTGGTACAGGGCATGGAACGTTTCTCGCTGATGATGAACGGTACCTGGCGGCCGGGATGGTTCGGCGACGAGGAAGTCTACGTCGAAGCGATGTATCTCAACCGGCAGACGAGCAACCGGGCAGCGACCGAGCAGATCTTCCCGTCCATTCCGGCGTTGATTCCGCAGGAGGACGCGAACGGTAACATCATCGTCGACGGCACCGGTGCGCCGATCCTGGTTGACAACCCGATGAGCCCGTTTCCCCAGGCCACCTCGGTGCTCGTGACACTGCATGACAGCCTGCCTCAGGTTCGCGATGTCGAGCTGCAGCACATCCGCATGGTCGGCGGTGTTCGCGGTGACTTCACGGCCGGCTGGTTCGGCGACAACGGCTGGTCATGGGACGGTTACGTATCCTATGACCGCGGCGTCGGCTTCGTCGATCAGCCCGTGATGAACGAGAACAACCTGATCATGGCGGTCGATACCTTGCGCCTCGATTCGACCGGCACGCCGATCTGTGGCATCAACAGGCCGGGTGGCGTGGTCGGCAACGACCTCGGATTCATCCAGGCACCGCAGGCCTGCGTGCCGATTAACTGGTTCGCGCCGTCGATGTTTACTACCGACGGCAGCGCCGGTGGCGGATTCGCGACCCAGGAAGAGGAAGACTACCTGATTGCCAATCGCACCAATCGCACCGACGTCAACCAGTTCATCGCCGCGGCTTACATCACCGGCGAGGTCGGCGAAATCCCGACCGGCGGACCGATCGGCGTGGCATTCGGCCTCGAGTATCGCAAGGACGAAATCGATTCGGCGACCGAGTTCCTGGGCGCTAATGGCCTGGTGACGGCAGAGAACCCGCAGCAGGAAGGCGACTCCGTGGGCGATCGCAGTCTCAAGGAGGCTTACCTGGAGGCGGTCGTGCCCATCCTGGTCGACATGCCGGGCGCCGAATTGCTGGAAGTCGAAGGCGCGCTACGCTTTACGGAGGAGTCCAATTTCGGTAACGAAACCACCGGGCGCTTCCGTGCGACCTGGCGGCCGATTGAGCTGTTCAGCCTGAGCGGCTCCTACGGTACCTCGTTCCGTGCGCCGAACCTGCGCGAACAGTTCCTGGGCGACCAGTTCAGCGGCACCGGCGGCGGCACCGATCCCTGCGTCGTTCCGCCTGCTGCAGGCGTCGGTAACGTCTACAACCCGGCATTGGATAACCGTCCGCAGGTCGTGATCGACAACTGCATACAGTCCGGAGCCGATCCGACACAGCTCGGCCTGATCGCCACCACGACCATCCCGGTCCGCGTGGGCGGTAACGTGATGGACCTCAAACCGGAAACCTCGGAAACGTTTACCGCTACCTTGCAGATCACGCCGCCGTCCCTGGACAGGTTCTCCTTCGATTTCGCAATCAGCTACTTCGACATTCTCATCGAAGACACGATCCGTTCGATCGATCCGGAGACCATCGCGTTCAAGTGCTATAACGATGCACCGAACCTGTCCAGCCCGTTCTGCCCGCGCCTGGGTGATCGAATCGGTAACGACCTCGGCTTCAACCTGATCGGTGCTATCGATGCGTCGTTCGTCAATGTCGGCGAGGAAACCTCGGTCGGCTGGGACTTCAATGCGCGTGTTACGGGTGCCTTCGGCTTTGGTGACGTCGTCTGGCTGAACGCAGCAACGGTGTCCACCGAAAGGCAGACGCAGGTGTTCGAGGGCGACGCGATCGATGACCTCAAGGGCACCTATGGCAACCCCGAGCTGCGTTACAACTCGAACGTCATCGTCAACGTCGGCGAAAACTGGAGTTTCAGCTGGCTGGCGCGTTTCATCGACGAGACGACCGCACCCGCGGTTCGGCGCACGCCGAGCACCGGCAACTGCGATGACTTCGAGGTCAGGGCAGATCTGTTGTTGACGACGGAGGCGACGGTCGCTATCTGCGATGCAGACAGCGTCTGGTACCATGACATCTCCGCGAGCTACGCCGCCGATACCTGGGGCGTAACGGCCGGCATCAAGAACATCGCCGACGAACAGCCGCCGCTGATTACCCGCGGCGCCGGTTCGAACCGTATGAACCGCGTAACCTCATCCGGTTACGATCAGATCGGTCGGCAGTACTTCCTGATGTTCAACAAGTCCTGGTAATCTGAGCGGGACAGCCCCTTGCGGGGCAGCACGATCACCGGGCCGGAGCAGGATGCTCCGGCCCGGTTTTTTTTGTGTGGGTCATCAGCGGCTGCGGCGGACGCGAATCGAGCGGCTGCTCGAGAGCGGTTTCATGAAGTAGCTGCCCATCGCCCCTTTGCGTATTTCCGCTTCGAACGGCAGGTCCCGGTAGCGCGGCGCGTTGCGCTCCGTCTGCTTCCAGATCTGACCGTCCTCCGTGCTGAACGTCTGCTTGCCAAACGCATCCGTGTCGATTGCGACGATCAGCACCTTGATCGACTCGGGCGTCTGTGTGTCGGGCGCAGGCTCACGCAGCCCGAATCGCTCGGCCTCGCGGTGCGTCGTTGCATTGACCGACTGTTCGATGCCGCCGGGACCTTCATCGGCGGGCGCTGCGGCACTGCCTGTTTGCGGCGGCTCTGCGATAGCCGCGACCACAGCGACGGATGTTTTCGCTGCCGGGTCAGCGGCTTCCGGTGCAGCCTCAACGGCTGCTGCGGCAGGGACAGCAGCAACGACTGATGGTGCGTCCGTTGCCGCCTGAACGTCGTCGACGTCCGGGCTGTCTTCCGGTTCATCGTTGCTCGCGACGGCCGTATCGCGTTCATGTGCCGTGCGCAGCGCGTCTTCCAGGCAACTTACACGCCCGTCATAGCTGCTCATCGCTGCACAGTCTGCAATGACCGCTTCGACGTCGGCCTGTGCGGCCGCCACCGGCCATAGCATAATTGCGGCCAGCACGGCACTGATCTGCAGGTGGTTCATTGCCGCATTATGCGGCGACAGGGGGAAAAATGAAAAATCCGGGATTGATTCTGATGTGCCTTTTGCCGCTGATAGCGAAGCCGATTTTCGCGGCGTCGTCGGAGAGACCGCTGCGCCCGGTACATACCTACTCCATCGTCGCCCGCGACGCGGACACCGGGCAACTGGGGGCGGCGGTGCAATCGCACTGGTTTGCCGTCGGGGCGGACGTCATATGGGCCGAACCCGGGGTGGGCGCGGTCGCGACGCAATCGTTCATCGAGCCCAGTTACGGGCCGCTCGGCCTGGCGCTGATGCGCGGCGGCAAGACGGCACGTGAGGCACTGACCTCGCTGCTCGCCGCCGATGCCCACGAAAATGTCAGGCAAGTCGGGATGGTCGATGCCGAAGGCAACGTATCGAACCACACCGGCGACAAGGCGATCATCGAGTTTTGCGACCTGACCGGCAACGGCTTTGCCGTGCAGGCCAACCTGATGTGGAAGCCGACCGTGTGCCAGGCGATGTTCGACGCTTACCAAAAGGCGGACGGTGATCTCGCCGAACGTATGCTGGTGGCAATGGAAGCCGCAGAACGCGAAGGCGGCGACATACGCGGCCGGCAGTCGGCGGCGTTGCTCGTGGTCTCAGGCGACATCTCGGAGCCTTCCTGGGGCGGCCGGGTTTTCGACCTGAGGATCGAGGATCATGGCGAGCCGCTGGTCGAAATGCGCAGATTGTTGAACATGGCGCGCGCCTATCGGCTGATGAACGAAGGCGATGCGCACATGACCGCGGGGGACGTCGAAAAAGCCGTAATCGCCTACGGCGGCGCCGAAAAACTGGTGCCGGACAGCCACGAGATGGTCTTCTGGCACGCGGCCACGCTTGCGGCGGCCGGCAAGGTGGAAGAATCCCTGCCGATGTTCAAAAAGGCCTTCGACAGGTGGCCGCTCTGGCGCGAACTGGTGCAACGACTGCCGGCATCCGACCTGCTGCCCGACGATCCGGAATTGTTGCGGCAGATTCTCGCCGTCGAGTAATCTTCGGATGAAGAATCGCGGCTAAAGCCGTTCCCACAAGCGTATAGAGTTTCGTGGGAGCGGCTTCAGCCGCGATCCAGCGATTTACTGTTTGGTGATCTCGATTGACAGCAATTCCGATTTGAAGCGCTGACCCGCCGCGTCCATTTCCCCGAGAATGGCCAGGAACTCCGGGTCGTTGTGCAGCGCCGTCTCGGCTCGCGCGAATTCGATAAAAGACGGCAGCTCCCAGTAGAGGTGGATCTCACCGTTTTTTTCCGCAGCAAATGTCGCCTGGAAGACCCTGAGCTTCGCCGGCAAGCCGAGCCGCTTCGCTACGCCTTCTATGCGCTGCATTCGGTCGAGAAAACCATCCAGGTCGCCATTGACGTCGGCAATCAGGACATCGAGCACCGGCCGGTTCTGGTCGGTGGCAGTCGCGGTCCCCGGCAGGCCGAGCATGCCGACTATCAACGCGGTAATCAGAAAGGATTTCATAGGGGCACCTTGTTTCACTTGTTCATGGGGACTGACCACGACAAAGGAACAGCCACTCGTTCCTGATTATGCACCACCCCCGAGTTTGCGCCACATCGCTGCCGCAGGGTGTCGACGCCTGCGGTATATTTGGCGATCAATTAACCTGCAATCTGCGGAGTCCAAGATGTCCAGATCCAAGGAGTTCAGTTACCCCGGCGAGAAGGCTACGGTGTCCTGGAATGGCAAACTTTGCATCCACGTCGGTGAATGCGGTCGCGCCGATGGCGAACTTTTCGTTACCGGGAGGAAACCCTGGTGTCAGCCGGACCTGGCTACGGACGACGAAATCGTGGACGTCGTGCAGCGTTGCCCGAGCGGTGCGTTGTCATACGAGTTTGCCGATGGCTCGAAGTCGGAGCGCGCGGACAAGGAAAACACCATCCAGGTGGTCTACAACGGGCCGCTGTTCGTCCGCGGAGATCTGCAAATCGATGCTGCGCCTGCCGTGCCGGGCCTGAAATTTCGCGCAGCCCTGTGCCGTTGCGGGCAGTCGAAAAACAAGCCGTATTGCGATAACAGCCACCTCGACGCGGCGTTCAGGGACTACGGCGCCGTCGGTAAAACGAGTGATCGCGACCATCAGTCCGGAGGCCCCTTGCAAATTCGCGCAGCGCCCGACGGTCCCTTGCTGATCAAGGGCAATGTGACCGTGGTCTCGAGCAGCGGGCGCCAGGCGTGGCGCGGCAGCCAGGCGGCGCTGTGCCGCTGCGGCGAATCGAGCAACAAGCCGTTCTGCGACGGCACACACAAAAAGGTGGGGTTCAAGAGCGAATGAATAAATCCAGCATTGCAGCGATCATCAAATCGTTCGATAAGCCAGATGACGTGACCCGTTTCAGCAAGGGAAAATTTGAAAAGGTGACGCTCGGTGGCATGACGATCGGGCGTGCCACCTACGAGCCGGGATGGAAGTGGTCGGTTGATGTCGGGCCCGGTGTCGGCGAACAGTACTGTACGGTCGAGCACGTCGGCATGGTGGTGTCGGGCGTCGCAACGGCGGCGTTTGCCGACGGCGAGACGACGGAGTTGAAGGCGGGCGACCTGTTTTACGTGCCCTCCGACCCGCATGACAGCTGGGTGGTCGGTGACGAGCCGTATGTCTCGTTACATTTCCTTGGCGCGACCAGTTACGCGCAGCCGGAGGCAGTGGGCAAATGAAGCTGCGCAATGTCTACCTGTTGTTGGCAATCGCCGGTGCGCTGGTCCCGTACCTGTTTTTCATCGGCTATTTCGAGGCCAACGGTTTCGCAGTCACGGAATTCGTCGCTGCATTGCTGGTAACCGCACCAGCGGCCGGATTCACGGCAGACCTGCTGATTTCGTCACTGGTTTTCTGGATTGCCATGTTCGCAAGGCGTCACAGGGAAAATGGTCCGAACCCGCTGCTGTTCATTGTACTCAATGTCACTATCGGGCTTTCGTGTGCACTGCCGGCTTATCTTTACGAGATTGAACGACAGAAGTGAGCGCCGGAACCGTCATCATTACCGGAGCCGGCCGCGGTATCGGCGCCGCGACCGCATCGTTGGCTGCTGCAGAAGGTTACAAGGTTTGCATCAATTACCGGCAGCGTAAGAAAGATGCCGATTCGCTGCTCCAGCAGCTCGGCACGCAGGGACACGAGGCGATCGCCGTGGCAGCCGATGTGGGCAGTGCGGACGACGTGAAACGCTTGTTCGACACCGCCGAAGAAAAGCTCGGCCCACTGACAGCACTGGTCAATAACGCGGCAGTCGTCGAAAAACAAACGGCATTCTCCGGACTGGACGAAGCGCGCCTCAGGCGAATCCTGGATGTCAATGTCATCGGTGCGTTTCTGTGCACACAGGAGGCGGTTGCACGAATGTCGGTCGAACGGGGCGGCCGCGGTGGCAGTATCGTCAACGTTTCGTCCGTTGCGGCGCGGACCGGTTCGCCGCACGAATACATCGATTACGCGATGTCCAAAGGCGCACTGGACACGATGTCCGCGGGCCTGGCGCGGGAACTCGCACCGCTCGGCATCCGGGTGAACACGGTACGCCCCGGTTTTATTTACACCGACATGCACGCCGACGGTGGTGAGCCGGGGCGCGTCAACCGGCTTGCCGAAGGTATTCCGCTGGCGCGCGGCGGTGGCGCCGAGGAAGTTGCGCGCGCCATCGTCTGGCTGATGTCAGAGGAAGCAAACTACGCCGTCGGCGCCGTGCTCGATGTCACCGGCGGTGTCTGATCGGGCCCGCGGGCTCGAACCGGTAGCCGCGCCGGACGCCAGGGTGCTGATACTCGGCACCCTGCCGAGCAGGCTGTCCCTCGAGAAGCGCCAGTACTACGGCAATCCGCAGAACGCGTTCTGGCGCGTGATGGGCGAGCTTATCGATGCGGGGCCCCGGATTGCGTACCCGGACCGACTGCAGATACTGCGAGACTGCGGCATCGCGCTGTGGGATGTGCTCAAGACCGCCAACCGGCGTGGCAGCCTGGACGCGGCAATCGAGCTGGATGGCGCCATTGCCAACGACTTTGCCGGGTTCTTCGCCGAGCACTCGCAGATCCAACTCGTCGTTTTCAACGGCCAGACAGCCGCAAAGCTCTATCAGCGCCTTGTCGTGCGGCCGGGAATCGGTACCATCAAAGAAATACCAACGACAACGATGCCGTCGACCAGCGCTGCGCATGCCTCGATGTCTTTCGCCACCAAGGTGCAACACTGGTCGCTAATCAACGAAGCCCGATGCGCAATCCGGAGAGGCTGATGTGCCGAAATATCAAAACCCTGTTCAATTTCGAACCGCCGGCGACCGATGACGAGATCCGGGCGTCGGCGTTGCAATTTGTACGCAAACTGAGTGGTTTCAACCATCCATCGAAAGCGAACGAGGCTGCGTTCGAGCAGGCGGTCGAGGATGTTGCGGCCGTCGCTCGCCGGCTCATCGATTCCCTGGTCACCAGTGCGCCGAGCAGGAATCGTGCTGCCGAAGCCGACAAAGCCAGGCAACGTGCCATCGCCCGCTTCGGCTCGTGACGAACGAAGAATTTGTGCGATTCAAACAGTGAGGAAATACCGATGATTGGCTATGTAACCCTGGGCACCAACGACATGCAAAAGTCGGCCAAATTTTATGACGCATTGCTCGCTGAGCTGGGCGCGAAGCGCTTCATGGAGAATGAATCGTTCATCGCGTGGTCGACCGGCAGGGGAAGTCCGGCAATTTCCATTATCAAGCCTGCCGACGGCAACGCGGCGACCGTGGGTAACGGTGTCATGGTTGCCATGGCTGTCGATTCGACCGACAAAGTGGACGCGCTGCACGCCAAGGCGCTGGAGCTTGGTGGCACCGACGAAGGTGCACCCGGGTTTCGCGGCGACAACTTCTATGCCGGCTACTTCCGTGACCTTGACGGCAACAAGCTGAATGCGTTTCATTTCAGCCAGGGTTAGCTGACCTGAAGGGCCGCTCGACACCGGCCTCGTTTGCAATGGACCGTTCCACAATCCTGCTGCCGTTTTTCGGCGTGATGCTTCTGACGCTGGTCGTGTGGCTCGTGATGTACATCCGGCGCATACGGTTCCTGATTTTGAACCGGGTGGATCTGCGCACCGTCGATACGCCGGACAAGGCCGCTTCCGTCGTGCCCTACGAAGTCGGCCTTGCCGCGCACAACCTGAAAAACCTGTTTGAATTGCCGGTGCTTTTCTACGCGGTTTGCCTTTATCTGTTCGTCAGCGATTCAGTCGACGCAACGCACCTGGCAGCGGCCTGGTGGTTTTTTGCGTTTCGGGTCGCACACAGCGTCATCCATTGCAGCAGTAACGTCGTCATTCACCGCTTCACCGCCTATCTGCTGTCGGCGCTTGCCCTGTGGCTCATGGTGATTCGCGCTTTTCTAAGGTTGTTGGGTCAGGAATGAATCGCGGGGGTATACCCGCCCCCCCCCCCAAAAAAAAAAAAGGGGGGGGGCGGTTTGCCCGCGTAAAATAAAAGGCATATG
>JAWWCT010000022.1:0-47674 GCA_033720315.1 Woeseiaceae bacterium | reverse complement strand
TAGATGAACGGCTGCCCGGCAGTCAGCTTGTAGGCCGCCGCCGCGATCGTCGGCAGCTTGGCGAGAATGCGGTGGGCAAACACTTCACGCGCATGTGCATCGTGAATGTTCATCGTGTCGTGGTAGTAGGCGGACATCGATCCGACCACGGCTGACAGGACGGCCATCGGGTGCGCGTCGTAGCGAAAGCCGTTGAAAAATCGCAGCATGCCTTCGTTCAGCATGGTATGCCGGCGAATCGAGGTATTGAAACTGTCCAGCTCGTCGGCTGTCGGCAGGTCCCCGTATAAAAGGAGATAGGCTACCTCGATAAAATTGGACTTTTCGGCGAGCTGCTCGACCGGATACCCACGGTACATGAGTACCCCTTTTTCTCCATCGATATAGGTGATCTCGCTGTCGCAGCTGCCGGTGGCGAGGAAGCCGGGGTCGTAAGTGAATACATTCTGCTCGCGATACAGTGTCCCGATATCGATGACGTCGGGCCCCATCGTGCCCTTCAAAATCGGGAGATCGATGGATTTGCCGTCCGGGCTGGTCAGTGTAAATGCGTCTTTGCTCATAGAGTCTTCGATCCTTCGCCGGCGGCGCACCGGCTATCCGGACTGCCGCGTCCCGGCGGCATCCGCTTTCAGTCATCCGTTTGTTTTGGCTGCGCGCAAGCCAGGCTTGCCAGGCGAGTGCGGACGCCTACCAGCCTGCGCGTAGTGGCACTCCGCAGCCGGCGAACGCGAAGAACCTGCCCCGCGGGCGAACTGCATGCAGCAACCCATCGTGCCCCAAGCGCGGGCTACGAGCAAACGGAATTACCGTTTACGCTAGCCGATGCCGTACTTGCGGCGGAATTTGTCGACGCGGCCGCCGGAATCGACGATCTTCTGCTTGCCCGTGTAGAAGGGATGACAGGCGGAGCACACCTCGATACTCAAGTCCTCACCGAGGGTCGAGCGGGTCGTAAACTCGTTGCCGCAGCTGCAGGTGACCTTGATCTCGTTGTAGGCAGGATGAATATCGGCTTTCATGGCATGTCCTTGAAGGCGCTGCGGTGGAAAAAAGGGCGCGTAGCATATAGCGCACAAGCGCGGCTCGCAAGTGGCTGATTCCCCGGCGCGGTGCTTATCCACAATTCTTGTGGATAACTCTGTGGAACAAAATTGAGTGATTGCCCTAAGTGAGCATTTTTAAAGCCTGCTTTTTAAAATGTCTATTTTATGTTCAAAAATTGAATCATTTAAAAATCATCGAGTTACGGGGTATTCTGGACTGGCCGATTGAGATTCCGTGTTTATTCTCCGGAAAAAATAGGCATACCCCGATGTTGTGCATAAAAAGCGACACTCGCGGTATTTTCCAGCCGTGCACAAGGCCTGCGTTCGAGGTCGGGAATCAGGGCAAAAATCGCGCCTGAAGGTCGTTCAGAAAGCGAAATCCGCGGCTCGTCGGCCGCCAGCGGCCCTGCGGCAGGCGCCGCATCAGGCCGTCCGCCTCCGCCGCGGCAAGCGGCGCCTGGATGGCATCGAATGCGAGCCCGGTCCTGGCGGTGAAATCCCGCTCCGAGAATCCCTGCAACAGGCGCAGCGCATTCAGCAGGTATTCGAAGGCCGCGTCGTCTGCCGCGACAGGCTGACCGGCTACGGCTTGCGGCAGCGCTCCGATGTAACTCCTGGGGTGTGCGGGCTTGCAGTAGCGGCGGATGACGCCGTCGGCCGCGGTGTGTTTGCCGTGAGCCCCGGCGCCGACCGCCAGGTAGTCCCCGAAGGCCCAGTAATTCAGATTGTGCCGGCAGCGGTGCCCGGCTTGCGCGAAGGCCGATACCTCGTATTGCCGGTAGCCGGCCTCGGCGAGCAATTGCCCACAGTGCTCCTGGATGTCCCAGGCGAGCGCATCGTCCGGCAGCTGCGCGGGCGGCCTCGAGTGGAACTCGGTATTCGGTTCCAGGGTGAGCTGGTAATAGGACACATGTGGCGGTGACAGCCGGCACAATTGTTCGATGTCGTCGATGGCAGCCGCAAGGCTTTGCCCCGGCAGGGCAAACATCAGATCGATGTTGATGCTGTCGAAGCCGGCTTCCCTCGCATCGCGGTAAGCGGCAACAGTGTCATCAGGACCGTGGATCCGTCCGAGCACCTCGAGCATGCCGGCATCGAAGCTCTGGGCACCCAGCGACAGGCGATTGACGCCGGCGTCGCGATAGCCGCGCAGATCGCCGCGTTCCACGGTACCGGGATTCACCTCCATGGTGATCTCGCAGTCTGCCGCGACATCGAGCGCCTGGCGTGCCGTGTCCAGGATGCGGCGAATGTGCGCCGCGCTGAACAGGCTGGGCGTGCCGCCGCCGAGATAAATACTGATGATCGGCCGGCCATCGGCGCGCGTTGCTTCCGCCCGTATATCGCCGATGAGCGTGGCGAGATAATCGTCGTACGGCGGATGTTCTCCCGCAGTGTGTGAGTTGAAGTCGCAGTACGGGCATTTGCGAACGCACCAGGGCAGGTGCACGTACAGGCTCAGTGGCGGTAATTCTTCGATCACTCAAATTCGGCGGCGCCGTCAATTCCGCCGCAGCTCCAGGATACGCTCTTTCAGTGCCCTGAACGCCTTGCCGCGATGACTCACGCGGTTTTTGTCGTCGCGGTTCATTTGCGCGCCGCTCTTGCCGGCCTGCGGGTCCAGGAATACCGGATCGTAACCGAAACCGCCGTCGCCGCGCCGTTCGCGAAGTATCGTGCCTCGCCAGACAGCTTCGACGCAGATGGGCGGACGGACTTCGTCGGGAAACGCCAGCACTGCCGCGCAGTGAAATCCGGCGCCGCGGGCCTCGTCCGGAACCTGGGCCATCTCCTCGAGCAGCTTGTCCACATTCTGCTCGTCGCTGGCCGCATCGCCGGCGTAGCGAGCCGACCGGACGCCCGGCCGGCCATCCAGTGCATCGACCGTGATCCCGGAGTCGTCGGCGATCGCCGGCAGACCCGAGGCGCTGGCCGCGAATCGCGCTTTTAACAACGCGTTGTCGGTGAACGTCGAGCCGGTCTCCTCGGGTGAGGCAATGCCCAGCTCGGACTGCGGCACCAGGGTAAGGCCGCTATCGCGAAACAGCTCGCGGACTTCGCGAAACTTTCCCGGGTTGTCGCTCGCGAATACCAGTTTCGCAATCAGCGGCGCTTTCACCGTCCTATCGCCGCATCCTGCCGGGCGATGATATCCTGTATCCCCTTTGCGGCCAGTTCCAGCATGGCGTCGAATTCCCCGCGATCGAACGCGTGACCCTCGGCAGTACCCTGTACCTCGATAAAACGATTTGCCTCGTTCATGACGACGTTCATGTCGGTTTCCGCGGCCGAGTCCTCTTCGTAATCCAGGTCCAAAATCGGGATGCCGTCGTAGATGCCGACGGACACTGCCGCGATGTGTCCGTGAACCGGATTGCTCTTGATTTCCTGTCGCTCGAGAAGCTCGTTCGCCGCCAGGACCAGGGCCACGTAGGCACCGCTGATCGCCGCGGTACGCGTGCCGCCGTCGGCCTGCAGCACGTCGCAATCCAGGGTAACGGTGCGTTCGCCAAGCCCCTTCAGGTCAGTCGCGGCACGCAGCGACCTGCCGATCAGGCGCTGGATCTCCTGGGTACGGCCGCTCTGCCGACCGCGCGCCGCCTCCCTCGCGGTTCGCGTATGGGTGGCGCCCGGCAACATCCCGTATTCACCGGTGACCCAGCCACTGCCAGTGCCGCGCATCCAGTGAGGAACGCGGTTTTCGACGCTGGCGGTGCACAAAACCCGCGTGTCGCCGAACTCCGCGAGCACGCTGCCGGCGGCATGCCGTGTGTAGTCGGTAACGAAGCGAACCGGCCTCAACTCGTCCGCCTGGCGGCCACTCGGTCGCATTCCCGCCTCCCTCGATGTTCCGGTTTGTTCCAGCGTCCGGTCAGTCGCCGATCCACTGCAATACGGTACCGGTCGTATTGTCACTATACGGCGCGTTGACGTTCAGCGCCTTGACGCTCAACGCCTTGAGACTTTCCGCCAGTGTCATGTCGTTATTGGTTGCCATCTCTGCCATTTCCTCGTCCGCAATTCCGGACCAGAGACCATCCGTACACGCAAGCAGCACATCACCCGGTTCGAGCGGTATCTTGCGTGTAATGCTCATGTCCGGGACCGGCGCATCGCCGCCGATACAGCATTCGACGAAATTTCGCATCGGATGGTCGAGCGCTTCTTCCTCGGTGATTGCCCCTTCCTGAATCAACACCTCGACGTGGCTGTGATCCCGCGATCGGCGCAACAGTTTGCCGTCGCGCATGTGATAAATCCTGCTATCGCCGATGTGCGCCCACCAGCATCCGTTTTCCTGGATCAGGCAAATCGCACAGGTTGCCCGCGGGCGAAAATCGACGGCCAGGTCGGCACCGATCTTGACGACTTCGTCGTGCGCCAGTGCCAGCGCGGTATAAAGGAATCCCTGCGGGTCGAAAAGCGGCAGTTCCGACGCCGTAAACTGGTCCTGCACGGTCTTCAGGCCGATTTCCGCGGCCTGGGCCCCGTTTTCGTGTCCACCCATACCGTCGAACACCAGCATGATCCCGGCATCGTCTGCAACGACGATGGCGGCCCGGTCCTGGTTGTCCTCACGGTCGCCGAGCGCGGACACCTTTGCGTACTCGATTTTCATGTTGTTCTTGTGCCGACTAATACCGCTGGCCCGCGTCGTGCGGCAAGCTTAGAATAATGAGCCTCAATTTGCTCGCTTTCGCTGACGTTAAGCCCACCAGTATGGCGCTACTCGCAGGGCTTTGTCCGTAAACGACGCACATTTCAGGCTTGCGGAGCGCAATAAATCCACGGAGAGGTTTCCCATGTTGAACAGTATGACGGGATTTGCCCGCCAGACAGTGGACTTGCCGTTCGGCACGCTGACCTGCGAGCTGCGCGCCGTTAATCACCGCTATTTCGACGTCCAGTTCCGGCTGCCCGAAGAGCTCAAGCCGCGGGAAATCGAGTTGCGCAAGCAGGTCGCCTCTACGGTCCGGCGCGGCAAGGTCGAGTGCTCCATGCATTTGCGCCGCGCTGCCGGCGATATCGAGGAAATCAGGCTCAACGAAGAGTTGGTGCAAAATCTCACTGCAAGGGTGACGGAACTCAAGAGCCTGCTTCCGGACAGTCAGTCGATCAATCCGGTGGACGTATTGCGTTGGCCCGGCGTCGTGCAGGAGCCCGACATCGAAGCGGAGCCATTGTTCAATGCAAGCAGCGAATTGCTCGACAAGACACTGGCGGACCTTGGCAAGATGCGCGCCAGCGAGGGCAGCCGCATCTTCGATATGCTCGAGGCACGCTGCGGCGAGATCCTCGCGATAGCGGCGACGGTCAGCAAACGCATACCGGAAGTCATGCAAGCCGTGCGCCAGAAGCAGCGCGAACGCCTCGACAACCTGAATGTCGAGGCGGACCCGGCGCGCCTGGAAATGGAGCTGGCGCTGATTGCACAGAAGCTCGACGTCGACGAGGAGCTCGACCGGCTGATCAGCCATGTCAGCGAGATTCGCAAGGTTCTGCAAAAAGGCGAGCCCGTCGGCCGGCGCCTCGATTTCCTGATGCAGGAACTCAACCGGGAGGCCAATACGCTGGGTTCCAAGTCTGCCGATACCGAAACCACCAAAGCCGCGGTCGACCTCAAGGTGCTCATCGAGCAGATGCGCGAACAAGTTCAGAATGTCGAGTGACGCGGGCAGGCTGTTCGTCATTGCGGCACCGTCCGGCGCCGGCAAGACCACACTGGTCAAGAAGCTGCTCGAGCGCAATCCCGACCTCGAGTTTTCGATCTCCTACACGACCCGCAAGAAACGGGTGACCGAAGTCGAGGGGCGTGATTACTTCTTCGTCGACGAGGCCCGGTTCCTGGAACTCGAGAAGCAGGGCGAGCTGCTCGAATCCGCCTTGGTATTCGGTAACCTCTACGGAACCGGTCGCCGCCAGGTACAGGAACGCCTCGATCGTGGCAGGCACGTGATCCTCGAGATCGACTGGCAGGGCGCGCGGCAGGTGCGCGAGTCGATGCCGGAAAGCGTCAGCATCTTTATCCTGCCACCGAGCAAGGCGGAGCTCGAGCGGCGGCTAAGGGACCGGCGCACGGACTCTGCGGAGGTGATCGCCCGGCGGCTGGACGAGGCCAACGGCGATATGACGCACTGGGACGAGTTCGATTTCGTCATCGTCAACGACGATCTCGACAAGGCTGTGAGCCAGCTCGAGGCGATCGTCGCTGGCGACGGCGCAGACTGCGCCACCGGCAATCGGCAGCTCAGGCAGAAGCTGGAGCGAATTCTGGCCTAAACCCGAAAAAATGCGATAAACTGATGGGTCTTGATTATCAAATGGGCCGCCGGGCCGGCCGCGCATTACGGCGCACACCAACTGGAGTAAGGAATTCATGGCCAGAATTACGGTCGAGGATTGTCTGGAAAACATAGACAACATTTTTGAAATGGTACTGGTTGCCACCAAGCGTGCCAGGCGCATCGCACACGGTGCCGACCCACTGGTCGAATGGGAAAACGACAAGCCCACCGTGATTGCCTTGCGTGAAATCGCGGAGGGCCATATCACCCCGGCTATTCTCGACGAGGTGGAAGCGCCGCCGACCGAGGAGTTCCTGCAGCCCGAAGCGGCCGACGAAATGCTGCCAATGCGTGGTATCTCGATCGGCGACTGACCCCCCGGCAGCGGAGCCATGGTGGGGCGGCCCGCACCGGACTGAGTCCGGTAAACGACTGACGGGCGGGGTACTATGATTGGTTCTGGCCATGGACTACGCCGCTAACATCCTCTCCAAGTTTCCGGGCACCGCGTCGAAGCTCGACCGTGTCCTGAAGCAACTCGTCGATACGCTCGAGTCGTACATGTCGGCGGAGCAGGTCGAGCAGGTCATGCGCGCTTACGAGTTCGGCGCAACGGCGCACAGCGGCCAGAAGCGCATGTCCGGCGACCCGTTCATCTCCCACCCGCTGGCCGTCGCACAAATTCTCGCCGACATGCACCTGGATTCGCAGGCCATTGCCGCGGCGATATTGCATGACGTCATCGAGGACACGGAAACGCCGATCTCCGAACTCGAGGAAAAATTCGGCAGCGAAGTTGCAACGCTGGTCGACGGCGTCAGCAAACTCGATCAGATGCATTTCACCAGCCGAGCCGAGGCGCAGGCGGAAAGCTTTCGCAAGATGATGCTGGCGATGATCGAGGACATTCGCGTCATTCTCGTGAAACTCGCCGATCGCCTGCACAACATGGAAACCCTGGATTCGATGCCGACTGAGAAACAGGCGCGCATCGCACGCGAGACGCTCGAAATCTATGCGCCGATCGCCAATCGCTTAGGCATCAATCACATGAAAGTCGATCTCGAGGATCTCGGCTTTCGCTATCTTTACCCGTACCGTTATGCGGTACTCGAACGGGCGCTGCGCCGCAGCAAGGGCTCGCAAAGGCAGATCGTCAAGAAAATTTCCGAGCGCATTTCACAGGCCATGGAAGAAGAAGGAATCAAAGGCGAGGTAATCGGTCGCGAGAAACATCTCTATAGCATTTACAAGAAAATGGCTGAGAAAAAGCGGCTGCTCAACGACATCGTGGACGTCTATGGTTTTCGCATCATCGTCGACGACGTCAACACCTGCTACCAGACGCTCGGCCTCGTGCACAGTCTTTACAAGCCGATGCCCGGACGTTTCAAGGATTACATCGCGATTCCGCGCCTGAATGGTTATCAATCACTGCA
Source organism: Woeseiaceae bacterium (assembly GCA_033720315.1). GTDB lineage: Bacteria > Pseudomonadota > Gammaproteobacteria > Steroidobacterales > Woeseiaceae > SZUA-117. Next base: position 39,901 of record JAWWCT010000022.1, on the reverse strand, counting down.
CACCACACTGTTCGGTCCAAAAGGATTGCCGCTCGAAGTTCAGATTCGCACGACGGAAATGAACCGCGTTGCCGAATCCGGTGTCGCCGCGCACTGGCAATACAAGGCTGAGGACAAGAGCACGGCAGCTCCACAGCGGCGCGCACGGGAATGGCTGACCCATCTCGAGGAGATCCAGCAATCGGGAACCTCCGAGGAGTTCCTGGAGAGCGTCAAGGTCGACCTGTTCCCGGACAAGATTTACGTGTTTACGCCGCAAGGCGACATCATGCCGTTGCCAAAAGGCGCGACCACGGTCGACTTCGCCTACGCGGTGCACACCGACGTCGGCAATCGCTGCGTTGCCGCCAAAGTGGACAGGAACCTCGTACCGCTGCGAACGACCCTGCAAAACAGCCAGACGGTGGAAATCATCACGGCGCGCGGCGCCAAGCCGAACCCGAACTGGGTGACTTTCGTCAGGACTGCGAAAGCGCGCTCTGCGATCCGCCAGTACATGAAAAAGATGCGGACCAGCGAGTCCGTGGATCTCGGCAAGCGACTGCTGGACCGTTCCCTGAAGGACCTCGGTTCGTCTCTCAGAAAAGTCGGCAGGGTTCGTATGCGCGAAGCGCTCGGCGAACTCGGGCTCGGCGAAGCCAACAAGCTGTTCGAGCAGATCGGGCTCGGCGAGCGGTTGGCGCCACTCACCGCCCGTTTTCTCATTGGCTTGAAGGAAGAGGACAAGGAGCCCAGGTCCGCCAGCCTGGTCATTTCCGGAACCGAAGGCGTGGTGGTCGGTTACGCCAAGTGCTGCTACCCGATTCCCGGCGATGACGTCATGGGTTATCTCAGTTCCGGCCGCGGCGTTGTCATTCACCGCAATTCCTGCCGCAACCTCATTAATTTCCGCAAGCAGCCGGAAAAGTGGATATCCGTCAGCTGGGAAGATGATATAGACCGGGAATTCGTAAGCCAGATACAGGTCGAGGCGCTGAACAAGACCGGCGTCCTCGCCGAGGTCGCAGCAATGATCGCTGACTCGGATGCAAATATCGAACAGGTGTCGGTGATCGATCGCCAGGAGGACGGAACCGTCCTGACGTTTGCGCTGCAGGTGAAGAATCGAGTTCATCTTGCAAGGATCATGCGCAACATTCGCAAGATGCCTAACGTCCTGCGTGTATCCCGCGACGGCACGCAAGCAATCCGGAGTAAACATTGACCAAGAAGGCCATCACCAGTAACGCTGCACCGTCGGCAATCGGCAGTTATTCACAAGCCATTCAAACCGGCAACCTCGTGTTCCTTTCCGGGCAAATTCCGCTCGACCCGGACACCATGGAGATCGTCGACGGCGATTTCGAGGCGCGCGCGCGACGGGTGTTCGACAACCTGAAGGCAGTAGCCGAAGCAGCGGGCGGCAGTCTCGACCAAATCGTAAAGCTCACCGTCTATCTCACCGATCTCGACAATTTTGCAGCCGTCAACCAGGTCATGGGCGAGTACTTCGGGCAACCTTATCCGGCGCGTGCCGCCCTCGAGGTCGCAGCACTGCCGAAAGGCAGCGACGTCGAAGCCGAGGCCATCCTGGCCCTGTAGACCGTATCCCGAGTGCAAGACAGCCAGGCGAATCTCAAAAGTCCGCTGACTGTACTTCGCGGCGTCGGCCCGGCACTCAAGGAAAAACTCGAGCGTCTCGACCTCAAACGAGTCGAGGATCTGCTGTTCCTGCTGCCGCATCGCTATGAAGATCGCACCCGTCTTTATCGCATCGGCACCGTGCGGCCGGGTATGCGCTGCCTGGTCAGCGGCGAGATTCTGCTGGCCGAGACCGTGTATCGCGGCCGGCGCAGCCTGCTGGTTCGAATCGCTGACGGCAGCGGCCAGATCACCCTGCGATTCTTCTATTTCTCGCGCCAGCAGCAGTCGCAATTCAAGACCGGGGTGTCAATCACCGCGTACGGCGACGTGCGACCGGGTCCGGCCGGCTACGAAATGGTGCATCCGGAATATCGCATCCTGCGCCCCGGACAAACGGCCGAGGTCGGCGACACCCTGACCCCCGTTTACCCGACCACGGAAGGTGTCCAGCAAGGGCGCATCCGAAACCTCGTCGCCCAGGCACTCGAGCTCATGCGGCGGTCGCCGCCGCAGGAATTGTTGCCGGCCGGGGTTCGCGACAAGTACCACATGCCTTCCCTGGCCGAGGCGCTGGACTACTTGCACAGCCCGCCGCCCGAGGCCGATCTCGAGGAAATCGACGCAGGTCTGCATCCCTGCCAGCAGCGCCTTTGCTTCGAAGAATTACTTGCGCATTACATCAGCCTTCGCAACCTGCGCGATCACGCCAGGAAGGAGAAGGCGATAGCCCTCGGCGACGGCGACGACGCGGTTGCGTCTTTTATTTCTGCATTGCCTTTTTCCCTGACCGGGGCACAGCAGCGGGTTATCGGCGAGATACAAAGCGACCTCGCGATGCCGCAGCCAATGATGCGCCTGGTTCAGGGTGACGTCGGCTCCGGCAAGACCGTGGTTGCAGCCACGGCATGTCTCAGGGCGATGGCTTGCGGCGTACAGGCGGCGGTGATGGCGCCGACGGAACTGCTTGCCGAACAACACTGGCAGAATTTCTGCGAGTGGTTTCGCGACTCCGGTTTCGAGCTCGCGTGGTTGAGCGGCAGTCAGCGTCAGGCAGAGCGGCGAACCTCGCTGGCGGCGATCGAAAGCGGCGCGGCCAGGCTGGTCATCGGTACCCATGCGCTGTTCCAGGAAGGCGTTACATTCAGGCGGCTGGCACTGATTGTGATCGACGAGCAGCATCGCTTTGGCGTACACCAACGCATGGCACTACGCGACAAGGGCGGGATCCAGGGTGAGCAAGCGCATCAGCTGGTCATGACGGCGACGCCGATCCCCCGAACCCTGGCGATGGCGGCTTATGCGGACCTCGACGTGTCCGTCATCGACGAGCTGCCGCCGGGCCGGCAACCGGTCCAGACCATTGCCCTGCCCGATGCGCGGCGTGCCGAAGTGGTCGAGCGGGTTCGCACCGCCTGCGAAAACGGGCACCAGGCGTACTGGGTTTGCCCGCTCATCAGCGAATCCGAGGCACTCGATTACGAAACCGCCGAGGAGAGCCACCGCATGTTGCAGGAAGCACTTCCGTCATTGGAAGTCGGGCTGGTCCACGGCCGTATGAAACCGGCAACCAAAGACAAAGTCATGCGCGCTTTCAAAGGTGGCGACATCAAGGTGCTGGTGGCAACCACCGTCATCGAAGTGGGTGTCGACGTACCGAACGCGAGCCTGATGATCATCGAAAACGCGGAGCGCATGGGATTGTCCCAGTTGCACCAGTTGCGCGGACGCGTCGGCCGCGGTGCCGCACAAAGTCACTGCGTCATGCTGTATCGCAAGCCGCTCGGGCAAATGGCACGCAGCCGGCTTGCGGTGCTGCGTGACACCAACGACGGCTTTGTCGTGGCGCAACGGGATCTCGAGTTGCGCGGCCCCGGCGAACTGCTGGGCACGCGCCAGACCGGTTTGCCCGAATATCGAATCGCCAACCTGGTTCGCGACGCCGCGCTGATGCCGAAAGTGCAGGCGACCGCGGAAACCCTGCAGCGCAAGCATCCGGATGCCGCGCGGGCGATGATTGCCCGCTGGATCGGTGACTCGGGTCGCTACGGCAAAATCTGAACGCCGTACGGCGTTGCAATCTGGTATTTTTCGGCTAATGGACGGTGACAGCTTGAGCAAGCAGGCGAACCGTAAAGCACAGGCGGCATTTAGCCCGGGCTTTTTGCGGCAGCTCGGCAACTACCTGCGGTTGATGCGTCTCGACAAACCGATCGGCATATGGCTGCTGCTCTGGCCGACCCTGTGGGCATTGTGGCTGGCCGGTGAGGGTCACCCGGACCCGGGAATATTCGTCGTTTTCATGCTCGGCGTGGTCATCATGCGCTCCGCCGGCTGCGTCCTGAACGATTTTGCCGACCGCAATATCGATCCGTACGTCGAACGCACGCGAACGCGGCCCATCGCCTCCGGCGCGGTCGCACCCATGGAAGCGCTGACCCTGTTTGTCGCTCTCGCGCTGATCGCGGTCGGCCTCGCGGCGATGCTGAATCGGCCCGCACAGCTACTTGCCGTGATCGGTGCCGGCCTGACGATCGTCTATCCGTTCATCAAGCGTTTCATATCGATCCCGCAGTTCGTTCTCGGTGCTGCATTCGGCTGGGCAGTACCGATGGCATTCGCCGCACAAACCGGTGAGACTGCTCAGCTCGCGTGGCTGGTTTTCGGCACGGCGATTATCTGGGCGGTTATATACGATACGTTTTATGCCATGGCCGACCGCGCGGACGACCTGAAGATCGGCGTCAAGTCGACGGCAATCCTGTTCGGCGACGCGGACCTGTTCGTGATCGGCGGCTTGCAGATATTGATGCTGGCTGCGCTGGTATTGATCGGCAACATGGCCGAGCTCGGTTTCTTTTACTATCTCTCGGTTGTGATCGCGGCGATTTTGATGGCATACCATCAATGGTCAGCCAGGGATCGACAGCCGGCGGCGTGCTTCAGGGCGTTTATGCACAACCATTACATCGGCATGGTGGTATTCGTCGGCATCGTCCTGCATTACACCTTCAATCCGGTCGCGCCGACATAGGCGCGCGCGATCGCCAGCACGCCGACGTATTCGGCGCCAGACTTTCTGAGCACGCTTGCGAGCTGCGCGCAGGTTTCGCCGGTTGTAATCACGTCATCGACGATCAACAGGCGCCGCTGAGCCAGTTTTCCACGTACCGCAAACGCGCCCTGCACATTGCGGCGGCGCTCATTCGCGTTCAGTCCCGTCTGTGACGGCGTTGCACGGGTGCGCACGGCCTGCCTGTTGATCGGTATCCCTGTCGCACCCTTCAGGCACCGGCAAATCTCGATAGCCTGGTTGAAGCCGCGCCGCATCTGCCTGGTTCGATAAAGCGGAACCGGGACCAGTACATCGGTCTCCGGAAACTCGCGATGCAGAAGCTCGGCCAGCAAACCGGCAAAGACCGGAAGGTAGAAAAGTTGCCGCCTGAACTTGATCGCCTTTAACGCCGCATCGACCGGAAAATCGTAGACGAGCGGCGCGCGCGCCTTTTCGAACGACGGCGGTCTTTGCTGGCAGGCGTTGCATATAAGGTTCGTCGCCTGGCTGGCGGCACGCGGCTGGCCGCAGCAATCGCAGCAATTGTCGTTCCATGGCAAGACACGGCGACATCGCTGGCACAGCCCACTGCGTTCGCCCGGCTGGCCGCAAAACACACAGGCGCGCGCCGCCAGTTTCCTGAACCGTTGTCGCAAGCGTTGCACGGTGCCTGATTTTGCAGTCCACCGGGGCTTGCCTGCAGCCAGGGAAACTCGGGATTTTTGCCTGAAACCTCGCTTTGATCCTATGCTGTGCAGCATGTCAGTGCCTGTTCCGACACCGCTGTTTCGAGACGTCAAACGGGGATTCGATCGCGTTGCGCAGGATTTCGACGGCGCCGACTTCGTGCACCGCGCAACCTTCGACGGTTTGCTGGAACGACTCGCACCACTGCTTATCGAGCCATCACGGATACTCGATCTCGGCTGCGCAACCGGACTGGGCAGCTTGAAGCTTGCGCGCCATTACCGGAAAAGCACCGTGGTCGGACTGGATGCCTCGCGTGGCATGCTTCGCCAGGCGACAGCGCGCCGCAGCTTCACCTTCAAACCCGCATTACTCGAAGCCGACGCGCGCAACATTCCGCTTGCCGATCACAGTATCGACCTGGTTTTCGCCAACCTGCTGTTGCCATGGATAGACGATCTCGCGAGCTGCCTGGCGGAGGTCGCAAGGGTGCTGCGCAAAGGCGGCGTTTTTGCATTTGCCAGTTTCGGGCCGGACAGCCTGGCCGAGCTTCGCGATGCCTGGCAATCCGTCGACGATGAAGCACACGTGGCCGAGTTCGCCGACATGCACGATATCGGCGATGCCATCGTACGTGCAGGCTTGCGTGACCCGGTGCTCGACGTCGATTATCTGAACGTGACCTACAAGGAACCGGCGGCGCTTTACCGTGACCTGACCGCGTGCGGCGCTCGAAACCGGCTCCGGGAACGCCGGCGGTCGCTAACCGGCAAGGACAGATTCAGCGCGATGGAGAAGCAGCTCGCGAAGCGCATGACGGATAATGTACTGTCGCTGAAACTGGAGCTGGTATTCGGCCATGCCTGGGGTGGTGGCGATGGGAGCGGTCAACGCGCTGGCGAAGTTCGTATCGATCCGCGATCCATTACGAAACGACGGATTGAGCGATGAATCTCGACCTTGATGGCCTCATCGACAATGAGCAATTCCGGCGATTTTTTCTGCCGCTGGCGACGCTGTTCCTGACCGGCCTGTTCCTGTCGCTGGGATTGTGGCAGCTCGATCGCGCCGCACAGAAAAACCGGCTGCAGCAGATGTTCGAGAGCAATGTCTATCTTGAATTGCGACCCGGCATGCCCGTGGTCGAATTTCAGAACCTCGAAACCGAGGGACGCTACCTGAGCGAACGACAAGTCATTGTCGACAGGATTATTCTCGACGACCGACTCGGCTACTACGTGCTGACACCACTCCGTTATGCCGAAAACGAGCCGCTTCTGATCGTCAACCGCGGCTGGATCGCTCGCAGTAATGCCAGCGGCAGCAAACCGCAGGTCGAGGTCGCCGGGACGATGCGCAAGGTTCGCGGGCGAATGGGTTTCCTGCCGAAGGTGGGGATCCGCTCAGGCGAGGCATTCACGGCAAATGACGACTGGCCGAAACTCGCAAGCTATCCGACGCCGGACGAGTTATCGCGCGCGCTCGGCGCCGCTGTTCTGCCGTTCGTCCTGCTGCTGGACCCGGACGACGAGGACGGCTTCATACGCCGCTGGCAGCCCGCGGAGCGCGGGCCGATGATGCACTACGGCTATGCCGCGCAGTGGTTCGCGATGGCAGCGGCGGTCGCCGGAATTTTCGTCTGGAAACGACGCAAAACGGCCGTTTAAGCCCGCCTGCAGGCTGTGTTGCACGGCAATTGCCAGCCCGATACAGTAGTCCCCACAATATCGCGCAGAACCCCGACAAAACTACACTAAACGGGTATTTCCACCGACGGCTTGGGAACGTGCAGGCGCACCCCTGCGGCGTCGATCGGGTCTGCGGCAAGAATGGCGCACGGCCGCCTGACAGGACTGTGACTTGAGCGTAAGCACCATACAACGAGCCGCCGACTGGCGTGACTACTACCAGCTGACCAAACCAAAGGTGGTAATGCTGATCGTGTTCACCGCGGTCGTCGGCATGTTCATGGCGGTGCCCGGCTGGCCCGGCTTGGTCGCGCTTTTGTTCGGCACGCTCGGTATCGGCATGGCAGCTTCATCCGGCGCGGTCGTCAATCACGTACTCGACGCGCGCATTGACATCGACATGTCGCGGACAAAAGGGCGGCCCCTGCCGCAGGGCAGATTGTCCGAAGCACAGGCCCTGGCGTTTGCCACGATGTTGTGTGTCATTTCCATGCCGTTATTGTGGTTCGTTGTAAATCCATTGACGGCTGTTCTCACGTTTGCATCACTGATCGGATACGCGGTGATCTATACCGTCTATCTGAAACGTGCTACGCCGCAAAACATCGTTATTGGCGGCGCCGCCGGTGCAACACCGCCGGTACTCGGCTGGACTGCCGTCACCGGGGAGATTCACAGCGACGCCATTATTCTTTTCCTGATCATTTTCGTGTGGACGCCACCACACTTTTGGGCCCTTGCGATTGCCAAGAAGGAAGAATACGAGAAAGTCGGTATTCCCATGTTGCCGGTGACCCATGGTAATGAGGTAACCCGCAAGTACATCCTGTTTTACACCGCGCTCCTCGTTTTCGTCACGATGCTGCCCTATGCGACCGGAATGAGTGGGCTTATTTACCTCGCAACCGCCATCGTGCTCGGCGGCAAGTTTCTTTATTACGCAATTCGCTTGCGTTCCGACGACGGCGTGAAATTACCGATGCGCGTGTTCCGCTATTCGATCAATTACCTGATGATCCTGTTTGCCGCGTTGTTCATCGATCACTACTTCATCTTTCGCCTGCCCTTGTAGTTGACTTCCATTCGGGCTCGGCTGCGCGAATACATTAATAAATGATGTCCGCTTTTCCCAAAAGCGGTCGTTCGGCTAGCCAATTTCCGGTTTGTTTCAGGGTCCGCTTTCGGCCAACAGCGCACATCGCAGACCTGTTTTAAAGCTCAATGATTGGATCGAAGCCACCGAAGATAAGACGTTTACCGTCGAACGGCATTGGATTTTTTTTCGAATCCATCCGCTCGTCGTCGAGCTCGTCAGACATCATTTTCTGCATCGCAGCATCACGGGTATTTTTGTCAGGCCATTCGATCCACGAGAAAACAACGGATTCCTCCGCCGTCGCCTTCACCGCTTTACGAAAATCGGTGGCCTTGCCTTCGGGCACGTCGTCACCCCAGCATTCGGTCACTCTCGTAGCACCGAGCTCGGTGAAAATGGTATCAACCTTCTTCGCATACTCGATAAACTTCTGCTTGTCCGCAGTCGGAACAGCTATCACAAAACCATCGATGTAGCTCATTGCTCTGCTCCTGAAAACAAAGTGATGACCAACAGAAAGGCGAATTGTCGGGTCGCGCAACTCATGGCGGAGTCAATGTCCGCTTTGGTTCGTTAGCGGCCCTTTGGTCCAAGTTTAGTCGAAAGTCCGCTTTCGAGGGCAAAGCGGACATGCCGAATCCGGTTGTGGCCCGGTTCGAACCGGCTTCTCAGTTTTGCGCTCTTCTTCTTGTGCATCGACGGTCGGGGCATACACTCGACCGGCATGGGATCGGACGGACACAACGACCGCACGACGTTCGACGCATTGTTGAGGCCACATCTCGAGCGCCTGTTTCGCTTTGCCTATCGCCTGACGGCTTCCAGGGCAGAAGCCGAAGACCTGTTTCAGGACGTGCTGCTCAAGGTGTACACACGCCTTGACGATCTGCTCGACGTTGCAGAACCGGCTCCCTGGTTGTGCCGCGTCATGTACAACCATTTCATCGACAATCGGCGGCGATTTGCACGCGCCAGGCTGGTCAGCGTGCCGGAAGGTCAGTTACCCGGCGCCGGGCTCGATTCACTGGCAGGTGACCTGGATCCGCAGCGTGACGCGGAGCGGCTGGATAACATAATGCGCCTGGACCGGGCGCTCGCCGCGCTGAGCGACGAGCACCGCCTGGTGGTCCTGTTGCACGATGCAGAGGGCTACAAACTCCAAGAAATTCAACAAATTACGGGTGATCCACTCGGCACGATCAAATCCCGCCTGCATCGTGCAAGAGCCCGTCTGCGGGAACGCCTCGAAAAGGATGGAACCAAATCGGCCGCGCCAGCGTGTATGGCAATAAGCAGGAAATGAACCATGACTTGTAGCGAACTGACGGCGACACTCGACGATTACGTGGATGGCCGGATGGACTCCGCCGCCGCCGCGGCACTAGGCACACACATCGATGCGTGCGAGCACTGCCGCAATCTGCTCGAAAAGGAGCTCGAGTTTCGCGAGTCATTAAAGGATTACGGAGAATCCGCCATGCCGCAAATGGACGCAGCATTTTTCGACCGCGCGATGATAAACGCAGCGCGTACAGGCTCGCGCCGCCAGCGCAACCGCTGGGTCATGACCGGTGCTGCGGGGGCGATCGCCGCCGGCCTGGTGATGTGGATGCTCGGCGGCGTGCTCTTCGAATCGCCCGAGCTTGGCCAGCCGGCGGCGATCGTCATGACGCTCGAGGAGCCGCGCACGGTGAATCTCGTTTTTTCCTCGGCGACCGCGCTCGACAACGCGACCATGACGGTAATCCTTCCACAGGGCCTCGAAGTATCGGGATTTGCGGGGCGCAGGGAAATAACCTGGATGACCAGTCTCGGCGCAGGCAGGAATGTCCTGCCGCTGACGCTTATCGCCACCTCGCCAGTCGGCGGAGAACTGACCGCCAGGTTGCGCCACGGGGGTGAGGACAAGACTTTTCGCGTAAAGGTCAACGTAATTTAAGGAGCCGGACACGGCATCTAAGGGAGTAACTGACATGAATCACGCAAGGATTTCTATTGCCAGCGCAGCGTTATGCTTCATTTCGCTTTTGCCCTCGACTGCGCTGGCCATTGAGGACGAGCTCGACGTAACCATGGAGGTACTCGACGACATCGGCGACATCGGTGACGAACTCGTGCTGATGGACGGGCCGGAGAGCGACGATTTCGATGCGGACGATCGCATTGACGAAGGCGACGAGGAGTTCGATCGCGAACGCGAAACCGATGAACGTGCGGAGCGCGATTTCCTCGCCGAAACTTCCGGTGACGATTTTTCCGATGACTTTACCCATGACGACGACTTCGAATCCGACGAGGACGAGGAACATTCCGAAGCCGAAAGCGATTTCGACGAAGGCGACGCGATCGATACCGACGAGCCGGACGAGGAGCCGATGGACGGCGATGAACCGATCGGCGACGATGAATTCCTGGGTGACGAGACGAGCGATGCGGCCACCGGGGACGACCTGATCGAGGGCGACCTGGCCGAAACAGACTTCGTGGAAGACCGCGAAGACGACCAACTGGCGGACGACGAGTTCAACTCCGAGGAACCCGTCAGCGACGACGGCGTTTGAAGGAATCGCGGCTAAAGCCGCTCCCACGTAAATAATTCCCCCTGTGGGATCAACTCAGGGGGAATTTTTTGCGCCGCATCACAGAGTCGGGTGGCGATAAATGAGACTTTGCTTGCTTGAGATCGTGTGGCCCGTCCCGCGGGTGCGGGGTCGCCGCAGGAGTCCGGTAGTGGATTCAAGGAAAACAGCATGCCTGGCAGCCGTAATGGCGGCGCTGTCGCTGGCCGCCTCACAGCCCGGCCTGGCGGCGACAGCCGGCGAGCTGTTTGCCGACGGCAACCGGCTGTTTCGCGACGACCTTTACTGGGCTGCCCTGCTGCGCTATCGGCAAGCTGCCGACGCGGGAATGGAGTCGCCGCTGCTGCATTACAACACCGGCGTCGCGCACTACAAGGCGCAACAATACGAGCGAGCGCGCGAGTCACTTGCGAAAGCCAGCCGTCATGGTCCGCTCAGGGCAATCTCGCACTACAACCTGGGCCTGGTGAACTACGCGGACGGCGACCTGGACGGCGCGCGACACTGGTTTCGCCGCGCCAGGGATCAGTCAGAGAGAAAAGACATAAGCCGCCTGGCGGCAAAGGCACTGACGCGTCTCAACTCGGAGCTTGCGCGGGCAGAGCCGCTGCAGGCTGCTGCGGTCGCTCGCCAACGACCTCGCGAGTTTACCAACTTCGAATTGCGCGCCCGGGTCGGCGCCGGTATCGACGACAACGTTTATCGCTCGCCGGCCACCAGTTACGTCGACCTTGCCGATCCCGCGCAGCCGGTGGTGACGCCGAACGTGCAGGAAGGAAGCTATGTGCCGGTTAGCCTGAACGCGAAATACCAGGTCAACAGCCTGGAGAACGAGGGGTTTTTTGGTGTGTACCGGCTGGGAGGCCGTTACTACGTCGATGAAGCGCTGAAGAATGCGAACGAGTACCTGCACGAGATCGGCTTTGGCAGTGAATACCGGCGTCGCGAAGAGGCGCGCGAGCGCCGCGTTTACAGCGCTTTCAAACTTGCGCAGCACGAGGAAACCTATTACGACCCGGACACCGGGCTGGAACGCAACGTCAGCGGTGTCGACATCGGCGATCGAATGTCGTACATCCGCTACGGCCCCGAATTCTGGATTCGCCAGCGATTCGGAAAATTCACGATCGGCGGCCGGGCAAAAGGACAGTTGTGGAATTACGAGGAGACCGGCACAGTCCCGGAATACGACCACGAGTACTGGCAGGTTGGTGTCAACACCCAGTATCAATTCACCTCGACCTCGCTGTTGCGGCTGACTGCCGAGTATTACACGCGGCGATTCGGCGATCGCCCGTCGTTCGAACTCGACGGCACGCAACCGGTGACCAATCCGTCGATTCGCTATGACTACACCGAGTATGCAGTTGAGGCCCGGCAGAGAATTACCGGCTCCTTCTGGTTCGGCGTCGAGTATGCGCGCACGGCCAGGACCGACCAGTACGTCGGTTACAACAATTACATTCGTGACGACTATGCCGCCCAGTTGCACCTGACAGTGGGCGATCGCTTCAGCTTCGATGCAAGTGCAGGTTACCGGATATACGATTACGAAAACGCGTTTGCATTCAACGAGCCGCTGGCCGGCCCCAAGACCCTGGAGGTGGCGATCGGCACCGTCAGCGCGGGACTCCGCCTGACGGACAGCCTGAGCCTGGTCGGCGAGTTCTACTATCGCGATGTCACCTCGAACGACACGCGCATCGAATACGCACGCAACCAGTTTCTGATCGGTATCCGCTGGTTGCAGTAGCGTCCGATCGATCCGCGAGAAATGCCGGCGGCGACCGAGATTGCCGTCGCTCGTACGCCGGAATCCTTGTTAGACTGCGCCTCCGGGCTCACCAACCCGAATAATTGCACCGATGGACGTTACTCCCATTCTCGAATCGCTGAACGATGCGCAGCGCCAGGCCGTCACGGCGCCGGCGGCGCCGGTGCTGGTGATCGCCGGCGCCGGCAGTGGCAAAACGCGGGTACTGACGCATCGTGCCGCCTGGCTCATCGACGTCGAAGGCATCTCCCCGCAAAGCCTGCTGGCCGTCACCTTTACCAACAAGGCCGCCGCCGAAATGCGCGGTCGTATCGAATCCTTGCTGAAACTGCCGGTGGCGCATTTGTGGATCGGCACGTTTCACGGTCTCGCGCATCGCCTGTTGCGCCGGCACTTCAACGAAGCCGGGCTGCCGCAGAGTTTCCAGATCATCGACGCCGACGACCAGTTGCGAATCATCAAGCGGCTGGTCAGAAATCTCGAACTCGACGACGATCGCTGGGTGCCGCGCGAAATCCAGTGGTTTATCAACGCGCAGAAGGACGAGGGCCTGCGGCCGCAGCACATCGACGACGAAGGAGACAGCAACCGGCGACAGCTCATCGCTCTTTATCAGAGCTACCAGGAAATCTGCGATCGCGGTGGACTCGTCGACTTTGCCGAACTGCTGTTGCGTGCACACGAGCTGTGGCGAGATCAACCGCAAATACTCGCTCACTATCGCAAGCGCTTTCGCCACCTGCTGGTGGACGAGTTCCAGGACACGAATGCTATCCAGTACGCCTGGCTGCGCCTGCTGGCCGGCAACGAGGGTATTCCTTTTGTGGTCGGTGACGACGACCAGTCCATTTATCGCTGGCGGGGCGCCCGGGTCGAACACATTCATCAATTCCAGAAGGATTTTCCTGCCACGGCGGTCATCAAGCTGGAGCAGAATTACCGGTCTACAGCGACGATACTGAACGCGGCAAACGCAGTGATCGCGCATAACGATGCGCGAATGGGCAAGAACCTGTGGACAGATGGCGACAGCGGGGAGGCCATTCGCATCTATTCGGCATACAACGAGCGCGACGAAGCGGACTTCGTAGTGGCGCGTCTCTCCGAGTGGAGCGAGCAGGGCAACCCGCGTGCCGACGCAGCCGTGCTCTACCGGTCGAATGCACAGTCGCGCGTTCTCGAGGAAAGTTTGTTGAACGCCGGCATGCCGTACCGGGTTTACGGGGGCTTGAGATTTTTCGAGCGCGCCGAGATCAAGGATGCGCTCGCCTACCTGCGGCTGATCGCAAACCGTGACGACGACAGTTCGTTCGAGCGCATCGTCAACGTTCCGGCACGCGGCATCGGCGCACGCACCGTGGCCGCGATGCGCGACTATGCGCGCGCCAACAGCAGCACCCTGTGGCGCGCCGCCGGTGCAGTCGCCAGCGGCGATATCGCCGGTCGCACCGCAACCTCGGTGGTCGCCTTCCTGAACCTGATCGAACGCATGGCGAAAGACGTAACCGGGCTGGAACTTGCCGAGCAGGTCGATCATGTGATCCACGCCAGCGGTCTCATTGAGTTGCATCAAAAAGACAAAGGCGAGCGGGCGGAAACCCGGATCGAAAACCTCGAGGAACTCGTCAGCGCCGCGAAGAGTTTTACCCCGGATCCGGCCGACGAAATTCCACCGCTGGATGCGTTCCTGTCGCACGCGGCGCTCGAGGCCGGCGAAGGTCAGGCCGATGCCTGGGAAGACTGTGTGCAGTTGATGACCATGCATTCCGCGAAAGGCCTCGAATTCGAGCTGGTGTTTCTGTGCGGCATGGAGGACGGGCTGTTTCCGCACCAGCGTTCGGTCGCCGACGCACAGGGGCTCGAGGAAGAGCGGCGGTTGTGCTACGTGGGCATGACCCGGGCGAAGTCGCTGTTGTATGTGACCTATGCGGAGCAACGGCGGCTGCACGGCATGGATAGCCTGTCGCAGCCGTCCCGCTTCATCGCCGAGATCCCGGAAGACCTGGTGGAAGAGGTGCGACCGCGTGTCGAAGTCTCGCGTCCCGTCAGTTCGCAGTCGAGAGGTCGCAGCAGCGGCATCGTCGCCGGCAGCGATCTCGGCATCAGGCTGGGTCAGCGAGTGCGGCACGGCAAATTCGGCGACGGCGTGATCCTCAATTGCGAGGGGCAGGGCGCGCATGCACGAGTCGAAGTCAATTTTGAGAACGCGGGCACAAAATGGCTCGTGCTCAGTTATGCCAATCTCGATCTCATGTAGAATACGCCGCGCCTATGCTCTGCAAATAGCCGTGGACAGAAAATGAAAATACTGATTCTTGGCGCCGGCCAGGTCGGCTCCTCCGCGGCATACCACCTCTCCAGGGAGGAGGCCAACGAAGTCACGGTGGTGGACATGAGCGCCGAGGTGTTGCGGGAACTCCAGGACCGGTTGGACATTCGCACCGTCGTCGGCCATGCCGCGTACCCGGACGTACTCGACCGCGCGGGTGCCCGTGACGCAGACATTATCGTTGCCCTGACGAATTCCGACGAGACCAACATGGTCGCCTGCCAGGTGGCCTACACGCTGTTCAAGACGCCAACCAAAATCGCCCGCATACGCTCCGCGGATTACATGAATGCGCGCTCGCTGTTCGCCCAGGAAGCCATCCCGGTCGATGTGCGCATCAGTCCCGAACAACTCGTTTGCGAATACGTCGAACAGCTGATTCGCTACCCGGGAGCTCTACAGGTGCTCGATTTCGCCGACGGCCGCGTGCGTCTCGTCGGTGCACGAGCCGACCGGGGCGGCATGCTGGTCGGTCAGCAGATAGCGACACTCAAGGAACACATCCCGAATACGGAAGGGCGGATCGCGGCGATCTACCGCGAAGGCAAATCCCTGCAGCCGGATGGCGACACCGTAATCCGTGAAGGAGATGAAGTGTTCTTCGTCGCCGCGCGGCAGGATGTCCGGGTGTTCATGAGCGAGATGCGCAAACTCGACGACCCGGTGCGGCGGGTGGTGATCGCCGGCGGCGGCAACATCGGCGTGCGCCTCGCACTGGCGCTCGAGCAGACCAACCAGGTCAAGATCATCGAGCGCGACACCGACCGTGCCCGGCAGATTTCCGAGACCCTGAACAAGGCCATCGTCCTGGTCGGCGACGCCGCCGACGAAGAATTGCTGCTCGAGGAGAATATCGACAACGTCGACGTGTTTTGTGGCCTTACCAATTCGGAGGAAGCAAACATTCTATCGGCGATGCTCGCCAAGCGGCTGGGCGCGCGAAAGGTCATGGCGCTGATTAATCGTCCGTCGTATGTCGACCTGGTGGAAGCAGGTTCCATCGATATCGCGATATCGCCACAGCAGATCACGATCGGTTCGCTGCTGGCGCACGTGCGCCGCGGCGATGTGGTCAAAGTGCATTCACTGCGTCACGGCGCCGCTGAGGCAATCGAGGCTGTCGCACACGGTACCGCTGAGGAATCGCGAGTCGTCGGCAAGACAATCGAGGAAATCGACCTGCCGCGCGGCACCAATATCATCGCGCTCGTTCGTAACGACAAGGTCATCATCGCGCATCACGATACCGTCGTTGAAACGGACGACCATGTCATATTGTTCATGACCGATCGCCGCAAGATCGACAAGATCGAGAGCCTGTTCCAGGTCAGCGTTTCTTTTGTCTGAACTGCCGCGACTGATAATGCAAATCGGCACATGAACCGGCTAGTCGTACAACGTATTCTGGGTCTGCTGCTGATGATGTTCAGCATCTCGATGATGCCGCCCGTCATCGTCGACCTGATTTATGCTGAGAACTCCTGGCGGCCGTTCGTGGAGAGTTTCGGCATTACCCTGTTTGTCGGGCTGCTGCTGTGGTACCCGGTGCGCGACTCGCGCAAGGACCTGCGGCTCAGGGACGGCTTTCTGGTGGTGGCATCTTTCTGGACCGGCCTCGGGCTGGCGGGCGCGCTGCCGTTGTATCTTGCGGACGTACCGGTGATGTCCGCGACCGATGCAATTTTCGAGTCGGTGTCCGGGCTGACGACGACCGGCGCAACAGTTCTGATCGGACTCGATGCGCTGCCCAAAGCCATACTCTATTACCGGCAACAGACGCAATGGCTCGGCGGCATGGGAATTATCGTGCTTGCCGTCGCTGTCCTGCCGATGCTGGGCGTCGGCGGCATGCAATTGCTGCGCGCGGAGACTCCGGGGCCGGTGAAGGATTCGAAACTGACGCCGCGTATCACGGAGACGGCGAAAACGCTGTGGTACGTTTACGTGGCGTTTACGCTCCTGTGCCTGATCGGTTACCTGGTCGCTGGCATGGGATTTTTCGACGCCCTCTGCCACGCCTTTTCGACCGTCGCTATCGGCGGGTTTTCGACCCACGACCTGAGCATCGGCCACTTTGCCAGCCCGGCCGTCGACCTGGTCGCGATCATTTTCATGTTTCTCGCCGGCATCAATTTCTCGCTGCACTTTATTGCCTGGCAAAACGTGTCCGTCCGGCACTACCTGCTGGACCCGGAATTCAAGGCCTACGGCTTCATGTTGCTGATGTTGTCGCTCACGGTCATCGGTGCGTTGATCTATCGCGGTACCTACACCAATATCAGCGACAGCGTCATCAACGGTCTGTTCCAGGCCGTCTCCATCGGCACGACGACCGGATTCACTACCGCGAACTACGCGTCATGGCCGGGTGCGTTGCCGGTATTGCTGATACTCGCGAGCTTCATCGGCGGCTCGGCCGGATCGACCGCCGGCGGCATCAAGGTCATCCGCTGCCTGCTGATCGTCAAGCAGGGTGCCCGCGAAATCATCCGGCTGGTGCATCCGAATGCGGAGATTTCAGTCAAGCTGGGGCAGGACGCGGTGCCGTTTCGTGTGGTCGACGCCGTCTGGGGATTCTTTTCGATCTACCTGATCGTCTTCGGCATCATGCTGCTCGCGATGATGGCGGCCGGGCTCGACCAGGTTACCGCCTTTGCCGCCGTGGCCGCCACGCTGAACAATCTCGGCCCCGGTCTCGGCGAAGTCGCTGCCGGCTTCATGACCCTGGACGACCTTCCGAAGTGGATCGCGATTCTCGGCATGCTGCTCGGCCGGCTCGAGATTTTCACGCTGCTGGTGCTGGTGACACCGACCTTCTGGCGTCACTGAAACATCCACACCAATGAGTATTTCCGTCAGCGACCTAAGCGCACGCATCGATCGCGCAAGCCGCGCGACCGGGCATGCCGCGTCCTGGCTGACCTTGGCGATGGTCCTGGTCACCTTCGTCATCGTCGTCTTGCGTTACGTCTTCGACGTCGGGCTCATCTGGCTGCAGGAAACGCTGACCTGGCTGCACGCCGCCGTGTTCATGCTCGGTGCCGCGTACACCCTTTGTGAAGACGAACACGTGCGTGTCGACATCTTTTACCGTGACATGAGCGCTCGCCATCGCGCCTGGGTCAATCTGCTCGGCACGCTTTTGTTCGTTCTGCCGGTGTGCCTGTTTTTCGTCTGGGAGTCCTGGGATTACGTCGTCAACTCCTGGTCGATCGGCGAGGTGTCGCGCGACGCCGGCGGCTTGCCGTATCCGTTCCTGCCACTATTGAAAAGCGCGCTCATCGTCATGCCGGTCGCGGTCGCCCTGCAAGGCGTGTCGCTCATCCTGAAATCGGTCAACACCATCCGGGGTAACTGAACGTGGAATGGGTCGCGCTGCTGTTGTTCCTGTCGGTCATCGTGCTGTTGCTGGCGGGGTTCCCGGTGGCATTTTCGCTGGGCGGCACGGCGCTGCTGTTCGCCGTCATGGGTGTGCTGGCCGGCGGATTCGAAGCGGCCTTTTTGTCCGGACTGCCGAGCAGGGTGTTCGGCATTATGAGCAACGAAACGCTCGTTGCCGTGCCGCTGTTCGTCTTCATGGGTATCACGCTCGAGCGCGCACATATCGCGGAAGAGTTGCTCGAGACACTGAGCGACCTGTTCGGCTCGCTGCGCGGCGGCCTCGGCATATCGGTGACCCTGGTCGGCATGCTGCTTGCCGCCAGTACCGGCATCGTCGGCGCCACCGTGGTGACCATGGGCCTCCTGTCGTTGCCGACGATGCTGAAGCGCGGTTACTCGGCGGAGATCGCAACCGGCACCATCTGTGCCTCCGGCACGCTCGGCCAGATCATCCCGCCGTCGATCATCCTGGTACTGCTCGGCGATGTCATGTCGTCGGCCTACCAGCGTTCGCAACTGGCGAGCGGCAATTTTTCGCCGGACACGGTGTCGGTCGGCGACCTGTTCGCCGGCGCCCTGATCCCCGGGCTGTTGCTGGTCGTGTTATACATTCTCTGGTTGCTCGTCACCTCGATCGTGAAACCCGAGGCGATGCCGGCGCATGACGTAAATGAAGACAACAGGGTATCACTGCCCAGAATCCTCAAAGCGCTCGCACCGCCGCTGATCCTGATATTCGCCGTACTGGGTTCCATCCTGGGCGGTTTCGCCACACCGACCGAGGCCGCCGGCGTCGGCGCGATGGGCGCCATGCTCATCGCCTTGCAACGACGCGGGCTCTCCATGGACCGGCTCAAGGACATCATGCGCGGCACGCTGCGCATCAGCAGCATGGTGTTCCTCATCCTGATCGGTGCGTCGATATTCTCGTTGGTTTTCCGCGGCTACGGTGGCGACGATGCCGTGCACGAAGTACTGCATACATTGCCCGGTGGCGTATTCGCGGCCGTCGTCGTCGTTATGCTGGTGATGTTCCTGCTGGGATTCGTGCTGGATTTCATCGAGATCACCTTTGTCGTGGTGCCGATCGTCGGCCCCGTGCTGCTGGCAATGGGTCTCGATCCCGTCTGGCTCGGCATCATGATCGCGATCAATCTGCAAACCTCGTTCCTGACGCCGCCGTTCGGTTTTGCGCTTTTCTATCTGCGCGGCGTGGCGCCGGCACGGGTGACGACGGGGCAGATCTACCGCGGCGTCATCCCGTTCGTCGCCATCCAGCTCCTGGCGCTTTTGATTATTGCCGCCTTTCCCGGGCTGGCGACCTGGCTGCCGGACAGGCTTTACGGCGGTTGATGCCGGGTAGCATCCGCGGCTAGATCTCGCGCGCGTTCATGTACGCCAGTTCGCTGATTCGCTGATTGGGTTCTGACAGCGCCTGGAACGCCTGGTAGGAATCGTTGATGCGTTTCGCCCATGCGTCTTTTGCCACCAGCTCATCGATCGCCTGCCGGCTGAGCTGTCGTAACAACGACAACACGTCGTCCGGCAGCCTGCGGATCTCGATGTTCGGGTCTTCCTGCATCTGCTGCAATGCGACCGCATTGCCCCAGGTGTATTCGGCCATGATCTCGACGTTGATCGCCGCGCAGACGTTTTCGATGATCGCCTGCAAATCTGCCGGCAAGGAATTCCAGGCGTCGAGGTTTACCGTGCATTCGAGCATCGGGCAGGTTTCGTGCCAGCCCGGGTAGTAGTAATAACGGGCCGCCTTGTGCAGGCCGAGCGACAGGTCGTTGTAGGGCCCCACCCATTCCGCGGCGTCGATCGCCCCGGTCTGCAGCGAGGTAAAAATCTCCGATGCCGGCACCGTGATCTGCGTGACGCCCGCGCGTTGCATGACTTCCCCGCCCATCCCGGGAATGCGCATTTTCAGACCCCTGAGATCCTCGACCGAATTGATCTCCCTGTTGAACCAGCCGGCCATCTGCACGCCGGTATTGCCGGCAGGGAACGGCATGACGTTCAACGGCTCGTACAGTTCACGCCATAATTCCAGGCCGCCGCCGTAATACATCCAGGCGTTGATCTCGTGCACCGTATGGCCGAAGGGAATCGCGGTGAAATACTGCGCCGCCGGGATTTTGCCGCGATGGTAATAGGCCGAATCGTGACCCATCTGCACCGTGCCGCGGCTGACCGCATCGAGCACCTCGAGCGCCGGCACCAGTTCGCCGCCGGCGAATACCTTGATTTTGAGGCGGCCGTTGCTCGCCTCACCGATGCGCCGTGCCAGGTTCTCCACGCCGACACCGAGACCGGGCAGGCCCGGCGGCCAGGAGGTCGCCAGGTTCCACTCGAAGGTTTGCTGCGATGCGCCGTCACCCGGCCCGCAATCTGCGGCCTGCCGGCTGCAGGCCGTGGCTCCGGCGGCCAGGGCCAGTCCGCCGACAAATTCCCGTCTCTTCATATTGGTTGCTCTGCGCTTAGCATGGACAAGCCGCAGAGTGTAGTGGGCCTTGCGCCGGCTGCAAATCTCGTCAACGCCCGCGAGAAATCTCCACAATTACGTCAAATTCAAGGAAATATAAGAAGGCCTTTGCCACTTTTTGAAATCTTATAAAATAGTGGGAAGATTAATGCGTTACTTGTTGATTTAGCGTACATCTGTGGGAAAAATTCTTTATTTGACGCCAAAAAAGGCCCCGATCTGGCGACCGGGGCCCTCCATCCCTGGCGCGGGAGGGCGTTGCGGGCCGTCCCTGGCCCGTCTTGCCGTTGGCCGGGCTGCCCTCACGCAGGATTTAGCCTGCCATGTGCCGGCCGCCATGGATGCCGCATTAATTGCGGGATGATGCGACAAACGCCGTATATCATGGCCGCCGGACGGGAAATACGTGAGGCAGGCCTTGATCGCACTGATTCAGCGGGTTTCACAGGCGCGGGTGACCGTAGATGGCGCGGTGGTCGGCGAAATCGGCCCCGGTGTGCTGGCACTGGTGGCGGTGCAGCCTGCAGACAGCGACGCACAGGCGGTGAGACTTGCGGAGCGCGTGATTGGCTACCGGGTATTCGGCGACCGCGAGGGCCGCATGAACAGGAGCCTCGAGGACGAGGGCCTCGACTTGCTGGCAGTCCCGCAGTTCACACTGGCGGCGGACACGAAGAAAGGAACGCGCGCCAGTTTTACCAGGGCCGCGCCACCCGAACTCGGTCGCGAATTATTCGAGCGATTCGTCGTCGAATGCAAAAAGCGCCTCGGGGTCGTTGAAACCGGCGAGTTTGGCGCCCATATGAAAGTATCCCTCGAAAACGACGGGCCGGTGACATTCTGGCTCGAGGCGTGATTTGCCTACGGTTTTGTTGTGCAGGCAGGGGTATCATGAGCGTCCTACGCCTGCGTCAATGATGGGCCCGGCGTGAAAAACTGATATAAAAAGGGGCCATGCCCCAGGAGTTAAAAGGATGTTTGCCAACATCGGTCCGGTTCAACTGCTGATCGTCCTGCTCATCGTGCTGGCCATTTTCGGTACCAAGCGGCTGCGCTCGCTGGGTTCCGACCTCGGCAGCGCCGTCAAGGGATTCCGCTCCGCAATGAACGACGCCGACCGCGAAGACCCCGATCAAATCGACGACAAGTCCGGCGACGCCAGTTTCGACAGCACGCCCGTCGATGAACCCAAGAAAGAAAATCACAACTAGCCCGGGAAGCCGCTATGTCCGGAATCGGCTTTTGGGAGCTGATCATACTGTCCCTCATCGGGCTCATCGTGCTGGGTCCGGAACGACTGCCCAAAGTCGCCAACCAGATCGGTAGCTGGCTTGGGCAGGCGCGTCGCATGACGCGTGTCATGAAGCGCCAGCTCGAAGAAGAACTGAATTTCGAAGACGACCTGAAGATCAGGCCACCGAGCCGCGAACCCTCCTCGCAACCTGCCTATACGCCACCCAGGGATGACGATGACTATTCCGCGGCGCACGCGCCCGGCGACGTCGGCACCGGCGTAAGCAAAGATGACGGCGAGTCCGGCTCCGGCGAAAGCGAGGAAACCGAGGAGGCCAAGGCCGAGGCCGACGCGCTCAAGAGTACGGCGAAAGAACCCTCGTGACCGAGGAACAGAAAAACCCGGCAACGGACGATAACGAAGAGTCTCTCGCTGAGGGCACGTTGCTGTCGCATTTGATCGAGCTGCGTAGCCGATTGCTGAAGATCGCTGCCGCGGTCGTCGTCGTGTTCGTCGCCCTGCTGCCGTTTTCGACCAGGATCTTTACCCTGGTCTCCGAGCCGTTGCGCGAAGTTCTTCCCGGCGGTGCCATGATCGCCACACAGGTGGCGTCACCGTTGCTGACGCCATTCAAGCTGACGTTTTTCGTCGCCATGTTCCTGGCGATGCCCGTCGTGCTGTACCAGGTCTGGGCTTTCGTCGCGCCCGGTCTTTACAAGAAGGAAAAACGTTTCGCGATGCCGCTGCTGGCCTCGAGCATCCTGCTTTTTTATCTGGGTATCGCCTTCGCCTTTTTTGTCGTTTTTCCGCTGATGTTCAATTTTTTCACTGCGGTGGCACCGGAAGGCGTCGAAGTGCAAACGGATATTTCGCAGTTCCTCGATTTCATCACCACGATCGTGTTTGCCTTCGGGATCGCGTTCGAAGTGCCGATCGCCACCGTGCTCATCGTCTGGACCGGGCTCACCACACCGGAGAAGCTCGCCAAGGCGCGACCTTACGTGTTCCTCATGGCATTCATCCTCGGCATGTTCCTGACGCCGCCCGACGTCATAAGCCAGACGCTGCTGGCCGTGCCGGTCTATTTGCTGTACGAACTCGGCATATTGATGTCGAAGATATTCTCGATCAGGGAAGAGGAACCGGAAGAGGAAGCCACGGCAAGCGAATGATTTCGATTGTCGCGGCTAAAGCCGCTCCCACAGAAAAAGATACCGGATTTATTTTTCTGACTACAAAATAAATCCGATAACCTGGTTTCGCGGGAAAATAAGTCCGGTAACTATATTTTTTGTGGGAGCGGCTTTAGCCGCGACTGCCTAGTCGTCGATAAATTCCTGCCAGTCGCTTGGCTCGGGTTTTGCACTCAGGAGGCTGACTACGACCAGGGTGGTCACGGTTACTGCCACCGCGGGTAGTGCGATGTAATCGGTATCCATGGGAAAGCGGATGCCGAGAATGGTCGGGCCGGACTCTGCATCCTTGTAAATCGCATTCAGGATCGCGATGGTCATTACGGTGAGCATTCCCGAGGCAATGGACAGCACCCCTGCGATGCGCGTGACGCGCCTCCAGAAAAACGCGGCCAGGAGCGGCGGCGCGAGCGAGGCGCCGATCATGGTGTAGGCAATGAACGCCATCTCGAGGATGGTCTCGAACTGGCTCATCATCAGGTAGGCGAGCACGCCAATCATCACGATGGCCACTCTTTGAATCCATACCACCTGGCTCGGGGACGCGTCCTTATAAAAGAATGCCTGGACGATGTCCCGGGTGACGTTGGTCGAGGTCACCATGAGAAAGGTATTGCCGGTCGAGATGATGATCGCGGAACCGGCCGCCAGCATCACGCCACCGACCAGGGCAGGCAGTTGCTCGAAGCCGATGCGCAGGATGATCTCTTCCGCCATCGCGCGGTTCACGCTGCCGTCGACGAGAAAAAATCGCGGATCGTCGGCATAAATCGCAAAGCCCACCAGCGCGATCAACATCATCAGCGTTTCGACCACCACGACACCGATGAACATGCCCATCACGGCACGGCGCGCATTGGCCGCCGTGTCTGCGGAGGAAAACTTCTGGTACATGCTGCTCTCGCTCATCAGCAGCAGGAACGTCGGCAGCGCGATGCCGACAACCCAGAAAAAATCGTGCCCGCCCATGACTTCGAAGTGGCTGGGTTGCGTCGCGTCGATGGTCGTCACCACGGCGTCGATGCCGCCGTGTGACGCTACTGCGAACGGCAGGGTGACAATCATCGCGAGCAGCATGATGCTGCCGTTGAAAATATCGATCGATACGATCGAGACCATACCGGCAAGCACGGTAAAACCGACGATCAGGATGCAGGCGATCAGCATCCCCTGCTCGGGCGTGATCGCTCCTTCCGAAAGAATCGAGATGAAGCGGCCGCCGCCTTTGAACTGGTAACCGGCGATCACCATGTAGGCAATGATGATGGTGATCGTGCCGAGAATTTTTGCCACCTGGTTGTAACGTTTTTCCAGCAGGTCTGTCAGCGTGTATTGCGCGATCCTGCGCACCCGCGCGGCTATGAAATAGACGATGAGAATGCCGATCCAGGCGCCCGCCGAAAACCAAAGCATCGAAATCCCGGCGCGAAACGTCAGGCCGGCCGAGCCGAACAGGCTGCCGGAACCGATCCAGGTACAGACCAGCGTCGCTACCAGCAGATAGACCGGCACGTTGCGCCCGGCAACGATGAAATCGTCCGCCGATTTGACGCTGCGGCTTTTGTACACGGCGACGCCTATAAGCAACAGGACGTAGATGGTGACGATTGCAGAATGCATGTGCGGCCGCTCTCTTGTGCTTGTTATGGCCCTGATGGTGCGGCTAAAACTACCACAAAGCCGGCCGCCGACGGCAGTTCTGCTGTTAGAATGGCGCCAAAACAGGACTCGTTTCGCGACTCCTCAAGAATATGTCAGCGGGGACCCAACATGCCTGAAAACAACGAGAACGGCGCGCGTACCAGCCGCAGCGAAAGAATGCTCGCGGCCGTGGAACGGATCGGCAACAAGCTGCCTGACCCTACCCTTCTGTTTGTCGCACTGCTGATCGTTGTGTGGCTGCTGTCGTGGTTGCTGTCATACGTCACGTTCGAAGTCATCGACCCGAGGTCCGGCGAACCGATCGTGGTCATCAACCAGCTGACCGGTTCCGCGATGACGGGATTCCTGAGCGGCATGGTCACCAATTTCGTGACCTTCGGCCCGGTCGGCACGGTGCTTGTTGCGATGCTCGGCATCGGCGTTGCCGAACATTCGGGCTTCATCACTACCGGAATTCGTGCTTTGCTGAACGTCACTGCAAAGTGGTTACTGACGCCGATGGTCATCGTCGTCGGCATCGTAAGTCATTCCGCGGTGGACGCCGGCTATGTACTGGTCATTCCCCTGGGCGGAGTAATTTTTTATGCCGCAGGCCGGCACCCGCTTGCCGGTATCGCGGCGGCCTTCGCCGGCGTCTCCGGCGGCTTTTCCGCCAATTTCGTTCCGGCAGCGCTGGATCCCCTGTTGCAGGGCCTGACCCAGGGCGGTGCCCAGCTTTTGAATCCCGGCATGGAGATCAACACGCTCAACAACTATTTCTTCACCACTGCGTCGGCGCCGCTGATCATCGCGCTCGGCTGGTGGCTGACGGACAAGGTCGTCGAGCCGCGGGTACAGGGCATCGTGATCGACGGCGACGCGGAGGACCTGCCCGAAGTACACGACCTCAAGGATGAGGAACGCAAAGGGCTGCGCTGGTCGCTGATCGCCATGGGGCTGGGCCTGATCGTTTTGGTCGTGACGCTGCTGCCGGCCGACTCCTACTGGCGTGATGCCAACGGCAACCTGGCGAGTTTTTCGGCGCCGATCATGCGTTCGATCGTTGCGCTTATTTTCATATTCTTCCTGCTGCCCGGAATCGTATTCGGTTACGTTGCCGGAACTTTCAAAAGCGCCAAAGACATCATCGACGGTATGACACAGGCGATGCACAGCATGGCCTACTACCTCGTCATCATGTTTTTCATCGCACAGTTCGTGTACGCATTCGGCACCTCGAACCTCGGCACCCTGCTGGCGCTCCAGGGTGCGGCAGGGCTCAAGGCACTGGCATTGCCGTCCGCAGTCACCATCGTCGGCATCATCCTGCTGTCAGCACTCGTCAATATCTTCATCGGTTCGGCGAGCGGCAAGTGGGGCATGCTGGCGCCGATATTCGTGCCGATGCTGATGACGCTGGGCATCTCTCCCGACCTGACGCAGGCCGCGTATCGTATCGGCGACTCCAGCACCAACATCATCACGCCATTGATGCCGTACTTCCCGCTAGTCGTCGTTTATTGCCAGCGTTACGTGAAGAACACCGGTATCGGCACGCTCGCGGCGATGATGCTGCCGTATTCGATCACCTATCTGATCGCCTGGTCGGCGTTTTTGATCATTTATTGGGCAATCGGTATCCCGCTGGGTTTCCAAGCATCGTATGAATACGTGCCATAGTACAGCGATGGACTAAAGATCAATTCGCACCAATCACAGGTGCAAATGCGACATTGCGGGCGAATTGGGGCAATCGGTATCCCGCTGGGTTTCCAAGCATCGTATGAATACGTGCCGTAGTTTCGCGACGGACTAAAGATCAATAGGAGTATGGGCATTAATCGTGGGAGCGGCTTTAGCCGCGACTGCGGCAATCGCGGCTAAAGCCGCTCCCACATAAAATTGTGTCAACTCTGGTCGCAATCACGACTCAAGGCGCCCGCACAGATGTCGGTTGTTACTGCTGTCCCAGGCAGACACCGGCGTAGGCGAGCCGTTGCCCGGCGTTCTCGAGCTGGCAGTCGTTTTCGTAGGTAACGCCGTCCAGACCGCAGACCGGTTGATAGATCCGCGGACAATTGCGCCCCTGTGACTGGCACAGTCCGGCGTGCATGATGCGGGCGCCGGCACGCTCGGCCAGGCATGCATTGCCGTAGGTCACGTCGTCGGCGCCGCACACCGGCACATAGAATTGCGGGCAGGGCCGCATGTTGCAACCGCCCGCGGTGACTGTCTGGTAGCCTGCACCCAGCGCTTCGCAGGCATTGGTATAGGTGACGCCGTCCGGCGCGCAGACCGGCATGTAGATTTTCGGACAATTGTTGACGTCACAGGCGCCGGTACTTTGCACTGCAATGCGCGCAGTCTCGGCTTCACAGCGATTGGTATAGGTTCGTCCGTTGACGCCGCATACGGGATCGTATTCCCGCGGGCAGCCGCTGACCTCGCAGGCGCCGAGCCCGGCGATTTCCACGCCGGCGGCGCTCGCATAACAAACGTTACTGTAGGTAACACCGTCGGCGCCGCACACCGGCTCGAAATCTTCCGTACAACTCTCGACGTCCGCCGCGCAAATTCCATAGGAGGCGATTTCGATGCCATCCGCCCGCGCCAGGCATTCATTGTTGTAGGTGTTGCCGTCGGCACCGCACACCGGTTCGAAGCTTTCCGGACAGGCCTGGTCGCCATCGCAGGCGCCGGCAAACTCGATGTCGATGCCGAGCGTTTCGGCGACGCATTGATTGTCGTAGGTTCTGCCATCGGCACCGCATACCGGTTCGATCTCTTCGGGGCAGTCCAGCTCCGCCGCGCTCAAATCCTCGAGCTCATTGACGCACTCTCCCATGCTGGCGATTGCAGCGCCTGCGGCGGTCGCCACGCATTCATTGCTGTAGGTCTTGCCGTCCACGCCGCATACCGGATCGTATTGCATGGTGCAGGACACCGAGTCGCGTGCCTGGGCCAGCAAGACCGGCGCATCGCTCTGCGCTATCGCATAGCAGGACCAGGAAATGGTCAAAAGAATGCCGGCTGACAATTTCAGAAATTTGCTCATGGTGAGAATCATTGGGAGCCTTGCGGACTTGGACGTTGCCCGCCGCACTTGGTTCAAGCCGCTACTGCGCTGCCCCAATAGTTATAACAAAGTATTTTCGGACCGGGAATATACATTCTCTCATCGACTTTGATGGTAAACCCCCCCTCATCGATCAGGGCGGGAATGTTGCGGTCCATTCGGCAGCCGCCGGCCACTCGCGTCCAAACGGGGTTCAGGCGCGTTTGCCACTTTTGCACGTTAGCGTCCGGAGCAAGACCGTGCTCACAAAACAGTAACTGGCCACCCGGTTTCAGAACCCGGCGCATCCCTTCGAGTGCCTGCACCGTGTCCTCGATGGTGCACAAGGTGTAGGTGACCAGAACCGTGTCGACGCTGGCATCGTCGAGCGGGATCTGTTCACCCGGCAAATCGATAAACTCGACGTCCAGCGTGGACTGCTCGATCAAGGGCCGGCTTTTTTGTCGCATGCCCTCCGACGGCTCCAGTGCCCAGACCTTCCTGACCCGGTCGGCATCGTAGTACGGCAGATTAAGCCCGGAACCGAAACCCACCTCCAGCACGTCGCCTGCTGCCTGGGGAACGATCTTTTCCCGCTGTTTCATGTTCGGCTTCAGCGAACACAGATAGTTGATCGCGTGTGGCAGGATGCGCTCTGAATACAGGCTCACGGCAGCTCTTCAACGGGTCGGTGGGCGCAACATGTTACTCCACTTCGGTCAGTTGTGGCGTGCTTTTGTCGTTCTCGCTTCGCAATGAAACATAACGACTGATACTGACCAACTCTATTCCCTCAGCTTCCAGTTTGGGCAATTCCATCTCGAGCAAATCCAGCGTCACGGGGTACGGATGTCCGATGCCGATTGCGAATCCGCGCCGCCGTGCAAGCTCTTTCAGGCGCATGAACTCCCGCTCGATGGTCCCCGGGAGCCGATCGGGGTCGAGGAACACATCGCGTTTGACCGCGGGCACACCGGCCTCTCGCGCCAGGTCCAAGGCAACGCTTTCATGCGTCGTGAAACTGTCCACGAAAAACAGATCGTTGCGTGCATGAATTTCCTGCATGAGCCAGGCCATGTGCCCGGGATGGCGCGTTAGCAGGCTGCCCTTGTGGTTGTTGACGCCGATCGCATGCGGCACGGATTGCAGCGCCAGCGCGAATGCATCGGCAAACTGCGTACGCGACATGTCGAGCAACAGGCTACCCGGCTCCGCGGTGTAGCCGGTGCCGGCCGATTGCAGCGGCAGGTGTAACAGGACGTCCTTGCCGAGTGACTGTGCCCTGTTGGCAAGCGCCTCGGCGCGTGGGGTCGCGGGCAAAACGGCGAAGCTGACCGGTCCCGGCAGGTTCAGGGCGCGTTGGCCAAGCGCCATACCGTAACCCAGGTCGTCAATGATGATTGCGATGCGCGCGACAGGCGTCTCTGCCCGCGCCGAAGCAGCGAGCAAGCTGACGGCAATCAACAACAGGCGCCAGACGCTCATGGTCTGCGGCCGTATCAGTCGGCCTGTGAGTGCATGACCCGCCGGCTCCCCAGCTGTTCGATCGCTTCGATCAGCTGTGCGTCGTCTTGCAGGTCGGGTTTGGAGTTTGAGCCCAGCGCCGGGAAGTCGCCCGATCCTTCAACGACGATGTCGGGCTCTATGCCGACTTCGTGAATGGATTCGCCGGACGGGGTGAAGTAACGAGACGTGGTCAATTTGATCGCCCGTCCTTTCGAAAGCGGCATGACCGTTTGTACCAGGCCTTTGCCGAACGTCGTGGTGCCGATCACCAGCGCCCTGCCGTGATCCTTGAGTGCGCCGGCAACGATCTCCGATGCAGAGGCCGAGCCGCCATTCACCAGTACCACGAGCGCGCCACCGTCCAGGATATCGCCGAGACTCGCATCGTGTCTGAATTGCGACTCCGGTGTTCTGCCCTGCGCGGTGACGATAATTCCCTCGTCGAGAAAAAGGTCGGAGACCTCGATCGCCGCGTCGAGGATGCCGCCGGGATTGTTTCGCAGGTCGAGGATCAGGCCGCTCAGCATGTTGCCCGACCGCTGATGGACCTCGTCATTCATTTCGTCGATGGCGCGCGTGACCTCGTCCGCTGTCGAATCGTTGAACTGGCTGATGCGGACGTAACCGTAGGACGGCTCGATCAGCTCGCGGCGTACGCTGGCAACCTGAATTTTCTGTCGTGTCAGGTAGAACGTCAGCGGATCGTCGTAGTGTTCGCGCCGTACGCGGATTTTGACCGGCGTGCCTGGCCGGCCACGCATTTTTTTGATGGCTTCGTTCAGGTCGTCGTTACGCACCGAAACCCCGTCGATTTCAATGATCTCGTCGCCGGTTTCGATGCCGGCGCGATGTGCCGGCGTGTCGTCGATCGGTGCAACGACCAGGATGGCCCCGTCCCGGGTGCTGACTTCCAGGCCGACGCCGGAATAATTACCGCTGGTGCTGTCACGGATGTCACGGTATTCCTCTGCATCGAGAAACTCGGAGTGGCGGTCGAGGCCAGAGACCATGCCGCGAATCGCGCTGTCCATGAGTTGCGTGTCATCGACCGGCTCGACGAAATCGGTGCGTACCCGGTCGAGGACTTCATTGATTAGCCGCGTCTGATCCCGGCTCAGGCTGTTACCGTCCGGGTTCTTTTGCCGAGTCAGCATGTCACCGCCGATCGACAGGCTGAAACCCAGGATCGTGCCGATGACGACTACCAGGATTCCCCGGGTTTTCAATGACATGTGTTGCTCCACAAAGGGCCGGCGTTTGCAATGCCGCGGCTAGCGAAATGACCATAGCACAGCAAATTGGCGAATGCTGCGCGCCCATTGGCAAAGCTTACGCCTGGCAAACCCGGTCTACTCGGTACGACTCGGCGTCCTGCTCACCCACGACCTGGGATTCAGTGGCTGTGTGCCTTGCCGGATCTCGAAGTAAAGTGCGGTTTGCGGCTGACCGCCGCTGTCGCCGACGGTGGCGAGCACATCGCCCGGCGCTACCCAGTCACCGGCGATTTTCAGCGTCGTTTCGTTATAGCCGTAGAGGCTCATATAGCCCTCGCCGTGATCGACGATCACCAGCAGGCCCATGCCGGCCAGCCAGTCGGCGAAAATGACCCGCCCGTGATACACGGCGCGTATTTCACGGCCGCGTTTTGCGGCGAGCACGACGCCGTTCCATTTCAGGCGCCCGTCGGCACGCGGCTGGCCGAAGTCGTACAGCAGGCTGCCCGCGACCGGCCAGGTCAGCCGGCCTTTGAATGCGCTGAACGGTTCTTCCGAGGTAATCGGGTAATCGGAAAGGATGCTGGTCAATTCGGCAATGAGCCGTTCGAGGTCTTTTTCCTGTTCGGCGAGCCGGTCGATTTCGGATCCTTCTTGCTGGATCCTGGCATTCAGCGACACTAACAGCGCCTGTCTTTCTTCCTGTGCGTTGTTGAGTTCGATCAGCTCGGCCGTGCGGCTCTGCGCCAGTTCCGCCAGCCGGGCTTCTTCTACAGCCGCCTGTCGCTTGAGTTCGTCCAGCTCCCCGATACGGGCGTTGACGGTCTCGATGTTGTCGCCACGAAATTCACTCAAGATTCGGTAGTAGGTCATGAGTCTGCCCAGGGTCGCCGGATCGTGCTGATTGAGCATGAGCTTGATGCGCTCCTGCTCACCGCTCATGTAGGCCGCCTTGACCTGGGACTCGAGCTGCCGCGTTTCCTCGGCCAGTTCGGACGCTTTGCGCTCGAGATCCGCTTCGAGCTGCGCTTTTTTTCGGGTCGCGAATTGCCGCTGCCGTTCCAGGTCTTTCAGCCGCATACGGGTTTCGGAAATCCTGACTTCGGCCTCCTGCAAATCCGCTGTGATGCGGTCTCGTTCGGCGGCGCGGCGATCCATGCTGGTCTTGAGCCGACTGATCTTCTCGCGAACCTGCTCGAGTTCGCGTTCCTTGATCTGCGTGAGATCGCCTTCCTGCGCGACGGCGACCGCCAGCACTGCATTCAGGCAGGCCGTGCCGATCCAGCGAATGGTGCCCGGGCGAATCATCGCAGCCGAGTGTAAGTCCAAATCGGCCCTGTCATCCACCCGGCCCGCGGCCGCCCGTGGCAGCCCTTTCACAGCCCGCTCACTGGTATACTGGCCGTTTCGACGGCGCCGGCGAAGCGCAACCAGAATAACAACGCATGGAAAACTACCTCGAATTTGCCTCGAGTCACCCGATCCTGGTGACTGCGCTGCTGTTCAGCTTTTTCCTGGTGATATTCACTGAGCTCAGGCGCCAGGCACAGGGCATCACCAACGTCGAGCCGCAGGACGCGGTGAAACTGATCAATGCCGACGCAGTCGTGCTCGATTTGCGAAGCAGCGAGGCTTATGCACGGGGGCATATAGTGAATGCCAAGAACGTTCCGTCCGACGAGCTCGCCGCCAACACGGATAAGTACATGAAGTACAAGTCGCGGCCGATTCTCGCTGTGTGCGAAACCGGCATGACCTCATCCCGCGCAGTTGATACGCTGCGCAAGGCAGGGCTGGAAAGCGTCTATGGACTCAAGGGCGGTATTGCGGCGTGGACCCAGGCAAACCTGCCGCTCGTAACGTCGAAAAAAACCAAAAATAAAAAGTGATGTTTGCCCCGGCTTAACGACCACAACAACAAATTCATTCGATTTAACTGGCAGGAAGATAAATGGCAGAACAGGAACAAAGCTCACCGGAAAAACAGATTGCGATTCAAAAGATCTATATCAAGGATTCATCCTTTGAGTCGCCGCACACACCGCATATTTTTACCAAAAAGGACTGGGCTCCGAAGACCAATCTCAATCTCCGCAGCAGTCATTCGAAAGGCAATGCAGATAACCATTACGAAGTTGTGCTGACCATCACCATCGAAGCGAAGGAAGACGACCAGACATTTTTCCTGATCGAGTTGCACCAGGCGGGATTGTTCCATATCGCCGGCTACAGCGACGACGAGTTCAAGGCAATCATCGGCAGTTATTGCCCGAACATTCTGTACCCGTATGCGCGCGAGTCGGTCGCGAATATGGTTTCGAAGGGCGGCTTTCCCGAGTTTCTGCTGCAACCGATCAACTTCGACGCGCTGTATGCACAGGGGCTCGCGCAGGCACAGGCGCAGGCGGGCGAGGCAGCGGCGGCCGGAGCGGGTAATGGCGGTGGCAACGGGGGCAGCGCCTAATTAGCGGCAACCGAATGCAAGCACCTGGTCAGCCGATCGCGGTGATCGGTGCCGGTTCCTGGGGGACAGCACTCGCACTGCAATTCGCGCGCAGCGGCAGGCGGGTGCATCTATGGGACATCGACGCAAAGCAGCTCGCTGTCATCGCCGCCGAACGTGTCAACACGCGGTATCTGCCGAACGCGCCTTTTCCCGACAACATCGAGGTCAGGCACGATCTCGAGTCCTGTCTCGATAATGTGACAGATATCGTCGTCGTGGTGCCCAGCCACGGACTCCGCGAGACTTTGCAAAAACTCAGGCCCATTCTCGACGCTTCGGCCCGCGTCTGCTGGGCCACCAAGGGCTTTGAATTGACTACCGGCAAATTGCCGCACGAGGTTGCGGCCGAAGTGCTCGGTGACAATCACGCGATGGCCGTGCTTTCCGGGCCGACGTTTGCCAGGGAAGTCGGCGCCGGCCTGCCGACCGCGATGACAATCGCCTCGGCCGATTCGGAGTTTGCGGAAGATCTCGCCGAAGCGATCTCCAAAGACAATTTTCGCGCCTACACATCCAGCGACATGATCGGCGTCGAAGTCGGTGGTGCCGTCAAGAACGTGCTCGCCATCGGCGCGGGTATTTCCGACGGCCTCGGTTTCGGTGCCAATACGCGCATCGCGCTGATCACTCGCGGCCTGGTCGAAATGACCCGGCTCGGCGTCGCGCTCGGCGCCAAGCAGGACACCTTCATGGGGCTCGCGGGCATGGGCGACCTCGTCCTGACCTGCACCGACGATCAGTCGCGCAACCGGCGGATGGGCCTCGCGCTCGCCAGCGGCAAGTCGATTGACGAGGCGCAACAGGAAATTCAGCAGGTCGTGGAGGGCGTGCTCGCCGCGAAGGCCGTGAAACAGGTGGCGGACAAATTGTCGGTCGAGATGCCGATCTGCCAACAGATCTATTCGGTCCTCCACGAAGGCGTTGCGCCCCGCGAGGCGGTAACGGCCCTGATGAGCCGCGCACTCACCTCGGAGTGGCCTTAGTCACCGCCGGCGAAACCGGCCTGCCGCCAGGCCTCGTAAACCACGACCGCCGCCGCATTCGAAAGGTTCAGGCTGCGGTTGTTCGGTAGCATCGGCAGGCGCAGGGTTCGTTGTTTCGGTAACGCGTCGAGCACCGCCTGTGGCAAGCCGCGCGTCTCCGGCCCGAACAGCAAGGCATCGCCGGGCTCGAATCGGGCCTGGCTGTAATGCATCGCACCGCGGGTCGACAATGCGAACACCCTGGGTTGGCCTATCGCCTCGAGACAGGCGCCGAGGTTTTCGTGCAGCGTAATATCGGCGAATTCGCGATAGTCGAGCCCGGCCCGTTTCAGCCGCGGTTCGTCGAGCTCGAAGCCCAGCGGCTCGACCAGGTGCAGTGTCACCCCGGTATTGGCGCACAGCCGGATGATGTTTCCGGTGTTCGGCGGAATTTCCGGTTCGTACAGGATCAGGCTGAACATGGCATCCGCATTTTGCACCAGATGCGTTGTATGATCGCCCCCCGGCTTTCGTCGTATCATTAGCAAATGGCTGTCGCCCTGAAGTCCGAGCAAAGCCCGTTGAGCCTTCAGTTTTGCGGTCTGTCGCTCAATTCCCCGATTGTCCTGCTGTCCGGCTGCGTCGGCTTCGGCGACGAATACACGCGCATCGAAGGATTTTCGAATCGCGACGTCGGCGCGATCGTCCTGAAAGGAACGACCCGGGAGCCGAGGCTCGGCCACAAACCGCACCGTGTTTTCGAGACGCCGATGGGCATGCTGAACGCCATCGGCCTGCAGAACCCCGGAATGGACGTGGTGATCGAGCAAATCCTGCCCGAACTCGATTTTTCGGAAACCCGGTTTATTGCGAACGTTTGCGGCTCGACCCTGGAAGACTACGAAGTCGTCACCCGGCGATTCGACGACTCCGACATCGATGCGATCGAAATCAACATCTCCTGCCCGAACATCAAGGAGGGTGGTGTGCACTTCGGCAACTACCCCGAGATGTCGGCGAAAGTCGTGGAAGCCTGCCGTGGGCAGACCAGGAAACCGATCATCGCCAAGCTGTCGCCGAACCAGACCGATATAAAAGAGAACGCCCGGCTTTGTATCGAAGCCGGCGCCGACGGACTTGCCGTCATCAACACCATCATGGGCATGGCCATCGACATCGAGCAGCGCAGACCGATCATCGACAACGTCCGCGGCGGTTTGTCCGGCCCGGCGATCAAACCGATTGCCTTATTGAAGGTACAACAGGTTTACGAGGTTGCCGGCCCGAAAAATATCCCGATCATCGGTCAGGGCGGCATTACGACGCCCGATGACGCCATCGAGTTCCTGATCGCCGGCGCAACCACGGTCGGCGTCGGCACAGCGCTTTTTTACGATCCCTTGATTTGCAAAAAGATCAATGCCGGCATCATCGAGTACCTGGCGCGACACGAAATTGATTCCGTATCGAAGCTCATTGGCACTTTGCAAATCTGAAATCAGCAGCCGATTAACAGGCTGGGGAGCAAGTGAATGCTGCTGAGGCGTTTCATGGAGCATGTGCACACGCAAAACTGGTTTGCGGTAGTGCTCGATCTGCTTGTCGTAATCGTCGGCTTGTTTATCGGCCTGCAAATCGACACGTGGTGGGAAGAACAGAGAGAGGCGCAACTGGAATCCGTCTATTTAGAGGAAATACGGGAAGACTTTGAGGCGAACAAATCCAACCTCGAAGAACAGATACGTATAACCGAGCTTATTCTGGAAAACATGATTTCCCTTCATGCGCAATCACTGCTCCCGGAACCGGAGCTTTCCCTAGCAGAATTGAATAACCGTTTCACTTCGATTCACAACATGCCGACCTTTGTTCTTACCCGGCGCGCCTTTGACAACCTCACCGGCTCGGGCGACCTTAAACTGATCAAGAGCAGGGCACTGAAAAACGCACTTGCTGAGTATTACGCGGCGGCGGAATTGGTTGCCGTTGTCCAGGCGACCCACGAAATGGAACTGGTCGAGACGTTCCAGCCGTACATCATCGGCAATCTCGACTACGCGTCGGTCAAACCGGTTGACACAGGTGAATGGCTTGTCTACGAAAACGTCGACGATTTTCCGCTTGGGGTTGCAGGTGACGAAGGGAGAATTGCTGAGGTTCTCGGCACGCGACTTTTCAGAAATGTCGTTGTACAAAAGTGGGTCATAAGCAGGGATCTGCTCGACCAGTTTCGGGGCATGCTTAAACGCAACGAGCAAGTGCTCGACATGCTCGACTAGCCCGGGTCACAACCGGCTCCGACCCGGATTATTCGAGGTTCAGGGCGCGGATTTTTCGCGTCAGGGTGTTGCGTCCCCAACCCAGAAGTTTTGCCGCTCGCTGGCGGTGGCCATTGCATCGGGCCAACGCGATCCTGATCAGCGTTTTTTCGAATTCCGGCAAAGCCTTTTCCATCAGCGGGCTTTTCTGCTCTGCGCCAATCTCGTGCATTGCCCAGTCGGCGAGACTGTCGGTCCACTCCTGTTGTACGTCCTTGTAGGCACCGCCACCAAGATCGGCGGGTACGTCGATGGCCGCAATGACGTTGCCGGGTGCGGTAATCGTCATGCGCCGGGTTGCGTTGACGAGCTGGCGGACGTTGCCCGGCCACTCGTAGGCCGTGAGCATTTCGAGCGCTTCGCTGTTCAGCGTCTTTGCCGGGACATCGAGCTCCTGCGCCACGTTCTTGAGATAGTGATTGAGCAACAGCGGGATATCTTCGCGACGCTGGCGAAGCGGCGGCGTGTCGATGCGAATGACGTTCAGTCGGTGATACAGGTCTTCGCGGAACCGCCCGTCCTCGACCGCGCGTGCCAGGTCCTGGTTGGTGGCCGCGATTACCCGGACGTCGACCGTGATCGACGTTTGCCCGCCGACTCGATAAAACTCGCTTTCGGCGAGCACGCGCAACAAGCGCGTTTGCAAAGCCGGCGACATGTCGCCGATTTCGTCGAGGAACAGCGTACCGCCGTCCGCCTGCTCGAACCTTCCGATGCGTCTTGCGTCCGCGCCGGTAAAGGCGCCGCGTTCGTGGCCGAACAGTTCGGATTCCAGCAACTCCGAGGCAATGGCCGAGGTATTGAGCGCAACGAACGGCTTGCCGGCCCGCGGGCTGTGCTGGTGCAAGGCGCGCGCAACGAGTTCCTTGCCGGTGCCGGACTCGCCGGTTATCAGCACCGTCATGCTGGATTTCGCCAGCCGGCCGATGGAGCGAAATACTTCCTGCATCGCAGGCGCCTGGCCGATCAGCGATGGTATGCCCGGCTCCGCGCCGGTCTCGTCGCGGCCGATGGCGTGGCCGTTTTGTCTCGCGGCTTTCTGCACCAGTGCGACCGCTTCATCGACGTCGAAGGGTTTGGGCAGGTACTCGAAGGCGCCGCCGCGATAGGCGGCGACCGCATTGTCCAGGTCGGTGTAAGCGGTGACGACAATCACCGGCAGGTCGGGACAAATACGGTTGAGTCGCTGCAACAGTTCCAGGCCATCCATGCCCGGCATGCGCACATCGGTGATCAGCACGTCGGGCGTTTGCTTGGCGATCGCGTCCAGCAGGTGCTCGCCGCGTTCGAAACTCCGCGTGCGCATGTCTGCCTGGCGCAGGGCTTTTTCCAGGACCCAGCGCACCGATTGATCGTCATCGACGATCCAGACCTCGAGTTCCTGGCTATCCGGCATCGACGGGCTCCGGCAACGGCAGCATCACGGCAAACACGGTGCGGCCCGGCCGGCTCTCGAATTCGATCAGCCCGCCATGGCGACTGATGAGTTCCTGCGCGACCGGCAGCCCCAGCCCGGTGCCATCCGGGCGCCCGGTAACCAGCGGATAGAACACGGACTCCCTGAGTTCCGGCGGTATGCCGGGACCGTCGTCCTCGATTTCGATGCAGGCGACGGCGGAATGGCGAACGTCGCCAATGGTGAAGTTCATGACTGCCCGGGTGCGCAGCACGATTCGGCCCTGGCCTTCCAGTGCCGCGCTGGCATTTTGCACAAGGTTCAGAAACGCCTGCACCATCTGGTCACGGTCCAGGAAAAACATCGGCAGCCCGGGATCGTAGTCGCGGCTGATGCTGATCCGCTGCTCGCCGGTTTCGATGAGCCGGGCCACGTATTCGAGCAGCTCGTGAATGTTGACGGCCTGTTTGTTCGGCGCCCCGCCCGGCCCGAGCAGTGTATCGACAAGGCTGGCAAGCCGGTCCGCCTCGCTGATGATCACGTTCGTGTATTCCCTGAGATCGGCGCTATCTAGCTGGCGTTCGAGTAGCTGTGCTGCACCGCGCAAGCCGCCGAGCGGGTTCTTTATTTCGTGTGCGAGTTGCCGGATCATTTGCCGGCCGGCGCCGTGTTGCAGAATCAGGGCATTTTCGCGGCTGATTCGCGAGCGTCGCGTAACGTCATTGAGTTCGACCAGCAGACGATCCGCCGCCGGTGGGACTTGTAACAAGGACACGCGGTATTCAACGTGCCGTTCCTGCGGATGGACCTCGGTGCGCCCCAGTCGAAGTTCGCTGGCATAGGTAGTGCCGCTGTCCAGCGCACGCAATGCCGACACGCGAAACTCTTCGTCGTCGCCGAGCAGTTGCAGCAACGACTCGCCGCGTGCGCGGTTCCTGCTGATGCCGAGCAGGTTCTCGGCAGCCGGGTTCATGTCATCGATCAGCAGGTTTTGATCGATGACGATCACCGCCGTGTCGAGGTGTTCCAGCAAGGAGTCGGCCAGTGGCGGGGTGCCGCCACGGCTGTCGTCCTTGTGGCAATCCGGGTCTGCGCCTAGCGCGGCGGTGTGATGATCGTGTTCTGCTGCACGTAGAATCGGTTCGGCATGCTGCGAATGAGCATCGTGCCGCTTTCGTCGACTACTTCCGCCTGTATGTTGTGCACGCCACGATAGACTTCGTCGATCTGGAATCTCGTGCGATTCACCATCCTCGGTTCGCCGTCGAAATACACCCGGATGCGGTGGCCGGGTTGCAGCGCGGGCTGCAGGTTCAGAGTTACGTTGAGCACGCCCTCTATGTTCCATAGCGTTTCTTCTGCGAGCGGCGCGCCGATGGTAAGCGACTCGTAGCGGAACGGTCCGGACTCGGTCGCGGCTTCATTCTGCTGCTGGCCGGATGCGTCCTGCCGCTGCGCCCTGGCCGGCGGTGGCGTCGGTCTTCGCGGGGTTTGCGGCAGCTCGACTTCCTCGGCCCCCTCGCGCGGCCGGTCGGAGAAGTGCACCACGCCGTCCTCGTCGACCCATTTGTAGGCCTGGGCCCAGGCGGCCATTGCCGCAAATGACCAGAGAATCGCAATAAAAGTTCGCATAAGCATAGGGTTAGCATAACAGCGCTACTTTCTTTTTGACCAGCGGCCGGGGGACAAAGTGCCGTGCGGATCACAGTTTTCGCCGATCTCACAGGCTCGAGAGGGCCGCCCGGCCGGCGCCGGCCGGGCGGCACCCGCGTCACAGGCTGTAGTACATGTCGAATTCGACCGGGTGCGTGGTCATCCGCAGCCGGGTTACGTTGTCGCTCTTGAGCGCCAGGTACGCATCGATCAGGTCGTCCGAAAACACGTCGCCGGCTTTCAGGAAATCGCGATCGTTGTCCAGTGCCTCGAGCGCCTCGTCCAGGGAGAACGCCACCATCTGTAAATCCTTCTCTTCCTCGGGCGGCAGGTCATAGAGATCCTTATCGAGTGGATCGCCCGGATGGATCTTGTTGAGAATGCCGTCGAGACCGGCCAGCATCATCGCCGAGAAGCTCAGGTAGGGGTTACCCATGGAGTCCGGAAACCGCACCTCGATCCGGCGGCCATTGGGATTGGATTCGTAGGGAATACGAATCGACGCGGATCGGTTCCTGGCCGAGTA
>JAWWCT010000021.1:0-47675 GCA_033720315.1 Woeseiaceae bacterium | reverse complement strand
GATGCCGCGCAACTCACCGGATACGTTGAGCCCGGCTATCGAAAGCCGCGTCATGTCGTCGCTGATCTCGGCTTCGCCGCGGATCGCGACATGTCCGCCGAGTTCCGCTGCCGAAAAATCGAACTCGGCGTCGACGTCAAATGGATCGCCAGGACCAACCCCATCGCTTTCGATTTGCAGCTTGCTGATCGAATAGCTGGCCCCGGCCTTTGCGTCGCGGTACGTGACATTGGCATTAGCGACCTCGATGCGGCCGACTTCGATGGTCGGTACATCCTCCGATACCGAATCCTGAGGCTCTTCTGCAGTTTCTTCCTGGGCTGTCAGCAAGTCGTCCCAATTGCTCCGCCCGTCTTCGGCTACAGCCAGGTCGACGGCCAGTCCCTCGATCGACGCAGTGCCGACGCTGAGCTCGCGCTTGAATATCAGCGGCAACAGGCGGACGCTCAGGCTGGCTTCGTCGAAGCGAATGAACGGCTGCTCGCCGAAGCCTTCGGCATTCCCCAGTTCGGTACGGCCGATTTCCACGGCCAGCCATGGAAACAGGCTTAGAGAAAGGTCTCCCTCGATCGTCAGATCACGGCCGGTCGTTTCCTTGACGGCAGCAGAGATGTCGTCGCGGTATTCGTTGGGGTCGAAAAACAGATAAACCGCGATGGACGCCACCAGGATGAGGCCAACGATGGCAGAGATAGCCAGGAGTAGTGTTTTTACCAGGTTTTGCATCAGTAATATCGAATGGGACTCGGAAACCGCATAGGGCGAAGGACAAGAATATCAAAGCAATGGGTCCCGTACTGTGACTTTTGCACGCTGGGGAATGCCATCTGATCGGCAAAAAATCCCGGCTTGCGTGGCGGGCAATCAAAAATCGCCCACTTAGGGGCGATTCCTGCAAGCAATTCGACGTTTACCGTGGATGTGTCTGCCGCGGGTCCCTACCTGCAAAGGCGTAAGTTGCCGTTCAGGGTTTCGATCGTTACCCGGCCGGAGCCATCGCCCTCGGTAAACTTGAGTTCGTAGCCGGGCCCATACTTGCTGACCCTGACGGCTTCTGGGCCAAAACAGTTTCGGATGCCTCCATTGAACGTCTCGATATCGAAACGCGCGGAAATTTCTCCGGCAAACTCGATTTCAACTTCGCCATTCACGGTTTCAATATCGAGCCTTGCGCCATCGAGCAGTTGCGCATGAAACATGATGTCGCCGTTCACGGTGCCCAGCGTCGCGCGCTGGAATGCGCCGCTACGTACGAACAAGCTTCCACTTACCGATTCGACGCTGATTTCGCCTGCCAGATTCTCGGTTTCGATGTCGCCGCTGACCGTATTCAGGTCCGCGCGAGCCGGCATTCCTTCCCCGCTCACTTCGATTTCGCCGCTGACGGAATCGACATTGATGTCTGCGCTAAATGCTGCTGACACGATGTCGCCGCTCACACTTTCCAGATCTTGCTCCCCGGTTACCCCGGCGACCTCGATTTCCGCGCTTACCGTGTTAATCTCAAGAGAACTCGCACTCGGCACTTTTACATGCAGGTCGGAACTGATGCGGTTCGAATGGAGGCGGCGCGTCTTTACCTTGATTTCGATTTCCTTGCCATCGCGCTCGAAAACCAGTTCCTCCACGTCATCGCCCAGGGTTCCGGTGATCTCTACCTGGTTACGCGACCAGCCTGCAACCTCGACGGTGCCGGCAACGTTCGATATGGAAATCAGACCGTTGGGGTCGGCATCCATCGACCGGTCGATGTCCTCGGCCAGGCCCTCACCTGTAGCCAGAATTCCTATTAATGCCAGTGTAAGTACTCTCATATCCTCTCTCTCTCAGGTGCTCGTCCGTCTCGCTGCTCACTCGTTGCGCCGATGCCGCGGTAGTGGACGTTCACCGTTTCAAATATCGCCTCTGCGCATTGCTGCACTGGTGATCGAATCGACCCTTCTCATGAGATCCAGCTCTTCATGATAGGCATTCAAAAGCAGCCGTTGCAGCAACGCATTGTCCGGCTCGGAAGCCAATGCCTGATTGATGTCATCGATGGCCTGGCGGATTATCTGTATGTTGTTCTCGACCGTGGCACGCTCTTCGGGCGTGAGCCTCGAGAGTTCATCGTCCATCTTGCCGATGAGGGACCTGCGGGCGTCCTGGTAATCCGGCCCGAGGCTGTAGCGGCTGCCGAAATTTGCCGACACCGGCTCGAATATCAGTGCCTGGCCCTGGCTCACCGGCGATACGTCATCGGCTTGCTTGTTCATGAGCATGTAAGTCAATCCGGACGAACCGCCGATCAGTAGCAGCACCGCGGCAGCCTGTGCCCAGATGCTGTTGACGATCGCGCCGCGCCGACGCGCAGGGCTGACGATCGACTGTTCGATCTCCGGCCACAGGTCACGGTCCGGCGACACCTCGGTCGCGAGCTTGCCTGCTGCGGCCATCAGCTCGTCATCAAATTTGCTGTACGTTTCTTCGTTCATGCGCATTCCGTATTCAACTGTTGCGCGAGCAATCTGCGCGCGCGGTGCAACTGTGCCTTGCTGGTACCCTCGGCGATGCCCAGCATATTGCTGGTCTCGTCATGGCTGTATCCGTATACGGCGTGCAATACGAACACATGCCTCGCACCA
The DNA here is from genome assembly GCA_033720315.1 of Woeseiaceae bacterium. Classification (GTDB taxonomy): domain Bacteria; phylum Pseudomonadota; class Gammaproteobacteria; order Steroidobacterales; family Woeseiaceae; genus SZUA-117. Next base: position 45,051 of record JAWWCT010000021.1, on the reverse strand, counting down.
CTGGGCAATTCATTGATTGCCTGCTCCAGGTCGCGAAAACCACCACCATCTCCGACTGTCTGCGGTATCGATTCGTTATCCGACACCGCCCGGATCCTGTCCTGCTCGCGGCGCGACTTGCGCATCCTGCCGAGTACCGTGTTCACTGCCACCCGATGCATCCAGGTGCTGAACGCGCTCTCGCCACGAAAATCGTTCAGCTTCGACCACGCCTGGATGAAAGCATCCTGTGTGCAATCCTCCGCTTCGGCGGGATTACCGGTCATGCGCAGGCAGAGTCCGTAAATCTTGTCCACATGCATGCGGTACAGCGACTCGAACGCCGCGACATCTGCCGTCTGCGCGCGGCGAATGAAGCCGCGTTCCTCCGATGTCTCATCAGCTTCCACGGACCGAGCCCCGTATTCTGTAGTCGCGGCCCGTGCCGCTGATAGCGCTGCCAATCGTCCTGGCTCCCTGTGCTTTAAACATTGGATGGCGATGAACCCGCATTGGTTTAACCAGCTACCTGAAAATTGCGCCAAATTATTGATTTCAGACTGAGTTTTTTGGCGATTCTGGTATTATGCCTCAGGCCTTCCCTGCCAGTGCGGGGCGCTTATTTGGCCGACCGAAAAATAACAAGCATGGCATAAACACGAGCTGATCCCGATTTGAAGCGTATGCAAGAAGATTGGGATGCTCTGCCGCCCGGAGCGACGCAAGACTAATGGCAGGACATTCGATTCTGTACCTCGGCGCGAGCGATTTCGCTGCCGAGTTCTGTGAAAAACTGAAACGCCTGCCAACTTGCGAAAACTTTACCGGATCGGCGGCCCTGGAGTTGCCTGAAAAATCGCCGGCCAAGATCGACCTCATCATGTTCGAGGCAGGTCCCCTGATCGCGAAATCGGGCGAAAGTCTCCCTGCACTCGTGCGCAAGTTCGCCAAGTGGCCGCTCGTAGCCGTAACTCGGCGCAACCAGGAGCACCGAGGCATCGCCGCAGTGCGTTCCGGCGTCCAGGGATATGTCTGCGTGGAAGACATATCCGACGCGGAACTGTCGGCGGTGATCGAGCACGCGATACAGCGACACCGGCTCTTAAAGAGACTCTCCGATCGTGACCACACCGTGCTTTCGATCCTGCAAAGTATCAATGACGGGGTGATCGTCGTCGACGGCCAGGGGCACGTGCTGGATATCAATCCGGCCGCTCGGTCGATACTGGGGCTGTCACCCCGCCAGTACATCAGTGCCGACTGGGGCAAGTCGTTCTGCAATTTTGCCAGCGATGGCAAGACGCCGATCGACCACGACGAGCTGCCGCTGGTCAAAGCCTGCCGCGGGCAAAAATTCTCAAATCAGCTGGCGGTGTATCGCTCCGCGGAGCAGGTGGACACGGTGCTGAGTATCAATGGCCAGGGTCTTTACGACAGTGGCCAAACGCTCGTTGGCGGGGTGATCACGTTCCGCGACGTCACCGATATCACGCGAAAGACTCTCGAACTCGAAAAACGTGCGCAGTACGACGATTTGACGATGCTGCCGAATCGCAGGCTGTTTACCCTCGAGCTGCGAAAGGCGATTGGCCGCAGCCAGCGCAGCAATCGTCCGCTGGCGGTGTTGTTCATCGATCTCGACCGCTTCAAGTCGGTCAACGATACGCTCGGACACGACATCGGCGACGAACTGTTGCGGCAGGTCGCAGCAAGATTGAGCAGCAATCTTCGCATCGGCGATTTTTCCGGCCGCTGGGGCGGTGACGAATTTATCGTCTGCCTGGAGGATTTCGGCGATCACGGCAACGCCGCAGCGGTCGCTCAGAAATTATTACTCGTACTGTCGGAAAAATACGACGTCAGCGGCAGCGAAGTGTATGCCACGCCCAGTATCGGGATTGCGATATTCCCCGGATCCGGCGAACAGGCCGAACGCCTGATCAAGGCGGCGGACCTTGCCATGTACCAGGCGAAAAAGCGTGGCGGCGGTCGCTTTCAGTACTACTCCGCCGCGCTCAACGCCAGACTCGAGCAACGCGAAGAGCTGGAGGTCGGATTGCGTCACGCCCTGGTCCGCGACGAGTTCGTGTTGCATTACCAGCCGCGTATCGACGTCAGTTCAGGCCGTCTAATTGGCCTCGAAGCGTTGTTGCGCTGGCAGCACCCGAGATTCGGCCTGCTCCCGCCGGGCAGGTTCCTGTCGATACTCGAATCCAGCGGCCTCATACATTCCGCGGGCGAGTGGGTGATCAACACTGCCTGCCGGCAACTGGCTACCTGGCAGCGGCAGTTCGAATTGCCCGACCTTTCCATCGCCATCAATCTCTCGCCGCAACAACTGAAGCACGGTCGGCTGGTGAAGGCGGTGGGCAAGGCCTTGAAGGACACCACGATCGATCCCGGTTGCATAGAACTCGAAATTGGCGACGGCGATATCGTGCGCCAGCGTTCCGCAGAACTGGCAACCTTGCAGGGCCTACGAGCCTACGGCGTAAGATTGTCGCTGGATCATTTCGGCACGCGCGACGTTTCGTTCAGTTCGCTCGATACCGGTGTCATTGACAGCTTCGTTCTCGACCAGTCGCTGATCCAGGATGTCGAGTCCAACGGCAGTCACCAGCGCATCGTTCGCGCCGCGATTGCGATGGCGCGTGGCCTCGATATCGAAGTCGCGGCCGAAGGCGTCGAGACCATTACCCAGCTCGAATTCCTGCGTAGCTGCAACTGCGATCTCGCCCAGGGCTTTTTGATCTCGAGGCCAATCCAGGCTGAAAAGGTTTCTTCGATACTGAGAAGCGAGATCGCCGGCACCCGGTTGTTGTCGCGCGGCATGCCCTGAACACGGCCAGGGTCAGAGCCGACTCTGACCCTGGTGCGATTAACTGCTGTCGGGTTCTGACGCTGCGCCGCATTGCCAGCAGGCAGAAAACTGGCCTTCGTTTTCTGCCTTGCAGGCCGGGCATTTCCAGGGCGCAGACGGACTCTCCTCGAGTATGCTTGCGGCGTCGATGAGCTGCCGCGCACGGTCGTAGTCAAGATCGTTCTCGACCCACAGCTCCGGCCACACTTCCTGGAACGGCATTTCGCCCAGGATGCTGCCCAGGTGTTCGTTGCGTATGAAGGCCGCAATGCCCTCGCTGACCAGCAGGTTCCTGTAGTGACTGATGGTCACCAGCGAATCCGCCGAGGTCACTTTTTTCATCGCAACTGGTCCAGGAACCCGGCCGCATCGTCACCGCGTTCGAGAACCTCGACCAATGCGGAACCGACGATGGCACCTGCCGCATGCCGTCCCACGTTCACTACGTCCGCCGGGGTCCGGATACCGAAGCCGGCGCACACGGGCAGCGGTGATACGGCGGTCACCGCATCGAGATAGTCCGCGAGATCGGCAGGAAGACCGGAATCGCTGCCAGTGATGCCTGTCATGGTGACGGCATACAGGAAACCGCGCGAGGCGTCGGCCAGCATTTTCATTCGCTCGGCCGGCGTTTCGGGCGTCACCAGCTGAATGAGCCCCACACCTTCGGCTTGCAGCGCCGTCGAAATTTCCGAGCTTTCCTCGAACGGCAGATCGGGCACGATGAAGGCGCATACGCCCGTCTCGCGAGCGCGGCTGGCCAATTGCGGGTAGCCGAACTGCAGCAGTGGGTTCAGGTACGACATCATGACGAGTGGCGTCGAAAGTTCACCGTGGAGTTCGTCGAGCTGTCGAAAAATCCAACTCAAGGTCACACCGTTTTCGATCGCGGCGAAACTCGACCGCTGGATGGTCATGCCGTCCGCCATCGGGTCGGAAAACGGCACGCCCAGTTCGACGACCTCGGCGACCTCTGCGATCGCGCGCAGCGTTGACAGAAACGATTCGGGTCGCGGATAGCCGGCGGTTATGAAAGGCACCAAAGCAGTGCGCCCGGCGTCATTGGCCGAACGAATCGCCGCCGCTATGCGTTCATGTGGCTGCATTGACCCGCGCTCTCGGTGGATATTTGCTGAGCGTCGGCATGTCCTTGTCGCCGCGGCCGGAATTGCCAATCAGCACGCGCTTGCCGGGGTTTTCGGCGGACCAGCGTTGCGCCGCAGCGTATGCGTGCGCCGTTTCCAGTGCCGTCAGGATACCTTCCGCGGCACACAGTTCCTCGAGCGCAGCGAGCGCCTCGTCGTCGCTGGCCGTGGTATAGGTCACGCGACCGAGTGCCTGCAACAGTGCGTGCTCCGGGCCGACTCCGGAATAATCGAGACCGGCGGAAACGGAATGCGTTTCCTGCACGTTGCCATGCTCGTCCTGCAGGATGATGGAGTAACAGCCCTGCAGCACACCTGCCGTGCCGGTTGCCAGCGTGGCGGCGTTCTGGCCCAGGCCGTCTCCCGTACCGCCGGCCTCTACGCCTATCAACTCGATGTCGGAGTCACCGAGCAACGGGTAAAAAAGACCGATCGAATTCGAGCCGCCGCCGACACAGGCGAACGCCGCATCCGGCAGGCCGCCTGCCATGTCCAGCATCTGTTGCCTTGCTTCAACGCCGATGACGGATTGCAACTCGCGGACGAGATACGGGTAGGGATGCGCGCCAACGGCAGAGCCCAGCAGGTAATAAGTGCCCGCGGGATCCGATACCCAGTCGCGCAATGCTTCGTCGATGGCCGCCCGCAAAGTCTTGTCGCCGGTCTCGACTGGCACCACTTCGGCACCCAGGCGGTACATGCGGTCGACGTTCGGCGCCTGCCGCTGCATGTCGACGGCGCCCATGTAGACGCTGCATGGAAGACCGACCCGGGCGCAGGCTGCCGCCGAGGCCACGCCGTGCTGACCGGCACCGGTTTCCGCGATGACCCGCCTGGCCCCGAGCCGACGCGCGAGCAATGCCTGGCCGATGGCATTGTTGATCTTGTGCGCACCGGTGTGGGCAAGATCCTCGCGCTTGATCCACACCTCCGTGCCCCAGATCTTCGAAAGCCGTGCAGCATAGGTCAGTGCGGTCGGCCTGCCGACCCACTCGCGCAGCTCGCGGCGGAATTCGTCCTGGAAATCGGCATCCGGAAGAAATTTCCTGACACCGTGCTCGAGTCGCTCGAACGCAGGTACCAGTGTTTCCGGTACATAGCGACCGCCGAACGGTCCGAAGCGGCCACGCTCATCGGGTAACTCGCCTGCAAGACAAGCGGCCAGCAAGTTCTGTTTCTGTACCGCATCCAATTGCGGATTCATACTTTTTTTCCCTCCGTCAGCGTTGCGACACCCTTGACCGACTGAATAAACAAACGAATCTTGTGTACATCTTTTTTGCCTGGTGCGGATTCCACGCCGCTCGACACGTCAACGCCGAAGGGGGAAACGGCCGCGATCGCCTCGGCCACGTTGCCGTCATCCAATCCGCCAGCAAGAATCATTTTGCCTTGCCCGGCAAGTTGTGCAGCAGTTTTCCAGTCGACGGTTTCGCCGCTGCCGCTCGCTCGCCCTTCGTAAACGAAAGTCTCCGGCAGCCGCGCCCGGGTCGGCACCTCGCCCTGGCGAATGACCGGCCATCGCTCGATATTTGCGGGCACGTCGAGGTAGTCGAAGTCCTCGAGGTCGGTCTGCAAAACGTCAGGCCCGAACCCCTCGAGGACTTCCTGCCATTGTTTCTTCGACGGATGCAGCATGACGGCAACTTTCCTGGTCGATTCCGGGATCCGCGAAGACAGTTCGAGGGCACGCGCCACGTCGATATGCCGCGGTGACTCGGCGAACACGAAACCGACCGCATCGGCACCCGCATCGATCGCCGCCTGCAGCGATTGCTCGTCCGTCAGGCCACATATTTTCACGATCGGCGTCACTCGGCGACCGCCCGGCGTCCGGCATCCAGCATGTCGGCGATCAGCCTGCCGGGATCGCCGGCGCGCATCAACGCCGTACCGATCAACGCCGCCCGATAACCCCAGGACACCACGCTGGCAGCGTCGGCCGGCTCGCTGAGCCCGCTTTCCGCAACCGCGGTCGCGTTCGGCGGTAATTTCGAAGCCAGTTTTGGCAAACGCTTGCTGTCGACTTCGAGTGTTCGCAAGTCGCGCGTATTGACGCCGACGAGAAATTTCTGCCTGGCGGCCTGTTCGGCTACCCGCGCGCCAGTCGCAACACGTGCGACGCGTTGTAAATCGGATTCGTCGAATGCCTCCAGCAACACGAACAGCTCATGATCGAACGCGCAGTCCAGCATGCCGGCGAGTTTCCTGTCATCGAGTATCGCGGCAATCAGCAACACCCCGCTTGCGCCGGCAGCCTTCGCTTCCAGGATTTGCGCCTCGTCGACGAGAAAATCCTTGCGCATGACCGGGACTTCGTGTGACGAGGCGGCTGTCACGACTTCTTCGAGGTGCCCGATGTCGCCGTCGAAGCGCCTCGGTTCGGTCAATACCGAAATCGCGGCAGCGCCGCCCTGTATGTAGTTCTGCGCGCGGGCGTCGCGTGCATCTCTGTCGCTGCCGAGCACGCCCTCCGCCGGCGAGCGATTCTTGATTTCAGCGATGACATCGAAACCTGTGAGCTTCAGCGGGTACGCCGGCTTGTCCAGCGCCGCCGACGAAAACCCGCCAGACAATGCCGTCACGCGTCGCTCACTGTCCCGGGCCATTTCGCTGAGAAAGTTCGCCATCAGCCGGCAAAGTGGCGTTGCATTGCGTCGAGGAACGCGGCGCTTCTGCCGTCGTCGATCGCCGCAGCCGCCATCTCGATTCCGCTGGCATGATCGTCGCTCGCTCCGCACACTTCCAGAACCAGCGATGCGCCCATGACCAGGGCGTCGCGGTGTGCCCCCCGGTCCTCGCCATTCAGAACCCGGGCAAGCTCGGCGGCATTGTGCGTCGCGTCGGCGCCGCGCAATGCCTCGGGAGGGCAGCGGCGAACCCCGTAGTCCTCCGGCGATCTGACATGTTCGTCGACCGAACCGGGGTGCACGTCATACAGCACGAAGTCACCTGCCGGCGATGCTTCATCCCAGCCCGGTTCACCGTGAATGACGAACGCCCGCTCTATAGGCATGCCGGACAGGGTGTGGGCCATGAGCTTCGCCGCCTCTTTGCTGAACGCGCCGACGACCTGGTACGGCGGCGCGGAAGGGTTGGTCAGTGGGCCAAGCATGTTGAACACGGTGCGTACGCCGAGCGCACCGCGAACCGGCATGATCGATTTCATCGCCGGGTGATAGGCAGGGGCAAACAGAAAGGTGAAATTGATCGCCGCCAGGCAATCGATAGCCATCTGCTCGTCGAGCGGCAACGGCATGCCCAGTGCCTGAAGGACGTCGGCACTGCCGGACTGGCTGGAAACGGAACGGTTGCCGTGCTTGACGACCCGCGCACCCGCGGCAGCCGCCAGCAAGCCGGCGCCCGTCGACAGGTTGAGGCTGCCCGAATTGTCGCCGCCGGTGCCGACGGAATCGACCGTAGGCGGTCCGTCGGGAATGGCGGGTCGCAAGGCGAGTTCGCGCATCGCGGTTGCAAAACCGCGAATCTCTTCCGCGGTTTCGCCTTTGGCGCGCAATGCCGCGAGCAGCCCGCCGGCCAGTGCCGCGTCGATATCGCCGGCCGCGAGGGCATGCATCAACTCGTAGGCCTGCGACTCATCGATCGGCTTGCCATCCAGGAGATGGTCCAGGAGTTGTGAATAGTTGCTGCTCATGTTGTCGTCATCCGCATGAAATTATCGAGCAGTTTGTCCCCTTCGGGGGTCAGCACACTTTCCGGGTGAAACTGCACTCCGTTGAGCGGCAAGCAAGTATGCCGCACGCCCATGATTTCACCACGGTCCGTCTGCGCCGTTTTTTCGAGTTCATCTGGAAGCGACATCGGATCGGCGCACAACGAATGATAGCGGCCGGCTTCGAACGGTTGCGACATGCCGGCAAAAAGCAAGCCTTCATCGTGTGTGACGAGCGAAGTCTTGCCGTGCATCAGGCGCTCGGCACGCACGATGTTGCCGCCATAATAGTGCACGAGGCATTGATGTCCCAGGCAGACGCCGAGCAGCGGAACCCGCCCGGCAAAAGCCGCGATCATTTCGAGCGAGCACCCGGCATCCTCGGGACGGCCGGGTCCCGGCGAAATCACCAGGTGCGTCGGCTCGAGCTCCAGCGCCGAGTCCGTGTCGATTGCGTCGTTGCGATACACCTGCACCGCAGCGCCCCTGGCGGCGAATGCCTGCACGAGGTTGTAGGTGAAGGAATCGTAATTGTCGATCACCAGGATTCGCACGTCACTCACAGCCCCTCTCCCGCAATTTCCAGCGCGCGTTTCAGGGTCGCAGCCTTCGCCAGGACTTCGCGGTACTCCTTGTCGGGCGTACTGTCCGCGACGATTCCGGCGCCCGCCTGCAGGCTGAATTCATCACCGTTGAAGACCACGGTACGAATCGTGATGGCCTGATCCATGTCGCCCGTGGATCCGAAGTATCCTGCGGTGCCGCCGTACAGGCCGCGGCCTGCGGGCTCGAGCTCGTCGATGATCTGCATCGCACGGACTTTGGGAGCCCCCACCAGGGTGCCGGCGGGAAAACAGGCGGCGAACAGGTCGAATGCATCGAATCCGGGCTTAAGCTCGCCCTGCACGCCGCTGACAATGTGCATCACGTGGCTGTAGCGCTCGATTGCACGAAACGGGTCGACTCGCACACTGCCTGGTGCGGCAACCCGTCCCAGGTCATTGCGAGCGAGATCGACCAGCATGACGTGTTCCGCCGACTCCTTGGGGTCGGCGAGAAGCTGTTCCTCGTTGTGCAGATCCTCTTCTGTCGTGCTGCCGCGTGGCAAGGTGCCGGCAATCGGCCGCAGCATCGCGCTCCTGCCTTTCAGTTTGACCAGTGCCTCCGGCGACGAACCAATGACTTTCAAATCGCCAAACTCGAGGTAAAACATGTACGGCGACGGGTTCAGCAGTCGCAAAGCGCGGTAGACCTCGAATGGCGGTACGTTGCTGCGACCGTTGAACAAAACGGAAATGACGATCTGGTAGATGTCCCCGGCGGCGATGTATTCCTTGCACGCGGTGACACGCTCGGCAAATTGCTTTTCACTCATGTTCGCGCCCGGTGCGGGGACCGTCAGCGCAGCGCCGTTTGCCGGGACCGCGCCCCGCAACAGGCGGATGACTTGCTTGCGAAGACTCGCGCGTTCTGCCGCGGAACCGTCATGCAGCAGCGCAACCCTGCGACTCAAGTGGTCGAAGACGAGCACCGAGGATGTGGCGCAAAACGCAGCCACGGGCAAGCCGGCCGCTGACGGCTTGTTGCCTGGCAGGTTTTCGAACAGCCGAACGACGTCGTAGCCGGAAACGCCGACGAGGCCACCGTTGAATGGCAATCCGGGAACCTCGTTTGACGCGGCCGGGGCACGCGAAAGCGCATCGCGCAAAGCATCCAGATAATCGCTTGCGTTCGCGGGCTTCGGATGCAAAACGTCGGCGATGCGCAGGCCGTCCTCGTCAAGGCGCACATCCAGTGCGTCGCCGAAGCCAATGAACGAATAGCGCGCCAGCCGTTCGCCGCCCTCGACGCTTTCCAGCAGGAACCTCGGGCTCAGGTTCCGAAGCTTCAAATACGCTGACACCGGGGTATCGAGGTCGGCGGCAATGTCGAAAGGCGACTGCATTTGTCTTTACTTCACTTTTTATGCTTCAAGCAGGATCAGCCCGGGCGTATCCCGATTGCAGCTCCGTGCGGCGTAAATCGTCCGCGTAAAAAAAACCCATCCCCGAAAACTTACGGAGATGGGTTTCCTGGATTCGTTTTTATGCGCTAAACGTCAGCCGGCCGCCCACTCCCTGCGGGACTGCCACCACCCGTGTTGCCTGGACTGCAATTCAGCGCTCATGCGCCAGAGTATCCCCGCGGCCCCCGGCACGGTCAAGCTAGCCGATACGAAGCCCTGGCGATTTGCGCGATTTTTGCGCATTTTTGCCGCCTCCGGGGAGCCGCGCCGGAGCATGGCGGCCACTCGCCGCCGCAGCGAATCCAGTGTTTGCGCGGCTTTCCAGAAAAAGGAAAATCGGCGGCCCGTTCGTAGCGCCCGTCGCTCGGCCATTTAACAGAATATCCTACAAATCTCTTTTAATTTCATGAACTTGAGGCACATGCCTAAATTGATGGCCAAAATGGCTTCAAAACACTAGGATTTGAGTATAAAAAAGGGGTTGCACCATGAGGGACGCTCGAGGGCGCCCCCTGACGAGGCACCCGTGGCATTCGTGCCGCGGGTTCCTGCCAGACCGCAAAATTACAATTACAGGAACCGGTGCATGGCAAAAGCGTTAGAGCATTCCAGGGACGATCCGACGTATCTCGATTTTTTCGGGTTTACGCGACCGCCTTTTGCCCGTCTTTCCAAACCGGCGCAGATTTTTCATACCGAGCAATACTCGCTGTTGATGGCGCACCTTGCGGCCGCCACCGAACAACCCGACTGCATGGTCGTGGTGTGCGGCGCCGACGGATCCGGCAAGACGACCTTGCTGAACCGTTACATCACCAGTCTCGGCGACGACGTCTGTTTTGCGACGATCGATGAAACCTGCGGCGGAGAAAAGGAGTTTTATACCTCGTTCCTGAGGCAACTGGGCTTCAGCGAAATTACCGGCACTGCCCGCGAGTTGCGGCGCATCTCCAAGGAGTTCCTGGTCCACCGGGGAATGGCCGGTGAGCCGGTGCTGATCATGATCGACAATGCGCAGCTGGTAAACGCCGCTGTGTTCGATCAGCTCAGACGCATGTCGGCCATCAAGGTGAACAACCAGCGCGTCCTGAGTGTGGTGCTTGCCGGTACCGCCGACCTGGATCGCATCATGGATTCGCCGGCTATGAGCCAGGTCAAGTTCGCGAGCCAGGTGCACTTCAACATCCGTGTCTATACCGAGGAAGAGACCGCCAATTATATCTGGCACCGGCTGCGGCTTGCCGGCGGCGGTGATGCAGTCAAGTTTTCCAGCGACGCGCATCCACTCGTTTATCGCTATACCGGCGGCATACCGAAACTGATCAACACGCTTTGCGACAATCTGCTCGAGGAAGCATTTGACAGGAAAATGCACGAAATCAACGAAGAACTGGTTCGTGCCGTCGCCGATTCGCGGAAATTGCTGCCACACGTCGTGCCACTGCAGGGCAAGGGGCGCAGAAAGACCGATCCGGATTTCAAACTGATGCAGCCGGACCCGGAATCGAGTGAGCGCATAACGCCGAGAGATTCCGCCACCCAGGGTGCTGTCGAAAAACCGGTTCCGCAGACCAGCAAGGTAAGTGCCGCCGACACCAATCTCCTGGAGCAGATTTCCGAGCTGTCGCAGCAGGTCGGCGAACTCAGGTCCGGCAAGACCAAGGTCATGGAGGAGATGGGCGAACGTGACAAGCAAAACGCGGAGTTACGTTCCAGGCTCGAAACGCTTTCCGCCGAGCACGAAAAACTGCTGGCCGAGAACAAGAAAGCCGACGCCGAACTCAAAACGCTGAAGAATTCCCTTGCCGAGAGCGAGGCAGATCTCAAGAAAAGCAGGAGAAACGAGAAAAAGCTCTCGAGTGAACTGGAGAAGGAACAGCAACACGGGGAAGCAACCAGCAAACAGCTTGCCGAAACCATCGAGGATCACAATAACGAAGTCGAACAGATTAAAAAGGCGCTGGCCGACAGCATGAAAGCGCTGCAAAAAAGCGAGAAGTCGTCCGACCAGCTGACCTCCGACCTCGAAAAGCAGCGCAAGGCGGTGCACAGCGCCGAGGCTGAAACCGGCAAGGCCAATTCCAGGATCGAGAAGCTCGAGAAGGAGAAAGCCGAACTGCAAGAGGCCCTGAATGACCTCGAATCGGAACTCGCCGAAACCAAGGAAAGAGACACGTCTGCGCTCGAGGATGAGATCGAGCAGAAGAATGACGAGCTGGCAGCCCTGCGCGACGAGCTCAGCTCACGCGACGCCTCTATCTCTGACCTGGAGAAGCAGTTCAAGGAAATCCAGAAAGAGTGTGCATCACTGAGGTTGCGCGTCGCGGCCCGAAAAACCTTGCAGGCATCGGTTTCCGAAAAAGAGGCACGAATCGCTGACCTACAGGCGCAGCTGGACTCGCAAAGCGAGGAACTCGAAAAGCTCAAGATCAAGGGCGATTCGCCGGAAACTGACGATGTCAGCGAATCACAGGCCGAACAAATCGAGAATCTCGAAGTCGAGTTGGAGGAAGCGAGGAAGATGCTCACCGGCATCCAGGAAGCGCTAACCGAAAGCGACGACTCCCCCGATCAGGACCCAATGGACCTGACCGGTGACGTGCCGCAGGTCGAATTCGAGTCGGACGAAAAGCCGCAAATCATATTCGCGGATTTCGACAATGACGACGATGAAATCAGCATCGATGCCGAATCACAGATCGAAGTCGAGGAGATTCCGCTGAGTGACGAGGTCAGCGAGATCTTTCTTGAAACCGCCGAAAGCAAGGTGGCTCCGGAAAATGTCGAAACCCTGAATGTACCAAGCAAGAAGAAACAGCAGGCCAGGGAATCCGGCAACATCACGGTTCTCGAAGTTTTTCGTAATGGCGAATCAAAGCAGCTCTACAAGATTCCCACGAACGAGGATCGAATCATGATCGGTCGCAGCGACGACAGCGAGTTGCGACTGAAAAGCGAATTCGTAAGCCGACACCACTCGCTGGTGATTCGCGACGGTGATGACCTCTACATCGAGGATCTGAACAGCTTCAACGGCACGCTGGTCAATTCACAAAAGGTCAGCCGGCAAAAGCTGAAGCCGGGCGACACCATCACGATCGGCAAGTTCGAAATCAAGCCGAGGACCTCCTGATTCGCTGCCGATCGCGGAAAATCAACCAAACTATTGCACTGAATACTTGGTAAACGCCCCGCCGGCCCAGCTCAGCGAGTTCGGACCCTCGGCAGCGTAGACATTGCCGTCAGCGTCGACCGCTACGCCCTCACCCGCAGTACCCTGGTAGACACGATCCTCGCGGTCGAACGGGGGAATGAATCCGATGATGCGGTCTTCGTCCAGTGGCCCGATGCGCACGCCGTTCTTCCAGTTGACGTGATTGATCGGGTTGGACTCGGAGTCGATTGCATACACCATGTCGTCAGCGGTAATGAATATTCCGCTGATGCGGCCGTAGGCATAGCGGGATTCCAGGTAGTTGCCGTCCAGGTCGAATATTTCGAGCCTGTGATTACCGCGATCCGCGACCCAGAGACGGCCCTTCGAGTCAATTGCGAGGGCATGCGGCGTTCGAAACTCGCCATGGCGCACTCCGATCTGCCCCCATTCCTTGATCCGGGTGCCGTCGGGCGCAAACTTGATGATGCGACCCGTGGCGCCCGCGGCCCGGCCTTCTTCCATCGCCTCGTAGCTGGTCATGCCCTGGCCGCTGTGCCCGTCGGCGACGAATATGCTGCCGTCCGGCGCCGTGACGACGTCGTTCGGCTGGTTGAACTGATTCGGCCCGCTGCCGGATTGGCCCGCGGTGCCCAGGCTCATCAACAATTCGCCCGTCGGGCTGAACTTGTGCACCTGGTGGCCCTTGGTCCTCTCGGCGTTGCCGACGAAATCCGTCACCCAGACATTGCCGTCCGCATCCACGTGTATGCCGTGCGGCGTGACCATGATGCCGCCGCCGAAATTCGCCATGATCTCGCCCGTCTCGCGGTTGAACTTGAAGATGGGGTCGACCGGGTTGTTGTCGCAATTGACGGGTACCCCACCGCCGAATGCGCTCGCCCCGCAGCGCTCGTAAGCCCAGATGTGACCGTCCAGCGGATCGATGTCGATGCCGGCCGTGGAACCCCATTCCCTGCCCTCGGGAAGCTCGCCCCAGTTGGTCGTGACATGAGGTGCCGGGTTCGGCAGACCTTCGCCCGAAATCGGGTTGCCACTGACACTCGCAGCCGGTGCTGGAGCCGGCGCTGACGATTCTTGCGGGGAACAAGCAGCCATCAAGCAAGCAACAGAGGCGAAAAGCATGGAGATGAGTAAAGGTCGCGAATTCATTGCACTTCCTTTGGATGTTGTTGAGTTATCGAGGTACGGAACGGTCGATTCTAGCGCAAAAGCGGCTATTCCGGGTTTGGGCGCCTCGTGATATCCCGAAACGACAGCCTGCGGCTATTCGTGATCGGGCGCCATGTCGGTAGCGTTGCCCGTGCACGCAGCAAACCCGGAAAGCGTGGATTTCGAAACGGTTGCCGTTCTCAGGGCCTGACTTTTCTTGCTACGGTGATTGTTCAATCCGCACCGCACAGGCGCAGCCATTGTCCTTCGTGGCAATAGAGGTTCGCTGCGCCCTTTTCCGCGAAGATGTGCTCAAGCCCGTCGTGGATCATTACCGGAAGACTCTCCAGCGGGCACTCTTCAAGATATTGCTCGTAATAGCCGCGGATGTGTTCAGGGGTGGCCCGCTCAATCGCCCAGGAGTATTCCCAGTCGGCCGCTTTATAAAGGAGTGCCCGGTCGGGCGAGGTTTCTGCAGGTGGCGGACAGGTCGCCGGCCCGCCCCAGAAGATCCTGATCCCGGACACGCCGCCGACAGAGCAGATGACAGCGACGTCTTGCTGCCCGGCGGCTGCCAGCTCGGCGATGACGACGTTCGACCTGCCGCCGAGTGACTGCGGCACCAGGCACCCGTCGTTGGCCAATCGACTTGCGATCTCGATCGGCAATCCCGCCAACGACAGCGGCGATTTGTAGATGTCCGGCAATTCCCCGGCCGCAGGCACCCGCGGTGGTGTCCGGGGCAACTGCATGAGAGCGCGTCGCTCGGCGGCCCTCGCCCGTTCGTCGGCAATGAAGGCCGCATGCATATCCGGCGGCAGCGCCGCGATACAGTCGTTGCGGGCGCCGCCCGCATTCATGCACTGGTCGATCAGGGGAACCCAGGGCGGCGTGCCGGATATATAACCGCCCGCTTCCGTGTGATCCTGTGACGATGCTATGCCTGAGCAAAGGATCGCCACCAGCAGCAGCTGAGGCACCATCGTCCATTGCCAGACCTCGATTCGCACAACGCAGCTTTAGAACGAGCTAATCGTGATAGGTTCGACCGATCAACGAACTCAGCGCTTTCGAGAAGCTTACGACAGACGGCGACGTTTGGAGTCGCTAGCCGAGTTGGTAAATCAGCGGAAGAACAAATGAGTATCCGGTCCACATGATGATCGTCAGCGGGATACCGACACGCAGGAAATCCGAGAATTTGTAGCCGCCTGCGCTCAGGATCAGGAGGTTGGTCTGATAGCCGAAGGGCGTCGCAAAACTCATGTTGGCGCCGAACAGCACTGCGAGCACGAAGGGCATCGGATCGACGCCGAGTTGTTGCGCAATGGCTACCGCAATCGGCGTGCCGATGACCGCGGCAGCATTGTTGGACACCACGTTCGTCAGCACCGTGATGATCAGGATGAAAGCACTGAGAATGATCGGCGCCGGCAGGTTGGAGGCGATACCGACGAAGCCGCTCGCCAGGTATTCCGCCATACCCGTGCCCATGATCGCGCGGCCGAGCGCCAGGCTGGTCACGATGATCATGATGACCTGCGCAGACAGAGAATCCGCGGCGTCACGCCAGGTCAGGCAACCGAGCATCAGCATCAGGCCGACGCCGATGAGCGCGCTCACCGAAATCGGCAACAGCCCGGATGCCGCCGCGGCCACCACGAATCCCATCACCAGCAGTGCCCGATTGGCAAGATGCGTGTGCGGCAGGTCGGTGGTGCCGTCGAGCACCAGCATATTGCCACTCGCTTTCAAATTGTCGATTGCCTCGCGTGTTCCCTGCACCAGCAAGACGTCACCGGCCCGCAGCCGGATCGTATTGAGGTCGCCCGTCACCTGGGTGCTCGGGCCACGCGCGCGGTGAATCGCCAACGGCAACAGGCCATAAGTCGAGCTGAACTGCGCGTTGGCCAGGCTGCGAAAATGCAACGGCGAACCCCGGGTAATGACCACTTCGGCGAGTTGCTGCCCTTCCGCCTTGAGCGGCGTCTCCTCGTTGACCGGATGTTCGCTGTCGGACACGTTGAACAGCGTCGCGCCGAGCTGGCGTTCGAAGTGCTTGAGGTTTTCCGGTGTGTCTTTAACGAAGATCCGGTCACCCGGCTGGAAGGTCACCGACGGCAGTTTGGCGAGAAACAAAGACTCGCTTCGCTGGATGCGGTCGACCCGCATCTGGCCGTTGGTCTTGGCCAGGACTTCGGACAGCGTCTTGCCGTCGGCAAAGCTGCCTTCGGTGACGAACAGATGGCCATTGAATATACGCGGCGCTGTATCGGCCAGCGGCGCAACGCGATCCGGCAGCATTCTCGGTGCAATCAGCCACAGAAACGCAATGCCCGCCGAGCCGACGATGACGGCCGGCAGCGCAAAATCGAACATATTGATGGTCGGCAGGTTGAGATCGCTGGCAATACCCACGACGAGCAGGTTGGTCGAGGTACCGATCGTGGTCGCCATGCCGCCAATGATGGTCGCGAGGCCCATCGGCAACATGATGCCGGAAACGGATTTCTTCACCTGCAGCGAAACGCCGACCAGGATTGGCATCAGCAGCACGACGATCGGTGTATTGTTGAGAAACGCACTCAGCACCGCCGCCGCGACCAGTGTCATCAGCAATGCGAAAACCGGACGCGTCGACCAGCCACGGCTCACCAGGGTGGCCAATGGTTGCAGCGCGCCCGTCGTCTCTATGCCCTTGCCGACCACCATCAGCGCACAGATGGTAATCAGTGCCTCATTACCGAAGCCCGCGAAAAAGTTAACCGGCCCCAGCGAAACGCCGTTTCGTTCGTACGGAAAAATCTGGAACCCGGCGACCAGCACGATCAGCACGATGAGACTGGACGTTTCAAGCGGCAGCCGGTCGCGGGTAAACAGGTACAACGCTATTGCAGTGAGCAATAGCACTGAAACGCCGTGTGCATCTGGTGTGATTGCTTGCAACCCGTCCTCGCAGAATTGATCAACGTCCGGCTGGACCCGAACCGGTGCTTTTTATTGGTCTTGTCGCCGGTCCGGATTTGGCGCGACCCGGGCAAAACCGTATCCTTTTCCTACCCCTGCTGCAATGAGAAAGCCTGCAGTATCCGCATCTGGCGGCTGATTTCCCCGTCAGGCCGTGCGGCCATGCGTTAAACTTACAGATCGACCCGGATCCGCGGGATTCGCCGCACAAGGCCGGCGAGAGGACATTGGCGCAGCGCATCATGGAGAAGACGATCAATCGCGCAATCGCATTCGCTTTGCTGGCGCTTGCCTGCGTCAGCGGCTGTGACAGTCCCCAACAGGTTGTCGCGACGCCGCCGCAACTGCAGGCCGGATACTGGCAGGCCAGCATTACCTTACCCGGCGGTGACATCGAAACCGGTTTCGAAATCAACCGGTCTGGCGATGCCTACCAGGCCAGCCTGATCAATGGCCAGGAACGTGTCCGGATCGACCAGGTGGCGTTTGCCGATGGCGAACTCCTGCTTCGGTTCCCGGCGTTCAATAACGAGATTCGGGCAAAACTCGTCGACGGCAACCTCGTGGGCCAACTGACCCTGGTAAAACGCTTCGGCGAAACCGAAGTCATGCCATTCTCGGCAACGCACGGCAACAAGCCGATCCAGCATGGCAACGAACCGCCCAGCCACGACCTGTCCGGTCGCTGGCGGGTGCGATTCCATGAACCCGACGGTAGCGACTCGCCCTCCATCGGCGAGTTCGCGCAGCGCGGTTCGCGGCTTTTCGGTACCTTCATCAACCCGAACGGCGACTATCGCTACCTTGCAGGTCACGTAAGCGGCTCGCAGTTCGACTTGTCGACTTTCGATGGCGCGCACGCTTTCATATTCGCCGGCGAAGTGAACGAGACGGGCACGATCGAGAACGCCAATTTCTGGTCCGGTACCTCATGGCATCAGACCTGGTCCGCATTTCCCGACCAAAACGTCGAGTTACCGGACTCCTACAGCAGGACCTACCTGAATCCCGGCCACGACTCGTTCGAATTCGAGTTTCCCGACCCCGATGGACGCATGGTTTCCCTGCGCGACGACAAATTCGCCGGAAAAGTCGTCCTGGTAACGATCGCTGGCACCTGGTGCCCGAACTGCAATGACGAGGCGAGGATGTTGGCGCCGCTGCACAAGGAACTTCGCAATAAGGGGCTCGAGGTGGTCGCACTGATGTTCGAGCATTTCGAAGATCACGATATCGCGGCACAGCAGGTGCGCAATTTCCGCGACAAGTTCGATATCGAGTACGAAACCCTGATTGCCGGCATTTCCGACAAGACCGAGGCTTCGAAAACCTTGCCGGCATTGAGCGGTGTGCTTGCGTTTCCCACGACCGTATTCATCGACCGCAGCGGCAGGGTACGCAAGATACACACAGGGTTTTCCGGCCCGGGAACCGGTGAACATTACCTGGCACTGCAACAGGAATTCCGGAAATTGATTAACGAGCTGCTGGCGGAACCCGCGAACCTGATTGAAACAGTGACTTCGGACGGTTCGCAATAATAAGAAGCCAATAGCGGAAATTGGACGGAGGACCTCATGCCATCATTCGACGTTGTCAGTGATTTCGATGCCCATGAAGCGGCTAACGCGGTCGATCAGGCTAACCGGGAAGTCGGCAACCGCTTCGACTTCAAGGGTACGGGTTCGAAGTTCGTGCTGGACGGCCAGGTCATCACGCTGATCAGTCAATCCGATTTCCAGCTAAAACAAATGCTCGACATCCTGCGACTCAAATTGTCGAAACGTGGCATCGATATCGCCTGTATGCTGGAAGACGAGCCTGAAATCACCGGTAGTGAAGCACGGCAAAAGGTCACCTTGCGACGCGGCATCGAGTCGACGCTCGCCAGGGACCTGGTCAAGAAGATCAAGGCCAGCAAACTCAAGGTTCAGGCGGCAATCCAGGGGGACAAGCTGCGGGTCAGCGGCAAAAAGCGCGACGACTTGCAGTCGGTCATTGCCCTGTTGAAGGATGCGAATGTCGGGCTACCTCTGCAGTACGAGAATTTCCGTGATTAATGATGAATCGCGGCTAAAGCCGCTCCCACAGCTAAGGCCGCTCCCCAATCCGCCCGCATTGCTGCAAATTCACGCGCCAGGCAGGTGCGGATTGATCTTTAGTCCCTCGGCTGTAATTGCACAAATCCCGCTTCCACCGCATTGCCCACAAAGTGGCAACTGTTGCCGCTAGGCCGCGACCACCATGCAGAAAGCATTGCGCAGGCAGGACATCACTTTCGAGAACAAGGATCAGCCCTTGCGCGACGACGTGCGCACGCTCGGCACGTTGGTGGGTGATTTGCTGAAAGAGCAGGGTGGTAACGAGTTATTCGATGTCGTCGAGAACGCCAGACTCAGGTCGATCCGCCGCCGCGAAGGAAACGAGTTAGCCGGCGAAGAGCTCGCACCGCTGGTGACCAATCTCGAAATGCCGCTCGCCATGCAGGTCGTGCGTGCGTTCTCGACCTATTTTCAGATGGTCAATACGGCCGAGAAGGTGCACCGTATCCGCCGCCGCCGCGAGTACCTGTCGAATATCGGCCAGTACCAACCGGGCGGGCTCGAAGAGACCATGGTCAGGTTGAAAGCCGCCGGTCTTGACGTGCCTGCGCTGCAGGAACTCCTCAACCGACTGCGCATCGAGCCGGTGTTTACGGCGCACCCGACCGAGCCAACCCGGCGCACCATCCTGCGCAAGGAACAACGCATCGTCAGTCGCCTGATCGATATGCTCAATCCGACCATGACCGAGCAGGAAACCCGCACCTGCATCGAGAACATCAAGCTCGATCTGACCACGGGATGGCAAACCAACGAGAACCCGTCAGAGCAAATGACCGTTGCCGACGAACTCGAACACGTTCTGTTTTTCATGACCGATGTGCTCTATCGGGCCATGCCGCCGTTTTACGAAGACATCGAGAACGCGGCCGTTCGTGTTTACGGCGACGATGGGGCGCAACTGCAGGTACCCAATATCGTCAGATTCGCGTCATGGGTTGGCGGCGACATGGATGGCAATCCGAACGTTAACGCAAAAACCATTCGTTCGACGCTCGCGCGCCAGCGTTCCCTGATCCTGGACCTTTACTTCCGCGAGTGCGCGAGCCTTTCGGCGAAACTCAGTCAATCGCGGCAGCTCATAGGCTTTAACAAAAAGCTGCTCGAGCGTATCGATCACTATCGTGACATGTTCCCGAAGGCCTACCACGCCGTGCCTGCGCGCCACCGGGAGATGCCGTATCGCGTGTTCCTGAGGCTGGTCCAGGCGCGCCTGCAGGCTACCTACGACGATGTCGCTTATCCCTACGAGGAGCCGGGCCAGTTCCGCAGAGATATACAGCTGATCGCGACCAGCCTCGACGAAAACAAGGGGCAACATGCGGGGCTGTTTGCCGTCAACCGGCTGCTGCGCAGGATCGATACCTTCGGCTTTCATTTCATGACGCTGGACGTGCGCCAGGACGCTCTCGTACACCGGCAGGTGGTGGGTGAACTGCTGGGTCACGACGACTGGTTGCAATGGAAGCCCGCAGACCGCGCAAAGCGCATCGTGCGCGCGATCGAGCTGCGTGACTCCGCGCCTGAGTCGCAAAGCGTTGCGGCGCGAAAAGCATTGGCCGTCTTCCAGGCGATCGCCTTCTGCAAGCGCAAGTACGGCGAAAACGCCATCGGGCCGTTCATCGTCAGCATGACCGAAGGCGCCGACGATATTTTGTCGGTGCTGTTGCTGGCAAACTTCAGTGAGTTGCACAACCGGCACTTCGAAGTACCGGTGGACATAGCACCCCTCCTGGAGACCGTCGACGACCTGCAACGGGGCCGGCAAATCCTGGATTCGCTGCTCGGCAACGAGCTGTACCAAAAGCATCTCGACCAGCGCCAGAATCGGCAGATCGTGATGATCGGTTACTCGGACAGTAACAAGGACTCCGGGCTGGCTTCGGCGCGCTGGGCACTGCAAAAGGCGCAGGTCGAGCTGGCGCAAGTCGTCGGCAACCACGACGTCGAGTTAAGCCTGTTCCACGGTCGCGGCGGCACCATCAGCCGCGGCGGTTCGAAGACCCACGCAGCGGTCCTGGGGGCACCTCCAGGGACCGTCAATGGCCGGCTGCGGGTCACCGAGCAGGGCGAGATCATCAACGAAAAATACGGCCTCAGGGGCATCGCGTTGCGCACGCTGGAGCAGGTAGCAGGATCCGTAGCACTGGCGACGGCCATGCCGGAGCACCGTGGCACGGACAAGCCGGAGTGGCACGACGTCATGCAGGTGATTGCCGATGCCAGCCGCGAGGCATACCGCAAGCTGGTATACGACACAGCGAATTTTTACGAGTATTTCCGCAAATCCACGCCGATAGATCTCATCGAACGCATGCGCATCGGCTCGCGGCCATCTTCGCGTCGCGCGGGCAAGGGCGTCGAAGACCTGCGCGCCATACCCTGGGTGTTTGCCTGGACCCAGACGCGTCTCATGTTGCCGGGATGGTACGGACTCGGTACCGGCCTTGCTGCCGCTAAAGACAGGTTCGATGACGCGGCAATGCGTAACATGTTTGCGGAGTGGTACTTCATGCGCGCCCTGACAGCCGACGCCGAGATGGTGCTGGCGAAGGCGGATATCGACATCGCGCGGCTCTACTCCCGCCTGGCGGGCGATCTGCACCTGGAGTTCTTTCCCATCATCGAAAAGGAATTCGAACTGACTTGCGAGTTGTTGCTCGAATATTCGGATCATGCAGCCCTGCTCGATCACGACATCACCCTGCAGCGCGCGATCATGCTAAGGAATCCCTACGTCGACCCCATGAGTCTCATGCAGGTCGACCTGCTTGCCCGCTGGCGGGAATCGAACTACAAGGATCGCAAACTGTTTGACGTGCTGTTGGCGAGCGTCAATGGCATCGCACAGGGATTACAGAATACCGGTTAGCTGATTTGATGCCGGAAACCCGCAACGGAAGCATCGCGGATTGCAGTCGAGGAGGCGAATGCTATGAGCGACGCAAATGACATCGTGTTATCAATGTGCGAGAAATACCAGGCAGCTGTCAGTGCCAACGATTCGGCCGCTTACAAAAAATTGTTCGCCGACGATGCGATTCGAGTACCGCCCGGCTCGGAACCAGAGCACGGTCCGGATGAAATCGCAGCCAGCGAGCAACGCGATTACGACGTCGCCAAATGGAGCATCCAGTCACGCCCGCTCGACGTGCTCAGAATCGCCGATGACTGGATCTACGCAGTTGCACATGTCGACGTTTCGACTGAAGCGCATACGGACGGCTCGAAAAAATCCTTTGCCGCTACCAAAACCTGGCTTCTGCACAGGCAACCGACAGGTGACTGGTTGATCAAGCGGCAAATGTGGAATCTCAAGTAACACCATCACGTCCATGAAAGCCGTCTTCCTCGATTTCGGAACCATGGGCGCGAGCGAGCTCGATCCGTCACCGCTTGCCGAGGTGGTGGCGGATTTCAAGGCCTTCGACAGCACCCCGGCTGACCTCGTGGCAGAACGCATCAGCGGTGTCGACTTCGTGTTCGTCAACAAGATTCGCATGACGGAAGACATCATCGCCGGCGCCGGCAGCCTGCGCTTCATCGGTTTGACGGCAACCGGTGTCGACAATGTCGATCTCGAGGCCGCGAAGCGACACCAGGTTGCCGTGTGCAACATTCGCGCGTATTGCACGCAGTCCGTGGTCGAGCACGTCTTTGCCACGTTGTTGAATCTCGCGCACAACGTGCGTCGCTACGACGCCCTGGTTCGCAGTGGCGCGTGGCAGCAGGCGGACAATTTTTGCATGCTCGAGTATCCGATACGCGAGTTATCCGGCATGACGCTGGGCATCGTCGGTCACGGCGTACTCGGCGGCGGCGTTACCGATGTTGCCCGTACCTTCGGCATGCGCGTGATGATCGCGCGCCGACCTTCACAATCGGCCCGGGCCGATGACGGCCGGCATGATCTCGAAGAGGTGTTAAGGGCGTGTGACGTGCTGTCGCTGCATTGTCCGTTGACCGACGAAACCCGTGGCCTGATCGGTGCGCACGAGCTCAAGCTCATGAAACCGACCGCGATACTTATTAACACGGCACGCGGTGGCTTGATCGACACCGCCGCTCTGGCGGAGGCACTGAGCGATGGCACGATCGCCGCGGCGGCCATTGACGTGCTGCCGGACGAGCCGCCGGTGGACGGCGACCCACTGCTCGACTACCAGGGTGACAACCTGATCATCACGCCGCACATTGCCTGGGGCACCGTCGAGGCGCGACAGAATGCCATCGAAGAAGTCGCGGCGAACGTTCGCGCCTTCCTTGCGGGTGAAGAGAGAAACAGGGTCGTCTGAAGCACCGATCGCGGCCGAAGCCGCTCCTGTAGCTTCAAAAGGGAGACAGTGGGAGCGGCTTTAGCCGCGATTCCTTACTCAGGTGCCGATGATCTGCCGTGCCCACTGCACTACATGGCGGACCCTCGGCGAGGCGATGTCGTATGCCTCATCGAAATCGACCCAGCGGAACTCGTGGTGCTCGGGCCTGCCGAGTTCTGCGGAAATCCCCAGCTCGACCTCTCTTTCTTCGGTTCTTGCCAGGAAGTACCTCGCGACCTTGCCCTGGTTGTAAGGCCCGGTCTCGGTGAAACGCTCGCCCCAGTCGAATCGCAGGTCTGTGATACCGGTCTCCTCGCCCACTTCGCGCGCCGCAGCCTGCTGTGGCGTTTCGCCCGCTTCGCACAGCCCCTTGGGAAAGTCCCAGTTGGCCCAGGCGCGAAGCATCAGCGTTCGCCAGCCGCATTCCGAATCGCGGACCACGACAGCGCCACAGGACAGCTTGTCCGGGCGCTCGTCCATCAGGCCGTGCGCAATACGTCGACGGGCGGTGCGTTGATCGCGCCGCGGGCAGCAATGAAGCCGCTGGAACACACCAGCAGGATCCCGCCGACCAGCCCTGCGACCCACAAAGCGAGGTTGAAATTGTAGTCGAGTTCAAACAGCCGCGTCGCAACGACGGCAGCAAGTATCGAGGCGCCTGCCGATGCGAGTATACCGGCGGCGAATCCCAGTGCCGCAAACTCGGTCAGCACTCCGGACAGCACCGTGCGCCGACGTACGCCGAGGGCACGCAACATCGCCGACTCGAAGCGACGCTCGTCAATGGTCGACTGCACGGCCGCAAACAGAACGGCAATACCCGCCGCAAGCGTGAATACGAACACCGCCTGCACCGCGAGGCTGGCCTTTTCGATAATGCTGGTGATCTGCTCGAGTATGGTATCGATGTCGATGACCGATACCGTCGGATGGCTGCGTACGAGTCTCAACAACACGTCTTTCTTGTCGTTATCGACCTTGACCCCGGCAACGTAGGTCGACGGGTACCCGTCGAGTGCGCCGGGCGACAATACCATGAAGAAATTCGGCTGAAACGAATCCCAGTTGACCTTGCGGAAACTCGATACCGTTGCGGCAATTTCCTGGCCGGCGACCAGGTACTGCAAGCGGTCGCCGAGGTCGACACCCAGCTCCATCGCCGCCTCTTCCTCCAGGGACACCAGCGGTTTGCCATCGTAGTCGGCCGGCCACCATTCGCCCTTGACCAGCTCGTTGCTGCTGCTCAGGTTTTCGGCCCAGGTCAGGTTCTGTTCGCGGTTGGCCATCCATTCACCGTCTTCGACCGGGTATTCGCGGGTCTTGACGTCTTCGCCGTTGATGGTCTGCATCCGGGCGCGGACCATCGGCACGAAATTCGGCGGCGTCACGCCGCCCTCCTCGAAAATGCCTGCGATGGAGTCGCGCTCGTGTGGCTGGATGTTGATCAGGAAACTGTTCGGCGCGTTTTCGTCGAGCGTGCGCTGCCAGCCTTCGAGAAGATCGGTGCGAACGAAGGTGAGCAACAACAATACCGTCAGGCCGAGGCCGAAGGCCACGACCTGGACCGCGCTGTCGCGGCCGCGGCGCGAAATATTCGCGAGCCCGTAACGCCAGGCAATGCCGACGCCACCGCGCGATCGCCCCATGACCGAAACCAGCCCGCGGCCGGCCGCATACAGGGCCGCGGAAACCACCAGCATGCCGCCAAGCACGATCAGCAACATCAACGCATCGCCGATCGCCTGGTACAGCATTACGGCAACTGCGATCAGCGAGGTGCCTGCGACGAACAGCCGTGACGGCGGCGGCGGCATCTCGTCGTGCCGCAACACGCGTAACGGCGGCGTGTTACGCAGCTGGATCAACGATGGCATGGCGAAACCGATCAGCAGGATCAACGCGCTGCCGCAGGCCAGGAGCACCGGTGTGAAGCCGACCGGTGGCAGGTCGCCCTGGATGATGTCCGCCAGCATGTTGGTGACGATCTGCTCGACAACGAATCCGACGATGCTGCCGACAATGACACCAAATATGCCGAGCAGCACCAGCTGCACCGATGCGGCCGAGATAACGAAACGCTGTGTGGCACCGAGACTCTTCATCAGTGCCACGGTATCCATGCGGCGATGTGCAAAGCGCCTGGCTGACATCGCGATAGCAACCGCGCTCAGCAGCAAACTGATAACCGCGGTCAACGACAGGAAGCGTTGCGCGCGATCGGCGGCATTGTTGGCTCGATCGCTGCCCTCCTCGCGATTGCGGCTACGCACCGAATCCGACAGCGTTGGTTCGACCGTTTCCCAGAACTCGTCGACCGCACGTTGTTCCCCGGCAACCAGCAATGCATAACGAACCCGGCTGCCCTGGGTGACCAGGCCGGTTGCCGGAATATCTTCGATGTTGACGAGCAACGACGGTGCGAGCGATGCAAATCCGATCGACTGGTCCGGCCGGTAACGCAACACTGACGCGATACGCAATTCCGTTTCACCGACCAGGATCGAATCGCCCACATCGACACCGAGGCGCGCCATCAACGCGCCGTCGGCCCAGATGCTGCCCGGCTCCGGGATTCCCATGGCTATTTGCTGCTCGCCGAAGAGGCTGTCCGAGATTCGTACGTCACCACGTAACGGATAGCCCTCGGACACCCCCATGATCGTGGCCAGCGAACTCAGGTCGCCCGCGAATACGACGCTCGGAAAGCGCTGCGTTTCTGCAGACTCGAGATTGAAGTCCGCCGCCATCTCGTGCCATTCGGCCGGTATCGGGTCGGGGGTTCGCAAGCGAAGATCGGCGGCCAGCACCTCGTTGGCCTGCCGGGCAACGGCACGCCCTATGCGATCGGTAAGAAATCCGACCGCGGTCAATGCCGCGACCGCCAGTGCGACCGCAAACAGCAGCACGATGACTTCGCCGGAGCGTAACTCGCGGCCGAAACTTCGCAGTGCGTAGATGATCGGTTTCATGCGGCTGCCTGGTTGTCGCTGACCATGTGCCCGGCGTCGAGACCGATAATGCGATCGCAGCGGGCGGCGAGCGACTTGTCGTGGGTGACGAGCACCAGTGTGGTCGACGAATTCCGGTTCAGCTCGAACATGAGCTCGATCACGTGCTCGCCGGTACGGCTGTCGAGATTGCCGGTCGGCTCATCGGCAAACAGCACCGCGGGTTCCGTCGCGAATGCACGCGCAATCGCGACCCGCTGTTTCTCGCCGCCCGACAGTTGCGACGGATAATGGCTGCGGCGCTCTCCCAGCCCGACCTGCTCCAGGATCTCCGCTGCCAGTTTCCGCGGAGACTCCATGCCGGCGAGTTCGAGCGGCAGCATGACGTTTTCCAGAGCGTTCAATGACGGCACCAGGTGGAACGACTGGAACACGAAGCCGACGCTGGCCGCGCGCACTTCGGCGCGCCCGTCCTCGTCGAGACTTGTCATATTCACGCCGTTCAGCCAGATTTCGCCCTCACTCGGCAGGTCGAGTCCGGCCAGCAGCGCCAGCAGCGTGGACTTGCCGGCGCCGGATGCGCCCACCACCGCGACCGAATCTCCCTTGTCGATCGCGAAACTGACATTCGATAGGATGGTCAGAGTACCTTCCGGGCTGCTAACCTTTTTGCTGACGTTGCGGGCGGCTAGTACCGCGTCCTTGGTGGCTGAATCTTCTGGCATGCGAATAATCTTGACCCTTGTTACGCTCTTCATGGTGGTGGCCGCGCAGGCTGCGGTCACGCCAACTGTGCTGGTTTTCGGTGACAGTCTGAGCGCCGGCTACGGCATAGATGTTGACCAGTCGTGGCCTGCTTTGTTGCAGGCCCGGCTGGATGCCCAAGGGTACGAACATCGTGTCATTAACGCCAGCATTAGCGGCGAGACCACGGAAGGCGGGGTGACCCGGATCGCCACGGCGCTCGAGAATTTTGCCCCGGACCTCGTAATCCTCGAACTGGGCGGCAACGACGGCCTGCGCGGCTTCCCTCCCGGGCGCATGAAGGCAAACCTGAAGACCATCATTGAGACCAGCAAGGCCGGCGGGGCCGCCGTCGTGCTGCTGGGCATTCGTATTCCGAGCAATTACGGGCCACGCTATACCGCGCAATTCGAAAACGTCTATCGCGAACTCGCCGCGGAACTGGGCGTTCCCTGGATCGAATTTTTCATGGATGGCGTAGCGCTGAACGAGGAATTGATGCAGGACGACGGCATTCACCCGAACGCCGAGGCGCAATCAATCCTGCTGGACAATGCCTGGCCGATCATTCGCGAGGCCCTGGGCGAGCGATCGGCGCAGGGCACCAGCAGTAACCAGCCGTAAATCTGCGGGAGACCCGAATTGGCAAAAGCCTGGTTGAAATCCTACCCGGACGGCGTTCCGGCAGAAATACCGAGTCCGGAAAGCAGGTCGCTTCGCGAGTTGGCGGAGTCCGCGTTCAGGGACTACGCAGATCGACCGGCCTTTAGCAACTTCGGCAGGACACTCACTTACCGCGATATCGATCGCCTGTCGATGCAGTTTGCGTGTTATCTGCAAAAGACGCTTAAACTTACGCGCGGCGAACGCGTCGCCATCATGCTGCCGAACGTGCTGCAGTATCCCGTCGCACTGTTCGGCATCTTTCGCGCAGGACTCGTCGCGGTCAATGTCAATCCGCTTTACACGCCGCGAGAACTCGAGCACCAGCTAAAGGACTCGGGGGCAAAATGCATCATCATTCTCGAGAACTTTGCCGATACGCTCGAGAAGGTGCTTGCCAAGACCAGCATCGAGCACATTATTACCACGCGTCTTGGTGATCTGCTTGGCTGGCCGAAAGGCGCGATCACCAACTTCGTCGTCAAGCACCTGAAGAAGGCAGTCCCGTCGTTTTCACTGCCCGGTCACGTTCGCCTGCCTGCCGCGCTTCGCGCCGCTGCCGGCCAGACCCTGGATCACGTGGAACTCGGCTTCGCCGATATCGCCTTCCTGCAATATACCGGCGGCACGACAGGGGTCGCCAAGGGCGCGATGTTGAGTCATCGCAACATGGTCTACAACGTCTTGCAGACACAGGCATGGCACGGCAACGTTTATGACGGCCTCGAACGGATCATCGCGATCACGCCTCTGCCGCTGTATCACATTTTTTCGCTGACCAGTAACCTGCTGTCGGTCATGCGCGATGGCGGTGAAAACGTGCTCATCACCAACCCGCGCGACCTGCCGGCCTTCGTCAAGGAATTGCGGCGCCACAAGTTCAACTACATCACCGGGGTAAACACCCTGTTCGCCGGACTGCTGAATACGCCCGGCTTTGCGGACCTCGATTTCAGTCACTTGCGGCTGGCGGTTGGCGGCGGCACGGCGGTGCAGGAAGCCGTTGCCAGGCAGTGGCAAGAGGTGACCGGGCTGCATATCACGCAGGGCTACGGCCTGACGGAAACCTCACCCGTTGCCACCTCCAATCCGTTCAACCTCGAGGAATTCAACGGGTCGATCGGCGTGCCGATTCCCTCCACCGAGGTACGTATCGTCGACGATGACGGCAACGAAGTGCCGACCGCCGAGATCGGCGAGATTTGCATCAAGGGGCCACAGGTCATGGAAGGCTACTGGCAGCGACCCGATGAGACGGCAAAAGTGATGCTGCCGGGTGGCTGGTTGCGCACCGGCGACATCGGCCGCATGGACGACCAGGGCTATATCTACATCGAAGATCGCAAGAAAGACATGATCCTGGTGTCGGCGTTCAACGTTTACCCTAACGAGATCGAAGGCGTCGTGGTCGAGATGGACGGCGTTCTGGAAGCCGCCGCTGTCGGGATCCCGGACGAAAAAACGGGCGAAGCCGTGAAGCTGTTCGTGGTGCGGAGCGATCCATCGATCACCGAGCAGGACGTCCTCGAGCACTGCCGGGAAAACCTCACGGCCTACAAGGTGCCGAAGGAAATCGAATTCCGCGACGAGTTGCCGAAAACCAACGTCGGCAAGATCCTGCGCAGGGCGTTACGAGAAGAATAAAAGGAATCGCGGCTCGTCGCTCTCGGACGTCCTGTCCTCCGCGACATAAGTACGTCCCTGTACACAAAGCCGCTCCCACGGTGCCACTAGAAAGACTGTGGGAGCGGCTTTAGCCGCGATTCTATTTATGATACGCCGGGCTCAGGCGATGTACCGCGTCGACGAGTACCCCGAGCTTGTCGGGGTCGATATCCGGGGTAATGCCGTGACCCAGGTTGAACACGTGGCCCGGTCCGTTGCCGTAACTGGCGAGCACCCCGGCAACGCCCTGTTCGATGGCCTGTGCAGATTCCCTCAGCGTCGCCGGATTCAGGTTGCCCTGTAATGCAACCTTGTCGCCGGTCAGCTGCCGCGCTCTGTCGAGGTCGGTTGTCCAGTCGACGCCGAGCGCATCGCAGCCGGTTTCCGACATGTCGGCGAGCAGTTCGCCCGCACCCTTGGTAAACAGGATGACCGGAATCCTTTCGTCGTCTTTTTCCCGCTTCAGGGCGTCCAGTATCTGTTGCATGCGCTCGAGCGAAAAACGCCGGTATTGATCGGCTTCGAGCACGCTGCCCCAGGTATCGAAGATCATGATCGCCTGTGCCCCTGCATCGACCTGGGCGTTGAGGTAGTCGATCGTCGCGGTAGCGACCTTGTTCAGCAGCTCGTCGAGCAGCGCCGGTTCCTGCGCCGCCATGGCCTTGATGTTGGGGAACTCGCGATTCGACTCGCCTTCCACCATGTAGGTCGCGACCGTCCATGGGCTGCCGGCAAAACCAATGAGCGGCACTTTGCCGTCGAGTTCCTTGCGGATCAGCGACACGGCATCGAATACGTAGCCGAGCTTGTCGGCGACATCGGGCACGGCGAGCTTCTTTACACTGGCCGGCGTACGCACCGGGCGTTCGAATTTCGGCCCCTCGCCGGTCACGAAATACAGCCCCAGCCCCATGGCATCGGGAATGGTCAGTATGTCGGAGAAAAGGATTGCGGCATCGAGTGGAAATCGCCTCAAGGGTTGCAGTGTCACCTCACAGGCAAGCTCCGGGTTGGAGCAAAGCGCCATGAAGTTACCGGCCCTGGCGCGAATCTCACGATACTCGGGCAGGTAGCGGCCGGCCTGGCGCATGATCCAGACAGGTGTGCGCGGCACCGGCTGTCGCAGCAAGGCGCGGATAAGCAAATCATTTTTGAGTTTCGCAGACATCAAAACACCCTGGCGATGGTCGCCTGTATGGCTTCGGCCGCGGCGCGCGGGCTGTCGGCATCGCGAATCGGCCGACCGACGACGATGTAGTCGGCACCGTTTTCGAATGCCTGCTCGACCGTCACGACACGCTTCTGGTCGCCGCTCGAATCCTTCGGGACAGGGCGGATGCCGGGCGTCACAACGACTAATCTCGGGTCGACCTGCTGGCGCAGTTTGCTGACTTCCAGGCCGGATGCAATGACGCCGTCACATCCGGATTCAAACGCGAGCCGGGCGCGCGCAGTAACCAGTTCACCGACGTCGGACGTGAAGCCCAGGTCTGCGAGGTCGCCCTGATCCAGGCTGGTCAAAACGGTGACCACGAGAATCCTGAGATCGTCGCCTTTGTTGTCTGCCGCCGCCTGCATGATCGACTTGTCGCCATGCACTGTCAGGAAGCTCGCACCGCGCTTGCTGATGCGCCGCACGGCTCGTCCCACGGTTGCCGGAATGTCGTAGAACTTGAGGTCGGCAAATACTTTCTTGTCCCTTGCGAGCAGCCATTCGAGCAATTCGAAATAGCCGCCGCTCATCATCAGCTCCAGGCCGATCTTGTAGAAACGGACCGAGTCGCCGAGTTCTTCCGCGAGCTGGCGTGCCCGCTCGCAATCGGCGACATCCATGGCGAAAATCAGGCGCTCGTTGTGAGGAATGCTGGTGTCTGGCACTTCGGCTCCCGTCGGCTGGCCGCGCATTGTAGCGTGGATCGCGGTGCCCCGGGACCGCTCAGGCTTTCGATATTCAGATCAGCCGATCGTGTTCCGCGATTGCGAAGCGGTCGGTCATGCCGGCGATATAGTCCGCGACGACGCGTGCCTTGCCGGACGGCCCGGCAGCAGTCGCCGGCGTCGAAAACTCGTCCGGCATTTGCCCGGGATCGGCCATGTAACGGGCGAACAACACTTCGATCATGCGCTTTGCCTTATCGGTCATCTCCCGCACTTTCGGATGGCGGTAGAGTTTTTTGTTGAGGAACTTTTTCAGCGCCAGGTGTTTCGCATACACGCCGTCGCTGAGCAGAACCGTCGCCTCCCGCTGCGCACGGATGTCGTCGATCGACTGCGGTTCAAGCGCAGCGATCCGTGCCGTCGTGTTCTCGACCAGGTCGGTGACCACGGTATCGATCATGCGCCGTATGACCTCGTAAATCAGCCGCCGGTCCTCGAGCTGCGGGTGCAGCGTGCGCACCGCCTGGTATTGCTCATTGAAAAGCGCCTGTTCCCGAAGGTCATCGAGACTCAGCAGTTCGGCCCTGAAACCGTCGTCGACATCGTGATTGTTGTAGGCGATCGCATCGGCGATGTTGGCGATCTGTGCTTCCAGACCGGGCTGCCTGCGTTCGAGAAAACGGCTGCCGAGTTCTCCCAGCTTTCGTGCATCATTTTTGGAGCAGTGCTTGAGAATGCCCTCGCGGGTTTCGTAAGTCAGGTTGAGGCCGGGAAAATCTGCATATTTCGCCTCGAGTTCGTCGACCACGCGCAAGGACTGCAGGTTATGCTCGAAGCCGCCGAATTCGCGCATGCACTTATTGAGTGCGTCCTGTCCTGCGTGGCCGAACGGCGTGTGGCCCAGGTCGTGTGCCAGGCTGATTGCTTCGACCAACGGTTCATTCAGGCGCAACGCGTGCGCGACGGTGCGCGCAATCTGCGCGACCTCCAGGGAATGCGTAAGCCGCGTGCGGTACAGGTCGCCCTCGTGATTGACGAACACCTGGGTCTTGTAGACCAGTCGGCGAAACGCGGTCGAGTGAATGATGCGGTCGCGGTCGCGTTGGTATTCGCCGCGATAGGCCGCCGCGGGTTCCGCATACTGCCGGCCCTTGCCCAGTTCTTCATGGGCCGCATACGGCGCGAGAGGGGCAGGCGCCGTCACGCGCTCAGCCATCCAGTGCGTTAAGGATGTCATCCAGTAAGGCGGCGTCGTATTCCGAGCTTACGTATGCGTCGCCGAGCGAATGCAACAAAACAAACCGTGTTTGCCTGCCTTTAACCTTCTTGTCCATCTGCATAGCCAGCCGCATCTTGTCCGATCCGAGCGTCGGCGGGCAAACGGGTAATCCGCACGCTTCGAGCAATTTCTTAAGCCGCGCACGCTCGTCGTCGGCGATGCCGCTCAGGCGCGCAGCCATCAGCATGCCTGCAGCCACGGCCTCTCCGTGCAGCCACTCGCCGTATCCCAGTGTGTTCTCGATGGCGTGACCAAAGGTATGGCCAAAATTGAGTATCGCCCGCCGGCCTGTCTCGCGCTCATCTTCGGCGACCACGGACGCTTTGATTTCGCACGAACGTTGAATCGCCTGCGCCAGTGCGGCGGCATCGCGGTCGAGCAACTTGCCGATATTTGCCTCGAGCCAGCCCAGGAATTCGGCATCGGCGATTGCGCCGTACTTGACGACCTCCGCCAGGCCGGCGCGAAACTCCCGCTCCGGCAGGGTTTTAAGGGTGTCCGTGTCGATCAGCACCAGCTTCGGCTGGTGAAACGCACCGATCAGGTTCTTGCCCTGTTCGTGATTGACACCCGTCTTGCCGCCGACCGAGGAATCGACCTGCGCCAGCAAGGTCGTCGGTACCTGGATGAAAGAAACGCCGCGCATGTAGCAGGCGGCGGCGAAGCCGGCGATGTCGCCCACGACGCCGCCGCCGAGTGCGATGACCGTCGCATCCCTGGAAGCCTGGCTCGCGACCAGGCGGTCCAGGACCGTTTCGGCGGTCTTCAGCGTCTTGTATTGCTCGCCGTCGGGCAACGACTCGACGACGCGGCCGGCCGGCAGCATGTTTTGCATGGCCGGAAGGTAATGCGGCGCCACCGTTTCGTTGGTGACCACCAGGCAATCCGGGCCGTCCAGGTATTTTTCGAGATCGAAACTGCCGATCAGGCCGCTGCCGATGACGATCGGGTAGCTGCGCTCACCGAGATCGACCGTGACTGTGGAGAATACCTTCAAAACCTGCGCCTGATCTTCGCGACCCGCAGAGATTACATGATTTGTGGGAATCGCGACTAAAGTCGCTCCCCAATCCGCCTGCAGTGCAAGGATTGACTTTCCAGATGGGTGCGGATTGATCTTTAGTCTTTTGACTGGAACTGCACTGTAGCCAACAGGGCGGCAATCGCGGCTAAAGCCGCTCCCACAGATTTATAGGGAAATGTGGGAGCGACTTTAGTCGCGATTCCTTAAAGCGCTTCGTGGATTTGCCGGGCGACGGTTTGCACCCGACGGCCGTCGGTATCGACGATCAGGTCGGCCACTTCCCGGTACAGCGGATCGCGAACGGCCATCAGCTCCTCCAGGACCTTTTGCGGATCCTCCGTCTCCAGCATCGGCCGGTGGCGCCCGCGCTGCGTTCGTTGGAGCTGCTGGTCGACACTGGCATACAGGTAGACGACGAAGCCGCGCGCTCCCAGCCGGTTACGGCTGTCGGCGTCGGTGACGGCGCCGCCGCCGGTTGCCAGCACCACGGAATCGCGCTGGGTCAGCTCGTCGATGACCTTGACTTCGCGCTTGCGAAAGCCTTCCTCGCCTTCCTTCTCGAAGATAAACGAAATATCGACGCCGGTACGCGCTTCGATTTCTTCGTCGCTGTCGATGAATTCGAGGTGCAGGAGTCTTGCCAGTTGCCTGCCGACCGCCGATTTTCCTGCGCCCATCGGGCCTACGAGGAAAACTTTACTGACCAACTGATTTCCCTAAAAAAAAGCTCCGTCACAGGGACGGAGCTTTGGTTCCTTGCACATGCTAATCGATGACGGAAATAAAGTGCGTCGTAACAGTGCCCGCAGGCGATGTCACCGTGATCGTCATTGCACCAGAGTCCGGGGTGGTATCCGGCTCCACCGTAAAGACGTAACCGAGCGGGCCGTTGAAATTGGAGTTTTGCACGACGTAAGTGCTGGGGCCAACGATGCTGCCGTTCGAAGTCTCCGCTTCAACGGTCGTGCCCTTGGGCATCGGCTGTACCGGCGAGCCGTTGCCTTTCGCATCACCCACAGAGACCGTGACCGAGGACGTGCCGCCGGTGAGGTCGAGCACACCAGCTACGTTATCGGTAATGGTTGCGGCGCTTGCCGACATGACCACCACGATCGAGTCGCTTACGAACAGGGTCTGATTCGCGCTGCAAAGCGCGGTCATGCTGTCGCAGAGCAGGCCGTTGAAGTTCACGTAGTCCGGGTGCGTTGCATCGTCCCGGGTTCCGTTCGAATTGAAGTCGCTGAACACCTCGCCCGCGCCGGGTTCGGCAATGCCGTTTTCATTGTCATCGCGGAACGGTTCGCCGATCTCCAGCGGCGTGTCCATATTATTGAAGATGCCGTCGCTGTCGGCGTCGATGAACGTCTCTTCGCCGATGGCGGTGGCAAGAATCGTCACCCTGCCGTTACTCGGCCGCGGCGACTGGCTGACGAAGGTCACGGAGCAAACGCCCGCACCAGCGGCCTGGGTCGTCATGGTCTGGCAGGAACCGCCGATTTGCCCGCCTTCCGCTGTCAATGTGACTGCGGTGCCATCGGGTACCGGGTTGTTGTAACGGTCCGACAGGCGCACCGTGACCACTGTGGCGGTGCCGTCGATGTCCCAGCCTTCGATATTCAGGGTTTCCGCGGACAGCGAGACACTGTCGTTGTCCGGGATACCGGTGGTAATGGTGAGCTGGTCCGATTGCGTCGAGATTGTCGGGCTGGACGGGTTGACCGTCGCCCTGACGCGGACGCTGGTGGCCACAGAACCCGCGGAGACGACTGTCTGCACGAAGCCCTGCACGTCGCTGGTCGCCGAGGTCGGCGTCAGATTAATGCCGCCGATCGTCGTGTTCAGTGTGAAATCGACGGTCGACCCCGAAACCGGGCCACCGGTCGAGTCGGTGACCTGGAAGCGCACCGTCGAGGTTTCCTGCCGTCCGACGCCGCCGGTACCCAAAAGGCCGACGTTGGTCGGATTGGCACTGATGAACTGGATTGAACCGACCGTGGCTGCAGCAACGGTTACCGAGGTCGTTGCCGTCAGGACAGTGCCATTGACGTTTGCTGTCGCCGAGATGTCGTCAGTGCCCGAGCAACCGGTCGCCGAATAGGTGACCGTTGCCGCGCCGGTGACCGTGTCCACCGAATTGGGAATGATATCCGCCAGGCCGCCGGCAAAGCAGGCCGAGCTGAAGGTCACTGTGATCTCATCGCCAACGAGATTGTTGTTGCCGTCGACGAAGGTTACCGACAGGCTGGCGCTGCCGCCGGCCGGCAGATTGCTAGCCGATATCGCGATGACGCCATTCTGGAAGTTGGCGCCGGTTCCCGAGCCCATGAATATGGTAGTGCCGGAACCACCCGTCGCACCGCCGCCGCCCGTGCCACCGGTACCGCCGGTGCCACCCGTCCCACCCTGGCCTACCAGGGCCGGATCAGCTTCACAGGCGACGAGGAAAAATGCGATCAAGATGGTCGCGAGCCCAAACAATTTTCTCATCGTTCCGTTTCCTTGCTCTTGGCCGTTCCAGTAGGTCGACGGCTAGTAAATGCTGGAACCCTCGGAGAGGATCCTCGGCGTTACGAATATCAGCAGTTCCGCTTTGTTCGACACGTTCGATGTCGAGCGGAACAGCACACCAACCCCTGGAATGTCGCCCAGGAAGGGCACTTTGTTTATTGTTTCGCGTCGCTCGGTCTCATAGATGCCTCCGAGTACCACGGTCTGTCCGTCCCTGACCAGAACCTGCGTTTCGACTTCGCGGGTGTCGATACTCGGAACCAGGCCGCCCGTGGCGCTCGGCGTCAACTCGCCGACGGTGTCGTTGCTCACGAGGAGGTCCATGATGATGTTGTTGTCCGGCGTGATCTGCGGCGTGACCGTCAGGCTGAGTACCGCCTTCTTGAATTGGGTCGTGGTCGCACCGGATGAAGCGGATTCCTGGAACGGAATTTCCACACCCTGCTCGATGCGCGCTTCCTTCTGGTTCGCCGTGATGATGCGCGGCGTCGAAATGATTTCGCCGCGACCTTCCGACTGCAGTGCCGTCAGTTCGAGATCGACGATGTAATCCGAATTCAGCACCGCTAGCGCCAGGCGTCCGGCCGGGTTTTCAATCGGCACGTTGACGTTGTAGCGATCCGAGATGCCGGGTGCAGTGACCGGGAACGGCTGGCCGGTGTTTGCCAGGTTGTCGAGTGCGGAGCCGACGATGACGTCACTGCCTTCGCCGGTGCCGGTGACGGAAATGATGCCATCGGCGCTGTTATCGGACACGCCGGTGAAACCGAATCGTGTGCCGAGTTCGCGGCTCAGGTCGTCATTGACGATGACGATACGCGACTCGATCAGTACCTGTCGAATCGGGATGTCGAGGGTACGAACCAGGCGACGAATATCCTGCAGGCGCTCGGCCGTGTCCTGCACCAGCAGCGTGTTGGTGCGGTCATCGATGCCGACGCTGCCACGTTCGGACAGCAATGCATTGCCGCCTTCGCCGGCAATCAGTGCCGCGAGATCCGCAGCCTTTGCGTAGTTCACCTGCAGGAATTCCGAATACAGCGGTTCGAGTTCATTGATGGCAGCCTTGGCTTCCAGGTCCGCCGTTTCGCGCGCTGCGATTTCCTCCGCAGGAGCAACGATGATCACGTTACCGTTCTCGCGCATGTCGAGACCCTTGGTGGTCATGACGATGTCGAGCGCCTGGTCCCAGGGCACGTTCCTCAGTCGCAGTGTGACGTTACCCTGGACCGTGTCCGAGACCACGATATTGCGGCCCGAGGTCTCCGCAAGCAGTTGCAACACCGCCCGGGTCTCGATGTCCTGGAAGTTCAGTGTCAGCCGCTGGCCTTCGTATTCCTTGGTCTCCGAGAATATGGACGACGAGACCTGCTCGTCTTCGACGCGCGGATTGATTTCAATGGTGAAGTCGTTGTCCGACTGGTACGCGAGCTGCTCGTAGCTGCCGTCGGCGGTAATCACGATGCGCGTATCCAGGTTTGTCCTGATGGTGTCGACCGTGGTCACCGGGGTGGCAAAATCGGTAACGTCGAGACGGCGCATCAACTCTGCGGGGAGAGCGGTGTCTTTGAATATGGCGACGACGCGACCGCCTTCCTGGCGAATGTCGACCGCCGTGGACGGGTCGCTAAGGTTGACCATGACACGACCGCCACCGTCTCGCGTGCGCCGGAAATCGACGCTGTTGATCTGCCGCGCGCCACTCGACGCGAAGCTCGGCGAGCTGGACGGTGCCTGGCTGCCCGCAAACTGGGTCGTCACGCCGTCGCCGGCGTCGGCGCCAAGTGTCAGGTAGATGGTGTTGCCGCTGCGTCGTGTTTCATACGGTACGAGTTCGTCGAGATTGAGTACCACGCGGGTACGACCGCCGGCCTCCGCGGTGAGGACCGTGTCGAGTGGGCCGAGGTTGACATCCTGGCGACGCGAGCTCATGGCGAGGGAGGTTTCCGGAAGGTCGATTGCGATTCTTGCCGGCTCGTCGATCGTGAATGCGAGCGGCTCGGGCGCGGTGCCACTCAGGATCAGTCGCAGTTCGATGCGCTGACCCGGCAGGCCCTGTACCTGAATGTCCTGCAGGCGATTCTCTTCCTGAGCACTAGCAGACAAGCCGCAAAGCGTGAGCGTTGCCGCAGTCAGTTGCAACACCAGACGTCGGAATCGAATGCCGATCGCAGGCTTAAGTTTGGGTTTCATTCGAAATACTCCCTGTTCCATTCAGGCATCAGTCCGACAGACCGACAGCGGCTTCTCTTTCTATGTAACCGCCAATCCCGTCCGAAATAATCTCTACAAGTTCAATTTCTGATTCATTGATGGCAACGATGCGGCCGTCGTTCTGGCCCATGTAGTTGCCCGGCACGACGCGATGAATCAGCCCATCGGATGTCTGTATCAACCCATAATTGACGCCGCCGAGTTCGAGCGTCCCGACCATGCGCAGCGTATCGAGCGGAAACTGCTCGAGGAATTCACGGCTGCGATCGGGATCGGGCCTCGTGCCGCCGGCGGCCGGCCCCGCGGCTGCCTGCGGCGCATCGGGAACGAACGGCGAACGATATCCATCCGCGTCCGCAACGTAGGTGAATACCTCATAGGGCGTAATTTCCGGCAGTGGTTCGATGCGACCGCCGGGCCGCGCCTTTACCTCGTTGATGTACTGGTCCAGGTCGTCCATGTCGCCACCGCAGGCGGTCAGCGCGCTACCGGCGAGCAACATCAATGTCAGCAGTCGTTTGCAAGAAGCCGTCATCTGGTTTCTCCGTCCTCGGCTTCTTCTTCGAGATAGCGATAGGTTTTTGCCGTGACCTGAATCGTCAGGTTGTCGAACGTCTCCTGGTCATCCGGAGTAATGTTGATGTCGTGCAATGTGACGATTCGCGGCAATGCGGCAACGCCGCTGACGAAATTGGCAATTTCGTGGTAACCGCCGGAAAGGCTGATGGTGATCGGCTTTTCGGCATAAAAATCCTTGGGAATTTCCGCCTGCGGCTGGAACAGTTTCTCCTGCAGCCCCGCAGCGAGCCCGGTCTGCGAGATATCCACGATCAGGCTGGGAATCTCCGTTTCGCCGGGAAGCTGCCGCAGCATGGTGCCGAACGACTGCTCCATTTGCGCAAGCTGGGCCTTGTAGGAATCGTAGTTCGCCGCCTTCCTTTGCTTGTTCTCGAATGACACGCGCAGCGTCTGTTCCTCTTCCCGCGCACGCTCGAGCTGTGGTGCCTTGTCCTGAACGATGAACCAGTACACGCCCATACCGACAACGACAACGAAGACGATGCAAATAACCGCAATTCGGAAAACCAGTGGCCAACGACCTACGTCATTGACGTCGAGACTTTTTAGTTCGTCAACAAGGTTCATTCCAGACCCTCCATGTCTTCGTCCTGACTGACCTGCTTCAGGTTGACGACGAACTCTGCCTGCCGCGACGGGCCGGATTCAGTGGTCTCCACCTTGATTACGCCGGGATCAGTCAACCACTCGGACGCGTCGATGTTGCGCATGAATGCCGATACTCGGGTGCTCGACTGGGCTATGCCCATGACTTCCACGGTGTTGCCGTTCTGCCGCATGCCGGTCAGGTAGACGCCTTCCGGCAGTTGCCGCGTTATCTCGTCGAACAGGTGCACGATTTCCGGACGACTGCGCTGTAACTGCTCGATGATCTCCATGCGAGCAAGCAGTCGTTCCTTCTGCCGTTCCAGCCCGTCGATTTCCGCAATGCTTTTCTCGAGTTCGACGATCTCGGCTTCCAGTCGGGCATTTCGCGCCTGCTGGTTATCGATCATTTGCGAATAGGCAAAGATCGTCAGGATAACGACAACCACTGCCGCCGCAACGGAGGCACCCATCGCCACCAGGAAATCGCGCTGGCGTTTCTTGCGTTCTTCTTCGCGCCACGGGAGCAGATTAATGCGGGGCATGTCAGTCGAAGCTCCTCAATGCAAGACCGCAGGCCGTCAACAAAGCCGTTGCATCCTTGTGCACGCCCTGCGACTTGGCCTTTGATGAAATTTTCATTTGTCCGAGCGGATCGCCAACTTCGGTCGGGATGCCGACGCGGCTCGAAATCACATCTGCAATGCCGGGGATGTTGGCGCAGCCACCGCACACCAGGATCATATCCGGTTGCTCACGGCCACCACCCGACGCCAGGTAGAACTGCAGCGAACGACTCACCTGCTGGGTCATGTCGTCGACGAACGGTTCCAGGACTTCCGGCTGGTAGTTGCTCGGCAGGCCGCCCTGCTTCTTCGCGCGTCCGGCGTCTTCCATCGACAGTCCGTAAGTGCGCATGATCTCTTCGGTGAGTTGCTGGCCGCCAAACGCAAAATCCCGTGTGTAGATCACCTTGAGATCCTGCAACACACTGAAGGTGGTGCTGCTGGCGCCGATGTCGACGATCGCTACCGCCTGACCGATGCCGCCATCGGGGATCTGATGACTCAACAGCGCGCAGGCATTCTCGAGTGCAAATGCTTCGACGTCGACGACCTTGGCAGCGAGGCCTGCAGCAGAAACTGCGTTCTGTCGCTGTTCGACGTTGTCGGTTCGGGTTGCAACCAGCAGCACGTCCATTAATTCGGGGTCGTTGTCGTTGGGACCGACGATTTCGTAATCGAAACTCACCTCTTCCATGGGGAAGGGGATGTACTGATCAGCCTGGATTTCGACCTGGCCTTCGAGGTCTCGCTCCGAAAGCGACGACGGCATCTGGATAACCTTGGTGATGGCCGCATCACCGGAGATGGCGACCGCAACATCGGTTGCCTTGGCACCTGCTCGCTTGACCGCGCGACGTATTGCCTCGCCGACCGCCTTGGCGTCGACGATGGCCTTTTCGTTGACCGAACTCGGCGGCGTCGGTTCGGCTGCGTAAGCCTCCACCCTGAACCGCTTTCCGCTCTGCGAAAGCTCGATAAGCTTGACCGATGAGGTCGTGATATCGAGACCCAGAAGGGGCATTGATTTCTTACCAAAGAGCACGAATTTTTTCCTTCTAAGTCGGTAGGTTGCGGGCCAAATTTCGGCTCGACCTGAGCATACGAATTTAACTATATATCAATAAAATGTTAAATAAAACGTGACTTTGTTCACGATCGCGGCAGCGTATGGTACTGCGCTTGGGGCCCTCATTCCGTGAACTGGTCCGCGGCCCGACGTGTGACGGCCAAGGCTCAAGCCCGCGGGCAGAATTACGGCCGGATTTGCCGCCGATCCGGCCGCCGCCGGGCCCGTTTCCGGCCCCGCAGGCCGGCCTGTCGCCCGGCTCTGCCCGGGGCCCGGTCCGCTGCCGGAATGCGCCTGCCGGTCATGCAATTTTGCAGTGATCTGGCTATCATCGGCGGTGACGATTGCCACACCATTGACACTTTTGACCGGCAGCATCGTCCAAATGCAGAAACTTGCAGCGATTCAGGATTCTTGGGCAAATGGATCGCTGCCCCCCATAGTTCGCCTGGCCCCCGGGTGGCCGAGACCATGCACGACACCGCCAAGCTAAAGCACAATCCGAAGAGCTCGCGGTTGCGACGATACGCTCCGTGGCTGGTTGCTGTCTTCGGTGCCGGCATCATGCTGTCGCTGATGGCGACCAGCGGCGTCGTCGGTGCCTATTACTATGTCGAACCCATACTCCCCGCGGCCGGCACCATTCGCGAGATTCCCCTGCAGATACCGCTGCGTATCTTCAGTCGTGACAAGCGCCTGATTGAGGAAGTCGGCGAACGTCGTCGCATACTCGTCGAGTACGACGACCTGCCACCTTTCGTCGTTCACGCATTCATCTCGGCGGAGGACCGGCGTTTCTTCGATCATAACGGCATCGATCCGCTCGGCATCATGCGTGCCGGACTTCGCATGCTGCGCACGGGTGAGATATCCGGCGGTGGCAGCACGATCACCCAGCAACTGGCACGCGATTATTTTTTGTCACGCGACCAGTTGTTCACGAGAAAATTGCTGGAG
Organism: Woeseiaceae bacterium; assembly: GCA_033720315.1. GTDB lineage: Bacteria > Pseudomonadota > Gammaproteobacteria > Steroidobacterales > Woeseiaceae > SZUA-117. The sequence continues at coordinate 3,001 of JAWWCT010000021.1, read as the reverse complement.
GCGATTCTTGCTTACAAGATCGAGCAGGAATTTTCCAAGGAAGAGATCATGGCGCTGTTCCTGAACAAGATGTTCTTCGGACAGCGCGCATACGGTGTCGCGGCAGCCGCGCAAGTTTACTTTGGCAAGAACCTGTCCGAGATCAACGTTGCCGAAGCCGCGACGCTTGCAGGCGTGCTGCCTGCGCCTTCCAGTTACAACCCGGTCAGGAGTCCGGCAAACGCGCTGATGCGCCGAGGTTATGTCCTGACGCGCATGCACGATCTCGGCTACATCGACGAAAGCGATCTCGAAGCTGCCAATGAATTTCCGATGATGTCGAAACTTCACGGCACGGCCAATGAGTTGTCGGCACCGTATGTCGCAGAGATGGTACGGCGGGAGATGCTGTCCCGTTACGGCGAGGCGACCTACGCTGCCGGTTTCGAGGTCATTACGACGCTCGACTCGAGGTTGCAACGCGGCGCAAATTACTCGGTGCGAAACGGGCTTCTGGAATTCACCCGGAGGCGCGGCTATCGCGGACCGATTGCCACCGTCGAACTCGACCCGATGATTCTGCAGCAGCCGTACAATGACTGGCCGGACGCGGTAAAACGCGCGTTGCAGGATTACGGCAATCCCGGCGGCTTGTCGGTCGCCATTGTCACACGCTTGAACGAGAACAACAGCGCGGACATCGTGTTACAGGACGGCACCGCGAGCAAACTCGAATGGCACGGTATTTCCTGGGCGAGACCCTACATTGACGGCGAATCGCTGGGCGCGGCGCCGCAAACCGTTGCCGAGGTCATGGCGCCGGGACACATTATATATGTGATGCCCATAACCATCGGCGGCTGGGCGCTCGCACAGGTGCCGCTTGCACAGTCCGGACTGGTGTCGATCGATCCGCGAGACGGCGCCATTACCGCACTGGTCGGCGGCTTCGATTTTGCCCTGAACAAGTTCAACCGCGTAACCCAGGCGCGACGCCAGCCGGGTTCCTCGTTCAAGCCGTTCATCTATTCCGCGGCACTGGAGGCCGGCAACACCCTGGCGACGGTGGTCGACGACTCGCCGGTCGTCATCAGTTCGTCGGAGCTCGAGGCGGATTGGCGGCCGATCAACTACAGCGGCAAGTTCTACGGTCCACAGCGTGTTCGCGAGGCGCTGGTCAAATCGATGAACCTGGCATCGGTTCGCCTGCTCCTGTACAACACCGGTATCGGGCATACGGTCAGGCACTTGAGACCGTTCGGCTTCGGCGAGGACACCCTGATTCGTAACGGCTCGCTGGCGCTGGGTGGCGGCAACGCATCGCCCCTGGACATGGCGCAGGCCTACGCCACCTTTGCCAACGGCGGTTACGCGATCAAGCCGTACATCATCGAGTCGATCATCGGTCCTGACGACCAGGTGCTGTATCGTGCGGATCCATTCGTCGTTTGCAAGAAATGCGAGCCGCCGGATGAGGAAGACCTGGAGATGCCGCAACCGATGTATCCGGTGACTACAGCGGACGCCACGGTCGCAGATGTTGCCGGCCTCGAAGCGCTGGACGGGGCGCAGGCGTTCGACCGGCAACTCGAGGAGGCCTTTTCGCTGGAGCAAATGGCCGAGATGGGCGAGGCCTACCAGCCGGACGCAAGCCAGGCGCCCGAGTTGTTCGCGGGCGTCAAGCTGGCCGAAAGAGTCATCAGTCCGCAAAACGCATACCTGATCCAGGACGCGATGCGTGAAGTCATCCGCCGAGGAACCGGCGTGCGTGCGCGGGTTCTCGGCCGGCGCGACCTGTCGGGCAAAACCGGTACCTCGAACGACCGCCGTGATGCCTGGTTCGCGGGTTTCAATTCAAACCTCGTTGGCGTGGTGTGGGTAGGCTACGACGACGACCTGCCGCTGGGTCCGCGCGAAGAGGGTTCGCGCACCGCACTGCCGATCTGGATCGAGTTCATGAAAGTCGCACTGGTCGGCATGCCGGAATCCAGTATGGCAATGCCGGAGGGCATCGTCACCGTGCGCATCTCGAGGGAAAACGGCTGCGCGGTGAGCGCGGCGCATCCGTTCGAAGACGTGATGTTCGAGCACTTCCGGGAAGACCATGTGCCCGAATGCGAGGCGATGGACGAGCAGCTCGACATATTCAATACTGCCGAAGACCCCAAGAAAGGCGAAACCCTGTTTTAAGCGGACCGGACTCCCGAATCATGGCCAGGCGGCAATCTGCAAATGGTGACCGTGCGAGGAAGGTGCTTGCCCAGGAGGCGGCGCGCATCATCGTCGAGCAGGGTATCGAGGACTATCGCGTCGCCAAGCTGAAAGCCGCTGAAAGGCTCGGTATGAGCACGCGCGGGTCATTGCCGGGCAACACCGAGATCGAAAAAGCCGTCAGCGAACACCTGCTGCTGTTCGGTGGCGAGTCGCACCTCGATTTGTTGCGCGTGCTGCGTCGCGCGGCACTCTCGGCAATGGAATTGTTGTCGCCGTTTGCGCCCCGGCTGGTCGGACCGGTACTGCACGGCACTGCAAATGCCAACTCTGCGATCAATCTGCACGTCTTTGCCGACGATGCAGAGACCGTTGCCAACCGATTGCACGCTCACGCCATTCAATACCGGCCGTTCGACCGCCGCCTCAAGAGTCGCAGGAATCGTTCGGAGACCTTCGCCGCGTTTCGTTTCGTGCACGACGAGTCGCCGATCGAGGCGACGGTGTTCCCGGTCGACGGGGTGCGCCAGGCGCCGATCAGCCCGGTCGACGGCAAACCGATGCGGCGCGCGGACAGGAACACCATTCTCAGATTGCTGAAAGAGTAGTCGATCGCGGCTAAAGCCGCTCCCACAGTTCCTATTTGCGCTGTGAATCGCGGCTAAAGCCGCTCCCACGATTCCTATTTGCACCGTGGGAGCGGCTTTAGCCGCGATCGACTACTCTTTCAGCAATCTGAGAATGGTGTTCCTGTCCGCGCGCCGCATCGGTTTGCCGTCGACCGGGCTGATCGGCGCCTGGCGCACCCCGT
>JAWWCT010000020.1:0-48478 GCA_033720315.1 Woeseiaceae bacterium | reverse complement strand
GCGAGTAATTGCCAGACCGGATCCGCAACGGCGTCGCCGTGCGTGTCGACCCGCAGGTCCTCGGCTTCGACGAGGTGTCCGGCAAGGTGGAAATAACGGATTCGTTCCTTCGGCATCGCGAGCATGAATTCGCGAGCGTCATAGTTGTGGTTGATACTGTTGACGACGATGTTGTTGATATCGAGCAGCAAATCGCAATCCGCTTCCTCGAGAACCGCCCGGGTGAATTCGATCTCCGACATGGAGGTGTCCGTCGGCGTGTAGTAGGACACGTTTTCGACCGCCATGCGTTGTTCGAGGATGTCCTGCGCCCGCCTGATGCGACCGGCGACGTAGTGCACCGCGTCCTCCGTGAACGGGATCGGCATGAGATCGTAAAGCTGCCCGTCGTCGCCGCAGAAACTCAGGTGTTCCGAGTAAAAGCGGATCCCGTGTTCCTTCATGAATGCCTTGATGTCTTTCAGGAGTGCCTCGTTGAGCGGCGAGGGCGCACCGATGCTCAATGACAGGCCGTGAATGAGGAACGGGTAGCGTTCCGTGAAAAAGCGAAATTTCTGGCCCAGCTTGCCGCCGACGTGAATCCAGTTCTCCGGCGCCACCTCCATGAAATCGACATCCTCGGGCGGCTCAGCCATGAGTTTGTTGATGAGCCCCCTGCGCAGGCCGAGGCCCGCACCGGAAACCGGATATTGATTGTCGTCAGGCGTCATAAGTTGATGTTTTTGTTTGCATTACCAGGGTCAGAGTCGCTTCAGACCCTGCGTTCGCCTTATTAGACCAGCATCCCGGAATGAATATTACACCAGGGTCAGAGCCGGGCTCTGACCCTGATCAGTCGGCCAGGCGCCTGATGCGCTCCAGGTACGCCTGTTCGTCCGGCACGACATTGTCGCGTTGCGCGGTCCACAGCGCTTCAGCCAGGCAATCGAGCGCACGGTGTTCTGCGGTGTGCCGATCGCCGGTTTTGTTACACAGCAGGGCGAAGGCGGCCGCGATCCCTGGCGGCCGGTCGGTTGCCAGCTGTTCGCGAAGCGCAAGATGCAGCCCCATGTGCAGGAACGGATTGGTCTTGCCGTCCTCGGGCGTGAAGGCCTCGGCAATCGTCGCGGCGTTCATCATCGATTGATACTCGGGATGATCCTGGATGACCTGTGCGATTTGCGATTCGAGCGGCGACAGCGGCTGGCCATCGCAATGCTTTTGCCAGGCGTCGACGTACATCTGTCGCAACTCGTCGCGGTCCGATCCGAATATCAAGCTGCCTGCTCCCTGGTCTTGCGGCGATACTCACACAAATCGTTTATCACGCAGTCCGGGCACTCCGGTTTCCTGGCTTTGCAGGTGTATCGCCCGTGAAGAATCAGCCAATGGTGTGCATTCTTGCGAAACTCCTCCGGCGTCAGCCGGGTAAGCCGCATCTCGACTTCCAGCGGCGTTTTGCCTTTCGCAAGACCGGTGCGATTGGAAACGCGGAATATGTGCGTATCGACCGCGATCGTCGGTTCGCCGAACGCGGTATTCAAAACCACGCTGGCGGTCTTTCGTCCGACGCCGGGCAAGGCCTCGAGTTCTTTGCGCGTGCGTGGGACTTCGCCGTCGTGCTTTTCAATCAGGAGCCTGCAGGTTTCGATAATGTTCTTTGCTTTGCTGTTGTATAGCCCGATCGTCTTTATGTACTTTTTGAGTCCTGCCTCGCCAAGGTCCAGCATCGCCTGCGGCGTATTGGCCACCGGGTATAACCCGGCAGTCGCCTTGTTGACGCTCACGTCGGTTGCCTGCGCCGACAGGATCACCGATACCAGCAGTTCGAACGGCGATTCGTATCGCAGTTCCGTTTCGGGCTTCGGAATATGTTCGCTGAGCCGCCGGTAGATTTCCGTACGCTTTTTCCTGTTCACGGATTGCCGGTTCGCGGTATCAGATTGACAGCCTGAAGGCGCCAGCCTTCTTGCGGCGTTCGTCGATTGCGTTCTTGCCGGCCACCGCCAGGCCGAGCGCAAAGAATGCCCCGGGTGGCAACAATGCGAGCAGGAAGCCGCCATCGAACAGGGTGAGGCCGGCGAGCGGATCGCCGCCCAGCAAGCGGTCGAGTCCTGCCAACATCGTGCCCTGGCCGACCAGTTCGCGCACGAAACCGAGCGTGCACAGCAGCAGCGCAAAACCGCTGCCCATCGCGAGACCGTCCAACAGGCTGGGCCCGATCGCGTTTCGCGATGCGAACAGCTCGGCGCGCGCCACGATTGCGCAGTTGGTGACTATTAACGGGATGAAGATTCCCAACGAGCGATCGAGCTCCGGGAACCAGGCTTTGAAAACCAGCTCGATGCAGGTCACCAGCGAGGCGATGATCAGCACGTACATCGGAATCCGGATGGCGCTGCGCAGCCAGCGCCGGCTCATGGAAACCAGGCCGTTGGACAGCGTCAGAACGGTGAGCGTTGCAATCCCAAGCCCGAGCCCGTCGACCAGCGTCGAGGTAACGGCGAGCAACGGGCAGAGGCCGAGTAATTGCGTAAGACCCGGATTGTTGTGCCAGATTCCGTCCAGGAACTGCGTTCGCAGCGAACTACTCATCGCTTGAACCTGCCGCATTTGCAAATATCTCGTTTCGCCTGACTTCGAAATAGCGAAGCGTGAGATCGATTGCGCCAACTACGGCACGAGAGGTGACGGAGGCGCCGGTCAGCTGGTCGAACGCGCCACCGTCGCGCTTGATCGACCAGGCGGCGCGATTCGGATTGTCGAGAGACTTGCCGCGGAAAATCTCGATCCAGTCCGAGCGGCTGATTTCGATGCCATCGCCGATGCCGGGTGTCTCGTTGTGCTCCAGTGCACGGACGCCGGTAATGTTGCCATTGAAATCGATACCGATCAGAAGCCTTATCGGCCCGGAAAACCCGTTCTCGGCGGTTACGACGAACAGCGCGGCAACCGGCTGGTTGTTGTTGAACAGCGGATAGATGATGGCGTCTTCGGTGCCCGGCAAGACATGCGGCGCGGGAATCGTCAGGGCGGTTTCCTCGATGTCGTTGTCGAAAGAGACATCCGCGAGCACCGGCGCAAGGCTTTGCCGCAAATATTCCTGTTCGTTTGCGGCGATGCGCTCTTTGGTCACATTGAACGTGAGTGCGACCAGGGTGGTGCAGATCGCCGCGACTGCGGCGAGAATCAGCCCGTTTTGCAGCGCTGTGGGTTGCCGATCCTGGATTGCAACGTGATCGCTCATTGCTCTGATTCAGACCAGTCTTCGTGTTCGAAGTGCCGGACCTTTTTGTAGTGGCCGACGATACGGGGTTTGGTCAGTGCGTCAATTGCCGGTACCGCCATATTCATGATCAGCACTGCAAACGCGACGCCATCGGCGTAACTGCCCCAGCGCCGGATTGCGTATATAAGGAAACCGACGCCGGCTCCGTATATCAGCCTGCCCCTGGTGCTGGTTGCTGCTGACACCGGGTCCGTGGCGACGAAAAATGCGCACAGCATGGTCGCACCGCTGAAAAGATAGAATCCCGGACTTGCATGATTGCCGGCCTCGATCATGTAGGCGAGTGTCGACGGCACCAGGACCCCGGCAAACACGCCGAGCGGAATCTGCCAGCGAATGATTTTTTTCAACAGCAGCCAGATTCCGCCGAGCAGTATGAAATTGGAGATCCATTCCCAGCCACGCCCGCCGAAACTGCCCATCATCGGGTTCGAATGAATCTCCGCAAACGTGCGCATGGTGCTCAATCCCGATTTGACGGCATCGAGCGGGGTCGGTCGACTGACGGCATCCACGGTCAGGTAATCCGGCAGCGATCCGGTCAGCGTGTAGCGCAGGGTTTCGATGAAATTGACGTAGTGGTAGTCGAGGTCACCGATGCGCGGCGCGGTCCAGAAATTCAATTGCACCGGAAAAGCGACCAGCACCAGCACGTATCCGGCCATCGCCGGGTTGAAAATATTGAAGCCCAGTCCGCCGTACAGGTGCTTGGCGACGACGATCGCGAACAACGCAGCCGTAGCCGTTACCCACCAGGGTGTCAATGGCGGCAGGGCAAATGCCAGGATCGCGGCGGTGACCACGGCGCTGTAATCGCCGAGCGCCCGTCGAACGGACTTGTCGCGCAGCCACATCATCGTCGCCTCACCGGCCAGGCAAAAACCGGTCGCGATGGCCATGTTGAAGAGGATACCCGGGCCGAAGAACCAGACGTGGACAGCGGTCGCCGGAACAAGCGCGTACAGTACCTGGCGCATGATCGAGGAAACATTTGCCTTCGATGCCAGGAACGGTGCTTCGCGCCTCACGAATTCCACGATTGCTAATCCTCTTCCTGGTCCTTCTTGCGGGTACGCTCGAGGATTTCGTCGATGGCTTTTGAGCCGCCTTCCCTGGCAGCGAGCTTCTGGGCAAGGAGTTCCTTCTCGCGCTCCAGTTGCTCTTTTTCCAGGCGCACCGTGCGCGCCACAAAACGTTCCCTTGCACGCTTGGCACGAGCTTCCTCGTCGGCCAGCTCGCGCATCCGCGCTTTCGCCATCCTGAAGTCCGCCGTCAACGGTATGTGACTCGGGCACACGAGATCGCAACAACCGCATTCGATACAGTCAGTCAGCCCGTAACTGCGAAGTTTTTCGTCGTTGTCGCCGCACGCAAACCAGAATAATTGTTGTGGCAGTAACTGAACCGGACACACCGCTGCGCAGTCCCCACAGCGAATGCAGGGCTGTTCCTGGCCAAACTGTTCTGCATTGGACAGGACGAGTATGCAATTGGTCGCCTTGACCAGTGGCACCCTGTCGGTGGTCACTGCTTTGCCGGTCATCGGGCCGCCGATCACCAGGTGGCGAACATTGTCCTTGTAGCCGCCGACAAAGTTGATGATGTCGGCTATCGTGGTGCCGATTCGTGCAAACACGTTCATCGGCATCTGGATGCCGTCTCCGGTCACGGTGGTGACCCGGGATATCAGCGGTTCGCCCTTGGAGATCCAGCGGTACACGGCCGCTGCCGTACCCACATTCTGCACCACGCAGCCGACGTCGGTCGGCAGCCCGCCGGTCGGTACCTCCTTGCTGGTAACCAGCTGCACGGTCTGGTCTTCCGCGCCCGACGGGTAAATCGTGGGCACTTGCTTGAGCACGATCCGTGGATCGTTGAGCCGGGTCAATTCATCGGCCAGCGCATGGATCGCCTGTTCCTTGTCGCTCTCGACGGCCACGAAACAGTGCTCGACCCCGAGCGCGTGCATCAGGATCTGTGCACCACGCAGGATCTCATCGGCTTGCTCGCGCATCAGCATGTCGTCACAGCTGATATAGGGTTCGCATTCGACGCCGTTCAGGATCAGGTGCTCGAGTGGCGCAATGGACGCGTGCATGAGTTTTTGCGCGGTCGGAAAAACGGCGCCACCGAGACCGACGATGCCGCCTTGCAGGATGCGCTGAAACAAAATCTCCTGGTCGAAGGTTTCGAATTCGCGAATCGGCTCGGAAAGCTCGATAGGCTGATCCTGGCCGTCGCATTCGATGACAATACAGGGGGCCGTGCTGCCGAGGCGCCGCGATACGGGCCACGGTTCGATGGCGACGATCTTCCCCGAGGACGATGCATGCACCGGCGCACTGATGTCGCCGTCGGAATCCGCGATGAGCTGGCCTTTGAGAACGCGTTCGCCGATGCCGACCACGGGATGCGCGGGGTCCCCGGTATGTTGCTGTATCGGGATGATCAGCTGTTCCGGAACGGGCACGTGCTGGATCGCCATTGCCGTTGATTTGCTTTTCCGGGGCGGCAAGCGCAAGCCACCGTGCAGCGTCCCCAGGTCGAAAGTCGCCGCAGTCATGCCGCTTTCACCAGTTGAATACAATCAACGGGGCAACGCGGTATGCACAATTCACAACCGGTGCATTCGGACGAGATGACGGTGTGCATGAGCTGGTGCGCGCCGACGATTGCATCGACCGGGCAAACTTCCCGGCACCAGGTGCAGCCGATGCATCGCGATTCATCCACGACGGCGAGTTGCAGGCCTGGCGCCGCTGTCTCGAGCGGCTGCGCATCGCGACCGAGCAGGTCGGCCAGGCGTTGCATCGTTTCCTCGCCCCCGGGCGGGCACAGGTTGATCGGCGCCATCTCCTCCACGATGGCCGCAGCATACGGCCGGCAACCGGGATATCCGCATTGCCCGCATTGTGTTTGCGGAAGCAGGCTGTCGACCTGCTCGACGAGGGAGTCGCGCTTTGCCGGCAGCTTGTTCGACGCATAGCCAAGAATGAGCCCTGCAAGCATTGCAATGACCGTCACCGTCACCACGGCGATAAGAATGGCGCTCCACATCAGGCGTGCACCGGGTTGACAGTGGTCGTCTTCACGGACGTGCCATGCCCGAGAAGCCCATGAACGCCAGCGACATGATGCCGGCCGTCATCAGTGCGATGGCGGTGCCGCGAAAGGGCCGCGGTGTATCTGCTGCATCGAGCCGTTCGCGGATCGAAGCGAACAAGCTCAGCACCAGGGCGAAGCCGGCCGCTGCGCCGAAGCCGAAAAAGACGGATTCGATGAAATTGTTGGCCTGCTGCACGTTCAGCAGCGCGACGCCCAGCACCGCGCAGTTGGTGGCGATCAGCGGGATATAAATACCCAGCACCTGGTCGAGCAGCGGGCTCAGGCGGCGCACCATGATCTCGGTAAATTGTACGCTGACGGCAATGACCAGGATGAAGCTGATCGTTCGCAGGTAGCCGATGTCCAGCGGCACCAGCAGGTAGCGGTGAATGAGATAGCTGACTGCCGATGACAGGGTCAGCACGAACGCCGTCGCCAGCGACATGCCGAATGCGGCATCGAGATTGCGGGAGACACCCAGGAACGGGCACAGGCCGAGAAAACGCACCAGGACGAAATTGTTGACAAATACGGTGCCAACCAGGATCAGGATCAGGTCCGACATACCTCGACTTTAACCCGAATAAATCACGAGTAGCCGGGAATGTCGGTTACTGTGTCGCGTGCAGCGCGGCCGATCGTGCGAGATTCCTGGCAGGGCTAAGATTCGAGCAGGATCGGGCGCGATGTGCCGCCACAGGAAGCGACAGCCCGGCAGGCGCAAACTGTAATCCTCGATTAACACCGATTCACTCTGTTTGCCTTGAAATCCATACTGTTTTACCTATCGGTGCCGTTACTCGTGATTTATTCGGGTTAACCCTGATTCAGCTTACCCGCATGCCCGGCTGCGCGCCGGTATCCGCCGACAGCAAAAATATGTCCTTGCCGCCAGGTCCCGCTGCCAGCACCATGCCTTGCGACAGGCCAAAACGCATCTTTCTCGGTTGTAAATTGGCCACGGCGATGACCAGCCGGCCTTCGAGTTGCTCCGGGGTATAGGCCGACTTGATGCCGGCGAAGACCTGCCGGTCCTCGTCGCCGAGATTCAGCGTCAGGCGCAGCAGCTTGTCTGCGCCATCGACGGCCTCCGCTTTCTCGACGCGTGCGATCCGCATATCGACTTTTTTGAAATCGTCGAGGGAAATTTCGCCGGCCTCGTTGGATGGTGCCGCGGGCGACTCCGCTTCTTTGGACTCATCGAGCATCTTATCGACCTGTGATTGTTCAACCCTCGTCAGCAAGGGCTGGTATTTCGAAATCCGATGATCAAGCAAGGGTGAATTTGCTGCATCCCAGGTCCACGCTTGCTCTCGAAACAGCGCCTGAACCCCGGCGGCAACGCTGGGTAACACCGGTGTCAGGTAGACCATCAAGGTCCGGAACAGATTCAAGCCCTGCGTGCACACGGCCTGGACGTCCGCGGCCTGCTTTTCGTCCTTGATCATCAGCCACGGTTTCTTGCTTTCGATGTAACGATTCGCATTGTCCGCAAGCGCCATTACGCTGCGTAATGCCTTGGAATATTCCCGCCGCTCGAAATGCTCGGCGATCGTCGCCGATTCTGCGGCAAACTGTGCATACAATTCCGGGTCTTCGAGTTCGGCGGAAAGCTGGCCGTCGAACCGCTTGTTGATGAAACCGCAGCATCGGCTGGCGATATTGATGAGTTTACCGACCAGGTCTGAATTCACCCTGGCGACGAAATCGTCAAGATTCAGATCGATGTCGTCCATGCTGGGCCCGAGTTTTGCCGCGTAGTAATAGCGCAGGTAACTCGGGTCGAGATTTTGGCGATAGGTCCTTGCCTTGATGAAGGTGCCACGGGATTTCGACATTTTCTTGCCGTTCACCGTCAGAAAGCCGTGCGCGAAGACGCTGTCCGGTTTGCGAAAACCGGCGCCCTCGAGCACGGCGGGCCAGAACAACGTGTGGAAGTAAACGATGTCTTTACCGATGAAATGATAAACCTCGGTATCATGCCCGGGCATCCAGTATTCGTCGAAGTCGAGATCGTCGCTGCGATTGCACAGGTTCAGAAAGCTGGCCACGTAACCCATCGGCGCATCCAGCCAGACATAAAAATACTTGTCGTCGGTGCCGGGGATCAGGAAGCCGAAATACGGCGCATCGCGGGAAATATCCCAGTCCTGCAAGCCGGCGGCGAACCATTCCTCGAGTTTGCTGGTGATATTGGAGTGCAGGTCAGCCGAGGCCATCCACGCTTTGAGCCGATCCTCGAACGCACTCAGACGAAAGAAGTAATGCTCCGATTTTCGCCATACCGGCTTGCTGCCTGATAACACCGACAGCGGCTCGATGAGCTGGTCCGGCGTATAGGTAGCGCCGCACGCCTCGCAGGCATCGCCGTACTGGTCCGGGGTCTTGCATCGGGGGCAGGTGCCGCGGACGAATCGATCGGGAAGAAACATTCCTTCCTGTTCATCGTAGGCCTGTTCGATCTCTTTGGTATACACGTGATCGGCATCGCGCAATGCGTTGAACATGCGAACGACGAGCTGCTCGTTTTCCTCGGAGTGCGTGGTATAGAAGTTGTCGAAGCCGACATCGAATGCCTTGAGATCTTCGTGCTGTTCCGCTGATACGCGCTCGACCAGTGCTTCGGGAGTTACGTTTTCCTCCCGTGCCTTGATCATGATCGGCGTCCCGTGGGCATCGGCGGCGCATACATAAGTACAGGTGTGTCCGCGCAACTTCTGGAAGCGTGCCCAGATATCCGACTGGATGTATTCGACCAGGTGCCCCATGTGGATATAGCCGTTCGCATAGGGCAGGGCGCTGGACACCATTATTTTTCGAGCTGGATCAGTCATCCCGTTCGCTGGAGGAGTAGTCATCGATTGCCGGGCCAGGGCCCGAAAACGCACCGAATTATGCCATGGTGCAAAAGAACGGGTCGGATTAGATGATGCTTTCTTCTTCTTCCGGAAGGTCGACGGCCTCATCCATGAGCGAGCGGAACTTCTCCTTGTTATTGGCCTGCTGGTAGGCTTCCTGTGCCGAGATCTTGTCTTTCTCGACCAGGGTCATCAGTGCCGAATCCATGGTTTGCATGCCGATCGCGCGGCCACTTTGCATCGAGGTCTCGAGCTGGTCGATCTTGCCCTGCCGGATCAGGTTGGCGACGCCCGAGGTATTGACCAGAATCTCCAGCGCCGCGACCCGCCCTGCCTCGTTCTTGAGCGGCAGCAGTTGCTGGGAAATAACCCCGCGCAGAGAGGTGGATAGCATGGTGCGAATGTGGCTTTGCTTGTCCGCCGGGAAGGTGTTGACGATCCTGTCGACGGTCTGCGCCGCGCCATTGGTGTGCAAGGTGCCCATCACCAGGATGCCCATCTCAGCGGCCGTCACCGCGATGCTGATGGTTTCCAGGTCACGCAGCTCACCCACCAGGATGACGTCCGGATCTTCGCGCAAGGCAGAATGCAGGGCTTCGGCAAACGATTCGCTGTGTACGCCGACTTCGCGCTGACTGATCAGGCAGCTCTTGCTCTGGTGTACGAATTCGATCGGGTCCTCGATGGTCAGGATGTGGCCCTTGATGCGCTTGTTGATTGCGTCGATCATCGCCGCGAGCGTGGTCGATTTTCCGGACCCCGTTTTTCCGGTTACCAGGATCATGCCCTGGGTCTGCTTGCACAGGTTATTGACGACCGTCGGCATGTTGAGTTGGTCAAGCGTCAGTGCATTCGACGGGATGGCACGCATCACTGCGCCATAGCCGTTCAGGTGCCGCATGACGTTGACACGAAACCTCGACAAGCCCTCGATTTCATAGGCGAAGTCAGCCGCGTCGTTCTTTTCGAATTCCTGTTGCATTGCTCCGCTCATGATTTCGTAAACCGCTTCGCGCACGAAATCGATCGTCAGCTTTTCCTCATTCAAGTTCGTGAGAGAGCCGTGCACACGCACCCGGGGCGGATCGCCGGAGATGAAGTGCAGATCAGAGGCTTTCTTTACCAGGGCGTCTTTCAAAAACTGATCGATTTTGTTCATCGTTGCTACTCGATCCTGCCGCCGGCTAGTCGGAATCCATGACCGGTAAGATGCTGGTGTCGGTCACGTAACGCTGGAACTTCTTCTTATCGGTGGCGTAGCGCACGGCGTCGTCCGCGTCGATTTCCTTGGCCGCACAGGCTTCGAGCAGCGCCTGGTCCATCAGTTGCATGCCCACGTTCTTGCCGGTCTGCAGTTGCGCCGGAATCTGGTGCGACTGGTCGCTCATGATGAGCTTGGAAATTGCCCGGTTGTTGACCAGGATCTCGAGAATTGCCTTGCGGCCGCGACCGTCGGGCGTCTTGACGAGTACCTGGGTGACGACGGCTTTCAGGCTGTGCGAAAGAAAGCTCTTGGTTTGTTCCCGCAATTCGCCCGGCAAGGCGTCGATGATGCGGTCGATGGATTTGACCGCGCTGTTGGTGTGCAGGGTGCCGAGAACCAGGTGGCCGGTTTCTGCGGCGGTCATCGCCATGGAGATGGTCTCCGCGTCCCGCAGCTCACCGACCAGGATGACGTCCGGATCCTCGCGCATGGCCGAGCGCACGCCGTCGGCGAAACTCCTCAGGTGGGTACCCAATTCCCGCTGGATGACCTGGCTCTTCATGCTCGGATGGACGAATTCAATCGGATCCTCGAGACTGATGATGTTGAGCGCCCGGTTCTGATTCAAATGATTGATCATCGCCGCCAGGGTGGTCGATTTTCCGGTGCCGGTCGAACCGGTGACCAGCACCATGCCCTGGTGGTAATCGCAAAAGTCCTGGACCACCTTCGGTACGTCCAGCTCCTCGATCGTCGGTACCTTGTTCGGAATATGCCTGAAGACGGCGCCGACCCCGGTTTCCTTGCGAAACAGGTTGACCCGGAAGCGACCGCCTTCTTCGCCGACGTAGGAGAAATCGAGGTCGCGTCCCGAGTAGAACGTCTCTTTCTGCGAGTCGCTCAGGATCTCCATGACATAGCTTTCGAGTTCGGTATCCGACAGCTGGCGGAACTTGATCGGCATCAGGTCACCGTGCATGCGCAACATGGGCGGCACGCCGACCGCCAGGTGGACGTCCGAACAGCCCTGGGCCAGGCCCAGCTTCAGAAATGAATCGATGCGCGGCATGCTGCAGAAAGTCTAATAATGCCCAAAATCATGGATTTACGGGTATCCTAGGCGGAATCCACGGGCTACGCCAGTGCGCTGGCGCACATTTTGGGCGATTAAGGAGCCACTAAAAACCGTCGATTTCGACGGGAGTGCGGGGATGCGCCGCGCGCAGAACCGCGGTGTACAGGCAATTCGTGAGGATTACGGCGCCGACGTGCAAACCGCGGAGGCGGTTTATGGTAGTTCCTGTAAGCCGCGCTTCTAGAGTTCTATCTCGGACAGGGCATCCATCAGGTCGTCCATGGACTGGTAACGCTTGGTTTTGTCGACGGACATGGATTTGCCGATGACGGCTGCATAGCTGTCCGGAATCTCCGGATTCAGCTCCTGGCAGGTCTTTGCCTTGCCCTGCACGTGCTGGTACATGACTGACATGTGGTCGCCGCGGCTATACGGCGGTACCCCGGTCAGCATTTCGTACATGATGACGCCGATGCTGTAGATATCCGCGGCCTCGTCCACCTTTTTGCCGAGAATCTGTTCCGGCGCCATGTATTTCGGCGAGCCGATCACGTATCCGGTTTTGGTCAATTGCGTGTCGCCACTCGAGGCGGCGGCCGCGACGCCGAAATCCACGATTTTCAGCAGACCTTCGTCATTGACCAGGATGTTGGCGGGTTTCAGGTCACGATGGATGACACCGGCCTGGTGAGCAACCGCCATGCCGGTCGCCATGTCCATGGAAAAGCGCAACGCCTTTTCGAAATCCATCGGCTTGTTGTCCGGAATTTCGCCGCTCAGGGTATGCGACGGGAAATATTCCATGGATATCGCATATGCGCCCTGGAGATGCAGGAAGTCGTAGATTCGAATGACGTTCTTGTGCGTGATCATGCGCGAATAGCGCAGCTCGTGCACGAAGCGTTTCATCATTTCCTCGTCCGAGGAAACGTTCGGATTCAGGAATTTCAGGATCAGCCGCTCATCGACGACCTGGTCCTGCATCAGGAGTACGGTACCGAAGGCGCCTTTGCCAATTTTCTCGATGAACTTGTAACGGTTTTCGATCACGTCGCCGGGATTCAACGTGCTGATGTCGAGCATCGCCGATTCGTCGGCCTGCAGGTGTGCGCCGGTCGCATGATCGTGGATGAGCTTGTCGATGTCCTTGTCTTCGAGCAGCAGGGTATTGGTCTGCTCCTGCATCTTCTCGGCACGGATGTTTTCCGCGATGACCGGCTCGGAAAACTTGGCGTCGATTTCCTTGATGGCCTTGTCGGCGTGATTGACGATGGTCTTGTCCGTGGACTTCTTGACCGTTTCCATGAGCTTGCGCACGGACTGCGCGTGTTTCTCGTCCGCCAGGTGGGAGATCGCCTTGATTGCTTCGACCTGGATTTCGCGTTCGGGTCGCTTGAGCATCGGCATGATCTTGTTGATGAGCGTGGCGTCGCCCAGTTTGCCCAGTGCCCTCACCAGTACGGTATCCGTCTTGGCGTTCTTGCCCAGCATCTCGACCAGTTTGGGAAGGGCTTTCTTGTTGCCGATCTGTGCCAGCGCGTCGACGGCGCGTTCGCGGACCCACCAGTCCTGGTCATCGGTCGCCTTGATGAGGGTATCGACGGCGTTTTCGTCCTTGGTGGCGTTGAGGATCTCGATGGCGGTGCGGCGAATGTCTTCGTCCTTGTCCTTGACCAGCTCGAGCACCGAGTTGACGACTTTGGGTCCGCCGATCTCTGCGAGCGCGTCACCGGCGCGTGCGCGGACCCACCAGTCGTCATCCTTGATCGCCGACAAGAGATCCTTGACGGAATTCGGGTCGCAGACTTCATTCAGGACCTCGACTGCCGCGCGGCGGGGGTATTCGGATTCGTCTTTGAGGGCGGGAATCAGGTGCCTGATGGTGTCCGGATGCTTTTGCTTGACGAGTACGTCGACTGCCTTGTTTTGTACCTCGAGGTCCGGGTCCATCAGCAGTTTGGCAACTCGGTCGATGTTGACATGGCCTGTGCGGGTGGCGAGGGCGTCCAGGGCCGCACCGCGAACCAGTTTATTGGTGTCGCCGAGGCAGACTTCAAAAGCGCGATTGATTTCGTCCTTGTTGAATTTCGACAGCAGGCGAATCAGGTGAATCTTGATCGCCGGGTCCTTGCCTCCCATGCGGTTGATCAGGTCCGGCACCATATCCGCCGTCACGATATCCTCGATGATGGCGAACAACGCAGATTTCTCTTTGGGTTCGAGCTTGTAGGCGCGCTGCATCAACTCGTGCACGCTGAGCTCATTCTTGTGGACTTTGAGGACCTCGATCAGCGCCGGTTTCGACACTTCCGGATCGTCGAGGAATTCCAGGAGCGCATTCGCGTTGTAGTTGTTGGCACTCGAAAGCGCCCAGGCCGTGCCGGTAACCACACGGTCGCCACCGTCGGCGAGCCCTTCCTGGAAGTACTTGAGCGTCTTGTCGTTGACATGGCTGGCGAGAATATCGACAAACACCATGGTGTGGTTCTTGTCGCTCATCGCGAGCGCGTCGAGGATCTTGGGAATGACTTTCGGGCCGATATTCTTCAATCGCTCGATGGTCTTCTGGGCGCTTGCCGAATTGGTGTCCGACTCGCTAACCAGCTGACCGATCAGCTGATCCGTCCGAAAGCCACTGAGCAGCGCCATCAGTCAGTGCCCGCCGGCTTGACACACAGAGGCGTCCCCGGGGCACGATTTGCGCGGGCCGCGATTACGCGTTCGCAACAGGAAACTGGCCTCCCTGCACGCGATACCATCTGTGCTTCGTAAAATGACGCCATCTGTTTTGAGATCGATTGAGCCAGCTTTGGATCTTTTGACGCCCAAACGGCAATCCCAAGCAGCTTCCGTACTTACCCTCGCGGCATTATGCCATATCGCCTCCGGCTGAAAATGTGAACCCGGCGCGATCCTCGGCTCGCCGAAGCGCCCGACCGGAGCCTTTCTGCCTGACAATCTGGTTACAATACCGCCCGCGGGCGTCGCCACCGACGCCCCTCATAAATTTAACCTAACGCCAAGTAATATAGTGTGATCACGTCTGCAGAATCTGATCTGAAACAGCAGGTTGGCGACATAACGACGCCACAAACCGGGTACTCGATCGGCCAGGTCGGGCGCGTCGCGAAACTCGATATCGACGGCGGCAAAGCGTCGCTCGCGATCGAGCTCGGATTTCCGGCGGCCGGCCTCCATGAAGAAATCGTGCGATTGGTCACGGATACCGTCAGCCGGCACGCAGGTGTCGATCAGGTGGAGGTGGCATTGACCACCCGGATTACGCCGCACGGCGTGCAGCGAAATCTCAAGCCGCTCGACGAGGTCAAGAACGTCATCGCGATCGCCTCCGGAAAAGGCGGCGTCGGTAAATCGACGACGGCTGTAAACCTTGCATTGGCGCTGGCTGCGGAGGGTGCCCGGGTCGGCGTCCTCGACGCCGACATCTACGGGCCCAGCATCCCCACGATGCTCGGCGTTGCCGATGCGCGGCCGACCAGTGACGACGGCAAATCCATGAACCCGCTGACCGCGTACGACGTGCAGCTGATGTCGATCGGCTTCCTGATCGACGCCGACCAGCCCATGGTCTGGCGCGGGCCGATGGTCACCCAGGCGTTGAACCAGCTGCTGCAGCAGACCCGTTGGTCCGGACTCGACTACCTCATTGTCGACATGCCGCCCGGAACGGGTGACATTCAACTGACGCTGTCGCAACAGGTGCCGGTCAGCGGCGCGGTGATCGTCACCACGCCCCAGGATATCGCGCTGCTCGATGCCCGCAAGGGACTGCAGATGTTTCGCAAGGTATCGATCCCGGTGCTGGGCGTGGTCGAAAACATGAGCGTGTATGTGTGTCCCGAATGCGGGCACGAGGAGGCGCTGTTCGGGGCAGGTGGCGGCGAGCGAATGGCCGCCGATTACGATGTCGAGCTGCTCGGTGCGCTGCCCCTCGAGCGCAGTATTCGCGAACAGACCGACGGCGGTCGGCCAACCGTGGTGGCGGATCCGGACAGCAGTGCGGCCATGGCCTATCGCGTGACTGCGATGCGCATGGCAGCACGGCTTGCGATGCAGGACAAGGACTACAGCCGGCACTTCCCGAAAATCGTGGTCGAGAACCAGTGAGTATCAAGTCGGACCGCTGGATCCGCCGCATGGCGCAGGAAGTCGGCATGATCGAGCCGTTCGAGCCCGGCCAGGTTCGGGAAGTGGCCGGCGAACGCATCGTTTCCTACGGTACGTCGAGTTACGGCTACGACGTGCGTTGCGCAGACGAGTTCAAGGTCTTCACCAATATCGAATCCGCATTCGTCGATCCAAAGGCGTTCGACGAATCGAGCTTTGTGGACAAGCAAGGCGACGTCTGCGTCATACCGCCGAATTCCTTCGCGCTGGCGCGAACGATCGAGTACTTTCGCATTCCGCGGGATGTGCTGACCATATGCCTCGGCAAATCGACCTATGCGCGCTGCGGAATCATCGTCAATGTGACACCGCTGGAACCCGAGTGGGAGGGACACGTGACCCTCGAATTCTCCAATACGACGCCGTTGCCAGCGAAGATCTATGCCAACGAGGGCGTCGCGCAAATGTTGTTTCTTCAATCCGATGAGGAGTGCGAAACCTCCTACAAGGATCGCGGCGGCAAATACCAGGGTCAGCAGGGCGTTACCCTGCCGAAAGCCTGACCGGGGTCAGAGCCGGCTCCGACCCCCGGGGGTCAGAGCCGGCTCTGACCCTGGTTCGCTGATGTGGCCCTCGTACTGCAGTGGCTGGCCAAGGCGCTCACCGTCCAGCCAAGCGCTGCCGTCACGGTAGTCCAGTCGACCTGCGGCAAAAAGCCTGGCCGCCTCGGGATAGATCCGGTGCTCGATCTCGAGCACCCTCGCTGCGAGCTCCTCGGCCGCCTCACCGGGCCGCACCGGGACTCGCCCCTGGATGATGGCAGGGCCGCCATCCAGATCCTCGGTGACGAAATGCACGGTACAGCCGTGCCAGGCTTCACCCGCGTCAATGGCACGTTGATGGGTGTTGAGACCTGGAAATTTCGGCAGCAGTGACGGGTGAATGTTCAGCACCCTGCCGCTGAATCGACTGATGAAGGCCGGTGTCAGGATGCGCATGAATCCCGCGAGAATGACCAGTTGCGGGCCGTAACGCTCGAGACGGTCGGCCAGTGCGCTGTCGAAGGCGGTTCGTTCCGCGAAGTCCTGGTGGCGCAGGCATTCGGTCGGAATGCCGGCTTTGCGAGCGCGTTCTAGACCGAATGCGTCGGGCCGGTTGCTGAGCACCAGCGCCAGCTGGAGATCGAGGTCACCTGTTGCGACCTGGTCGATGAACGCTTGCAGATTCGAGCCGCCGCCGGATATCAGCACAGCGGCGGACATGTTGCTCAAGCGTAAACCACGCCGCCGGCGCCCTCCCGGATCTCGCCGATGGGCCAGGCGCTTTCGCCGCTCTTTGCCAGCGCTTCTATTGCCCTGCCGGTATGTTGCTCAGCCACGGCAATCACCATGCCGACACCGCAATTGAAGGTTCGCCGCATTTCTTCGCGACTGACCTGGCCGGCTTCGGCGAGCCAGTCGAACAGCTCGCCCTGTTGCCAACTGCGTTCGTCGATGACTGCGTGCAGGTCACCGCGCCACATCCTCGGAATGTTTTCGCTCAGGCCGCCACCGGTAATATGTGCCAGCCCTTTGACGTCAACCGTGCGCATCAGCTCGAGCAATGGTTTCACGTAAATGCGCGTCGGTTCCAGCAACAATTGCGCGACGGGCGTGCCGCCGATCTCGGCGGGCCCGGTCCGTTCGAGAATTTTGCGAACGAGGGAATAGCCATTGGAATGCGCGCCACTGGAGCGCATGCCGATCAGGCTGTCGCCGGCAACCATGCCGCGGCCGTCGATCAGTGCAGCGCGTTCGACCGCGCCGACACAGAAGCCCGCAACGTCGTATTCGCCGGCTTCATACATGTCGGGCATTTCCGCGGTTTCGCCGCCGATCAGCGCAGCACCCGCACGCTCGCAGCCCTCGGCAATTCCCGCGATGACCGCTTCGGCAAGCTCGTTGTCGAGACGCCCGCAGGCGAAGTAATCGAGGAAAAACAGTGGCTCTGCGCCTTGCACGACGACATCGTTGGCACACATGGCGACCAGATCGATGCCGATCGTGTCGTGGCGGCCGTGCTCCCAGGCCAGTTTGAGCTTGGTGCCGACGCCATCGGTACCGGCAACCAGCACCGGCTCCCGGTACTTGCCGGGCGGCAGCGCAAACAGGCCTCCGAAGCCGCCGATCCCGGTGAGCACTTCGGGGCGCAAGGTCCGTTCGACCAGTGGCCGGATACGGGCGACGAGTTCATTGCCGGCGTCGATGTCGACGCCGGCGTCCTTGTACGTGAGCGGCTTGCCTGTCATGTCATGCGGATCCGTCCTGGTTGCGGCGTCTGTCGACGGCAAATCAACAGTTTGTGCCTCGCGCTGTCCCGGGACGATATAATAGAGTCCAGTTTGGGATCAGGAAACTCCAACCTCCGTCCGCGGGTCGGACCATTCACATGCGAACTGAAGAAATCACAAGAGGGCGCCCGCTCGGGCCCGTGCTGGCTCATTGCGCCGCCGTGGCTGCCGGCATCCGCCAATGCGGGCTGGCAGTGAGGCGATCGCTGGCCGCAGCCATCGCAGTGAGCGCCCTGTTTGCGCCGGCACAGGCGATCGAAATGGATAACCTGTACACGGTGCAGGTGCCGTTCGACGCCTTCGAAGCCGATGCCCAGAACCTGGCGTACCAGGCCGCCCTGACCCAGGTCCTGGTGCGCATCACCGGCACCACCGCCATCGCCGAATGGGAACAGGTTGCCGAGTGGTTTCCGACGCCGGGTCGCTTCGTACTGCAGTATCGGCCGGGGCCGGACGACACGCTCGAAGTCTCGCTGGACGGGCAGGCCATCGAAAACATCCTGCGCCAGGCGGGTGTGCCGGTCTGGGGCAATGACCGGCCGTTGACGCTGATCTGGATCGCCGTTGACTGGGGCATGGGCGAACGCGAGATCGTCGCCGCTGACGATCCCGACCGGATGCCCGGAGATGCCCGCTCGATCGACCGCAACCGCCTGCTGCGCGAACGGGTCACCGAAATTGCGACGCAGCGCGGCATCCCGGTGCTGTTTCCATTGCTCGATATCGAAGACCTCGAAAACGTCAGCTTTACCGACATCTGGGGTGGCTTCGACGACTTGCTGCTACTGGCATCAGCACGCTACGAGGCGGAGACCGTGCTGGTCGGCCGGGTTCGGGCGGGGGACCTGCCGGAGACGAATCGCTGGACCTGGTACCTGGGCGGTGAACGCCAGCTGTGGACCGGTGACACGGCGCAGGCGATCCACCTGCTTGCGGATGCGCTCGCCGAGCGATTCAGGGTCGACAGCCGTGCGCCCAGCGAATCGATCCGCCTGTCGATATCCGGGATCGATTCCGTCACCGCGTTCGGCAGAGTGCAACGCTACATGGAAAATCTGCGCGGCGTCGACCAGGTGGCGATCGAATCGGTCGCCGGCGACCGCATCGTTTATGTCGTCAGCGTGCGTGGTGGCCTGGAGCGGCTGCAGCGAACGCTCGAGGTGACCTCCATACTGGAACCTGTCGATCCGTTCAACCAGGATGTCGAAATCGTGCCGATTCCGGACGAGCAGGATGAAATCGAACCGCGGATGGATCGGGTCAGACCGCGCGCGACGATCGAGTACCTGTATCGCTCGGACTGATCGGAATGTCGTTTCGCTGGCTGCCAAATGCAATCTCATTGTTGCGAATTGCGCTCGTCGGTCCGGTACTCTACCTGATCGTTGATGCGCAATTCGGCCTCGCGCTGACGCTGTTTGTGCTCGCCGGATTTTCGGACGGTCTCGACGGATACCTGGCCAAACGATTCGATTGGCACACGCGTATCGGCGCATTACTGGATCCGATTGCCGACAAGCTGTTGGTCACCGGAACCTTTATCACATTGGTTTACGTCAAGCTCATTCCCCTGTGGCTGGCCGCGCTCGTTATCATTCGCGACATCGTCATCGTCAGCGGTGCGACCGCCTATAATTTCCTGATCAAACCCGTAGAAGGTGAGCCGACCAGAATCAGCAAGCTGAATACGGCACTGCAATTGCTGTTGATCGTGTTCGTTTTGAGTCGTGCGGCATACAACTGGCCGGAACAGATAACGATTACCGTGATCGGTGCATCCGTGGTCGTTACGGTCGTGATTAGCGGTGTCGACTACGTATGGTCCTGGGCTCGCCGCGCCATGCATGGCGGCAAGACTAATGAATAAAAATGCCGATATTCGCCTGAACTGGCTCATTGCAATCGCCCTTGCCGGTTGGTTGTTGTGGTTGCTGGCGCCGATTCTGACGCCGTTCATCGCGGCCGGCTTGCTCGCTTATATCGGTGATCCACTCGCCGATCGGCTTCAGCGTTTGAAATTGCCGCGCACCGTTGCGGTCGTGTGTGTCTTCATCATCACGTTTGTGACCCTGGCTCTGATCGTACTGCTGGTATTTCCATTGATGCAGACGCAGGTGGCTGCTTTGTTCGACGCGCTGCCCGGCATCGTGGCCCAGGTCGAGCAGGTTTGGTTGCCGAAGCTGACCGGCGTGCTCGGCTTCGAGCCGGAGGACAAGATCGGTCTCGGCGCGTTCCTGTCCAATTACAGCGACCTGGCCGGGAGCTGGGGTACCACCGTGCTCAGGTCACTGAGCCGCTCCGGCGGCGCGCTGGCCGCCGCAGTTATCAGCCTGTTCCTGGTGCCTATTCTGACCTTCTACATGCTTCGCGACTGGGATGTGATCCTGCAGCGCTTGAGCGCGATCTTGCCGTCCCGGCAACGGCAGACGGTCATCAAGCTGGCCCGCGATACTGACGAGATTCTCGGTGCGTTTCTGCGCGGACAACTGTTGGTCATGATCGCGCTGGCCATCATCTATTCGGCGGGCCTGAGCCTGGTAGGCCTGGAGTTTGCGGTTGCCATCGGTGTCGTCTCGGGCCTGGTGAGCTTCATCCCCTATCTCGGCTTTGTGTTCGGCATCGGCCTGGCGGGGCTGACCGTCGCGCTGGAACCTGAACCGTTGCTGCGTTTACTCGGCGTGGTCGCGACCTTTTCCGTGGCGCAGATGCTCGAAGGAACCATTCTGACGCCGAAGCTCGTCGGCGATCGCATCGGATTGCATCCGGTCCTGGTGATCTTTTCGCTCGCGGCCGGCGGCCAGTTGTTCGGATTTTTCGGGGTCCTGCTCGCGCTGCCCGCGGCCGCGGTGTTGTCGGTCCTGGTGCGCTTCGCCTTTAACAACTATCTCGCCGAGCATCCCGATCTGCAGCCGGAAGAAGCAGATCCGGACGGCTCGTCATCCGAGGAGACGTCGTCTTGAGCCAGCTGGCACTGCCGCTTCGGCTTCTCGACCATGCCGTGTTCGAAAGCTTCTGGCGCGGCGGCAACGAAGCCCTGGTCTCCTACCTCGAAGCCCTGGTCGACAGCGGCGATCGTCAGGGTTGCTGGCTATTCGGTGGCGAAGCGACCGGCAAGACGCATCTCCTGCAAGCCGTCTGTGAAAAGTCTCGCGACCTTGCGGTGTACGTAGCGATCGGCGAATTCGCTGATTCGGGTCCCGGTATCCTCGACGGCCTGGCGAGCCGCCGCTTCGTTTGCCTCGATGACGTGCACCTCGTAGCGGGCGACGACGACTGGGAACTGAAACTTTTCGACCTGTACAACCAGCTTGCCGACCAGGGGGGCAGCCTGCTGGCGACCGCCAACGCGCCGCCACGGGAGTGTCGATTCAGGCTCGCGGATCTCGCGAGCCGGTTTTCGATGTTACCGGCATTTCGCGTGCTTGCACTCGATGAGGCGGATCGTATCAGGGCGCTGCAATTGCGGGCACAGTTTCGTGGCCTCGACCTGCCACAGGACACCGCCACGTTCTTGCTTAATCGCAGCCGGCGCGACATGGCGAGCCTGTACTCGCTGCTGGACCAGCTGGACACCGCTGCGCTCGAAGCACAGCGGCGGCTGACCATTCCTTTCGTCAGGGAAACGCTTAATTCGTCGCGCTAGCGGCAATCTGCAGAGCAACTGTTGCGACCCGGCTGCCGAGTGCCTGCGCCAGTTTTTTTTCGTCGTCACTCAGGTGATCGGCGTCGCGATTCCAGGTGACGTGACTTGCACCGTAGGGAGTGCCGCCGGTCGTGGTGGTGGACAATGCGTCGAACGTATACGGAATGCCGACGATGAGCATGCCGTGATGCAGCAACGGCAATGCCATGGAAATCAGGGTGGTTTCCTGGCCCCCGTGCAGGGTGGAGGTCGAGGTAAAAACGCCGGCGGGTTTTCCGGCCAGCGTGCCGCTCAGCCACTCGCTGCCGGTGCCGTCCAGGAAGTATTTCAAGGCGGCGGACATGTTGCCGAAGCGGGTCGGGCTGCCCATGACCAGGCCGGCGCATTCGGCAAGGTCGTCGATGCTCGCGTAGGGCGGGCCGTCGTCCGGTACCGCCGCTGCCGTCGCTTCGGCAACCGTCGAGACCGGTGCCACGGTACGCAGCCGCGCCGTGGCGTCGTCTATCGCGTCGATGCCACGGCAAACCTCGCGCGCAAGGGCCTCGGTGGCGCCGAATTTCGAGTAATACAGGACCAGGACCTCGATCACCCGGCGATCAGCTCCAGCACGTTTTCCGGGGGCCTGCCGACCACGGCGCGCTTTTTGTCTTCGTCGACGACGATGGGCCGCTGCAGGACCCGCGGATGCCGGTGCAGCCAACGCGACAGGGCCTCGCGGTCGCCGACCGGGACCGGCGCATCGGCCTCGGCAAATTCGGCTTCCGAGCGCCGCAGCAGGTCCGCGAGTTCGACCCCGAGCATATCCGCCAGCGCCAGCAGCGCCGCGGGTTCGGGCGGCGTCTCGAGGTATTCGACGATCTTCGGTTCGAGCCCGTGAGACTGGATTATTTCCAAGGTTTTCCGTGACTTGGAGCACTTCGGATTATGGTAAATGGTGACCTTCACGGGCTTCCTCGCGACCGCTTGCCGGGATCTCGAGCGGCAACTTTAGCAGCGAAATCGAAGCCCGTCAGCGGCTTGACGGATTGTACGGGTGCTTGCTAGCGTTCCTCTGTGCGCAACCCGACAGGAAACGCGAAAGCCGGGGTCTCACTCGGTGCGTCCGCCCGTGTCCTGCTGATTGTCACCCTGTTTGCTGCGACAGGCTGCGGCACCGCGCCGCCGGTCCAGGAAATGAGTGACGCCAGGCAGGCGATCGCCGCAGCGAAAGACGCCGGTGCCGAACAGATGGCAGCCGAAGACCTTCGCATGGCGGAGGCCTTTCTCGACAGCGCGCAGCGCAAACTTTCCGAAAGAGCCTATGCCCAGGCGCGACGCGATGCCCTGCAAGCCAAGACCCGGGCATTGTCCGCGCTGGCGACGTCCTCGGGTTCGGCAAACGATCCGCCCTGATTCGCTGAAGTTACAGACCCTCGCAATGCCGTGCCGTCAATTCATTATCAGTGGGCGCGTGCAGGGCGTGTTCTTCCGCGCCAGCACGCGTGATGTCGCGTTGCGCCTGAATTTGCGCGGGCATGCAGTGAATAAACCGGACGGTACGGTCGAAGTCCTGGCTTGCGGCGAAGCCACCGCGCTCGACGAACTCGAGCAATGGCTGCACGAAGGTCCCGCTCATGCGACGGTGAGTGCGGTCGAGGCACGGGACGTCAGCTGCAAACAACCCGACAGCTTCCGGACCGGTTAACCGGCGGCGGTGCTCAGACCCGGTACCATTTCAAGCGCAGCTTATCCAGCACCTTGTTCGGATAACTTCTTTTGCCGAGGCTGCCGTTGTAGCGGCCAAGCGCCCGTTTCAGATCGCCGTTTTCCATGTCCAGGTAGTACTTGAGGATCGTGCAACCGAATCGCAGGTTGGTACCGATATGCACCAGGTTGTCCTCCGGGCGTCCGATTTCGTCGAGCCAGAACGGCATGATTTGCATTAATCCGCGGGCGCCGGCATGCGAAATCGCAAAGCGGTCGAAGTTGCTTTCCACGTCAATCACAGCGAGCACGAGTTCCGGCGGCAGGTCCGCGCGCGACGCTTCGAAATGCACGCGCTTCAGGATCTCGATGCGTTCCTCGGGATCTTCGACCTGGCGTTCAAGCCGGGCGGACATGTCCGTAAGCCAGACCTGCGCGTGAAACTGATCGTCAAAGCTTCGCGTGTCGCTGGCGGCCTCGCGAAGCAATTCGACCAGCTCAGGGTCGGGCTGGTCCTGGCCGATTGCCGCCGCGACGGCTGCCATCGGGAGCGCAGCAATGATGACTCTCAGTAAATGCAAATCGTTGAGCATGGTAAGCCGGCAAATGACGATCAGCTTAGCTGCGAATTTTCGATTATTTCGAGAGCGGCTTCACGTTTCAACATGCGCGACTCGTCATCGCGCCGGTGCCGGTATTCGATTTCTCCCTTGTCGAGCCCGCGCTCGCTGATGACCAGGCGGTGCGGTATGCCGATCAGCTCCGCATCGGCAAACTTGACACCCGGTCGCGCGTCCCGGTCGTCGAACAAGACCTGGTATCCCTTGCCCGCGAGCTCCCGGTAAAGGTCCTCGGCCGCGTCCCGCAACCTGTCGGAACGCTGCATGTTGATAGGGATGAGTACAATGTCGAACGGTGCCAGCGGCGCGGGCCAGATGATGCCCTTGTCGTCGTGATTCTGCTCGATTGCGGCCCCGACGATGCGCGTCACGCCGATGCCGTAGCAGCCCATCGCCATGGCAACCTCATTGCCGTCCTGGTCCTGGACGCTCGCACCCATGGCTTCGCTGTACTTCGTGCCGAGCTGGAAAATGTGGCCGACCTCGATGCCGCGCGCAATTTTCAGTACACCCTTGCCGCCGGGTGAGGGGTCGCCGGCGACCACGTTGCGAATGTCCACGGTGTCAGGCAAGGCCATGTCGCGGCCGAAGTTGACCCCCGTCATGTGCATGTCGGTTTCGTTTGCGCCGCAGACGAAATCCGACATCACGGCGGTTGCGTGATCGAAATAAAGCGGAATATCGAGACCGATCGGCCCGGCAAATCCCGGCTCGCAGCCAGTCGCCTTGCGGATCGTCTCCTTGTCGGACATGGTCAGTGGCGCAGTTACGCCGGGCAATTTTTCTGCTTTCAGCGGATTCAATTCGTGATCGCCGCGCAGCACCAGCGCGACGGGGCCTGATTCACCGTTGACGATCAGGGTCTTGATAGTCTGTTCCGGGCCGATTTTCAGAAGTGCCGTGAGAGCCTCGATCGTGCGCACACCGGGTGTGCTGACCTTCTCGAGTTCCTGTTGCGGCGCCCGCGGCTCCCCATCCGGCCTCAGCGTCGGTGCAGTCTCGACATTGGACGCGAATTCGTCGTCTTCGCTCCAGGCAATCGAGTCCTCACCCGAGTCGGCCATGACATGAAATTCCTGGGAACGGCTGCCACCGATTTCGCCGCTGTCGGCATCCACAACGCGAAACTTCAGCCCCAGGCGTTCGAAAATTGCGGTATAGGCATCGTGCATGACCTGGTAACCGTCTTTTTCGAGAGATGCCTGGTCGACATGGAACGAATAGGCATCCTTCATGATGAATTCACGCGCGCGCATGACACCGAATCGCGGCCGAATCTCGTCGCGGAATTTGGTTTGAATCTGATAGAAGTTGATCGGTAGCTGGCGGTAACTTTTCAACTCCCTTCGGGCAATATCGGTAATAACTTCTTCGTGGGTCGGTCCGAAACAGAATTCGCGCTCGTGGCGGTCGCGCATGCGTAGCAGGAGATGGCCGTAATCGTCCCAGCGGCCGGACTCCTGCCAGAGTTCCGCCGGCTGAACCGCCGGCATGACGAGTTCCAGCGCTCCGGCACGATCCATTTCCTCGCGGATAATGCGTTCGACTTTACGCAATACCCGCAAGCCGAGCGGCATCCAGGTAAACAATCCGGAGGCCAGACGACGAATCAAGCCTGCGCGGAGCATGAGTTGATGACTGACGATTTCGGCTTCTGCCGGAATCTCCTTCAACGTCGTTAGTCCAAAATTCGTAAAACGCATGTATATTCGTGTCCGGAATGCTCAGGCGGGCCGTATTCTACACGAGACTCCTGTTCCACTAGCGAGCGAAGATGCGTGAGACATGCGAAGCAAAAGGAATGATCCGGTTTGAAAGGAAGGCGTAATCCGTTCGTTGCCCGGGAGGGCATTCCCTTTCTCGTCGTGCCGATCCTCGCTGCCTGGTTGGCCTGGCAATACCTGGGAATCGCCTACGCGATACCGCCAGTTCTGGTCTTCATCTATTTTGCAGTCGTGTTTCGCGACCCGCGCCGCAACGTGCCCGCAGTTCCGCTTGGCATTGTCAGCCCGGTCGATGGCACCGTGGTCGAGGTCGGACTGACGGATAAAGGCGTGCTCAATGGCGAAGCGCACAAGATCGTCATTCGCATCAACAGTCTTGGGACCTATACCGCGCGCTGCCCGATCGAAGGCAAGATCATGGACTTTCGTGGCGACCAGGGTTCCAGGAAGGGGCCGTCGCTGGCGACCGGACTCTGGGTACGAACAGACGAGAATGATGACGTCATCCTGCAGTTCCACGGTCACCGCTTCGGGCTCGCACCTCGCGCGTTCCTGCGTTACGGTGAAAGGGTCGGTCAGGGTCAGCGTTGCGCTTATTTACGCCTGACCCGATTTGCGGAAGTACAATTGCCGATCAATGGTCGGGTGCTGGTAAGCGTCGGTCAGCAGGTAGCCGCGGGTTCGGACGTGCTGGCCAAATTGCCGCATGCATGAATCAGGATTCCGATGACTCATAGATTTCGCCAGGCGAACACGGAAAGTGCAGCAAATGCCGGTTGAGGCGCAACGGCGCGCCTACCTCGATGCGCTGGGCATCGAGCTCTGGGCATTGCGGGACGCCGAGCCGCCCGCCGCGGAAACGCCGGAGAATTCGCCTGCCGGAAATGCGCAGGCTGCAGACTGGTCCGAACTCGAGCAACAGGTCGCGGCCTGCACGCTGTGCGCACTTCACCGGACCCGCACGCAGACCGTATTCGGCGTTGGCAGCCAGTCGGCCGACTGGATGATCATCGGCGAGGCGCCGGGTGCCGAAGAGGACCGACGCGGCGAGCCGTTTGTCGGCCGTGCCGGGAAATTGCTCGATGAAATGCTGCGCTCGGTCGGACTCGACCGGGACCGGGTGTTCATAGCCAATATCCTGAAATGCAGGCCGCC
This sequence comes from Woeseiaceae bacterium, assembly GCA_033720315.1. Taxonomy (GTDB): domain Bacteria; phylum Pseudomonadota; class Gammaproteobacteria; order Steroidobacterales; family Woeseiaceae; genus SZUA-117. The sequence continues at coordinate 21,686 of JAWWCT010000020.1, read as the reverse complement.
GAACAACCGCGATCCGGCTGTCAACGAGGCGGCCGCATGCCGTCCCTATCTCGAACGGCAGATCGCGCTGCTGCAACCGAAGCTGATACTCGCGGTAGGCCGCATCGCTGCCCAGCAACTGTTGCAGTCGGATGCACCTCTCGGCCGCCTGCGGGGACAAAAACACTACCTGCACGGTGGACAGTTGCCGGTGATTGTGACGTATCATCCTGCTTACCTGCTCAGAAGCCCGGCACAGAAACGCAAGGCCTGGGAGGACTTGTGCCTGGCCAGGCAAATAGTCGATGAATTGACCGCATGATTACCCCAATCAAGGAAATTCCCGTTCGAATTCGCACCATGTCGCACGATGACCTGGCGCTGGTGTCGGATATCGAACGCCGTAGTTACGAATTTCCCTGGAGTCACGGCGTATTTCGCGATTGCCTGCTGGCAGGCTATACCTGTGTGGTCGTCGATCGCGGCGACCTGGTCGTCGGCTACGGCATTCTCTCGGTGGCTGCCGGCGAAGCACACATTCTCAATCTGTGCGTGGATCCGACGTATCGCAAGCTGGGCTACGGCGACCGCCTGCTCGACGAAATATTGCTGCGCGCCAGGCGTGCCGAAGTCCGGCAGGTATTTCTCGAAGTGCGACCCTCGAACGAGTCCGCCATTGCGCTGTATCGCAAGAAAGGCTTTCGGCAAATCGCGTTCCGGCCTGCTTATTACCAGGCAAGAAAAGGCCGCGAGGACGCGGCCGTGTTGTCCAAGATCCTGAAGCCCATCTCCTGATATTCATTATTGAGACCGCGTGGCCGCGCGGCGGAAACGTAATTTATCTTCATGTCGAACATAGAGAGTGAAGTCAGCAGGCGCCGTACGTTTGCCATCATTTCACACCCCGACGCCGGCAAAACGACGCTTACCGAGAAACTGTTGCTGTTCGGCGGTGCGATCAACATGGCGGGCACGGTCAAGGGTCGTAAAGCACGACGTCATGCGACCTCGGACTGGATGGCGCTGGAGCAGCAGCGCGGCATTTCGGTGACCTCCTCGGTGATGCAGTTTCCCTACCGCGACAGCATCGTGAACCTGCTCGATACCCCGGGTCATGAAGATTTTTCCGAGGATACCTATCGCACACTCACTGCCGTCGATTCGGCATTGATGGTGATCGATTGTGCGAAAGGCGTCGAGGAGCGAACCGTCAAATTGATGGACGTTTGCCGCTTGCGTGATACGCCGATCATGACGTTCATCAACAAACTGGACAGGGACGGCCGCGAGCCGGTCGACCTGCTGGATGAAATCGAGTCGACGCTCGCTATCCAGTGTGCGCCCGTGACCTGGCCCATCGGCATGGGACGGTCGCTGAAGGGCGTCTATCACCTGCAAAGAGACTGCATATATAAGTATAAGAGTCCCTCGCGCGAGCACGCTTCGACCATCGAAGTCATCGACAAACTCGCATCGCCCGAAGCACGCGAGTTTCTCGGCGCTGATGCGGACAAGCTGCTCGAGGAAATCGAGCTGGTCAAGGGTGCGTGCCCGCCGTTTTCGCTCGACAGCTACCGGGCCGCGCGGCAGACACCGGTTTTCTTCGGCTCGGCGATATCGAATTTCGGCGTGCAAGAGTTACTCGACGAATTTGTCGCCCATGCGCCGCCCCCGCGGCCCCGCGACAGCGAGAGCCGCACAGTGCAGCCGCTGGAGAACGCACTGACCGGATTCATTTTCAAGATCCAGGCAAACATGGACCCGGGTCACCGTGATCGAATCGCATTCATGCGCCTGTGCTCGGGCGAATACCGGAAAGGTATCCGGCTCAGGCACCTGAGAACCGGCAAAGACATGAAAATCGCCGACGCGATTACATTTATGGCAGCCGACCGCCAGCATGCGGAAACCGCCTATGCCGGCGACATCATCGGTCTGCATAATCACGGCACGATCAACATCGGTGACAGCTTCTCCGAAGGCGAACCGATTCGTTTTTCCGGCATCCCGAGCTTTGCACCGGAAATATTCCGTCGCGCGATTCTCGAGGATCCCCTGAAGCTCAAGGCGTTACAAAAAGGCCTTGCGCAGCTGTGTGAGGAAGGGGCAACCCAGCTGTTCAGGCCGCTGAAAAACAACGACCTGATTCTGGGCGCCGTGGGGCCACTGCAGTTCGATGTGGTTGCGCACCGCCTGAAAGACGAATATCGCGTCGACTGCCATTTCGAGCCGGTGAACGTGACCACGGCGCGCTGGGTGCAGGCCGACGACGAGACGCTGTTGCAGGAATTCCGCCGCAAGGCGCACGAGAACCTCGCGCAGGACCACAGTGAGAGCCTGGTCTATATCGCACCCACGAGAGTCAACCTGAATCTCACCGAAGAGCGCTGGCCGGACATTCGCTTTCGCGAAACCCGGGAATATTGACAAGCGCCAGCGAAGATCCATGTACACTGCGCCCTGAGTGTGAGAAATGCCTGACGACAAGTTTCTGAACCGGCAGTCGATTGCCTGGGCCGTCTACGATTGCGGAAATTCCGGCTTCGCACTGAGTGTGCTGGCGGTGCTGTTTCCGCTGTTTCTCGGTGTCTACTGGAGCGCCGGGGATCCTGGCGCCGCGGTCACCTCGCGACTCACCTGGGCGACTGCCGTTGCCAGTGTCGTCGTCTGTATTATCGCGCCGGTGATCGGTGCCATTGCCGACAGTGGCGGTATTCGCAAAAAAATGTTGTTCGCGTTCGCCGCATTCGGTGCCGCGAGTACCGCGGGGCTCAGTGTTGTCGGCGAAGGCGGCTGGCAGGCCGCACTGGTGCTTTTCGCTTGCGCTTCGATCGGCTATTACAGCGCGAATGTTTTCTACGATTCGCTGATCGTCGACGTCACGACGCCACGTTACTACGCGTTGGTGTCTTCGCTCGGTCACGCCGTCGGCTATGTCGGCGGCGCGTTGCTGCTGGCGGCACAGGTGTGGATGATATCGACGCCGGAAACTTTCGGCTTCGAGGATGCCAACGGCGTCATACGCTTCGGCTTCGTGCTCATTGGCATCTGGTGGCTGGTTTTCATAACGCCATTGATGCTACTGGTTCGCGAGTCGAGGTTCGCGCAGGCAAGCACGGAGGGGACTGTGTACGCCGCGTACAGGGAGCTCAGGAATACCTTCCTGCGGATTCGCAATTATCGCAAGGTCTATTTGTTCCTCAGTGCATACTGGTTCTACATCGGCGGATTGTTCACGGTCATCTTCATGGCCGTCAATTTCGGTCAGCGGCTTGGATTCAGTTCTCAGGACCTGGTTACGGCATTGTTGATAACGAATTTTGTCGGCTTCCCGGCAACGCTCGGCTACGGCTACATCGGTCACTACCTGGGCGCGAAGAAATCCCTGTATCTCGGGCTTGCCGTGTACATTGTCATCGTTTGCTGGGCGGCGTTTTTGCGCGATGTCCGCCAGTTCTACATCATGGCAATCATCATCGGCATGGTGCAGGGCGGCGTGCAAGGCATGAGCCGGTCGCTGTATGCGTCGCTGATCCCCGTCGAGCATTCCGGCGAATTCTTCGGTTTCTACAACATGGTCACCAAGTTCTCACACATACTCGGACCGGTCCTTGTCGGCATCGTCGCTTTCATGACCGACGAACCGAAATACATCCTGGTGGTGTTGTTGCCAATGTTCGTGATCGGCGCTTTGTTCCTGATGCGTGTGGAAACGGACGATCACGCGGACCCGACTAGTGTCGTTGCGAAAACTCACTGACCGCAGCCTGTAACCTGCCGAGCGCGACGCCATCGGGCGGTCCGTAACGCGCATCGAGGTAACTTGCGGTAATGGATTCGGCGTCACGGGCCATTGCCTCGCGTTCACCTGCGAGGCGCAGCGCATAACTTAGCGGCGTCTCGCCGCGTGCGGGCGCGACGCCGGCCCGCTTCGTGAACTTGCGGTACAGAATCGCCGCCCTGTCTTTCGGAGGCGGACGGTAGCGCAGCAACAGGATCAGGCTGATAACGCCGACCAGTGCCGTGACGATAGCGACCAGGGTCAGCATCATCTTGCGCCAATCGGGCTGGTCCATGCCCAGCCATCTCATGAACCTGTTCTGGTTGTCGGGTCCGTAGGCGAGAATCCACTCGTTCCACTTCGCGTTGAGCACGTCCCAGGTGAGGGTCAGGTTGTACAGGAGTTCCGACGGTGCCCTCAGGCCCCAGCTTTCCGCGATGCCGTCGAACATCGCACCGGACCGGCCGGACTCGATGCGCTCCGGCGCGACCGCTGCGGTCGGATCGATGCGGTACCAGCCGCGACCTTTCAGCCACACCTCGGTCCAGGCGTGGGCATCGGCCTGGCGCACGATCATGTAGGAACCCATCGGATTGATTTCGCCGCCCTGGTATCCGAGCACGACCCGCGAGGGTATGCCGACGGCGCGCATCATCACCGCAAACGCCGATGCATAGTGCTCGCAGAATCCTTCTCGCGTGTCGAACAGGAAACGATCGACAGGGTTGCTGCCGAGCAGCGGCGGTTCCAGCGTGTAGAAGTATTCTTCCTTGTTGAACTTGTCCAGCACGCGGGTGATGTAGGTTTCCTCGTCGGGTGCTGCAGCACGCATGCGCCGCGCCAGTTCGGCAGTGCGCGGATTGCGGTCGCCCGGCAGGTTCAAATACCACCTGCGGAACGGGCGCAAGGTGCTCATGATGCGAAAGTGCGGGTGCGACACGGCGTCGTAGGCGACGCGCTGGTCGATGGGTTGCACGCGGGCCAGTTGATGCTGGCGTCCCATATGGGTTTGCTCGAGGCTCCAGTCGGTCGCCATATCGAGCGCAACCACCCAGTGCTGGTGATTCGGCTCCATCGTCACGTGATATCGCACGGGCTCGCCCAACGGCTCGATGTCCTGCTCGGCACTTGATCCGGGCGATGGATCGTTTCTGCCGGTCCAGCTGCGCCCGTTGAAATCCGACAACACCAGGGCCCGCCAGTACAGCAGGTGTGGCGGCGGCACGGGGCTGTCGAAGCGGACCCGAAACGCCACCTCGTTCGACAAGGATAGCGAACTGATATCTCCCGGACTCATGTTCTCGCTCAGGCCGGAGGACGCTCCACTCGTGTCGATCGGCACGGCCCAGAACGGCGTCGCGATTCGCGGAAAGAAGATCCACATGGCGACCGTCAGCGGCGCTGCGTAGGCGATCAAGCGGGCAGCCGTGCGAAAACTGTCGACGGGCTTGATCTTGCTCGCCGCCGACATGCGCAACCAGGCCGTCAGGGTCAGGACCAGGCCGGCAACGAGATAGGGCAGCGACCAGAGATACTGCTCACGCAGCAGCGACGACATGATCAGGAAAATGGAAATAAACAGCAGCACGAACTGGTCGCGGCGCTTCTTGGTCTCCAGCAATTTGAGGGCCGCCATGACCGTCAGCAGCGCCGAGCCCGGACCGACGCCGCTGATGGTTTTATAGGTCGCCATCACGCCGATGAAACAGAACAACGCGAGTGCGATACGCAACCACGCGGGCGGCAGTCGCCAGCGGCGTCGCTCGATCAGCCAGCGCCAGATGCCGCAGGCGACGAACGCCAACGTCGCCCAAATCGGCAGGAACTGCACGTGCGGCAATATTGCAAACGCCAGGGCCGCCAGCGTCCAGGGCAGACTGGCGAGCAAGGTGCCGTCGGTGCCGATGCGCTTGCTCATGCGGCACGCTCCATGTCCTGCGTCTCGTCGATATCGAAGAAAGCGAGTGCCTCCAGGCACTGGTGCCGGTGTGCCTCGCCATGGGCCGGCGGGAATTCCCGGCCGGGCAGGCGTAGCCCGTAATCCTGTTGCGTCTGGTCGGCGTCGATAATCCAGCGCGTCAGGATCGACAGCCGCTGTTCGACGTCGGCGCCATCGATGCGCTCGAAATCCAGCCACTGGCTGCTGGTATCGGCGCCGGAAAACTGCTTGGACAGCAGGTCGCCGCTGCGCGCGTACGCTTTCCACGCGACGTGGCGGGGCGAGTCGCCGTCATGGAATTTGCGCAGGCCGGCGAAGTCCTCCTCGCCGCGCGCATCGTGTTGCCGGTGGCCTTGCGCGGTCTGCGACGGCGGCGGTTCCGGCGCCTCTGGTGCCGGTTTCGGGTAGACGATGCCCGACAGGTCCATATGCAACCATGCCCAGGCGCGAAACATCTCGAAAGGAAACAGCGTGCGCACACCGAATCGCGAAAGCCGCACCCGTCCGCGCCGGGTGGTGGGAATTTCCAGTCGCAGTATGCGGCTCTCGCCCGGTTCGAGATCGACGATGCGGCTCCTGATATCTGCCGCGTAGATTTGCAAATGCGATCGGCGGTTCTTCGAATGATTGGTCAGCGCGATGCGGAACTCGGCTGCCTGGCCGGCGTACACCGGATCGATTCCGGCAAAACTCAACTCGAGGCCGACGAGGTTTCTCTGGCACTGATGCATGGACACGAAGCCGATACCGGTCAGCAGAAAGGTCAGCACAAACGACAGATTGTTGTTGTAATTCATCGAGCCGAGAAGCATGGCGAAAACCATGATGGCGAACACCAGTCCGACCCCGGTCGGCAGGATGTATACCCGGCCGGAGTGCAATTCGGCAATGTGCTTGTCGGTCCCCTGGCGGTTACGCGCCCAGCGTTCCGCTTTTTTCTCGACAGCCCGGCGGTAGGGCTTGAGCCTAAGGTATTGCCACGGAATCGAGGACATGGCGGCTGAGTTCGTCAGGCGTCCTGTATTGCGAGTTGCTGGCGGGTTTCAGGCGATGCCCTGCCACTGCGGCAAATACGGCCTGGATGTCATCGGGAAAGACCCCGGAATGATGCTCGATGAAGGCATGTGACCGCGCTGCGGCGACGAGTGCCAGGGAGCCGCGCGGTGACAGCCCGGTGTCAATGTCGGGGGATTCGCGTGTAAAACGCACGAGCGCCTGCACATAGTCGACCAGCGGATCGGACATGTGGACCTTTGCCGCGGATTTCTGAAGCTCGCGCAGAATATCCGCATTCAGCGTCGGCTCCAGTTCACCCAGTAGTTCGCGTCGGTCCGCGCCGGTAATCAGCGCGCGTTCGTTCTGTTCGTTCGGGTAGCCGAGTTCGATGCGCATCAGGAAGCGGTCGAGCTGCGATTCGGGCAGTGGGAAAGTGCCGATCTGGTCGGACGGGTTTTGCGTGGCGACCACGAAGTAGGGATCCGGCAACGGATGCCGCAGCCCGTCGACCGAGACCTGATGCTCTTCCATGGCCTCGAGCAATGCGCTCTGCGCTTTCGGTGTCGCTCGATTGACCTCGTCTGCGAGCACCAGTTGCGCGAATATCGGCCCCGGTTGAAAACGAAACTCGCCTGTGTCCTTCTGGAAGATCGAGACACCGACGATGTCGGCAGGCAGCAGGTCGCTGGTGAACTGGATGCGTTGATAGCTCAAGCCTAAGACCCGCGCCAGCGCTTGCGCGAGGATGGTCTTGCCGAGCCCGGGCAGGTCTTCGATGAGCAGGTGTCCGCGCGACAGCAGGCAGGCGAGCGCCAGCGATATCTCGGGGTCCTTGCCGAGGACGATGCCGCCCAGCGATTTGCGCGCGTCGTCGACGGCCGCGTGCTGCGCATCGGCGCCCAGCGGTAAGGTCTCCAGCGTGCTGCGCTGCATCTGATGCTCCCGTCGCTATTGCTTGAGAATGAAGGCCGGCAGTGCAATGGTCGCGGATCGCCGGACGCATTGCATCCGGTGCCCGTCAGGATTGTGAACTAATCCTCAAAATCCTGCTATATCAGGCGCCTGAGAGCAACTCCTTGAGGGGAGTATAAGACTGGTCCCTAGTGTCCGCCGAGCCGCGCGAGCTGCTCATCGAGCTGCGAGATCTTGAGTTCCAGGTCGCTCTTCTGCTGCCTGGTCTTTGTGACCACGTCGGCAGGCGCATTGTTCAAGAAATTCGGATTATCGAGCTTCGAGGATACCCGGCCGATATCGGCCGTCGTACGCTCACGCAGTTTTGTAAGACGCGCTTTTTCCGCATCAATGTCGATGATTCCGGCCATCGGCACATGCAGTATCATTTCGCCACGCATGGCGGTGGCGGTGGCCATACCGGCATCGCTGGCGCTGAGCGGCCTGACGGATTCGATCTTTCCCACGCGTTCGAGCAGGTGCCGGTTGCGTGTCGCGTAATCGAGGTCCGCCTGGCTCGCATTTTCGAACCATACCGGCAGCGCCTTGCCCGGCGATATGTCCATTTCGCCGCGAATATTGCGAATTCCGACAATGACGTCCCTGAGCCATTCGATTTCCGCTTCGACCTCGGCGCCACTCGGGTGGCTACCGCCGGCCGGAAACGGCTGGGTCATGATCGTTTCACCTTGCTTGCCGGCCACGGGCGCGACCTCTTGCCAGATTTCCTCGGTCACGAACGGCATCAGCGGATGCAACAATCTCAACAGTTCCTCGAGCACTTCAATGAGCGTCTTGCGGGTCGCCCGTTTTTGCGCGTCACTGGCATGCTGCGATTGCAGGACGGGCTTCGAAAGCTCCAGGTACCAGTCACAGAATTCGTGCCAGGTAAATTCGTAAAGCGCCTGGGAAACCAGGTCCAGGCGGTAATTCGAAAATCCCTGGTGTACGGCATCCGTGGTTGCTTGCAAACGCGAGCGAACCCATTCATCGGCCGCGCTGAAGTCCAGCTCGCCGTCATCCAGAGATTCCGTGTTCATGAGCACGTATCGCGCTGCGTTCCACAATTTGTTGCAAAAGTTTTTGTAGCCCTCGATACGACCGATATCGAAACGAAGATCACGGCCGGTCGTCGCAATCGACGCGAACGTAAAACGCAGTGCATCCGCACCATAGGCATCGATACCGTTCGGAAATTGTTTCCTGGTCGCCTTTTCGATAAGCGGCTTGAGATGCGTTTGCATCAACCCGGTCGTGCGTTTCTCGAGCAGGGTTTCGAGGTCCACACCGTCAATCAGGTCCAATGGGTCGAGAACGTTGCCTTTCGACTTTGACATCTTCTGGCCGTCCTGGTCGCGAATGAGGCCATGTATGTACACCTCGTGAAACGGCACCTCGTCCATGAACTTGAGGCCGAACATGATCATACGCGCGACCCAGAAGAAAATGATGTCGAAGCCGGTAACCAGGACCTGGCCGGGATAAAAAGTGTTCAATGCGTCGGTCTGTTGCGGCCAGCCCTGCGTAGTGAACGGCCACAGACCCGAAGAGAACCAGGTATCGAGGACATCGTCGTCCTGTCGTAACTCGACGGAGGCATCGAGATTGTGCTTTTTGCGTACCTCCTGCTCGTTTCTTGCAACGTACACCTTGCCGTCGTTGTCATACCACGCGGGAATTCGATGTCCCCACCAGAGCTGGCGGCTGATGCACCAGTCCTTGATGTTGTGCATCCATTCGAAATAGGTTTTCGACCAGTTGTCGGGAATGAAGCGGATGCGACCGCTCTCCACTGCCTCGATGGCGGGTTTCGCCAGCGGCTCGATGTCGATGTACCACTGGTCGGTCAGGTACGGCTCGATGATGGCGCCGCTGCGATCGCCGCGCGGCAGCGTCAGCGTGTAGTCTTCGACTTTATCGAGCAGCCCCAGCTTCTCCATGTCGGTGACGATCCTGGCGCGCGCATCGAAGCGATCCATGCCGCGATACGCTTCGGGTGCGGTGTCATTGATGGCCGCGTCGGCATCGAAGATGTTGTATTCGGGCAAACCGTGCCGTTTGCCGATCTCGTAATCGTTGAAATCGTGCGCCGGGGTAATTTTGACGCAGCCCGAGCCGAATTCCGGGTCGACGTAGTCATCGGCGATGATCGGCATGCTTCTTTCGACCAGCGGCAGGATGATTTCCTCGCCGATGAGCTTTTTGTAGCGCGCATCGTCGGGATGCACGGCTACGGCGCTGTCGCCGAGCATGGTCTCCGGACGCGTCGTTGCAACCACCAGGTGTCCGTCTCCCGATGCCAGCGGATAGCGGAAATGCCACAGGTGCCCCGCTTCCTGGTGATCCAGCACCTCGAGATCCGAGAGCGCCGTGTGCAGGACCGGATCCCAGTTTACGAGCCGATTACCGCGATAAATCAGTCCTTCATCGTACAGTTGCACGAACACTTCGAGCACGGCGGCGGACAGGCCCTCGTCCATGGTGAAGCGGTCGCGTGACCAGTCCACGGAACCGCCCAGGCGTCTCAGCTGGTTACAGATCTGGCCGCCGGATTCGTCCTTCCATTTCCACACTCGCTCGACGAATGCCTCGCGGCCGATCTCGACGCGCGACGTGCCCTCTTGCTGCAATTGCCGCTCGACGACCATCTGTGTCGCGATACCGGCATGATCCATGCCCGGTTGCCACAAGGTATTGCGCCCGAGCATCCGGTGATAGCGGGTCAGTGCATCCATGATCGTGTCCTGGAAGGCATGGCCCATGTGCAGGGTACCGGTGACGTTCGGTGGTGGAATGACGATGCAATACGGTTCCCCGGAACCGCTCGGCGCAAACCAGCCATTTTCTTCCCAGCGCTGGTAGACGCGCTGCTCTATGTCACCGGGTCGGTAGGTCTTGTCCATGGAAGCGGCTTACAAGGAATTCGATCTCGAGGAAAATGCAACCTGAGGGTCCGTCACAACTTGTGAGTATCGAGTGTATGTCCCTGCTCGCGATAATCAACAAATCGCTGGCGGCTTCGGGCACGCGCGTCTTCCTCGGCGGTCACGATCTCGGCGACACGGGGAAAGGCATCGGCCATGTCGGGAAACTCATCGCTGAGGTTGATCAACAGATCGCACTGTCGCGAAGGAATGTGATCGCAGCCAATGGTGACCGGTGCAGGCACCTCGGCGGCCGGCGCGTCGAGAATTTCGTGCGGCACGAAACTGCCGTCGCGAAACGTCCACAGGAGTGCGTCCAGCTGCCTGACGGAATCCTGATCGGCGACATGAATGTGTACCGTGTGATTCAATCGATAGGCCTTTTCCGCGAGCCGGCAGGCGAAACGTTGCCTGGACTCGTGACCCACGGCATCGATAACGTAGAAATCGACTCTGGACACTTCAGGGCAAAGCGCCTGCACGGCGCAATACGAATTCCGACAGCATGGGCACCGGCCGGCCGGTCGAACCTTTCCGGGTGCCGCTTTGCCAGGCGGTACCGGCAATATCGAGATGGGCCCAGTTCAGGCCGCGCGCAAACTTGCCCAGGAAGCAGCCCGCGGTTATCGCGCCACCTTCACGACTGCCGACATTCGCAAAATCGGCAAAGTTGCTACGCAGTTCCTTCTCGAACTTTTCGTCGAGCGGCATGCGCCAGCCGCGATCGTCGGCGGCGACACCGGCGTCCAGCAATTCAGAGCTGAGCGCGTCGTCGCGACTCATGATCGCGGTGTAATGGTGACCAAGTGCGATGACGCAGGCGCCGGTCAGGGTCGCAACGTCGATCACGGTGCTCGGCTTGAATCGCCGCGCATAGGTAATTGCATCGCAGAGCAGCAGCCGCCCTTCGGCATCAGTATTCAGGATTTCGATCGTCTGGCCCGACATGCTCTCGATGATATCCCCGGGTCGTGTCGCGGTTCCGCTCGGCAGGTTTTCACAACTCGGTACCACGACATTGAGGTTGATTGGCAGTTTCAGCTTTGCGGCGATGGAAAGCGTCGCAATGACGCTGGCTGCACCGCACATATCGAATTTCATTTCGTCCATGCCGGCATTCGGTTTCAGCGATATTCCGCCGGCGTCGAAGGTGATGCCCTTGCCGACGAGCACGATCGGCTTTTTCCGGGCGGCGCCCTTGTATTGCATGACGATGAGTTTCGCCGGTTCCCGGGTGCCGCCGGTGACCGACAGGAAAGCGCGCATGCCGAGCTTCTTGATTTCTGCTTCGCCCAGCACCTTGGTGGTCACAGATTTGTACTGGCGTGCAATCTTGCGGGCCTGCCGCGCGATGTACGATGGCGTGCACACATTCGCAGGCAGATTGCCGAGATCGCGTGCGAACGACATGCCCTCGACGATAGCGAGTGCGTGTTTTGCGCCGAGCTTGGCTTTCGATTCCTGGCCACGCTTTTGCACGGCAATACCGATTTTCCTGAGCGCGCGGGCGGGATTCTTTTTGGCGCTTTTCATCGCGCGAAACGCGTACATGGCATTGCCTGCAGATTCCACCGCGTATCTTGCAATGTAATAGGCATCCGATTCGGCCAATGCGTCGAGTGTCAGGTAGTTGACGACCTCGCTTGCCTTGCTGCCCTTGAGCCGGTTGATCGCCGCTTCGCTGGCTTGGCGAAATCGCGAAATACCGAACTTGTCTTTTTTGCCGAGGCCGACAACCAGTACCCGTTCCGCGCGCACGCCGGACAGTGACGACAACAGCATCGTCGAGCCGCAACGGCCTGAAATATGACCTTGATCGAGGTGACGCGAGATCTCGCCGCCGCTTGCCGCATCGACATCGGCCGCTGCGCTGCCGAGTTTGCCCTTCTCATAGACGCCGACAATGATGCAGTCAGTTGCCAGCCGGGACGCTTTGCTGGTGGTGGTCGAGAATTGCATACCAGAAGAACCCTTTCCCTTGCAGGCCGGGAACGATCACCTGTGCGACGGCGCCCGCGACGCGAAAGCGATGGATCAGGTGGAGTTCCGCCCTTGATCTTGTTGTTTGACGGCCCCGGAAAGTTTGAGAACCAGGGACTGTCCCGGACTTTTCAAAAGCGGTAGTCTAACCGATCCGGCCGAACAAGGGCCACGTCCAGCTGTCCGAATACCAGGAAAATCACAGATATAGCAATGTTTCGCATACTCGATCGATACATCTTCAAGGAGATTGCGCAGACCTGGCTGGCTGTCACCCTGGTGCTGTTGTTCATATTGCTGACCAACCAGTTTGCCCGCGTGCTGGGGGACGTCGCCAAGGACAAGCTGCCGAAGGATGCCATTTTCCAGTTTATCGGCCTGAGCGGACTGCAGTACCTCACCGTCCTGGTGCCGGTTGCACTGTTCCTGTCCGTCATGCTGGCCCTCGGTCGCCTGTACCGCGACAGCGAGATGCCCGCGATGATGGCTTGCCGGGTTGGTACGGGCGGAATTTACCGGCCCCTTTCGCTGATTCTCATCCCGCTGGTCGTCGGCGTCGGCTGGCTGGCCATGGAGATTGCACCGCGAGCGTTGATGGAGATCGAGCGTATCGGGCTCGAGGCACGACGTCAGGCCGACCTCGCCAGCATCGAACCCGGGCGCTTTACCAGCGACAAGACCGCCGGCGCCGTCGTGTATGCGGAGAAGGTTCTCGGGCCTGGCCTGGTGGAAAACGTATTCATGCAAAGACTCGGCGACGGCGGCGGCGTCGAGGTTGTCATCGCCGAACGCGGCGAGCAACGGGAGTCCGGCGATCCGGATACGCGCTACCTGGTGCTGCACGATGGGCGTCGCTATGAGGGCGTGCCGGGCACCTCGAGTTTTCGGGTGATGGAATTTGCCGAACACGGCATACCCTATCGGCTTCCCGGCGTCGAGGATCCGGAACTCGAACCGCAAGCCATGCGTACTGCAGATTTGCTGGCATCCTCGGATCCCATGCACATTGCTGAATTGCACTGGCGCATCGGCATCCCGCTGGCGACACTCATCCTCGCGGTGATTGCCGTGCCTCTGAGCAAAAGCCAGCCACGCCAGGGCCGTTACGGCCGCCTGGCGATTGGCTTGCTGGTATTCATTATTTACTTCAACTTGCTGAGTGCCGGAAAGGCCTGGCTCGAACAACGCACGGTATCCGAGGCGATGGGCCTGTGGTGGGTGCACGCGATCATGCTGCTGTTCGCATTCGCCATGCTGGGCATGCAAAACGGCGTGCACCGTCGCCTGGCCACGATAAGAGTCGGCTGATGGGTTTGCTCAGCAGTTACCTGATGCGCGCAATCGTCAGCAGTACCATCCTGGTATTGCTGGTGTTGCTGGCACTCGTTGGCCTGTTTGAATTCATACAACAACTCGAGGACATCCGCGGTGCGTACGGCATTCCGCAGGCATTGATGTTTTCCCTGCTGACACTGCCGCAGCTCGCGGTCGAATTGCTGCCGATTGCGGTATTGATCGGTTCGCTACTCGGCCTCGGCAGCCTTGCCAACAACAGCGAGCTGGTCGTCATGCGTACCGCCGGCCTGTCGGTCAGGGATCTCGCCGGCATGGTCGCGGTAACAGGCGGCGTACTCATGGTATTTACGGCTTTGGTTGGTGAATTCATCGGCCCGCCGCTCGATTACTTCGCAAGAACGGTGCGCAACGAGCAACGATTCGAGCAGCAGGACCGTGATGCGGCCAATGCCGCGTGGGTGAAAGATGGCCCGGTCATCATGCATCTCGAACGAATCAATCCGGACTTCGAGTTTGGCGCGCTCTATTTGTATCGATTCAACGATGACAATTCGCTGCGCTCAATCGCCAGGGCCGAAAACGCCGGCATTGACGATACCGACCAGTGGGTGCTGGAAAATCTTCGTGAAACGCAATTTGACGAAAACGGTGTGCAGGTCGTGCAGTCGTCGCTTGCCGTCGAGTCCTTCGACGTCAGTTCCGACCTGCTCGGCATCACGCTGGTGAAGCCAATCAGTCTTTCCGCGCGCGGCTTGTTGAGTTACATCGAATACCTGCGGCGCAACGATCTCAGCGCGGAACGCTATGAAACCGAGTTCTGGTCACGGGTTTCGAAGACGGCCACCGTGATTATCATGCCAGTGCTGGCACTCGCATTCGTCTTCGGTTCCATGCGCTCCGCTGGATCCGGGACGCGATTGCTGATCGGCGTGTTGATCGGTCTTGCCTACCTGCTGGCAAGCGAAATGATTGCCAACTCCGGGCAGGTCTTCAATCTCAACCCGGCCATCGTCACCTGGCTGCCGTCACTGGCGTTACTGGCGGTGACCGCGTTTGCCCTGAGCCGCGTCAGGTAACAGAACCGAGGCCCTGTCGTCAGCTATCCAGGGTCAGAGCCTGGCTCTGACCCTTTGCTTTTGGGGTAGTAGACGAGCCGCGTACGCGACAGCCGGTCGTGCCAGGCCAGACCGTCCCGGTCCCACAAGGACCACCAGAAGCCGAGGCCGAAAGGCAGCCAGGAAACGATTGCCGTAACAAAACGCAGGCTTGCCGCGCCGATACCGGGTTTGCCGCCATCGGGGCCTTCGATCATCAGCCGCCAGGACTGCATACCGAGCGTTCTGCCATAGCCGGCCCAGAAGCCGACGAAGAACAGGTAAGCGATGCCGAGCAGGGTCAGCTGGTAGGGCAGGTTACCCGGATCGACCGGTGCGCCACCGCGCATTGCGACAAATGGCAGGGTGCCGAGAATCAACAAAGCCAGCACCAGCAACAGGTCGTAGAGGATGGCCGCCAGCCGTCTGAACAATCCCGCGGCCATCAGGCTTGCCGCAACGTCACAGCGAGGCCCAGTAGGCCGCCATCTTCTCCCGGGTCTTTGCATCCGGCATTGGGCCGAAGCCGGCACCGAGATTGTCGGCCATGTGATGCGGTTTGCTGGTGGCCGGTATCGCACAGGTGACCGCGGGGTGGCTGACGATAAACTTCAGAAAGAATTGTCCCCAGCTGTCGGCAAATTCCGTCGCCCAGTCGGGCAGCTCGCGTCCGCGCACGGCGGAGAACAGCCTGCCGGTCATATACGGGCGGTTGATCAGGACACCGATTCCCAGGTCCTGCGCGAGCGGCAATACGCGTTGTGCCGCCTCCGGTTCGCCCAGCGAGTAATTAATCTGGATGAATTGCGGTTTGTGTTGCTGCATTGCGCGTGCCAACGCATCGTGAGCACTTTTGGTGTAATGCGTAATGCCGTTGTAGCGAATGCGGCCGTCCTGTTGCCACTCGCGGATGGTCGCAAGGTGAACGCCGGTGTCGCGCAAATTGTGAACCTGCATCAGGTCGATCACTTCCGCTTTCATCAAATCGGAGGACCGCTTCATCTGCGACTCGCCACGCGCTTTGCCATCGGTCCAGACTTTGGTCGCGATGAACAACTTGTTGCGAAAATCGCCGTCCTCGACGATGTCGCCGACGATCTTTTCCGAGCGGTTGTACATCGGCGAGGAATCGATCAGGCTCCCGCCCTTGTCGATCAGCATCTCGACGATTTGCCGGCGCAACTCCATTTCCTCTGCGGTGCCCGCGACGTCGAACACTTCCCAGGTACCCAGTCCGATAACAGGAATCGCTTCGTCCGTGCCGGGAATGGTTCGCGTCGACATTTTGGCGGACTCCGAAAATACGATATTGGGTGATATGCCCAATGCCAGCGCGGCACCGAGCAATTCGCGTCGATTATAAGTGTCTGCCGTCATACCGTCCCCTGGGCACCGATCGCGGCATCGCGGCGCCTGTATTCCTTGCCCACCCACATCACGATCAGCATCCAGATAATGGATATCGGGACACAGACGAGGGAAACGCCGCTCAATCCCAATCCGCCGAGGGATCGCACCGTCCATGAGGACACCACGTCCCAGCCGCGATAGATCGTTGTATCGATAAAATTCTTTGCCTTGTATTTGGCTTCAGGCGTTACCACCGAGTACAGCATGTCACTCGTCGGCTTCGAGAATCCAAACGTCAGCGAGCGGCGCAGAACCTGGAATGCCGCAATGATCGCGAACGTCGGACTGATTGCGAGCAATGCAAATCCAACGACCGACAACAACGGCAGCAACGAGAGCGTCCAACCAATTCCGAGTTTTTGAACGGCGTGCTTGACGATCAGTAACTGGCCGATGAAAGACAAGGCGTTGATCGCGGCATCCATGAATGCAAATACCTGTGTCTGCCGGTCGGCGCCGTCAAAAGTGACACTCACCATTTGTGCGAGGTAGATGTATATCGCGCCACCCAGGAAATTCGCACAGAGAAGCGCCAATGCGATCGCCGAAAAATAACGCTGCTCGAGAACGAACTTGAGGCCGCCCCAGGCATTGCCGCCGAGTGGCCTTTCCGAATACGCGGAAGCCGCCGTCCCGCGTTCGCGATGCCGTACCCAGCTGCGCAGACGGTAGATGCAATAGACACCGAAAAGCAGCAACAGCGCAGAAATTGGCAGCAGATTCTTGAAGCCGATCGGTACGACCAGCACGCTGGTCAGCAAGGGGCCGATCAGCGCGCCGGCGCTACCGCCCGCCGTGATGACGCCGAACAGCCGGCGGCTTTGCTCCTTCGAATAGATGTCGGCCATGAAGCTCCAGAAGACCGATACCACGAACAGGTTAAACACGCTGAGCCAGACAAAGAAGGCACGGCTTATCCAGAGGAGACTCAGGTTATTTTGTTGCGCGTAAGTAAAAACGGCGAAGAAGATCAGGATGTTGACGATAAAAAAGTAATACACCCAGGGGAGAAAGGTTCTCCTCGGGAACCGGGATGTAACCCAGCCGAAAACCGGGGTTGCCAACATCATCAACACGAAGGTGCCGGTGAAAAGCCAGGGAATATTCTGCACACCGCTGATGATCGCCATCGTTTCGCGTACCGAGCGCAACATGAAGTACGCAGACATGATGCAGAAGAAGTAGATGAACGACCATGCAACCGCGACCAGTTCATCGCGCTCGATCCCCAGAACCCTGGAGACGAAAATCATCGGAGCGGGCAAGGTTCCCTGATGTGCGTCACTCAATGCCGGGTCCTGACTTGGATAGGAATGGCCTCATTTGCTGCACGCGGAATATTGTACTATCGGTACGTCCGGCCGGCTGCCGCAATTGGCCGAAAAGCGTTGTATTCTTTGCCGGCCATCATACAGACACATAATAAAAAAGGAGAGGGTGATGGAATTAATCGCGATCGTGACGGGATTGGCCGTGCTGCAATCGTTCCTGTTCGCTTTCCAGGTAGGCCAGGCACGAGTCAAGCACGGTATTGACGCACCCGCAATGTCCGGTGCACCGGGGTTTGATCGGGCGTTTCGCGTGCATGCAAACACCGTAGAGCAACTCGTCATTTTCATACCCGGGCTGTGGATGTTTGGCTATTACGTGCACGAATTGATCGGCGCGATCATCGGCGTGGTATTCATCATCGGCCGCTTCATGTACCGAAGCTCGTACCTGAACGACCCCGGCAAACGCGCTCCCGGATTTGGTATGGGTGCATTGTCGATGGCGGTGCTGGTGATCGGCGGCATGATAGGCGCCGGGCTCAAGCTGATTTGATGCGCAACACACGCATATAACGAGACGGTATGTGCCGAGCCTGGTAACTTTCGAGGAATTGCACCGCCAAAGCCACACGTTGGGGCTTTACTGCATGCAATGCGATCGCTGGGATGAAGCAGACCTCGAACGCCTGATCGCAGCCGGCCGAGGCGGGCAACCATTGACCGGCAGCCGGTTCCGTTGCCGGCAGTGTGGCAGCACCGCTGAAAAACAGCTAAGGCCACCGATGCCGTCGCCGGGCGGCGCAGTTGCGTACATATAGAACGTCCGGGTCAGAAACGCGCCTTGGCACAGGCGCAATTGCTGTAGGTCTTGCCGGTTCGCCCTCCGCTGGTCTTGCAACTGATGACCAGTCCCACCGGGCATTTCAGCAATTGCGGATTTTGTGACCTGATCTGGCTTTCGCCCGGCATATAGTGGGCATTATCGAAAGCGCCACAAGCCGACACCAGGAATACCACCAACGTAGATATGAATATTTTCATGTCGAGTAACCGATCGTCGAAGCCGCAGCTAAACGGACTCGTGTACAGACATCCGGCGTGCAACGCGGTGCACGCCGGCCCTTACCCGGTTAATTGGTGGCAACGAAATTATCCGACAGCCGCATGCATTGCGGTAATATTGTCTGGTTATTGCAAGCACACTGCCGATGCATTAGAGCGTTTTCGGAATAAGCCTTACCAGATTGCTCAAACGATTCCACTTGTACGATAAATGATCAGTCGATTGTCCAAATGCCTGCTGAGCGCATGCTTTACCTGTGGGATAGCGTTATCGATTCCTGCACAGGACCTGGAAGCACAACTCATCGGTGAGTGGAAAATGGACTTGCGCGTACTCAGGTATCCGGGCGTCGAATATCACCAGGAACACGCATCCCTGTTTATCAGTGAAAAAATGCCGGACGGCACCTTTCGGATTATATCGAGCATTACGACGCGCGCCGTTGCCGATCGACCTGAACTCCTGCTTCGACCGGAATGCGAGGGCAAGACCGAATGTTTTTACGACGATGCCTCCGAAGGGATCGGTCGCATAATCGATGGCAAGTTGTTCATCGACTGGATCAGCGAAGGATGGATCGACGACGTCTTCACCATCGCGGGCAATACGATGACCGGAGACGACGGCAACGGCCTGATCCGGTTTACCAAGAAAGACTGACTAGCGGTGATCTGACCAGGGCCGGAGTTTGATCCGGCACGAGCGGGAAAGATGACGATCAGCATCAAACCGCCACTACGTGCATTATTAGCCGCCGCGGCAATCCTGGCAGCAGCGATCGGTTACCGGATGACATTTCCTCAAGACGGACACGTCGTTCCGTAGACACCACACCAGCAGCACCGGGTCATGTGCACCAGGACGTTGTCCGATGGCGCTTATCACCGACCGCGGCGACCCCGAGTATCTAGCTGCAACCCTGATCTGTAATTTACGGCTTGACAGCCGGCGGTTTATAGGTAACCATTTAGTTACTTATGCACCAGGATTCCATGGATGCCTTGTTTCACGCGCTTTGCTCGGCGACCCGCCGCAAGATCCTGGATATCGTCCGGCAGGAGCCGGGCTGCAGTGTCAAGCATGTATGCAAACATTTCGACATGAGCCGCATTGCGGTAATGAAGCACCTGGCCGTGTTGGAGAAAGCCAACCTGCTGGTGTCAGAAAAACAGGGGCGGACGCGATCGCTGTATTTCAACCTGGTGCCGATCCAGATGATTTACGAGCGCTGGTCGACGGAATACAGCGCATTGTGGGCGGAAAAAGTCACGACCCTGAAATACCGGGTCGAAAACAAGCAATAACATCGCAAACATTTTGGGGAAGTCGAATGAAAAGTAATGAACACACGGCGGACCTGGCGGCGGAAGATTCGTCTGCTGCCGAAAAAACCGTTTATCGCGTGGTGATTCGTGCACCCATCGACAAGGTCTGGGCCGAGCTCATTCGGACCGATGAAGTGCTGCCATTCTTTTTTAATGCCGTTTGCAAGACCACCGGCTTGAGGAAAGGTGCACCGATTCGCATGCAAAGCAAGGACGGCCGCTATACGTCAGTGGTTGGCGACGTCGTGAAATTCGAGCCGCCCTACCGATACTCGCACACGTTTCGCTTTACGCAGTTCGACGACCCCTGGTGCACCGTCCATTACGTACTGAAGGAGGTGGAAGGCGGTACCGAATTTACGCTCATCAATGAGAACGTGCCGGCCGGCACGCAGACCGAAAAGTACATGACGCAGGGTGGCGATTTCATTACGGCCAATCTGAAGGCGGTGGTGGAGACCGGCCAGCCTACTTTCGGAGGCCGATTCGCCCTGTTGATGATGGGTGCTTTCAGCATTCTGACGCCGGCACGCTGCAGGAGTGAACACTGGCCATTGGATCGTCAGTTCGATAACAATCAATAATCAGGAGCACAAACATGGCAAACACGAATCTTCCGAAGCGGTTCTGGATCATTACCTCGATTATGCTGGCTTGGAACCTCATTGGCATCGCCGCCTTTCTAGTCGATTTCACGATGAGCGCCGAAACGTTGGCACAAATGCCCGCCGAACAGCGAGCGCTTTATGAGAACGTGCCCGCCTGGGCAACAGCTGCGTATGCAATTGCGGTGATTTGCGGCACGCTGGGCTGCCTTGCCCTGCTGTTCAAGAAATCTGTTGCCATCCCGCTTTTCGTCGTGTCTTTTATCGCTGTTCTGCTGCAGATGAGTCATGCATTCCTGGGCTCGGATATCCTCGACGTGATGGGCCCCGGCAGCCTGGCAATGCCGGTTGTCATTACCGTCGTTGCGGCATTCCTTATCTGGTTTTCCGTATCGGCAAAGAAACAGAGCTGGATTGGCTGAAATTGCCGACTACGAGCGCAGTCGACACAGGTTATAGACTCATGAAATGAGACTTGCATCGTCGATAATTGTCTGGCTTGTCGCCTTGTTTTACGCCTACGGGGCAACAGTGCATGTATTCAACATGCTGAGCCTGTCAGGATTCGATTGGCCGTCCGCGCCGCCGAAATGGCAGGCCCTGGATGTCGTGTACCTGGTCCTCGACGTTGTTGTAGTAGCCGGGTTTTTGCTGCGATGGAGGTTGGGCTATATCGCGTTTTATCTCGCAGCGATCAGCCAGATTATTCTCTACACGGTGTTTCGAAACTGGATTATCGACGTGCCTACTGAGTTCGCCGTTACCGATGAACAGCAATCGTACCTGACCGTCCTTGTGGCATTTCATTGTGTAACGCTGATTCTGGTTACCGTCGCACTTCGAGTCAGGTCAAGAGTCACAGGCGGCCAAGGGGATGCCCGGATGGGCACTCCCTAGGGGATTGGCGCGAATCGCTCCTAAGCGATTCGCGGGTCTGCGACCCGTCGTCGCTTTGCTCCTCCGCCCAAAACACTGGCGCGTTTTGTCGAACGTGGTCCGATTCCCAGCTAAGAAATCCCAAATTAAAAAGGGCCCACGTTGTGGACCCTTTTCAATTTGGCACTCCCTAGGG
>JAWWCT010000019.1:0-53196 GCA_033720315.1 Woeseiaceae bacterium | reverse complement strand
GGAAGCTTCGGACGCGATTTCGCCCCGCTCCAACAGCATGACGTCGCGGCCATGCTCGGCCAGATGAAACGCCGTGGCGCATCCAGCCATGCCGCCGCCAATAATCAGTATCTCTGCTTCATTTGCAGTTTCTTGCGCTCGAATGCCGAAGGGTAGCCAACCGGCAGCTGCTATTGAACCCATGCCGGTGATGACGCGACGTCGGCCAACATTCACTGACTGCTTCTGGCGCGGTTTGGAGATTGGTTTAGAGTTGTGCTCCGCCATATCGACACTTTACTGTTTACTGCTCTAATACTAGCACTGCCCAGATTCAGTTTAGAGACAGGGTCGGACTGCGATTGTTGATCTAATCACGATCGGCCGAAAGGGAACATCGATACTTGTTATTTTGACCAGCTTGGAGCAGCCGCATTGCGTCCGAAAGCAGGCATTCGGCTAGACTTGCCGCAAAGGACCGCCAGCGATCCAAAGTGGGCGTCCGTGACTATTGAGACTTACCCATGACGCAATTTGAATACGTCGCCGTACTGATATCAATTATCGTTGGTCTTGCACTTGCTCAAATCTTAAGGGGCATAGGCCGCATTGCGACCGATAAAAGTTCGCCCAAACCGTATTGGGTTCATCTCGTATTAACTGTTTACCTGTTTTTTTATGTCACGATGTTCTGGTGGTGGGAGTTTCAGCTTGTTGCCTCAGAGTGGAGCCTGTCGCTGTATGCTGTACTGATCGTGTATGCGACATTGCTCTTTTTTGCGAGCCTCCTGTTCCAGCCAAGCAACTTGCATGGAATTGAGAACTTTAAGGATTACTACTATGAAAAGCGCCGAATAATTTACGGCACAGTAATCGCCATTAATTTCTGGGATATTGTGGATACTTTGGCGAAAGGCGCCATCCACCTGACGGATTTGGGGACAGTGTATATAGCGGGTACAGCATTGAATTTCGCCTTATCAGTTCTGGCAATTTACACTGCGAACGAAAGATTCCATCAGTTGTGCGTGATTCTGCTGACGGGAACGTTTACGACCAACATGATTGTTCTATTTTCCGTCATTGAGTAGGGCAAGGACGTTTCGGCGTGGCTGAAACGACTGCTTGAAGGAACGCTATTTCTGCCCGGCTAAGAAGAATCTTGATGTCCGCTTTTGGGAAAAACGGACATCAAGAGGTTAGTGGTCTTTTCGCTTGTCTTGTGGCCTTGCCTAGGCGTCGCGAATCGCTCTGGTAACCAGCTTCTGGAGCAACGGGATCTTGAAGTGGTTGAAGTTGAGCGGCGTGGCGCCACGCGATGCCGCGCTGCCTGCGAGTGCTGCCGTTTCTTCGTCCTTCACGCTGCCTTTGACGATGTCCTCGACCACCGACATGCGTCGCGGGATGCACTGCACGCCGCCGGCGACGATACGAATGTCCTCGATCGTGCCGTTGCTGACGCGCATCGCCGCAGCGATGTTGACGAGCGAAAAGTCCCAGGTCTTCCTGTCCGCAACTTTCTCGAAGTAGAAGGTGGCGCCGGCCCAGGTGTTCGGGATCCTGATCGCGGTCAGGATCTCGCCGGGCTCGAGCACTGTCATTCTTTCGATGTCGACGTTGGGACCGATGAAGAAGTCCTTTGCGGCAACTACGCGCTCACCGTCGGCGCTGCGAATCACCATGCTCGCATCGAGTGCCACCAGTGCGGGCGCGGTATCGGATGGTGTCACGGCGACGCAACGGTCGGCCCCGAAAAGGCAGTGTTCGCGGTTCATGCCTTCCGGGGTGTCGGCGTAGCAGGTGCTGCCGCCGGCGCGGTAGCAGTCCATGCCGCCGCGGTAATACCAGCAGCGGGTGTCCTGGCAGACGTTGCCGCCGATCGTGCCGACGTTACGTATCTGCGGACTTGCCACCTTGCCGGCGGCATCGGCGAGCAGTTTGTAACGCTCGTTGATGATCGGATCGGCTTCGATTTCAGTGAGCGTGGTCAACGCGCCGATTTCGATTCCATCGCTGGTCTCGCGTATGCCTTTCAGCCCGCCATCGGCGATGCGGTTCAGGTCGATGACCGCCCTGGTTCTCTTGGCGCGATCCTTGATCCAGTCGAGACTGTCCTGGCCGCCGGCGACCTTCCAGCCTTCGGCACCGAGTTTGTCGGCGAGATCGAGTGCGTTAGCGATGTCGGTCGGCTGATACAGCTCGAACATTGGCATCATATCTTTTGACATTGCTTGCCCCTTCTCAGTAAGTCGCAACTTGCAACGGCTTGTGTGACTGCTCCTGGCCTGCAAGTGCGTTCACGATCATGTCCGTCACGATCGGCGTGCGATTGAAATAGTGTCCACCCATGGCGTCGGAGATGGCCGAGACCAATGCCGATGCGGCGCTGCCCATGACCGGTTCGCCCATGCCGCGCGTGCCCAGCGGGCTTTGCGGATCCGCGATATCGACGGCACCCCATTCCATGGTTGCCGGCACGTCGAGGTACGACGGCGGCTTGGCCTGGTAGAAACCCACGTTTGCGGCAACGCCGTTTTGCGGGTCATAGACGATCCTCTCGAGTGCCGCGAGACCGATACCCATGACCGCGCCGCCCTTGACCTGTGTGGCGAGGCTTTGCGGATGGATGATGGTGCCGCAGTCGATGGAACCGGTGTAATCGAGGATCTCGATCTGACCGGTCTCGGTATCGAGTTCGATCATCATGAAGCCGGCAGCCAGTGCGGGTGGCACGCCGCTGAGATCGTAATTGTCCTTGGCGACGCCGACGAGGCCTGAACCTGCGAGACCGCCGACCGCTGCTGCGGTCATCGGATTGATGTCATCCGGCGGCTCGTGGCCGTCATACTTGCCGCCCATTTCGACGGCTTTCTGTGCTGCCTCGGCAAAGGTCATGCTCTTCGACGCATCGCTCTTTGCGGAAATGACTTCGTCCGCGATGTCGTAGTCGTCTGCGGAACCACCCAGTTCTGCCGCTGCGATCTCCAGCAGTTTCTGTTTCGCGTCCATTGCAGCGGCGTGGTAACTGCGCGCCATCGTGAACGAGGTGTTGCTGCCGAACTGGCCGAAGTTCCACGGCAGGTGCTTGCGCGTATCACCACGCTCGATGACGACGTTGTCCCAGTCGTAGCTCAATGCCTCGGCGGCGATGCGTGAGGTAGCCGCATAAGAGTATGTGCCGAGATTGCCGACACCCGAATGGATGTACAGGATGCCGTCGGGCGTGATACGCACGATGCCGTCGAAACCGGCGGCGCCGGCCGAGTGATAGGCCTGGCCGATACCGATGCCGATCACCTTGGAACCGTTGCGCTCACCGCTGCGTTGCACTTTCTCTTCCCAGCCGAACTTCTCGGCACCGATTGCCAACGCTTCGCGCTGATAGGCACTCGTCACCGGGTTCTGGTGGCCGTCGAAAATCGCTTCGTTATCCGGCGCGTTGATCTTGCGTATCTCGAGCCGGTCGAGGCTGAGATCTTTGGCTGCCCTGTCGAGGAATGGCTCGAACGCGCAGGCGATCTGGTTCTCGCCCGGTCCGCGCTGCGGGCCGCCCGGCGGCGTGTTGGTGAGCACCGGGATGCCGCGATAGCGCATGGCATCGGGCTGGTAACAGATCGAAACGGCGGCACCCGCTTCCGTGTAATCCCAGAAGCCGGTATTGGGTCCGTTGGACTGCACGACGTACATGTCGATGCCGGTGATCTTGCCGTTCTCGGCGAAACCGATCTTCGCCCGTCCCTGGAAGCCGGCGCGGTTGGAGCCCATGTAATACTCTTCGGCGCGGGTAATGCGCATCATCACCGGGCGACCGATCTTCTTCGAGAAGTGCGCCGGTACCGTCATCACGGCATAGGCCGCGCCCTTGGAGCCGAAGCCGCCGCCGCAGTATTCGGCGATATACACGAGGTCCTTCGGCTCGATGCCGATCAGGCCTGCAATGCCAGGGACTGCGAAACTCTGGCTCTGCGTCGAGCCATACAGGAAGCACTTGCCATTCTCCCAGTAGGACATCGCGCTGCGCGGTTCCATGCTGTGGTGCGAGTTGCTGGCGGTGACGAAGGTCTCGTCGTAGACGACCGCGGAGCGTGCAAACGCAGCATCGAGATCGCCGTAGTTCCACTCGGTCTGCGGCTCGCCCGTAATCGGCAACTGGCCTTCCTCGACCGTTGCGAAATCGCGAGCCGTCCACTTGATCGATTGCAACGGCACGCGGGCATTGGCGACGTTGCCGCCCTCACGCGCATCCGGTCCGCCCGGGTACAGGCTTTCCAGCGGATCGATGACGAACGGCAGCGGCTCGTATTGCACGCGAACTTTCTCGAGCGCGTCAGACGCAGTGGTCTCGTCGACCGCGGCAATCGCCAGGATCGGCTCGCCGATGTAATGCGGATTGTTGGTGAGAATGCTCTCGCCGGCGCCCTGCGGGGCCGGCACGTCGTCGGCGGTCAGCACGCCGACCACGCCTTCCATTGCCAGCGCCTCGCTCGTGTCGATACTGGTGACTCTCGCATGCGGCATCGGCGACAGCAGCAGCTTGCAGAAAACCATGCCCTCGACGCGGAAGTCTTCGGCGTATTTCGCTTTGCCGGTGACCTTGCCGTGCAGATCCGGGGGCGTGAAATCCTTGCCTAGTAATTTGTATGCCATGTCACGCCTCCTGTGCCGCACGCATGACGGAGTTCAGATAGTGGTCGTAGGCGCCGCAGCGGCAGAGGTTGCCGGACATCGCGTGCCGTGCCTGCTCGCGGGTCGGATTCGGGTTGGCTTCGAGTAGAGCCACCGCCGACATGATCTGGCCCGGTGTGCAGAATCCGCATTGCGGTCCCAGCTCGTCGATCATCGCCTGCTGCACCGGGTGCAGCTCGCCGTTCGGGCCTTCCAACCCTTCGACCGTGCGCACCTGGCGATCGCCCACCATGTGCGTCAGGGTCGAGCAGGAATAGGTTGCAACGCCGTCGATGATCACGGTGCATGCACCGCATTCGCCCCGGTCGCAGCTCAATTTGGTGCCGGTCAGGCCGAGCTTGTAGCGCAGGGTCATGGCCAGCGTCTCGTTGGGCAGAACGTCGACACGCCGCACCCGGCCGTTAACATTTAGCGAGAGCAGGCGCTCGACGGCACCTGCAAGCGGACGGTCCGACGTACAACCGCCGAGTCCGCCGAACAGGAACGTCGCCGAACCGGCAACCGCACCCGAGGCGATTACACCCTTGATAAATGCTCGCCTCGAGGCCCGATTTTTCAGGATCGCAACGTTCGTGCCTGGGTCATCCTGGTCGCTGACAGCGCCCGGGTAAAACGTAACTGGATCTTTCATCGATTTGCACCTGATTGTGGTTCTTTACGGATGCTATGTACTTAAAATTTATACGTAAATGCGGTTTCTTATGAATTTTTGCGCAGCGTTGATGCAAAATGGCATGCTGCGAGTGCGTCTTCTTGTCATCAGAAGTGCAATGGGAACTATAGCAGTTTGCGTGGCGTTTCGAGCAGGCTGTAACGGTATCGTAAGCTATGGAAATTCTTCGTTATAAATCAGATGCATGGGGACAGCGAGTCCTGGAAGGTGCGTCCTGGGACCTGTTGTGGGTGTTCGCTGCCGCGGCACTGGTCTTCATCGTGTTCCACGCGGTCTATACCCACCGCAAGTTGAAGCAGTCCCGGCGCGATGACTGACAGGCAAAATAATGCTGCAGGACGGGTCGAGCGCCACAAGCTCACCGAACGCGTCTATCACTGGTCCATGGCGGCATGCATGCTGGTGCTGCTCGGCACCGGCTTCCTGCCCGTGATGGGTGTGAATTTTGCGTGGGTCGATCCGCACTGGATCGCTGGCGTGATACTCACCGTGCTGGTGCTGATCCACGCGGTGCGCTCGCTCATCTGGCTCAAGCCCTCGGACATCTGGATTCGCTGGCGCGAGTACACCGCGTCCGTGAATGCGCTGACCAAAGAAGTCCTCGGTGGCCCGCGAGAGAAAAAACGAATCGGCAAGTACTCGGTGGGACAGAAAGCGTTTCATCACGCGGTTGCAGTGGTGGTGCTGGTTGCCATCGTCACCGGCCTGGTCATGATGATCGGCATCGATGGCCCGTTCTGGGAGCGCAATCCTTACCTGTTTTCCGAAGCGACGCGCGGCCTGATTTTCGTGCTGCACGGATTCGCCGGACTCATCAGCATCACGATGGTGATGGTGCACATCTATTTCGCGATCCGCCCGGAGAAACTCTACATGACGCGTTCGATGCTGCGCGGCTGGATCACGCGCGAGGAATACGAGCAACACCACGACCCCGCACTTTGGCGGGAGTGAGGGTCAGAGCCGGCTCTGACCCGAATGCTGCGGTTCTAGCCGTGCAGGGCCAGGCCGAGCATCTGCACGGCGTTGTCGCGGTAGATCTTGGCGCGATCTTCTTGCGAGATATCCAATGCGTCGACGACGCGGATGGTTTCCCGGATATACATCGGCCCGCCTTCCGGGTCGAACGGCGCGTCGGATGCAAACAGCACGTGATCGACGCCGAAGAAATCGAGACAGCACCGGGTCGCCGAGTCGGAACCGAACACCGCGGTGTCGGCATAGAATTGTCGGAAGTAGTCGAGCGGCCGTTTTTCGAGTTCTTCCAGTAATACGCTGTAATCGACAGCAGACGTGCGTTTGCCGAGCTGGTCCCAACCCGGCCCCACGCGGCCTTCGAAAAACGGCACCATCGCGCCGCCGTGGTGGGTAATGATCTTCAGGTTGGGCAGCCTGTCGAACAGTTTGGCGAACACCAGTCGCGCCATGAACACGCTGGTTTCATAGGGCCAGCCGAAGGTCCACCAGATCTCATAGTGTGAAACGTCTTCGCTGAGGTAATCGGGAAAATTCGGGCCGCGCGTCGGATGTACCCAGATTGGCCGGTCGTAGTCGGCCATGGCATCGTAAAGCGGCAGGTATTGCTCGCCGTCCATCGGCCTGCCGCGGTCGTTGGTGAAGCACTGCACGCCGACAGCGCCCAGTTCTTTCATGGCACGATGGGTTTCGTCCATCATCGCCTCGGTACTTACGAACGGCAGTGACGCAATGAAACCCGGAAAACGATCGGGATACTTTGCACAGAGCTCGGCCATTCCGTCGTTCGCCAGTTGCATCAGTTCAACGGCGTATTTCTCGTCTGCTGATATTTCAATCGGCGGTGACGAAAGCGACAGGATCTGGCAGTAATCGTCGAACGTATCCATGATGCGAAAACGTTCGTCAAGATCGGTCATCATCGGCACCTGGCGCACACGGTTTTGCATGTTCGAAGGGTTCGGCGAGACTTCCTGCAGTCGATTGAAAAAGCCGATCGGCATGATGTGGTTGTAGGCATCGATTTTGAGCACGGTGCTCTTCCCCTCTTATAAAGCGAGTCGTCTCGCCATTACGATCTCGTAGGCGAGTAACGATATCCCCAATATCGCTCCCGCGGCAATAACCATGCCTGCCGAAGCAAATGCATCGAGTGGCACCCACAATGCCATGCCGGCAATGGCGATAAGCAATCGTGTCAGCGGTGCGACAGGTCGCATGAAAAAGCCGGTCATCGCAACGGAGAGCAGGAAGATTCCAATAACAAACGTGATCACCGTAACGCAGACAAATACTGCGCTGCCGTTCATCGTCAGACCGGGCGAGAACACGAAAGCGAACGGAATGACGTAGGCAATCCAGCCCGTTGCGACCGATTCCATCGCGGTGCGCATCGGACTCGCATCCGCCATGCCGGCCGCAGTGAAAGCGGCAACGGCAACCGGCGGTGTGATCATCGACATCATGCCGTAGTAAAGAACGAAGAGGTGTGCGGCGACAGGTGCGATGCCCACTTCAGTGAGACCGGGAGCAACCAGTGTCGCAAGCAGTACGTACACGCCAAGCGTGGGCAAGCCCATACCGAGAATGATGCAAACGGTTGCGGCAAGCCCCAACAAGAGTAACGGATGGCCCGAACCCAGCAGGAACAGGGAATTGGTAAAGGTAAATCCGAGCCCCGAATTGGCCAGCACGCCAATCACGACGCCGGCTCCGGCACAGATCAGGACCAGTTCGTAAACCACAAAACCCGTGGCCCGGACAGCCTCGCCGAGCATTGCGAGATCGGGACGTTTTTGCTTGTAGGAAAACATCGCAGCGCCGGCAACCAGTACGATACTGGCCACAATGGCCGCCGTTTGCGGGTACACGTCGAATACGAACAGCGCAACGACCAGCGCGATGAACGGCAGGCAAAAATACCAGCCGCGCGCAAGGTCCCTGAGCCTGCCGGTCTCATGCGCCGCGAGACCCTTGTAGCCATCACGTCCGGCGAGCAAGTCGACGCGAATGAACAGCGACACGTAGTACATGACGCCGGGAATCAATGCTGCGAGCACGACATCGGCGTAACGGATGTGCAGGAAGTCGGCCATCAGGAATGCCGCTGCGCCCATGACCGGCGGTAAAAGCTGCCCGCCGGTCGACGCAACCGCCTCGATGGCGGCTGCATTTTCCGCCGGATAGCCGCTTTTGCGAATCATCGGGATGGTAACTACGCCGGTCGCCGCGACATTGGCGACCGCGCTGCCGGAAATGGAGCCAAAAAGCGCGGAACCCGCAACCGCAACCTTGGCCGGCCCGCCCCGGTACCGCCCCATGATGGCTTGTGCGAAATCAGCGAAAAAATCCGCGCCGCCGGTTACCCGCAGCAGGTTGCCGAAAAAAACAAAACTGATAACGATATTGCAAACGATCAATAGCGGGCCGCCGGGCAATGCGTTGGCGTCGAACGCCAGGAAGCCCGCCGCCACATCCCAACTCGTTTGCTGGGCGGCGAACGGACCCGGAATCAGGTGGCCGGCAATTGCATAAACGACGAAGGCAATGACAATCAATGGCAATGCCGCACCGGTGGCGCGGCGCAGGGCTTCAATGGTCACGCAGAGTTCACAGATTCCGAGGATGACAATTTCGGCCGGCGCATCGACGGTAAGATCGGCGAGCAACGGGTAACGAGCTGCCATCCAGAATGAATTGATCAGAGCGACGATCGCTGCGAGCCAGTCGTACCAGGGCGTTGACGGTTTCGCTTGTTGACGTCTGACTGGCAGATGTATGAAGGCGAGTGCCACCGCGAGGCCGAGCACGGCAAGCACGATCTGTGCGGGGTACAGGAGGATGCCTATGTATTGGTAAAGGTCGGTTGCCCAGGCGAGAGCGATGAGGGTGATCAGCGAGCCTACGACTGAGGCAATCGCGCCTTTCATTGCCTCATCCCCGAATTTTTCCGATGCTCGATGGTGACGAAACAAAACCCACGACAGTCCTGAGGCGCGATACCGGGTCGACGGCGCACGATTAGCCGATCTTGTTGCAGCTGCAAGGGTCTGGCACTACACTGAAACGAACTGTGCGGTTTGGCTGTGTCTAGATTAGCAAACTTGCCACGCTGCATCACGGTGACACTGTAACCTCATTGAATCAGCCACAGACATTCCTTGCCTGAATTCTGCTGCGACCATTCTTGCGCCGTTTCTCATTGCCACGACCCTGGCGCGTTCGCGGCAGAAACCGTATGTACGACGAACTCATTGCAATGCTCGAGAGATTGATCGGGAAAAGGCGGTCTTGTCCATCGAAGAGCGCGAGGAGAATCAGCATGACGCACGATCTCAAAACTCCAATCCTTTGGGCCTGCGCCGTCGCGATCATGAGCGCTGGACCGGCCAGCCCGGCGGATGACGACGGTCGCTACGAAATGTGGGAGGAGCCGAGTCACCAGCTGGTGTTCGTCGAGGGGCCCGCGCGGGTTCTCGATGTACGGATCGTTCCGGGCGCGACTTCGGAATTCCACAAACACCGCTTCGCGACCCTGTACGTGATCATCCAGGACGCACTGGTTGCGAACCAGGTCTGGGAGACGGAGTGGTCGGCGTCGGGCCCGCGGGAATACCGCAGACCGGGCGCGACGGCGGATATGTCGGGCTACGTCGAAAAGCCTTTCTATCACCGGGTGCGCAACGAGGACGACCGCACCTTTCACGTGGTCGCCGTCATCAACGAACGTGTGGCTTCGCAACTGCCCTCCGGAAGCTCGGCGGGCGATGAGATCGATAATCGCTGGTTCCGTGAACACCGCGTTGGAGTTGCACCGGGCAGCCGCAGCCGCGTCTTTAGTTTCGCCAACGATGCGGTGCTGGTGCAGTATGCCGCGGGATCGAGCCACATCGTGGAGAACGGCACCCGGCACGGGTTCAAGACCGCACCGGGCGCATTTTCGTGGCATCCGGCAGGCTCCGAATTCGTCGTCGTCAACAGCGGCGATAGCGATATGGAGTTTGTGCTCACCGAGATCAAGAAGTAATGAATACGCATCGCTGGCGATCGACCCGGCACATGTTGGCTGGCCGAGGCCGCCACGACCGCCAATGACTGTTGCGACCGCCGCCGTCGCCAGGGAACCGCACGGTGACATGAGCCTGGAGACGGTCGAACTCGACGATCTCAGGCCCGGTGAAATTCTCGTCAAGATCGACGCCTGCGGCATATGCCACACCGACGTGAAATACCGGGACATCGTGCCGTTGCCCGCGGTGTTCGGACACGAAGGCACCGGCGTCGTCGAGGCGACCGGCGAAGGCGTGACGGGGCTAAGTCCCGGCGACAGGGTCATCATGTCATATGCATTCTGTGGCGAATGTCCCTGCTGCAGCAATAACCAGCCCTACCTCTGTGAAAACCTGTACCCGGTAACGTTCTCCGGCAAGCGTTTCGATGGCAGTGCGACTATGCGGCTCGCCGGAGAGCCGATCAGCGGCGCGTTTTTCCAGCAGTCCTCGTTCGCGAGTCATGCAATCACGCTCGAACGAACCGCAGTGCGCGTGGCGTCCGAGGTATCGCCGGAAATGCTCGCGGCGATTCCCTGCGGCGTACAGACGGGCGCCGGCGCGATGATCAACACCTTTAGCGTTCAGCGCGGCGACAGCGTCGTCGTGTTCGGTGCCGGCACCGTCGGGCTGAGTGCGGTCATGGTGGCAAACATGATTGGAGCCTCACCGATCATTTGCGTCGAGGTGCTGCAAAACCGGCTCGAACTGGCACGGGAACTCGGGGCGACTCACGTATTGAACGCATCCGAGGGCGATGTTGCGGCGCGCATAAAACAGATCCTGCCGCGCGGTGCGAGGTATGCGCTCGATGCCTCCGCTACCGTAGCGGCACTGGAAAGCGCGATTCAATGCATCGGTCAGGGTGGCAGAATCGCCATCGTCAGCTTTCCAGATGGCGGCAAGCAATTTCCGTTTTCCACGAAGGATCTGTTCCTGCGCGTCGGCAGCCTGCAGGGCACAGTACAGGGACACTCCGTGCCGAGAGAGTTTCTGCCGCGGTTGATCGAGTGGCAACGCGAAGGCCGGTTCCCCTACGAGAAGTTGATCAGCACTTACGCGTTTGCCGACATCAACCAGGCATTCGAGGACGCCGAATCGGGCCTTGCGATCAAGCCGGTGCTGCTCATGCCGGACTGAGCAGGGCTTATTTCTGCAGCAGGTACTCGCCGAGGTGCGAAACCAGGCGGTAGGCCTCCGAAATGCGGCATCGGTAGCCGACGTAACCGTCAGGCCGGATCAGGAACAATCTGTCTTGCGGGTCACTGCCGTAGTAACGTGTCAGGTCCGCCGACGATTCCAGCCGGTGGCAATGCAAAACGCTGGCGAAGCGATCCCGCAACGAATCGATCGACGCCTTGGTGGCTCTGCCGTCGCCGTCGCTGCCCGGTAAAGCCAGTAAGGTGTAGCCGGTATGGCGGGTCAGGCCAAACAGGGTGCCACCGTCGACGAGATCCGCATCCGGCGCCCGGTCGCCGATTTGCGGACCTTCGAGCGGCGCGAGGTCAGCCGGTTGTTCGACGTAATCGCGATAGGTATACGCGATTCCCGAGCATCGGCCGACCACGGCATCGAGAAACTCCGGGTCGTTGATCCGCTTGGCCCGTTCCGCGATGTCCTTGCCGTGACCCATGAAAATCTCGTGCAACGACGATGCCGCCCAGATGACCTGCTCGGCGATCGGTCTGCGCTCGGTTTCATAAGTATCCAGAAGCTCCGGTCTTGCGAGACCGTTCATGACGAGTGCCAGCTTCCAGCCGAGGTTGTAGGCATCCTGCATACAGCAGTTCATGCCCTGACCGCCGGTCGTCGAGTGCACATGGGCGGAATCGCCGGCGAGTATGACGTTGCCTTCGCGATAGGTATCAACCAGCCGGACCCAGCTTTCCCATTTGGAATGCCACACCAGGTCTCCCAGCGACACACCGTCAAAATGCCGGTCGACCAGGTTCATGAAGGCTCTTGCTGGCTCGATGTTCGGGTCCGCAGCCTCGCCCCGATCGCTCAGCAGCAGGCGGTAAAAGCCACCCGGCAATTTCACGACCATGATGAAATGGTCCGTTCCGGCACAATAGTGAACGTAATCGTCGACGTCGGGAAAGTCGTTCAGGAACACATCCATGTTCTGCAATACGGTACCCGAGTAGTCACTTTCCTCCTGCGTAAGTTCGAGAGTTTCGCGAACCCGGGAATTGATGCCGTCGCAGGCGATCAGGTACTGGCAGCGAACCGTCTCCTCGCCGTCGCCCTTGCTCAGGGTCGCGATGACTTCGCCGTTCTCCTGCGCGACATCGGTGCATTTCGTGCCCCACTCGATCTCGAAATCGAATTGTTCGCGCATCAGGTCACGAATGTTGTTTTCCGTGTCGCACTGTCCATGAATCAGCATGTAGGGATAACGGCAATCGAGTTTCGTAAAGTCGAGACCGGGACGGACTTCACTGCGTTTGCCGTTGCCATCCACGAAATGCAGCACGTAGCCTTTGTTGTGAATTGCGCGCTCGACGTAACGCGCGATGAGATTCTCGTCGATGCGCTCGAGTATCTCGGCGGTGCGCGCGTGCACGACCAGCGCACGTGATGTGTCACCGGGAGCGGCTGCCTTGTCGACCGTACGTGCTTGCACGCCGCGCCGTGCGAGTTCCAGCGACAACATGGTGCCGGCGGCACCGCCACCGACGATCAGTATCGGTACCTCAGTTGCAGCCATTGCTATCTCCGTATCCGTGCGGGGCGAATTTGCTTGCGCCTGTCGGTGATCCCGACGTCACGTCGATCGTGACGCGGCCACCCGTAATGTGTATAGCAGCCTGCTGGGAAATTGCTCATACTTCCAGCTGAAAACCCATGCGTAATGCTTTCCCTGGTATGCATTCGAATGAGAATTTTGCGATGGCGCAGGAAGCAACGCGACATGCGAAGCAACCTTCAACTATAATTATAAGAAACTCAATATGTTACAGAGCGCCCCTTATCGTGCCGATCACGTCGGTAGCTTGCTGAGACCGCCTGCGATACAGGCGGCACGAAAAAAATACCTGAGCGAACCGGTCGGACCTCGCGGTTTCCCTACCCATGACGAACTCAAAAAGTTAGAAGATGAGGCCATCAAGGATGCCGTGAAAATGCAGCAGAGCATCGGTCTGCTCGCGGTTACCGACGGCGAATACCGGCGCTCATTCTGGCACTACGACTTCCTCGCGGCACTCGAGGGCTACGAACTCTCCGAGGGTGGCAAAGGTATCGAATTCCACGGCCTCACCCTGAGACCGATTCGCCAGCAAATCACCGGCAAGATCGATTTCCCGGATGATCATCCGATGCTCGATCATTTTCGCTACCTCGCCTCGATCGCTAAGGTCCAGCCGAAGATTTCGATTCCCGGCCCGAGCGCGACGCACTTTCGCCTCACGAGCGAAAATATCGAGCCGGCCGAATACGCCGATGAAGAAGTCTTGTTCGCCGATATTGCCGCGGCCTATCGAAAGGCAGTGCACGCCTTCTACGATGCCGGCTGCCGCTACCTGCAACTGGACGATATTTTCTTCGCCTATCTCTGCGATCCGGCACATCGCGAGCAGAAGAAAGCCGCCGGGCAGGACCCGGACCGCCTGATCTCGCAATACGCGAAGATGATGCACGATGCCATCGACGGACGACCCGACGACCTGGTAATCGCCATGCACCTGTGCCGCGGCAATTTTCAGTCCACCTGGGCTGCAGAAGGTGGCTACGATCCGGCGGCCGATGCAGTCTTTAACCAGACCGGCGTCGACGTCTATTTCATGGAGTACGACAGCGATCGTGCCGGCGGCCTGGAACCGTTGCGTTTGCTGCCGAAAGGAAACAAGCGGGTCCTGCCCGGGTTTATCACCACCAAAACCGGTGAGCTGGAAAGCATCGATGACCTGAAAAGAAAATTCGACGAAGCCTCGAAATATGTCGACATCGATCAGCTCGGCATTGCGCCTCAGTGCGGCTTCGCATCCACCGAAGAAGGCAACAAAGTTACGCAAGACGACCAGAAACGAAAACTTGCACTGGTCGTGGAGACCGCGGAAGCTATCTGGGGCGGCGTTCAGGGCTAGGATGCCCCGGGTCTTGCTGCTGAAAGACTGTATGCGATCGGTGCCGGAAAAATGAGAATCGAGACCGAACGGCTGATCCTGCGCGACATCGATCCGCAACGCGATTTCGAAAACTGGGCCAAAACCCTGGCCGACGAAAGGACCGTTCGCTTCCTCGACGGCAAAGTGCTGGACCGGGCACTGGCGTGGCGCAACATGGCGGCCATCATCGGTCACTGGGAGATCCGCGGTTACGGATTTTTTTCGGTTGAGGAAAAAGCAACGGGCGAGTGGGTTGGCCGGGTCGGTCCCTGGTATCCCGAAGGCTGGCCGGAGCCGGAAATAGGCTGGACGATCATGCGCGAGCACTGGGGCAAGGGATACGCAACAGAGGCGGCCAGGGCATCGATAGAATTCGCCTTCAACGAGCTGGGCTGGGAAAAGGTCATTCACGTCATCCTGGCCGGTAACGATCGCAGCATCGCGGTCGCCAAGAAACTCGGCTCGACCTTCATTCGCAAGCAACAGGGCCTGCCGGGAGTCACGACGCAGGACGTCGTCATTTACGGCCAGCACGCACCGAAACGCTGATCAGCGAGATGGTGGCGCGACCAAAGTAATTTTTCAGTCCCTACAGGAAATAGGCGAAGGTCCGGACTTCGATACTCTGGCGCGGCCGCGCATCGGCAAAGCTCGTATCATGGAACGCCGTATGCGGCACCCGCATCGTCTTTTTCGGGTCACTGTCATGGAATTTCAGCAACACCACCTCGTCCCGGCGCATGCCTGAGAAATACCACCATCGGTGTTCCGGGCTGTACGGAAAGATTGCAGCCGTGACGACCGTCTTCTGTTCCCAGATGTCGTCCAGCATCGCCTCGCGATCGGGCAGCTCGTCGACGATGATCAGGGCATTCGGCGTGCCTTCGTCCGGGCCTACGCTGCGTCCGTCGCACAGCGCGAGCGGCCAGTCCTGTGGCGGTTCCGAGAATGCGCGCCACAGGCTCGCAGCGATGAAGCGCGAGTAGGGCGGCGCACCGGCAAACGACTCCCTGTACAAAGTCGCCGCAATCTGCTCCGCGCAATCCGGCATGTAATCGACATGTGCTTCGGATGCCGGTGGCTGCACACCGCTGCTGTGGGTGTAGCCCTCGACCTTGCGCTTTTTCAGTTCACCTGAAGTGCGCACCATCCAGCCTCGCTGCACGACCTTGTCCGCGCCGGTCAACGCTTTGACGATTTCGCTGACCTCGTCGGTATACAGGGTGTCGACCTGCTGCCTGTCGGAGAAGTCGGCAACGGCGCTTCGATGTTCCGCCAGCACGAAGCCCTGCGTGTCCAGGTTGAACTCGTCCTTGATCGGCCGGCCGTCACGGATCGTCACCGGGTATGTTTCATAGGTCCCGGTGTTGACTTCGATGCCGGGAGCGACGAAGCGACGGTTGATGAAGGATCCCGGCGCGAGATACGTGATCTCGGTGTTTACCGCCCTCACCTGTGACCTGCCCGTAGCCAACGTTTGCATCCTGCGAGGGGTAAAGCCCTCCGATCTCGACCCACATTACCTAACCAGGGTCAGAGCCGGCTCTGACCCCAAGTAAAAAGCGCCCCCGAGTAGGGGGCGCTGATCGAGTGCGTTCGCTGATTAATTGAAATTGCGCCTGAGCGTTAACGACCATTCGCGCGGCCATCCGGGCATGCCACCGGACCAGCCGCCGAAGCTCGACAGGTCGAACAGGCTCAGGAAGTATTCCTCGTCCGTGGCGTTGGTCAGCGCCGCGGAAACCTCCCAGTCACCGTCCGGCGCAACCCAGTTCAGGCGGGCATTGACGAGGGTGTAGTCGTCGATGGCGATCGGCCGTGTTTGGTCGAAGCCGATTGCACGCGTCTCGTTGAAGCCGTTCACCTCGTCCTGCCAGAGCACGTCGACGCGCGGCGTCAAGGTTGCGCCCGAGGCCATCGGGATCGAGTACTGAATGCCGACGTTGTACTTGGTCTCGGGTGTTGCCTCCGGGACGCTCGACGTCTGGATGAAGGTCGGTGAGATGTTCGGATCTATGCGCGTGAAATCGTTGTCGATCCAGGCCAGGCTGGCGTCGACGATCAGAGAATCGGTCGGCACCCAGGTGGCCTCGAGCTCGAATCCCGAGATTTCGGCGTCGACCATGTTGCGGTCGGCGAGGCACGGCGCCGATGGCACCAGGTCCGGACAGATGGGCGAACCGAGCTGCTGGTCGTCATATTCGTTCAGGAACCAGGCGCCATTCACCCGCAAGGTATTGTCGGCGAGGTCGCTCTTGAAGCCGATCTCGATACCGACTGCCTCTTCCTCGTCGTAGGGAATGAACTGGTTGGCGAAGAAGTAGCGTGGCGACACACCGCCGCTCTTGAAACCCGTCGCGTAGCTGGCGTAGGTCATGAACATGTCGTTCCAGCGGTAATCGACGGCGACGCGATAATCAACCCGATCCGTCTTGAACGTGTTTCGTCCGCACTCTCCGGTGACCGGGTCTGCACAGCCGACAAACGCAAAAATCGTCGAACCCGTGGCGCCGCCGGTTGCCGGATCTTTCCGCCGCGTGACCTGAAACTTTTCTTCATCTGAGTACCGCGCGCCGGCAGTGATATTGAAATTATCTGTCAAATGAAACACACCCTGTGCGTAGACACCGAGGCTTTCGGAGTCGAAGTCCTCGTCCGTGATGAAGTCGAAGGGGGAGAACACTGCAGTGCCCGGATAAACGATATCGATTCGCGCCGCATTGCGGTTGTCCTGCTCGAACCAGAACAGGCCGAGGGTGTAATCGAAGCCGTCGCCGAATGCGCCCTGTAAGCGGAACTCCTGCTGGAAGGAGTCGCCACTCGCGTCGTTCCAGCCGGTCTCGCCGGCAATCGGGGAGCCGTCGGTCGATGTCGCCCACTCGTTGACGAATTCGCGATACGACGTGATCGACAGGAATGACAGGTTGTCGTTGATGTCGACGTCCACTGTCAACGCCAGTCCCCAGGTCTCGACGTGATTGATCGGTTCCGTGCACCACGGGCCGGTCAGCGATGTCGGGCCCAAAGGATTGGTATTGTCGTCACAGAACGTTTCGAAAGTCGTGAACATATTCGGCGGGACGAAATGATTGCCGTATCCCGGCATGGCATTTTGCGGACCCGGAGCCGCCGGCGGGTTGGGCGTGGTTTCTGCAGAAATGAGCGTGTTGGCGTTGATGTCGGAATCGTCGTTGGCAAAGTCGCCGATCAGGCTGATGTCCCACTGGTCATTCGGTTGCCACCTCAGGTGCGCCCGCCCGGCCGCGTAGTCTCTGCCGCCGAGTTTGCCGATGGTGCAACTGCCCGAACCGATGCCGCTGGAGGTAATGTTGTTGGCCGCCGCTGTCGCCGGGTCGTAGCAGGCAAAATCGAGCACGGTCTGGTAACCGTCTTTCGCCAGGAAGGTCCCTGCAATACGTGCAGACAAGGTGTCACTCAGCGAGAATTCCCCGCCAGCCCTGCCGGAGATACGACTGTAGGAACCGATGCCGACCTCGGCATAACCGGGGCCTTCACCGGTCGGTTTCCTTGCGATCATGCGGACCGCGCCGCCGATCGAGTTACGGCCCTGCAGGGTACCCTGCGGACCACGGAGTATTTCGACCCGCTCCAGGTCCATAACTTCGAACAGGGACGCGGTCAGGGTCGGAAAATAGACGTCGTCGATGTACAGGCCGACGCCCGGCTCGCGTGCGAAGTTGAAGTCGTCCTGACCGATGCCGCGGATGAAGGCGGCCATCGAGGAGCCGAACGGACCCGGCATCGGCACCATGTTTACGTTTGGCGAAAAGCGGGCAACCTGCCAGACGCTGTCGATGCTGCGCTGCTGCATCATGACGTCAGTCACGGCGGTGATGGCGAGCGGCGCGTCCTGCAGGCGCTGCTCGCGGAACTGAGCGGTAACGATGATTTCGTCGAGGGCATCGTCGTCGTCCTGCGCGAGGGTAGTCGTCGACGGGCCCAGTGCAAATACGGCAACGATTGCCGTCAGTATGGAATGCTTGCCGAAGCCTGGTGATGTGTTCATGTGAGACCCCTTCCCCTAAAAGATTTCCTGAGACGCAAACTTCGTAATGCTGCGCTTGCGCCGCTCGTGAAACGGCCGCAGGCGGGAAAACTCATTCAGGCATCAAGCCCGAATTGCGAAAATGATACTCGATTGGCAAGGAAGAAAAGCTCGACACAAAACGAACTTTCATGCCATTCATAGCGCTTTTCAGGCTGAAAAAATTGGCCGCGGCGGACCAGTCAGTTGCCACGAAACAACAACCGCCAGGCGGGCCGGGCGATCTCTTGTGCGGACGAGGTCAGACTCGCGCGCTGGCGATTGCAGCGCCTGCGACGAGCGACTCGAGCTTGCGCCAGGCAATCCGTTCGTCCACCCGTCCGTAGCCTGCAAAGGTACCGAAACCGCAATCCGTACCTGCGATCACGCGATCGCGGCCGACGATATCGACAAAGCGTTCGATGCGTTGTGCCACGAGCTCCGGATGCTCGATCAGGTTGGTGCAGGTATCGATGACGCCCGGAATCAGGATCTTGTCGTCAGGTATGTTCGCAGTAGCCCAGTCCCGCCACTCGTGTTCGTGCCTGGCGTTAGCCGCCTCGAAGAGCATCGCCTGCGGTTTTGCCTTGAAAATCAGCGGCAGGATCTTCTTCACCTCGATGTCGAAGTCGTGGGGTCCTTCGTAGTTGCCCCAGCAAACGTGAAAACGGCAGCGATCGGCGGGTACGTTTTCGAGCGCGTGATTCATCGCCTCGACGTGTTGTTCGGCGCGCTTTAGAAATTCGTCTTCGGTGAGTTCCTGGAAGCCGGTGTGGCGCGCCATGGCGAGGTCCGGGCAGTCGAGTTGCAGGACGAGTCCCGCGGCAACGATCTGCTCGTACTCCTCGCGCATGACGTTGGCAACCGCCCACAGGTACTCCTCGTGGCTAGCGTAATACCGGTTAGGCTGAAAAGCGGTCACAAGACCCGGCGATGCGGAGTTCATGAACGCTTCGTCGACACTTGCCGAATGTATCGCCGCTTTGAAATTCTCGATATCGTTCTTCAGCGGCGTCCAGTCCTTTACCGCGATCTCCGCGATGCATGCCGCACGCCGGAATTGCTGCCTGCCCATCATGCGGCCGATCGCTGCAAGCAGTTCCGGATAGTCAACGAAGTCGCGCGCCGGTTTGCGTTCGGTATCGCCACCGAAGCCGTGCAGGCGATCCATCATGTAAGTGGCGTAACCGACCTTGCTCTGTTCGCCGTCGCTCGGCACGTCGATGCCCGTTTCAGCCTGTCGGTGCACGACGCCCATGACGGCATCGGCGACAATCCTGTCGTACTCGTCGCTGTCGTACGCTTCGCCCTTGTCCCTGCGGAGCAGGATATCGGCAAGTTCCGCCGACCTCGGCAGGCTGCCGACGTGGGTGGTAAGGATACGCTCGGCGGATGTTTTCAAGCTACTCGCGACAGGAAAGGCACCGGCTTTTTCGCCATGGCATACATGTCCCTCACGGCCGGGCGTTTGAGCATCCTCGCATGCCAGTCGAGGCACCTGGGTGATTCTTCCTGGTTGACCGTGTCGCTGTAGAACATGGGCATAGGCGCCATGACGGAAAATACGCTGATGTCAGCGAGCGAGTATTTTTCACCGGCAACCCACTGATTACTTTCAAGGGCCTTCTCGATTTTCTCGACCGAGACCTTGATCCGGCGCCGGCAATCTTGGAGTTGCTCCTGCGGAAAGCTGTGAGTCGCGGCGGCCCGCCACTTGTCCTGTTGTTCCTTCAGCGGGATTCGTTTGAGTTTTTCCTCGAATTCCTCCTCGGACAGGTGGGCCACGACCGACTCGATGATGCGATCCCAGCCGAGGACACTTGCCGCCGGGTTGAAATACTCGTCGACGAACTTGGTCCAGACGCGCATGTTGGCGCGCGCCACAGGATCCTCGGGCCTGAGCGGCACGTCCGGAAACACGTCCTCGAGATACTCGTTGATGACGGTCGACTCGGTGACGATCGCGCCATCGTGTACCAGCGCCGGCACCTGGCCGTTCGGATTGACCTTGACGAATTCGGGGTCGTGTTGCTCGAATTCGTGCAGGTCGATGTAACGACTGGTGAATTCGAGTTTTTTCTCCTTGAGGCACAACAAGGGCTTCAGGGAGTTTGCGCCCGGCTCGTAGTGGTAAAGCTCCAGCATGCAGAGCGTCTCCTGGCAACAATGCACAAAGCGGCGTTTCCCTGACAATCGAGAAAACGCCAGCTACGGTTATTATTGTAATGATGCAACCATCCGGGGTGCGACTCTGGCTGCAGGGTCGGCTAGCGGATAGTTCCCTCACAGCCGAATTCAATCGCAAGAACAGGGGTTTCGGTGATGACACCTGCCGAACGGCAGATAATCGAATGGGAATGCCGGCAGCTCGCGCTGCGCTTCACGGCTCACTGCGATCGCCAGGAGTGGCAACAGGCGTGCGCGCTGCTCAGCGATGACGCCGAGTTCGTGCGGCCGACGGATCCGGACAATCCGATCGTCGGCCGGTCGGCGATACAGGCGGCTTTCGAGGCGCGACCGGCGAGCCGAATCACGCGTCATATCTGTACCAACCTGATCGTGACTGCACGTTCCGATAGCGAGGCGAGCGGATACCTGTACGCACTGCTGTACACCGGCGATTCTGGCGACGAGGACGTCACGATTGCTGACGAAAGGCAGTATGTCGGTGAATTCGAGGACGACTACCGACGAACCGGAGATGGCTGGCGCATTGCCAGACGCGTCGGAAAACTGATTTTTTCAACCAGGTAATGGAGAAAAACATGAATCTACGCACAATCCTGCTGGCAGTGTCGATGTCTGCCGGTCTCGCGGCCTGCGACCAATCCACGACCGAGTCCGCCGGACCGTCTCAGGAAGAGCTCAACAAGGAAACGGTCATCGCCTTTTACGACGCGGCGATCAACGACAAGGATTTTGAAGCGGCATCGGTCTACCTGGGCGACAAGTACATCCAGCACAATCCGCTTGCCGCAGACGGCCCGGAGGGACTGAAAGCGTTTCTCGATTTTGCCAGGGAAAACCTGAGCGAATTCAAAGTCGAGTTCAAGCGGGTGTTGGCCGACGGCGATTACGTGGTCGTACACGCGCATGCCAAAGCCAATCCCGACGACCGGGGTAGTGCGGTCATGGACATCTTCAGGCTCGAGAATGGTAAGGTCGTCGAGCACTGGGACGTGATTCAGCCGATCCCCGAAACGGCGATGAACGACAACACGATGTTCTGAAGGCGCTAGTTGCCGAATTGCTCGTCCGTCAGGCCGAACAGCAGCTTTTTTTCCTCGTCGGACATCTGCACCGAGCGATCGACCAGCTCCTGTCCGACTTTTGAACCGCGATCGACCGCCGGGCGTTTGCCGACTGCGTCGAACCAGCGCTTGACTTTGGGAAAATCGTCGAGGTCCTGGCCCTGCCAGTCGTAGCGGAACACCCATGGCCAGGCGGCGATGTCGGCTATCGAATACTCACCCGCCAGATATTCCTCGCGTCCGAGCTGCCAGTCCATCACCTCGTACAGGCGCGTGACCTCGTTCTTGAAGCGGCGCATGCCTTCCTCGTTTTTCTGCGGTGCGTATTTCAGGAAATAATGCGCCTGCCCGGCCATCGGCCCGAGGCCGCCGACCTGCCAGAATACCCACTGCAGAACCTTGAAACGTTCGTGCAATCCGGCCGGCATGAACTTGCCGGTTTTCTCGGCCAGGTAGACGAGGATGGCTCCGGACTCGAAAATCGTGATCGGTCCGCCTTTTGCATCGTGGTCGACGATGACAGGCATCTTGTTGTTCGGGCTGATTTCCCTGAACCCCGGCGTGTGCTGGTCGCCTTTATTGATATTGATCGGAATGATGCGGTACTCGAGTCCGCATTCCTCGAGCATGATGGTTATTTTCTTGCCGTTGCCGGTCGGCCAAAAAAAGACATCGATCATGTGCAATCGCTTCCTATTTGCTGCCCGCCTGCATTTTCGCCGATTCGCTGACGATATAGGCGTAGATTGCGTCGACCTCATCGGGCGTCAGCGAGTCGGAGAACGAAGCCATGCCCAGGTCGGCAAGCGAACCGCCGAGCACGATCGCCGCGAATTCCTCGTGGGCCTGCGCGTCCATGTAACGCAGATCGGGCATCATGCCGCCGGAGATGACGTTGAAGCCATGGCAGGTGGCACAGATTTCGGCGTATTTCTGTGAACCGACGGCAAGCAGCTCTTCGTCGGCATCCAGTTCCGGCAGGGTGACCGCGGCCATAGCCGGGGGACCGGGCAGTTGCAGCGTCCCGCCAAGTTTGAAAGAAAGCACCCGCATCGGTGCGTTATGCGTGGCCGTGGTACCGCCGCCACCCAGGATGGGAATTGCACCGGACCAGCCCGCAGCGATGGCGATGTACTGCTCGCCGTCGACCGCGTAACTGATGGGCGCCGCGACCGCGCCGGTATGGATCGGCATTTCCCAGAGCTGCTCGCCGTCGGTTGCGCGGTAGATCACGAGCCGGCCGTCGGCGGCGCCCTGTATCAGCAGGTTGCCGGCCGTGGACAATACGCCGCCATTCCAGTCCTTCTGGTGCGGAATGCGCCACGCCTCCGAGTTGCTAACGGGGTCCCAGGCGATGAG
This sequence comes from Woeseiaceae bacterium, assembly GCA_033720315.1. Classification (GTDB taxonomy): domain Bacteria; phylum Pseudomonadota; class Gammaproteobacteria; order Steroidobacterales; family Woeseiaceae; genus SZUA-117. Next base: position 30,070 of record JAWWCT010000019.1, on the reverse strand, counting down.
GATGCCGCGGGTGACAAAATCCTCGACGCCTTCGGCCAGTTCAGCGTCGGGACGGAAGGACAGGTTCCACGCCATCTCCTTGTGCTCGTAGGTCGCGGTGCGCGTGAAGCTGAAGACGTCCTCGCGCGCCGGTATGTAAACCAGCCCGGTCTCGGGGCTGTAGGACATCGAATGCCAGACGTGGGCACCGAAAGGACCGGGGGATATGGCCTTTGCTTCCTCGACGCCATACAGGTTTTCCTCGATCTCCACCGGCCGCCCGGTTGCCATATCGATATGGCTTGCCCAGTTCACCGGCACGAAGTTGTTTGCAGAAATCAGTTCGCCGTCGGTCCGGTCGAGCACGTAAAAAAAGCCGTTCTTGGCCGCCTGCATCAGGACTTTACGTTGCCTGCCGTCGATCTCGAGGTCGATCAGGGTCATCTGCTGCGTGCAGTTGTAATCCCAGTTTTCCGCGGGGACGGCCTGGTAATGCCACACGTATTCGCCGCTGTCCGCATTGACGGCAATAATGGAACAGAGGAACAGGTTGTCACCGCCACCGGGACTTCGCAGCTCGCGCGACCACGGTGCGCCGTTGCCGGTGCCGATGTAGAGCAGGTTCAATTCGGGGTCGAAGGAAAACGAGTCCCATGCGGTACCGCCGCCGCCGGCTATCCACCACTCGCCGCTCCAGGTCTTAGCCGCCATTTCCATAGCGGGCGATTCGAAGCCGTCGGCGGGATTGCCGGGTACGATCCAGAAACGCCACGCCTGTTCGCCGGTTTCTGCGTCGTACGCGGTGACGTAGCCACGTACGCCGAACTCGGCGCCGCTGTTGCCGATGATGACCTTGTCCCTGACCACACGCGGCGCTCCCGTGATCGAATACGGTTTGCTGCGATCCGTGGTCTGCACTTGCCACGCGAGCTCGCCGTTTGTGGCATCGACCGCGACCAGGCGCCCGTCGGTGGTTGCGATGTATACCCGGCCTTTCCACAACGCCGGCCCGCGATTGGTCGGACCGCAACAGCTGTAACGGATCCAGTCTCGATCGAGCTGTGGATCGTAACGCCAGATCTCCTCACCGGTTGCAGCATCGATTGCGTGCAGGACATTCCAGGTGCTCGTCGTGTACATGATGCCGTCGGCAACCAGCGGCGTTGCCTGCGTGCCGACGGCCGAATCCGATTCGAAGTACCAGGCCAGCCCGAGCGACTCGACGTTGTCCGCGTTGATTTGCGTAAGCGGGCTGAAACGATCTTCGGCATAGGTCCGGCCGTGCGTCATCCAGTTGTCGGGATCGGCGCCGGCGTTGCCGAGCCGCTCGGCGTCAACCGCGGCAGCACCCGAAATCCTCGCAGTCGCCGTAGCTTGCGATCCCGTCGCCGGGTCGCGGCTGCAGGAACCCAGCACCGCGGCGATACACAGGACTGTCGTTACGAGCAATGATCTGGTCATACGCATGAAAGAGCGAGTTTACCGGTCAGTGTCGCCTTCGAGTGCCTCGTCGATCCAGTCGAGCGATGCCGGCACACCACCGAATGTAAACAGGTGCAGAGAGACATTCGAGTTGTCACTGATTTTATACTCGCCGAGTGCCTCTGCCTGGCGTGTTGGCGGCACCCGCTGCAGCAGCTTGAGGCTGGCCGATACCGGCAGCGCCTTCATTTTCCGCATCGACGATTTGACGCCGCAACGCTGTGCGAAACGTATCAGCGTCGTCAGTTTAGCCGGGCCCGGCAAACCGTTCTTGATGTGAATGTCAGGGTGTCGTGCGTGGACCGCCTTGCAATAGCGAATGATCGCATCAGGCTCGAAGGAGAATTGCGTCACGACCACGGGTTCGATATCCAGGTCTTCGAGTATGGCGATCTTTTCCTGTTGCGTTCGCTCGAGGTCCTGGTCGGAAATCAACGGATGCCCTTCGGGGTAGCCGCTGATGCCGATCCGGCGGATGCCAAAGTCGTTCGACCTGATGAGTCGTATGAATTCGACGGCATCCGTGATTTCGCTTGCCGGTTTTTCCAGGTCGCCGGCGATGATCAGAAAATCACGAACGCCGGCATCACTGGTAAACCGACCGAGTATGCGACGCACGTCGTCAAGCGCGCGGGCACGGCGCGCGGCAAGGTGCGGAATGGGCGTAAACCCTGCCGCAAGGATCCGTCGGCAAATATCGATCTGCCGCTCGAGCTGGTCATTTGGAAACAGGTTCAGGAATACGTCGGTGCCCTGCGGCATGCGTTCGGCGACCTCGTCCAGCGATTTTGCCTGGTGGCTGCCCATCTCGATGGAAAAGCCTTCGAGCGCCGCGCTGATTGCCTGCCCGGACGAAGCGGTATCACGGTTCTTGTTATCGGTCGTCACCATCGCTCAATGCACTTTGTATTGCAGTTCCTGGTATTCCTTGCGGTACCGCTCCATGGCCGCGCGGCGTTTGCTGACGCCTTCCGGGTCCGAATCCTCAGGCGGTAGCGCCGCAAGAATCTCGGCGAAGTGGCGCTCCAGCACCTGGCGCACTTCCGGATACGGAATGATGTACAGCCGGTTTTCCTTGACGGCTTCGAGCGTCTCCTCGGCCAATTCGACCGGATCTCTTCCTGCGGAATAGATGCGGCGCAGGCTGTCGAGCACGTCGTCATCGAAGCGGTAGCCGCTTTTGGAATATTTTTCGGGCCGGGTCTTGACCGCCTCCGCGATGTTGGTACTGACGTTGGCGGGACAAAGCACGGATACCCCGATATCGTATTTTGCGAGTTCGGTACGCAATGCTTCGCTCAACCCCCTGACTGCAAACTTGGACGCGGAATATATCCCCGCCGGGCCGGCGGCGACAATGCCGCCGACCGACGAGGTATTCACGATATGTCCACCCCTGCCGTATTCGATCATGCGTGGCACGAAGGTCTGTATGCCGTTTACCACGCCGCCGAAGTTGACGCTCATTTGCCAGTCATAATCGTTATAGGTCGATTTCTCGAGCGGGCCGAAAATGCTCACGCCGGCGGTGTTGAATAATAATTGCACCGGCCCGAACACGCGTTCGGTTTCGTCCGCCGCGTCGGCGAACGCGACCCGGTCGGTTACATCGAGCTGGATCGGATGGACCTCACCACCGTTGCCGCGAAAATAGTCCATCGCTTCGTCCAGGTGATCTTTGCGGATATCGGCGATGACAACACGTGCACCGGCCTTCGCCAGTACCTTGGCTTGCCCCAGTGCAACACCGCTGCCGCCACCGGTAATAAAGGCGACTTTACCCGTGATCTTTTGCACGCTGATCTCCCGATCAGGTTCTGCTGTCCGACCTGCATGTTAGCGATGACTCGAGCCATCCGGTTCAACCAAAGGCGAAAAGTGCATCGTCCATCAATGCAATCGACCTGCGTTTGCCGCTGGCTGCGAATTGATCGTCCTGTATGATGACTGCCGACAGGAGGGGGCAGGGGAGCATGTTGCAATGACGGATAGCAAACCGCCGGGCCCGGGCGCCGCATCCGGCAGCGTTGACCGCCAACCGCAATCCTGGCCTGAACCGGCCAAAGCCTGGTACGCGGTCAGTATCTTCGCCGTCGCGTTGATGTTCCTGTTCCTCGACCGCGGCATCATTACCTTGCTGGTCCAGCCGATCAAGGAAGATCTGCAACTCAGCGACTTCGAAATGAGCCTGCTGCTCGGCTTCTCGCTCGTGGTTTTCAACGCTTTTCTCGCGGTCCCGGCGTCACGATTTGTCGATATCTGGCCGCGCAACATCATCATCACCGCAGGCATCGCGGTATGGAGCACGATGACAGTGCTGTGCGGTGCTGCAAATTCATTCGTGCAATTGTTCGTGGCTCGCATCGGAGTCGGAGTCGGCGAACTCGTTCACGGGCCGGCGACCTACTCGATGATGGCCGACCTGTTTCCGCGCGAAAAACTGCCGCGGGCGATCGCCGTGTTGCAGATCGGCTTCATCGCCGGCGTCGGCATCTCGCTGCTGCTTGGCGCGTTCGTGATCCAGATGCTGCTCGGCATCGACAACGTTCGCATTCCCGGAACGAGTTTTACGGTGAAGAACTGGCAGCTCGTATTCATTATCGTCGGCCTGCCCGGTTTGCTGGTGGCCGGTTTGATGATGACGGTTGCCGAACCGGCAAGGCGCGGCCGGCTCGTGAAACTCGAGAAGCCAATGCCATTGCGCCAGGTGCTCAAGTATCTGTTCGAGCACTGGCGAGTCTATATGCCGCAGTTTGTCGGCTTGGGCATTTCGGCGACGGAAGTTTACGGGACACGCGCGTGGCATCCGGTGTTTTTCCAGCGCACCTACGACTGGTCCGCGCACCAGACCGGCATGGTGCTCGGTACCGCATTGATCATCGCCGCACCCTTCGGCCTTTGGGGAGCAACGTGGCTGACGGAGAAACTCGCGAAGACTCGTGACGACGCAAACCTGCGGGTGGTTGCGACCGCGTACACCTTGTCGCCGATCTTCGCGATTGCAGGGCCGCTCATGCCGGATCCCTGGCTGGCGGTCGGCTGCATTGCCTTCGGATTCATGATCGGAATTGGCGGCGCAGTGCCGCAGAATGCGGCGCTGCAGAGTGTGACACCAAACGAGATGCGTGGGCAGGTAACGGCTTTATACCTCTTCGTATTCTCGGTTATCGGGCTCGGCATCGGCCCGACTTTCATCGCGGTGTTTACGGACTTCATTTTCGCGGACGAGCAGATGCTCAGATACTCGCTGGCAGTAACCGCCGGCTTCATGATGCCGGCCGCTGCCGCAATCATGTGGACGGGGGTGAAACCCTACGGTGAGGCAATTACCAGGATCAAGCTGCGCGAACAGGCAGAACTGTCCGGCAACTGACCGGGATCATTACCGGTAAAGTCAGTGGCGCAGGTACTGGATATCGAACAGCTGATCGACGGGCAAAAGCTCGGGCGATTCAACCTGAATCTCCTGGTCTGGTCGTTTCTCGCGATGTTCGCCGACGGCTACGAGATCACCGCGATTGCTTTCGCGGCGCCGGAACTGGTCCGTGACTGGGGGCTGCAAACCGCATCGATGGGGCCGGTGTTCAGCGCGAGCCTTTTCGGCATATTGTTTGGCGCGCCCGCGCTCGGCTACGTGGGCGACCGTTTCGGCCGCAAGACGGCAATCATCATCGCCCTGGCGATTTGCGGCGTGGCCACGCTGGCGATGGCATTCGCGCAGAGTGTCGACCAGTTGCTGGCGCTGCGCTTTTTCACCGGCATCGGCATCGGCGGCCTGATGCCGAATACGGTTTCCCTCACCTCCGAGCTGTCGCCGAAACGATTTCGTGCCATGTTGATCGTCCTGATGTTTACCGGCATCACGCTCGGTGGCGGCGCGCCGAGCGTGATCGCGGCCTGGCTGGTGCCGCAGTTCGGCTGGCCGGTGTTGTTCGTCATCGGCGGCGTTTTTCCACTACTGATCGCTGTCTGCCTCTACTTCACGTTACCGGAATCGGTCAAGTTCCTGGCCCTGCAGCCGTCGCGTGCAGCGGCGCTTCGGCGGACGCTTCGCAAGGTTCGGCCCGATGTGGCGATCCCAGGGGAAGCGGAATTTTCCGTGCACCGGTCCGCACCGCAAGGGAATGTCGGTATTCGCGAGATCGTCAGTCCCGGCCTGCGTTGGATTACCCTGCTGCTGTGGTTCTGTTTCGGCATGACCCTGATGGCGAATTACTTTCTCAACAGCTGGATGCCGATATTGTTCGAGGCCAGCGGACTTCAAGCGGACGATGCAGCGCTGGCGAGCGGCCTCTATCACGTCGGCGGTACACTCGGCGGGTTGCTCATCAGCGTCTTGCTCGACCGCTACGGGATCATCGTTATTGCGGCATTCCTGTTGTTCGCGGGACCGGTTGTCGCAGCCATCGGCATCGCTGAGCTGCCTTTTGGCGCGTTACTCGGACTGTCGCTCGGCGCCGGTGTTTTCGTGCTGGGAGCGCAGTTTGGCAACAACGCGGCGGCAGGCATGCTGTACCCGACGGAAATACGCGCCAAAGCCGTCGGGCTGGCGTTTTCAGTCGGCCGTTTCGGCTCGATACTGGGACCGTTGCTGGGGGGACTGTTGATTGCGAAAAACTGGCCGCTGGCCTGGCTGTTCGCTGCCGCCGCCGTGCCGCTCGTCTCGGGCGCGATTGCGGCGCTGATACTCACGCGGATTTGCTTCGTTCGCTTCAACGGCCTGCAAATCGACGACAAAGCAGCCGATCGCCTCGGCTGACAATCCTTGGGAAAAGCGGAATCGGTACCATGAAAAATGTAGAGGGAAAAGTAGCATTCATTACCGGGGGTGCAAACGGCATCGGTCTCGGAATTGCGCGTGCCTTCGTCAATGCCGGCATGAACGTCGTGATTGCCGATATACGTGACGACGCGCTCGAGGAAGCAGCCGCGGAATTCGAGGCCGCGGGCCTCGGCGATCGTCTCGAAACGGTGCACCTCGACGTCACCGACCGCGAACAGATGAAGAAAGCAGCCGACGCGGCGGAACAGGCATTCGGCAAGGTGCACGTGTTGGTCAACAACGCCGGCATCGGTATCGGCGGGCCGCTCAAGGAGGCCCGCTACGACGACTGGGACTGGGGCATGGAAGTCAATCTCGGCGGCGTCATCAACGGCGTCGTCGAGTTTTTGCCGCGCCTCATGTCACATGGCGAAGGCGGGCACATCATCAATACCTCGTCGATGGCGGCCGTTGTACCGATGCGTGTCGCGGCGATCTACATCGCTGCCAAGTCTGCCGTGCTCGGGCTCTCCGAAGTCATGCGCGGCGAACTGGAACCCGACAACATCAGCGTGTCGGCATTTTGCCCCGGGCCCGTGCAGACGAACATCCGCTACAGCGGCGAATTACGGCCGGACAAGTATCGCAAGGACACGGGTTACGCCGAGGTGGAAAAACAGCTCAGCGAGCGAGAAAACTCACCGTTGTGGATGACCATCGACGAAGTCGGCGAGCGGGTACTGGCAGGACTCAGGAATGACGACCTGTTCATTTTCACGCATCGTGAATTTAAGGAAGGTTTCGAGGAACGCTGCAACAAGATGCTGGCGTCGTTCCCGCAGGAAGAAATCAACGAGGCGCGCCACGAAAACATTCGCTGGCTCACCGAGAACCCGATCTACAAATCCTAGCGGATTGTCCCTCAAGCGGCTGCCACCGAACCTGCATCAGGCGTCCGGCAGCTCGTCTCCGGCTACCCACCAGCCATGCACCTGGCCGAAGATCTTGAACGGCAGTTGCACGGTCGCGACCGGGCCGGCCGCGAAGTCGGCAGTATCGAGGATCAGCAGGTCGGAACGGTGGCCCTCGAGCATCCTTTCCGCCACGCCGACGACGTAGCCGTCTCCTTCGGCCGCGTTCGCGTGGCGCGGCACGAAGCAGGGTTCCTGCAACGCGACATCGGCCCCCGCGAACCAGGAGGTCGCAGTGCGCGTCCTGTGATTGAACATCGTGTACTGGTTGTTGGGACGGAACGGGCGGTCCGCAAGTTGCGGGTGTGGCGGAATGCGGTAATCGATCGTCGGCATGAAACCGATGCTGTACGGTACCGTCTGGTAACGGTCGTCCTGGCGCGGCAAAACGCCGTTGTTCGGGTACAGCACCTCCATATCATAGCGCTCCGCCGTGGTTGACAGGTCTACTTTCAGGCGCGTGATGACACCGGCCGCGCCAATGGGATCGAACGGTTCCCCGTAGCGATTGGGAAAGAAAGGAAACTGGTTGTTGGGCGCCATGTCCATGTCGACGTAGCAAACCTCGCCATCGGACCAGGCTCCCATCACGTGCGTTGCCGATCGCTCGGGTCCTTTGAACCAGCGCAGATCGCTGCCGTCGCCGCCGCGGCGCATCACCCCGAACCAGGTGGGCAGTTTCGGATCCCAGGAAAAATGCGGACCCTCGGCTGCGATGAGTTCCGCGTCATAGGCATACGGAATGACGAGAAATGCGATGTGGCGCTGCGTGACGGCGAAATCGTGCAGCATGCCGACGTAGGGCACCTTGATCCAGGCTTCCCAGGTAATGGCGCCGGTTTTGTCGATGGCGTAGATGGCAACATCGTCCGTACCGAGGCCCTTCGCCTCATAGCCGAATGCGATCATCTCGCCGGACGCCGGATCGAACTTGGGATGTGCGGTAAACGTCTGGCTGGTCAGTTTGTCGTTGAACGTGTGGTAATCGTCGAGGGTGTCGAGCGTCAGCGGGTCCATCACGACCGGCGGGCTGTCTTCTTTTAAAGCGAGCAGTTTCCGATTGTGATACACGACCGTGGTGTTGGCGGTACCGCGACTGACGCCTTCCAGTCCGCTATCGTCCGTATGCGGATTGCGGTACATACCGAAGACCGCTTTACGCGCCGCACGCTGTACCTTGTAGCGCTGTGTCTTGACGTAGCGCGTCCTTAGATCGACATGGCCCGCGGCGATGCGAAACATGGCCACGTGGCCCTCGCCGTCGAACGGAATGTTGTTCGGATACTTCGGCGGGTACTGGAAATCCGGGCCGACCCGATAAAAGCAACCGTTGACATCTTCCGGAATACGGCCTTCGACGTCGCAGTCGACGATGTCGACTTCGGCACGAAACGGCGTGCCGCGTCCCGGCGGCCGGTTGGGAAATCTTACGGTGGTATCCGCTTTCTCGTTTGCCATCGTTACACTACTTTTGGCAACGACGCCGGCGGCGGCGACGCCGCCGATGAATCGTCGTCTGTCGATGCGCGGACTCATGACCAGGGCTTGCCGGTGACCGGGTGCGGGTAGTGGAATGGCACCGTCTTGGTTTTCGGCCACAGCCCGAGGAAGTTCGGATCCAGCTCGTCCGGGCCGTTGGGGAGGTCCGGATAGGTTTCTGAATAAGCCGGAATGTACTCCGGTTTCGTATACGCCCAGCCCTTGTCGAAATCGGCATGCCAGACCGGGTTGTAGCTCAGCAGCCTGATCTTCCAGATGCCGTCTTCACGCACGTATTCGTTCTCGTAGATGCCGCCCTCCCACCATTGCCTCGGGTGCCTGCCGTCCTTGCGCCCATCGCGCGCCATCGGTGCCTGCGAGTCGATGTGCACCCCGGCCTGCATCATTGAGCGAAACCGCGCCCTGGCGCTCGAGCGGTCCGGGGCTACGTCAATCACCTCCTGGAGCTGCGGATGATCGAGCAGAAATCCGGGAACGGGACCATTCTTGCCGTCGGCGAAACGGCGACCGAATGTGCCGACGTAAAGCCTGCGTACGCCGGCTTTGGTTTTCCAGACGCCGCCCATGAAACGCACCTCGCCGTCGTCGGCGTACAGGTCGACCACCTCTTCGTACAGGCACTTGTCGAGATAGTAGCCATAGGCGTGCTGCAGCTTGCGAATATCGTTCAAATCCTGCAGCCGGCCAATATGCGCTTGCATTGACGCAAGCTGCTTCTCCAGCTCGCCGACCCGGTCCGTCGCCTCGCCCCTGGTGTCACCGGTTGCCGCCCTGAGTGGCAACAGCACGCCGGCGAGGGCTGCCAGCCTGAGAAAAAACGATCGCCGTTGGTTGCCGGTTTGTTGGGTTTCTGCCGCGGGTTTGACGAGTTCGCTCATCGGTATCTCCTGCCGTGTTGCGGATACAGTCAGGATAGCACTGTTGCAATTTGCAACAGCCCGCTATCGATGCTTGACGAAACCGGATTCGACAAGGAGGGAACGACTGCAGGACTGCGTGCTTACGTCACCCACGTCCGTTCACGAACGGACCGGGCCAGCGGCAAAACGGAGTCAGGCGTTGTTGCCGTACAGGTGGCGGTAATCCCGCGGTGTCAGGTCGTAGCGCGAGCGAAAGACGCGGCCGAAATGGGTCGCGCTGGAGAAGCCGTGGTCGAAGGCGATTGCCGTAATCGTGCGTTTGCGTTGCGATGGCGATGCGAGGGCACGCGCACACTCCTCGAGGCGCCGGCGCAGAATGTATCGTGCGACCGTTTCTTCCTCTTCCGAGAACAGATGATGCAGGTAACGGGTCGTAATGCGAAACACGGCAGCGATGCGGGTCGGTGTCAGCTTCGGGTCGCCGAGGTTTTCCTCGATGTAGCTGAGCACTCTTACCCGGTGTGCTGCGCCCAGCGAATTGTGATCGATGCTGGAACCGAGCACCTGGCGGTAGGCATTCGCGACCAGGCCAAGCATGGCGTCCGTCACACTCGCATTGACTTCGAATTCGGCGTCGTCATTGCAGCGCCGCCAGACATCGGTGAGGAAATGTGACAGCAAACCGCCGACTCCCTTGTCTCCGGGAATCGCCATTGCAGCGATGCTCTGCGGATACTGTACGTAGCGTCGCATCAACTCGTCGGTAAAGCCGAAAACCAGCATGCGGCTGGGGCGCTCGAATACGATTTCGTAGGGTCGGCTGTTGTCGCAAATCGTTATGTCGCCGGGCTTAAGCCTGGCCTCTCGCTGATCCTGGCGGTTGACGCTTTCTCCTTGGAGTTGCAAATGCAAAAAATGAATTTGCGAATTCATCCGCGCCACGTCGGAGGCGCTGTGACGGACGATCTGCGGATCGGAATACACTTCGGCGATGCGTACCGTGCCGGAGGACGTTCGCGTCAAATGACCAAGAAACTCCGCGACGCTGCGCGCCTCGCTGCCGAGCGGCGTGAGTCTCGGCGACCCCATGTCGCTCCAGTAATCGAGCCTGCGTTTTGGACGCGGGCGCGCCGTGGTAAGCGTCTGTAACTGTGCCATGCTCATCCTCCCCCGGACTCGGCCGAGATGGCTGGTGCCGCGCTTTTGACAGCGTTACTGCGCTGAGAATACACTGCCACATACCGAACGGTACGGTTCGGCAGAGCCCGTGTCAAACGAAAAGCGTCAATCGGCCATGAATAATCGTCCCGCCCAGGGCTGCCGCCAATGACTTACCTGCGCATTGCCACCGAGGAAGCGTTTGCGACACCGGCGCTGTTCGATTGCTACCGTCGCCTCATCGACGCGCGGAGCGTCGACGATCCCGGCTTTTACAGCCTCTGGGGGCATTACCTCAGCGATCCGTCGGAGCGCCCGGTCAGCGTGCGCCGCAAGCTGCTGGACCTCGATGACGAGCGCCTCGCGGACATGGATGCAACTGGCATTGCCAGGCAGATCGTCTCGCTGACGGCGCCGGGTGTGCAGGTGCTGGACCGGGACACGGCGGTTTCGGTCGCGGCAGAAGCAAACGATCATCTAGCCGAGGCGATCAACCGCCACCCGAGCCGCTACACCGGCCTTGCGGCCATGGCGCCGCAGGATCCCGCCAGCGCCGCCAGGGAAATCGAGCGTGGCATCAAGACGCTGGGCTTCAAGGGCGTCATCCTGAATTCGCACACGCATGGCGAGTATTTCGACGACCCGAAATTCTGGGAGATTTTCGAAGCCGCCGAGCATCTCGATGTGCCGATCTACCTGCATCCGAACACACCGTCAAAGACCATGATCGGGCCGCTGCTCGAAAGCGGTCTCGACGGTGCCATCTACGGATTCGCCGTCGAAACCGGCATGCACCTGCTGCGCATCATCCTGAGTGGGGCATTCGATCGATTTCCGAAACTGCGTATCGTCGTGGGACATCTCGGCGAAGCGCTGCCGTTCTGGTTGTTCCGCCTGGACTTCATGCACGCAGCGATGGTCCGCGCCAGGCGATACGACAGCGTCAAGCCGATCAAGAAACGACCGAGCGATTACCTGAAGCAGAATGTCTGGATTACGACCAGCGGCATGGCATGGGAACCTGCCATCATGTTCGTCCGCTCGGTTCTCGGAGCCGAACGCGTGATGTACGCGATGGACTATCCTTACCAGTTCGTACCCTCGGAGGTCGAGGTCACGGACAAGCTGCCGATTGACGATGCAGAGAAAAAGGCCTTTTACCAGACGAACGCCGAAGCAGTGTTTTCCCTGGCATGAGATTACGAAAAAGCGAAACGTGAGGACTGTCTATGCTCGAGTTGTATCACGCCGAGCCGGTTGCCAATTCGATGAAGGTGCTGATCTGCCTGAATGAGAAGCAGCTCGATTTCGTCAGTCATTACGTCAACCTGTTGCGCTTCGAGCAGCACGAACCCTGGTTCCTGAAAATCAATCCGAACGGCCAGGTTCCGGTACTGCTTCACCAGGAGCAGGTGATTACCGAGTCGACGGTCATCAACGAGTACCTGGACGAAGTGTTCCCGGATGTCGTGTTGCGCCCCGCGAACCCGGCACACCGGGCGCGAATGCGCATCTGGTCAAAGTTCGTCGATGAATACTTCTGCCCGGCTCTGAGCATGATCGGCTGGCACGTGATGGTGCGCAAAATTGCGCAGAGCCTCGACGACAAGCAGCTCGCGGAAATGCTGGCAAGAATTCCTCTCGAGGAACAACGGCAGAAATGGGCGACGGTTGCCGGCGATTCGTTTCCCGAGGAAGACCTCGCGGAGTCCCGGCGCAGGCTCGAAGTCTCTGTCGACCGGGCAGAGGCAATACTGGTCGAAGCCCCGTGGCTGGCAGGGCCTGACTACTCGCTCGCCGACGTCAACAGCTATTCGATGATTGCCGGGGTAGAGCGCCTGCACCCTGAAATACTGGAGCGGGCGCCGCGAACCCGCGACTGGCTCGAGCGCATGCGCGAAAGACCAGCCGTGCAGCAGGCGATGGCGATGCCGAACCGGGTCGAGGAGACCCTGAAGGCGGTTGCAGGATAGTCCGGGAAATAGGGAGTCGATTGTTATGAAACAGGCACTTGCAAGCACGGCGGCTGGCTGTGCCGGGTGGCATCAACTATCATGCCGCGTGCGCTCGGGACAAAAGCGCGACAGCAGGAAACGGTGAGTCATGAACAGGCAACAAGCAGTTGCGAAATTTGCTGAGAGAAAACCGACCAAGAAAGAACAGGAAGTGCTGGACGTCGCCTCGGATTATTTTCTGAGCCACGGATACAAGGGAACCAGCATCAATGCCATGGCTCGCGATTCCGGCATCTCCAAGGAATCGATTTACCGATACTTCAGCAGCAAGAAGGAATTGTTCGAAGCGGTCATCGCCAAGGAGTTGACCGAGTACCAGGACAAGTTGAAGTTTCTGGATTTCGAGTACGATTCCATAGAACTCGACGAGGCACTCAAGCGGGCGGCTGAATCGATCATTGGCGCCGTCAGCGCCGATACGACGCTGGCGTTGCGCCGCCTCATCTTCCAGGAAACGGTCGTGTCACCGGATATCGGCCAGTTTTACTATGAAATCGGTCCGCGAGTCGCCTATAACAATCTGTCGAAAATATTTGCGGCCCACAAGTCAGAGACGGATTTCGATCCGGACAAGCTGTCGCATTATTTCGTTGCGATGGTTTTACACTGGATTATGACCCAGCGGGACTGCGGAGTCAGAAAGCCGCTTGAGAAAAACGAAGCAAAAGAACTCGCGCATGCGGTCACGGACGACTTCCTGAAGGCGTTCTTCGAGTAGCAAAACAGGAATTCGATGAGAAGTACGGTGCGTTGACACTTATATATAGTGTCACAAGCGTTGATCAGACCGAACGGTTCGGTCGGCAAAGGAACATACCCATGATCTCATTTCAAGAAAAAGATATTCGTCGCGGCCTGTTGCAAGTGATCGGCTTGCTGACGCTCGCGGCTGTGGTTGTCGCCTGCAGCCGTGACGAAGCACCCGCCGCCGGTGACACGGCGTCGAGGGTCGCGGTCGTCGACAGTGCACGGATCAATGCCGCGCCGGCCGGGGAGTGGTTGACGTACGGCCGGACCTACCAGGAACAACGGTACAGCCCGCTGGACCAGATCAATGCCGACAATGTCGATGAGCTTGGACTCGCCTGGTATTACGACCTCGACACCGATCGCGGCCAGGAAGCAACGCCGATCGTGGTCGACGGTGTCATGTATATGAGTACCGCGTGGAGCAAGGTCAAGGCTATTGATGCGGCAAGTGGAGAATTGCTGTGGTCCTATGACCCGGAGGTTCCGGGACAGAAAGCCGTCGAGGTGTGCTGCGACGTAGTGAATCGTGGCGTGGCCGTGTGGAAAGGAAGGGTGTATGTCGGCACGCTCGACGGACGATTGATTGCGATCGACGCCGCGACCGGTAAGGCGGACTGGGAAGTACAGACCACCGAGCCCGACCTGCCGTACAGCATTACCGGTGCACCGCGTGCCTACAACGACAAGGTCGTCATCGGTAATGGCGGCGCGGAATTCGGCGTTCGTGGTTACGTGACCGCCTACGATGCCGCGACCGGCGTTGAGGTCTGGCGCTTTTACACCGTGCCCGGCGACCCGTCACAGCCATTCGAATCCGATGCAATGGAAGTCGCAGCAACCACCTGGTCGGGAGAATGGTGGAAGTACGGCGGTGGCGGCACCGCCTGGGACGCGCTGGTATACGATCCGGAGTTCAATTTTCTCTACATCGGCGTCGGCAATGGCGCGCCGTGGAACCGCAGCATTCGCAGCCCCGACGGCGGCGACAATCTGTTCCTGTCGTCGATCGTAGCGGTCGATGCGGACAGCGGCGAGTACAAGTGGCACTACCAGACGACGCCCGGCGACACCTGGGACTACACCGCGACGCAGCCGCTGATGCTTGCCGAGCTCACGATCGACGGTGAGCAACGCAAAGTCATCATGCAGGCACCGAAGAACGGATTCTTCTACGTGCTCGATCGCCAGACGGGGGAGCTGATTTCCGCGGAGCCGTTCGCGACGGTCACCTGGGCCAGCGGCATCGACATGGAAACCGGGCGACCAAGAGTCATCCCCGAGGCACGCTACAGCGGCCCGGCACCGACTTTCGTCGCACCCGGTCCGGCCGGCGCACACAGCTGGCAGCCGATGGCGTACAACCCGGACGCCGGGCTGGTTTACATCCCGGTGCAGGACGCGGCGTTTCCGTATATCGAAGATCCCGAATACCTTGCGACCGGGCTCGGTTTCAATACCGGTGTCGACTTCAACAGCGGCAGCATGCCGCAGGACCCGGCAATCAAGGAGCAAATCTTCAGCACCATCAAGGCGCACCTGCTTGCCTGGGACCCGGTCACGCAGTCCGAAGCCTGGCGTGTCGAGTATCCCGGACCGTCCAACGGCGGTGTGCTGACGACGGCGGGTAATCTCGTCGTGCAGGGCACGGCGAGCGGCGACGTTGCCATCTATCGAGCGGACAACGGCGAGAAGCTCTGGTCGCACCATGCACAAACCGGGGTGCTGGCCGGCCCGGTGTCCTACGAAATCGACGGTGTGCAATACATAGCGGTGGCCGCCGGCTGGGGCGGCGTGTTTGCGCTGGCGCCGGGAGAAATCGGCCTGATGTCGGGCAGACTCGGTAACAAGAGCCGTATCCTGGCCTACCGGCTCGGCGGCGACGTCGAGTTACCGCCAACGACTGCGCCGGCGCCACTGGTGTTCAATCCGCCCGAAGCGACGGCAGATGACGAGACCGTCGCGCGCGGCAAATTCCTGTATCACCGCCATTGCGTGGTTTGCCACGGCGACGCGGCGATCAGTGGCGGGTTGCTGCCCGATCTGCGCGCCAGTCCGGCGCTTCACGGCGACCTGTGGCACTCGATCGTCCTCGATGGTGCACTGACCGAGCGCGGCATGGTGTCCTACGCGGCGGAAGTCAGCCGTGACGATTCCGAGGCAATCCGCGCGTACATCATTGCGCGCGCGCACGAGAGCAAGGCGTTTGCGGAAGCCGCGGCACAATAAAGCGTGCCAGCGCTACAAAGGAGCGGTTGACAGGGAGGCCGGTCATCAGGGCACGGCGCGGGTTCACATCGCCAGCGAAGCATGGACATGCAACGAAGCGCTGCGCACGCCGGTCCTGTGGCTGTTGTTATCCGGCAGTGTCGGAATGAGTGACGTTCGCGTTTGCCGGCACCGCAGTCCTGTGTTTTGCCGGTGCCGTTGTGTTACTGACGATCCGCCCGCCGCAACGGGCCGTTCCGGTACCTGACGAGCTTGACGAAGAGGGATTCCTGCTGCATGCAAAAGCCTGAGCTTTATCACTGGGAACCTAACGCAAATTCCGGCAAGCCAATCATCGCGCTGCTCGAAAAAGGCGTCGACTTCGAGAGTCGCTACACGGACTTGCTCAACTTCGATCAGCACAAACCCGAATACGTTGCGATCAATCCGAACGGCACCATCCCGGTCCTCGTTCATGGCGACGTCGTACTCGCCGAATCGACCGAGATGGGCGAATACATCGACGCAGCGTTTCCGGGGCCGCCGCTGCGCCCGGACGACCCGATTGAACGTTGGCGAATGCGCTGGTGGGGTAAATTTCTCGACGGCTATTTCGGTCCGTCGCTCAGCATGGTCGGCTGGAGCGTCTTCATCGGTCCGGCGGTCAGGGACAAGGACCCCGAGGAGCTCAAACGCAATATCGAGAGAATTCCGCTCAAGGAACGGCGGGATGCCTGGAAGATGGCAATTTACAACACGTTTACGGAAGAAGCGCTCGCCGAGTCTCTGCGGCGGGTGATTCACGGCTACGGTGTCATAGAAGCCGCACTCGGTGAGCGGCCGTACTTTGCAGGCGACCGCTACACACTGGCGGATGTCAATGCATTTTGCATGCTGTACGCGGCACCATTGATGTCGGCGGAGCATATCAACGAAGACAAGACACCGAATGTCTTCGATTGGCTGCGAAGGGTCTATGCCAGACCTGCGGTCGCCGAAGCATTCAAACTCGGCCGCACACCGATGGCGGACCGGCAAACGGAGGTTCGTCGGATACTCTTCGGAGAAAACGGCGATGCTTGAGCTTTATCACTGGGAACCGGTCAGCCACTCGGCCAGGGTCCTTATTTGCCTGCATGAAATCGGTTTGGAATTCAAAAGTCATTACGTCGATCTCGTGGAGTTGCAGCAGTTTTCGAGTGATTTCCTGGCAATCAATCCGATGGGGCAGGTACCCGTGCTGCGTGTCGGCGATACGGCCATCAGCAAATCCTGCCTGATCAACGAATACCTTGCGGAGTCACACCCGGATGCAGGCGTTGCACCACTGGATCCTCTTGGCTGGTATACGACACAGACCTGGTCGAAATACATCGACTACAACCTGAGCAACTCGCTGGCGACGCTGGGATGCAAAAAGCATCTCGTGCCGATGCTTGAGGAGCTGGACAAAAAGCTACTCGATGAAAAAATAGCGGCGATTCCGGTTGCCGAACGGCAGCCTGGTTGGAACCTCGCTGCCAACGATGCATTCACTGACGAGATGATCGAAAACTCGTATCGAAAAATAGGGCTGGTCGTCGAACGCATGGAAAAAGCCCTGGCGCAAACCGACTGGCTGGTCGGTGACAGGTTCTCGATTGCGGACATCGATGCGTTTGCCTTGATGTATCCCTTGACGGAACTGGCGGCGGATATCGTCAACAGCGACGATGCCCCGGGGACCTGCGAATGGCTGGCGAGGATTGCCGAGCGGACGGCGGTGAAAGAAGCGCTGACGAACTACGGCCGGCATAAAGCTGGCACGGCGTTCGCGCCCGGGCCAGAACACAGCCGCTGGGGTTGAGTCGCGGCTTTGATGCCGCGTTGACAGGGCACTCAGCCAAACCGTACAGTACGGTTTGGCGCCGCCCGGCCCACAGCCGGAGATTTCGCTATGAAAGACCTCAGGGGAAAGACCGCGTTCATCACCGGCGCCGCCAGCGGCGTCGGCTACGGCATGGCGCACGCGTTCCTGGGCGAGGGCATGCAGGTCGTCATCGCCGACATTCGCGGCGACGCACTCGAAAAAACAAAACAACAACTGCAGGCAGTCAGCGACAGCGTACACGGCATCCAGGTCGACATTACCGATCGCGAGGCAATGGCGGCAGCGGCCGATGAGACCGAAGCGCATTTCGGCAAAGTGCACATGCTGTGCAACAACGCAGGCATCAATGTGTTCGGCCCGATCGAGCAGGCGAACTACGACGACTGGGACTGGATCATGGATGTCAATCTCAATGCCGTGTTCACGGGTATCAAGTGTTTCCTGCCGAAAATCCAGGCGCACGGCGAAGGCGGTCACATCGTGAATACCGCATCGATGGCCGCGTTCGTCAGCGGACCCGGTGCCGGCATATATACGGCGGCTAAATGCGCGGTGCGCGGACTCACCGAATGTCTCTGGTACGGCCTCATCCAGCAGGGCATCGGCGTATCGCTCGTTTGTCCCGGGCTCGTCGCGAGTAATATCAACATGAGCGAGGAGCTGCGGCCGGAGTCGCGCGCCGATACCGGTTATCTACCGGACCAGGAGTGGATCGAACGACTCGCCGTCGTACAAAAGATGGGAATGGACCCGCTCGAGATCGGGCAAAAAATCCTGCAGGGGATCCTGAAAGACGAGCTGTACATCCTGACGCACCCGGATCACCGCGAGGAAATCGAACGCGATTTCGCCGAGGTCATGGCAGCGATCCCCGACGGTCCGGTCCCATCCGACCGGCAGAAGGTCGAGGAAGGCCGTCGCGCCATGAAGTATGAGATCAAGGACAGGTACATGACCAGGAGCGCCGGCTAGTTCCACGCACGCCCAGCCAATCAAAGTCAGGACATTCCAATGAGTAAAAAAACCAACACTGAAAGTCTCGAAGACGTACTTCAGCGGTCGGGAAACATTGTCGACTTTTTACGCAATTCGCAACTCGGCCCGAATGTCTATCCCGTCGTACCGCCCGAATACACCAACTGGCGCGACGAACAACGCGCCTGGCGTGAGACCTGCATACTGTTCAACCAGTCCTATCACATGACCGATATGTACGTCGAAGGACCTGACGCACTGAAGCTGCTGACGAAACTCGGCATCAACACCTTCAATAATTTCGCGGTGAACAAGGCCAAGCAATTCGTTCCCTGCAATTACGATGGTCACGTCATCGGCGATGTCATCCTTTTCCATCTCGACGAACAGACCTTCAACCTGGTCGGGCGTCCGTCGGTGCACAACTGGGTGCAGTTTCACGCCGAAACCGGCGATTACGACGTCAAGCTCCGGCGGGACGAACGCTCGATCGCGCGCAAGGACCCCGAAGGGCGCGAGGTTTTCCGATACCAGGTGCAGGGGCCGAACGCCGCCAAGCTCATGGAAAAAGTCGTCGGCAAGGCAATGCCGGAGATCAAGTTCTTCAACATGGATTGGGTGAAGATCGCGGGTCGCAAGGTGCGTGCCCTGCGCCACGGTATGGTCGGGCAGCCCGGCTGGGAGCTGTTCGGGCCTTACCAGGACGGCGAAGCGGTGAAGGACGCCATCGTCGAAGCAGGGCAGGAATTCGGCCTGCGGCTGTCCGGCGCCAGGACCTATTCGTCGAACACGCTCGAGTCCGGCTGGATACCGTCACCGATGCCCGCCGTATACACCGGGGACAGAATGAAGGCCTTCCGGGAATGGTTGCCGGGCGACGGCTTCGAAGCCAGGCAGTCAATCGGCGGCAGTTTTTACTCGGAAAACATCGAGGACTATTACCTGACCCCGCACGACCTCGGCTATGGTTCGCTGATCAAATTCGACCATGATTTCATCGGCCGCGAAGCGCTGGAAGCAATGCAGGACAAGCCACACAGGAAGAAGGTCACCCTGGCGCTCAACGGTGAGGACGTCGAGCGCACCATCGGCAGTATGTTCCGCGAGCAAGGCAACGCCAAGTTCATGGACTGGCCATCGGCCGTCTATGCCATGCTGCCGTACGACAAGGTGACCAGGGACGGCAAGACCATCGGAATCTCTACCTGGTGCGGTTACAGTTTCAACGAACGCAAGATGTTGACCTTGGCGATGCTCGAGGCCGAGTACGCCGAGACCGGAACCGAGGTAGTCTTCGTCTGGGGGGAGGAAGGCGGTGGCACGAGCAAGCCGACAGTCGAACCCCACGTACAGACAGAAATACGCGCAACCGTAGCGCCGGCGCCGTACGTGGAGTTTGCCCGAACCGCCTATCGAAAAAACTGACGCGTCGCTGTAAAAACAAGAACAGTAATTGGGGGCCTCATGAATACACCCGCCGAAGAACCGTATCCGAGTCCACGTTATGCATGGTACGTCGTCGTGGTGCTGTTCATCGCCTACACGTCATCGTTCATCGACCGCATCATCATGAGCCTGCTTGTCGAGCCGATCAAAAGAGACCTGGTACTGAGCGATACGCAGTTTTCGCTACTGCACGGGTTCGCATTCGCAATTTTCTATACGCTGATGGGGCTACCGCTCGGTCGCCTGGCCGATCGCGCGAACCGCTGCAGGATCATTTCCGTTGGCATCTTCCTCTGGAGCATCATGACCGCCGTTTGCGGCATCACGAAGACGTTCACAACCCTGTTCCTCGCCCGGATCGGCGTTGGTGTCGGCGAAGCGGCGCTGTCACCGGCGGCGTACTCGATGATTTCCGACTATTTCCCAAAAGAAAAGCGCGCCGTGCCGATCAGCATGTATTCGATGGCTGTCTTCTTCGGTGGCGGTATCGCATTCATACTTGGTGGCTATGTCGTCCAGCTGACGGCAGGCGCGACCGATGTCATCCTGCCGGTCATCGGCCCGGTCAGGCCATGGCAACTGACCTTTTTCGTCGTGGGGCTTCCGGGCCTGCTGGTCTTGCTGCTCATGCTCACGGTCCGCGAGCCGGTGAGGCGGGACGTCGTTAGCTTGTCCGACCATCCTCAGTCGTCGTCCACCGAACCGACGATTCTCGAGACTCTCACTTTCGTGTGGCGCAATATCCGCGCGTACGGCATGGTATTGCTCGGGACCACCCTGCTCGCCACGACATCGTACGGGTTTTTCTCCTGGTCTCCGGCCTTTCTCATGCGCACTTACGGCTGGCAGGCAAGCGACGCCGGCTACGCATTCGGTTTGATCGTGTTGACGCTTGGCACGGGCGGCACCTTGCTCGGCGGCATCCTTGCAAATCGCCAGCTCGCGCAAGGCGTCCTCGATTCCAATATGCGAGTTGCAATGTATTCCGGCGTAGCCGTGATTGTCTTTGGCTGTTCCGCGCCACTGATGCCGACACCGTCGCTGGCGCTTATGCTTCTGGCACCGACTGTCCTCGCCCTGGGTATGCACGTCGGCCTGGCTCCGGCAGCGTTGAATTTTATTACGCCCAACCAGCTACGTGGTCAGGTGATCGCTTTATACTTGTTCGTGTTGAACCTGATCGGACTTGGCGCCGGCCCGACCATTGTCGCAGTGATCACTGACTACGGTTTTGGCGATACGGCTGCGCTTAGATATTCGCTGTCAGTATTTGCCTTCGTCATGTGCACGGCGGCAATCGTCGTTATCGCATCCGGCCTCGGCGTATATCGTGAGCGCGCCGAATTCATGTTGCGCGAAAGCGCGGCATAAGGATTACCAAGGAGCATGGGAATGAACGTAGACGAACTCGTTGCCATAGACGTACACGTACATGCCGAGCTGTCGGAACGCGAACCGGTCGACGAGGTAAAGGCCGAGTTTATCGAGGCAGCCAGGAAATACTTCAAGGAGCAAGGACCGCGCCCGTCGATTCGCGAGACTGCGGAATACTATCGCGAACGCAAAATGGCCTGTGTCATCTTCACCGTCGACGGCGAGGCAGCCAGCGGCCAGAAACGAATTTCCAACGAGGAAGTGGCGGAGGTCGCGAACGAGAACAGTGACGTCATGATTCCGTTCGCCAGTATCGATCCGGCAAAAGGACGCATGGGGGCGCGGGAGGCGCGCCGGCTGATTCGCGATTACGACGTCAAGGGCTTCAAGTTCCACCCGCAGTTCCAGGAGTTTTTTCCGAACGACCGCATGGCCTATCCGCTGTACGAAGTCATCGCCGAAGCCAGGCTCCCGGCCCTGTTTCACACCGGGCATTCGGGCATGGGCACCGGAATGCCGGGCGGTGGTGGTATCCGCCTGAAATACGGCAACCCGATGTACGTCGACGACGTCGCGGTGGACTTCCCGGACATGCCGATCATCCTCGCGCACCCGTCGTGGCCTTGGCAGGACGAGGCGCTGTCGATCGCCCTGCATAAGTCACAGGTGTATATCGATCTTTCCGGCTGGTCGCCGAAATATTTTCCGCCGCAGTTGGTGCACTACGCAAACACGCAGCTGAAACACAAGATGCTGTTCGGTTCGGACTTCCCGCTGATAAAGCCGGACCGCTGGCTTGCAGACTTCGAGAAAGCAGACTTTCGCGACGAGGTGCGCCCGCTGATCCTCAGGGAAAACGCGATAAAGCTGCTGGGCCTGAACAGCCAATGATCGACGAATAGCTCGTGGGATCGGTTTCAGCCGCGATACAATTTAGCAACGGCGCGGTTCCCGGATAGTCGTTATCGCGGCTGAAGCCGCTCCCACAGAACAGCCTACCAACGAAATAATTTTCAGGTGAACTGCACCATCGCGGTGCGATGCCCGCTGGCTGGTCGATGAAGCTCTACAGGCTTACCGCGGCAAACTCAAACTGACCCTTGAATCCGTCTCCATCCTGATCGAGTTTTACCGTCAGGTCTTGCAAAGGAGTCGCATTACCTTTCAATACTATATCTCTGTCGATTTTTGTCGGATTCGGCCCCCTCACGGCATACGGCTTGGTCTGGTAGACGGCCCGTTCGACATCGGCAGGCAGAAACAACTGGGTATCAAGCGATGTCCACTCCACGTCACGCCACATCAGTCTTACATGAATGTGTGCAAGACGCGGCATGTACCATCCAGGGTATATCGTCGTGAACTCGACTTTGCCATTTTCATCGGTTACCTGGTGGCCGCGAAGAAAAGTGTAATCCTTCATATTGATGGCCTGGTCCGTCGGCCTGAGCGTCGCGGGATCAAATACGATGTTGTCGACACCTGAGTAATAACCTTCGGCATCGCAATGCCAGATTTCGACCACAAAATCCGAAACTGGTTGACACCAAAGATCGTCGACCACCCGCATTGCAAGCTTGAGTGGGACGCCGGATCGGTCTTCGCGGATATCGGAGCGCCGTTCGCTGCCGGGCACCAGGTAGGGTCCCTGCGTCATACGAGTCGTTGCCGAGCATGACTTGTTTGGGTGCACGATCTGCGTTTGAGCGAGCACCTTTGGTGCCTGGCTCGATAAGAGCAAGCCACCTGTCCCCGCAATGAACTTTCTACGATCCATAGGTTGTCTCCTGCGATGGGAGGGAGAGTCCAGCCGTTCGAAGTGCTGGTATTCTTTGTGCGATTCTCTTTACCTGAGACTTATCCAGATTATAGTCCAGGGCATTCAGCATGCCATCGCTCCAGCCGCATGCGTCACGAGCGGCAGCGCGGACCAATGTCGCGAAAGTCGAAGGGCGCGGATCGATTCCTAGGCGAACTGCGCCATCGCGGTGCGATATGCGATTTCTGCCAGCTGGTCGACGGTACGACTGCGATTCTCGGCGCGAATCACCTCGACGCCGTACGGACCGTCATAGCCGGTCGCTGCGATCGCCTCCATGAAACCGGCCATGTCGAACTCACCTTCACCGGGAAAGGCACGCCACTGTGTCGTTTCGACCTGCAGGTCCATGCCTTCAGGCGTCTCGATCCAGCCGTCGTTGAGTTCGACGCCGAGTAGAAAACGCTCCGGTGTCGCAGCCAGTTCCTCGTACGGCGTGCGCATCTTGACGATGTGCCAGGTGTCGACCATCAGGCCACCGTTGTCGGCGTCCGCGAGTTCGCACATCCTGACGGCGTCGGAATAGTTGTCGAGCATCGCAAACGGCATCACCTCGAAAAGAATATTGGTGCCGACATCGGCGGCATCCGCGCACAGTGCCGCAAACCCCTCCGCACATTGTTCGACACTGAAATCCTGGTTGAAGAAATCGCCGACCTTGAGGTGCCGGGCGCCAAGACCTTCGGCGGCAGCCAGCAGTTTGGCTTTCTCGGCATCGGACTGCATCTTGCGCTCGCTGCCATCGGGATGGAACCAGTCGAACAGGAACTCCAGTTCGAGGTGCTCGATGCCATTGTCATCGAGGATCTGCTTCATGTCCGCAAGGCTACGGTTCTCCATCGTGTGATAAAGATCCGTGTGCCAGATGCCCATGCCCTTGAAGCCGACTTTCGAGATGGCCTCCACCCGCTCGCGAAACTCGAACGGGCTGTACTGCTGGCCGCTGCCTGCCGGGTCGACATCTCCGGTGATCGTCCAGTACGAGGCGAGCAGGTCGACGTCGGGTTTGGGAGCCGGCGCGACCTCCCTTGTCACGGTGACCTGTTGTTCGGAATCGGAGCAGCCAGCGACGCCGAGAGCACCGGCGGACAGCAACAGCGAGGAATCGCGAATGAATTTCCGGCGATCGATGGTCATCTTTGTCTCCGTCTATGCTTTGGCAACGTAGCCGTAGCGCAGGTTGCTGCGCTCGGTATTCAGTGCCTGGAATTCCGCTTTGGCTTCAGAGATGTGGTCGATCGACAGCTCGCCGACGGCGGCGTTGACGTCGACGTTGTACATCTTTGCCGCATTGCCGGAGAAGATCGCCGTTTTGACCGGACCATCGGCCGCGCCGAGCGGTGCAAACCCGTGCTGCTCCTGCATGTCCTGCGGGATCTCCAGGCGCCGCATCGCCTCGATCTGCCACTGCGGTGAGCCATACCACACAGAATCGGTGCCCCAGACGATCTTGTCGGCGCCGAGCCCCTTGATCAGCTGGCCCAACATCGCTGCCGCAAGCCTGGGATGGGTGACGGAAGTATTCGCAAAACAGGTGCCGAGTTCGGCATACACGTTCGACACACCGAACTTTCCGGGTATCGCCGCCAGGTCGGTGACCCAGTCGATGCGGCCGGTGTCTTCGAACTGTTTCAGTGACGCATCGGGCAACTCGATGAAGGGGCGCATTGCCGAGTGATAAATGACGAAGTTGATGCCGGGCCAGTCTTTTGCTGCTTTGCCGAGATCGGAGACGGTGGCGTGCTCCCACAAGCCCGGCCACGATGTCTCGTAGTCGGCGGGCATCAGCCCCTTGTGGATACACAGCGTATTGATGCCGGCTTTCTGGATTTTCTCGTAGAAGGGATAGACGAGCGCCTCGTCATCGAGCCGCCATTGCGATTGCTTTTGCGTCTGAAACATGGGATCGCCGATCGTGTAGCCTTTCCAGCTGTCGACTTTGAGCTCCTCGATCGCATAATCGACGTCGTCCAGCCAGCCTTCGCTTTTCGGCTGGATGATGCCGTGCGCCAGCATGCGGCGCGATCCTGCGACCGTGTTGACCGACCTGCGGGCCGAGGCAATCTGGTCGTTGGTCAGGAACAGGTTGACCTCGTCGTCAACCGGCGAGCCGGAAAGAATCGCCACGTCGGTATCGCTGTCGACATAAACTTCCTTCAGATAATTGGCAAACTTGAGGCGATCCAGGGTGATCTCGCCCTCCATCTCCGGATTCCAGTGTGCCCTGGCAAACCGGGTAATCGGTGTGAGGTCGGTCGTGTAGTCATCCCTGACGAAATGCGTCTGGCAATCGAAGATGAACTGATTGGCGAGTTGGCCGGCACGCTCGTCCGCAGCGCCGGGTGCCGCGGCTTCCGCTGCCGACACGGTGTACATCGGGCCGAACACCTCGTTCATTGCGATAAAGGCCGCCGCCATGCCCGCCGAGGATGCCAGGAATTGCCGCCGGTTCATGCCGTGTTGCCGGCCGAGATCGTCGGCGAGTTGCTTGATCCTCGCCTCGACCTGCTTTTGCTGCGGGGTTTGCGGCAGCGGATGAAACTCGCCGTTGGAAACCATCTGTGTCGGTATCGGCGAGGCGAACGCGGCGTCTTCGGCCGGCGCCATCTTGCTCAGGTCTTTGTCGCTCAGGTAACGCATCGATTATTGCCCCTTTTTTAGTTGTTCGATCGGCGGCGACTACCCCGGCAGCCGAAGCCTGCGAATGCATGGTGTCGTTGCGTCTTACTATAGCCAATCGGCGCCGACCCGGTGAACCGCGATATCGACTGGCAGCGAGAAAAATCTCACCCGAGAGTGAATTGCGATTCAATCATCCGGCCCAGTCATTTAGGATCAGCAACATGCACAGGGGGAGCTGTGCCCACGGCAATTGACTGTGACGGAAGAAGCAGGTGACTGGATCAACAACTTTCTCAAGTCTCAACGACGTACAAGCCATCGGCCTCGGTTGCATGAACCTCTCGCACGCCTACGGGCGACCACCGTCCAGAGAGGATGCGCAAAAGGTATTGCTGCGGGCACTTGAAATCGGCGTTCGCCACTTCGACACGGCGGCACTCTACGGCTTTGGCAAGAACGAGATACTCCTCGGCGAGGTCCTGAGCAAGCGTCGCGATGAATTCTTCCTGGCGAGCAAAGGCGGCATGGGCGGCGTCGACGGTGTGCGCGTCATCGACGGCCGGCCGGAAACGATCATGAGAATGTGCGACGAGTCCCTCAGGTCTCTCAAAACCGAGGTCATCGATCTCTACTACCTGCATCGCTTGGACAAGAAAGTACCGATCGAGGACAGCATGGGCGCCATGAAAACCCTGCTCCAACAGGGCAAGATACGCGCAATCGGCCTTTCCGAAGTCTCGGCGGTGACACTACGCAAGGCGCATGCCGTACACCCGATTGCGGCGGTACAGTCGGAGTACTCGTTGTGGAGCCGTAATGCGGAGGTTGCCGTGCTCGGCGCCTGCAATGAGCTGGGTGTTACGTTTGTCGCATTCTCACCGCTCGCTCGCGGCTTCCTGACAGACAGCGACATCGATCCCGACGCCTTCGCCGAGAAGGACATTCGCCGCGGCATGCCGCGCTTCCAGGAACCGCATTTCGCGAAGAACTGCGAGCTGTTGCCCGGGTACCGGGCGCTTGCCCGTGAGGCTGGCTGCACCTCGGCGCAGCTTGCCCTGGCCTGGCTCCTGCACCGCCATCCCGGCATCCACGTCATTCCGGGCACGACCAGCTCCGACCACCTCGAGGAAAACTTCAAGGCACTGGATATTTCACTGAGCAATAGTGTGATGTCGCGCGTCGATCAGCTGATCAATGCGACGACCGTCAGCGGGCCGCGATACAATGCGGCCACGCAGGCCGAAATCGATACCGAAGAAATCGTACTCGCCGCGTCGGCCTGAGGTTCAGCAATCACACCTGTATAAAACGAAAAACAAACCGGGTGACTCATGAGTGACATACGCCAGCTAATCGAGGAAGGCAAGCTAACAACATTGCAGGTTACGGTGTTCCTGGTCTGCATCACGATGAACATGCTCGACGGGATGGACGTGCTGGTCATCGCCTACGCGGCACCGGCCATTTCCGCAGACTGGTCCACTCCACCGCAGACGCTCGGCACGATCTTCAGTGCAGGTCTTTTAGGAATGACCGCCGGAGCGATGTTCCTCGCACCGATCGCCGATCGCATCGGTCGCCGCAACATGATCATGATCTGCGTGCTCGTCATGGGCGTCGGCATCCTGGCAACCGCCTACGTGCAGACAGAAAACCAGCTGATATTCCTGCGCTTTGCCAGCGGCCTCGGCATCGGCTCGATGCTGGCAACCGCAGCGACCATGGCGGCCGAATACGCGCCCAACCGCAACAAGAATTTCATCGTCAGCTTCGTCTTATCCGGCTATCCGCTCGGTGCGACCCTGTCTGGCTTTGCCGCAGCCTCGATCATCCCGGAATACGGCTGGCGGGCAATGTTTATCGCGGCCGGTTCGGCGACGCTCGTCGCGCTGCCGATCGTCTGGGCCTTTTTGCCGGAGTCGATCGATTTTCTGGTCAAGGCGAAGCCGCGAAACGCACTTGAGCGCGTGAATCAGATCCTGAAAAAAATGGGCCACGGAGCGCGCGACGAACTGCCGGCAGCGCCGCCCGAGGCAAAGCAGGCCAGCGTAAAAGCATTGTTCACTCACGGACGGCAGATGTCGACCGTATGGCTGTGGATCGCGTTTTTTACCTCGTTCGTCAGCCTGTACTTCCTGACGAGCTGGATTCCCAAGCTTGCCGAAAGCACCGGTTTGTCCCTGAGCCTCGCAATCTATGCCGGCACCGTGTTCAACCTCGGCGCCTACTTCGGCATTCTCTCCCAGGGCTGGTTGTCACAGACCTTCGGCCTGCGCCGCGTTATCAGCCTGTTCCTGATAGCGACCGCCGTCTTGATGTGCATTTTCGGCTACGTTTCGCAATCCTGGCTGATCCTGCTGTTGTTCGGGCTTATCGGCTACGGCGTGCAGGGCGGCTTCGTCGGCTTTTACACTGTTGCCGCCAGGATGTACCCGACCGAGATCCGCAACACCGGCATCGGCTGGGGCATAGGCGCCGGGCGTATCGGCGCCATCGTCGGCCCGAAACTCGGCGGCACGCTCATCGGCATGGGTTTAACACTGACGGTGAACTTCATCATCTTTTCGGTGCCACTCGTCATCGCGGCCGTCGCGGCGCGACTGATCAAATCTGAAAATGTGAGTTAGAGCAGGTGCGTTGCTTGCAGCCGTCAAGTGCAGACGGTTGCAAGATAACATGCAGCGAATTCTGCAATGTATCCGCCGTCTGCAATGAGATTAATCAATTACTTGCATTCAGATTTAGCGGTTACATTGCATTTTTCATACAATTAAACATTACATTAATGCTAGTTACTTATAGTTAGGCGGCGCGGCCGGCGAATGCTAGGCTTTAGGGCGAAGGGCCACGTTCGAGCCGTTATGGTCGTTCGTCTTGTCCTAAGAAGAGGTCTACGAACTGGTCTCAGCCACCAAATAGACGAGAGGCTCAATGAATATTAGGTGGAAATCTGGTCTCGTTCTGTTGATTACCATCGGCTTCACGGCTTCGTCGTCGGCAGACGAAATCGACGATTACGTCCGCGCGCAAATGGAGAAACTCCGGATGCCGGGACTGGCGCTTGCCGTCGTACAGAACGGAAAGGTCGTCAAGCAGCAGGCATACGGGCTGGCGAATGTCGAGCTCGAGGTTCCGGTGCAGACTGAAACAGTCTTCCTGATTGCATCGATCACGAAGACCTTCACCGCGACCGCGATTCTGACCTTGGTCGAGGAGGGTAGGATCACACTCGAAGATTCGGTGACGAAATTTCTCCCGGACCTGCCAGCGTCGTGGGCGCCGGTCACGATTCGGCACTGTTTGGCCCACACTTCCGGGTTACCGGATGCTGTCGATGCGGACGGCAACCTCATCGCCGACGCCCGAAGCGATCTTCTACGGGAGCTGGCGGCGAAACCGATTGAGATGCCAGGCGAGCGCGCCGTCTACAACCAGACGGGTTTCGTACTACTCGGCATGATCATCGAAGAGGTGTCGGGCCTCGAGTTCAAGGATTTCATCGCTAGCCGGCTGCTTAGGCCTCTCGGCTTGAGGAACACGAGTTTCGGCGACCTCCGCGATGTCGTGCCCGGACGGTCGTCGATGTACACGATGTTTGAGCCCTCGCTCGATCGCACGTCGGCTCTCCGGCGCGAACACGCTCCGGACGATCCCTTCGAGGGATGGGTCGTTT
The DNA here is from genome assembly GCA_033720315.1 of Woeseiaceae bacterium. Classification (GTDB taxonomy): domain Bacteria; phylum Pseudomonadota; class Gammaproteobacteria; order Steroidobacterales; family Woeseiaceae; genus SZUA-117. The sequence continues at coordinate 609 of JAWWCT010000019.1, read as the reverse complement.
CGACACAAGCGGTTTACCGGGCCAACGGTTACGTCTACGCAAGTTTTATGCACCCAGCTGCCGGAATGAACTCGACGATCGACGACATGGTGCAATGGGAACTCGCCCTCGCATCTGGCAACGTCCTGGAAGCCGAAACTCTGGAGCAAGCGGCTACGCCATTCGAGCTGAGCAATGGTGAGAGTGGACGTTATGGTCTCGGCTGGATTGCCGGTACTCGCAACGGACGCCGGACGATGGAGATGGGCGGGGGCTGGGCGACTTGGCACCTGCGTTTCCCCGATGACAATCTGAGCGTGATCGTGTTGACCAACCTTCAGGGTGCTGAACAGGGCGCGCTCGCGATGGACGTCGCCAGCTACTATTTACCAGACCTCAAGCCTGAGCAGTAGCCGCCTGATGAGGGGCGACAATTGGCCGACAGCAGACCTACTAGGACGGTGCGGGTGCCATTTGTTATTGGATGTTCCACTAGAAGATCGCGAGGCGACGCCTAACAAGTCGCTGCACTGGCCGCCCGGGCGCTCCAGGCACGCCTGTTGTAGGGCCTTTGGCGCAACAGTCGCGCCATTCGCTGGCGCCAGTGAGCTAGGACGTTAGCTGGCATTG
>JAWWCT010000018.1:0-53771 GCA_033720315.1 Woeseiaceae bacterium | reverse complement strand
TGCGAATTGTTCTTCGTAGCCGCGTTCGCGCATGCCGCGTATCAGCCGTTCTTCGAACGGGCCGAGCCCGCCGCGGCGTTTCCAGGCGGCCATCGCGCGCCGCAGGCGATCCGCCTCGCCCGGCGTGAAACCGGCGGCAACCACTGCGAGTTGCATCACCTGTTCCTGGAAGATCGGCACGCCCAGTGTGCGTTGCAACACCTCGCGCACTTCCTCGCTCGGATAGACGACGGCCTCCTCCCCCGAGCGCCTGCGCAAATAGGGATGCACCATGTCACCCTGGATCGGGCCCGGGCGGATGATCGCGACCTCGATCACCAGGTCGTAATAGCAGCGCGGTTTGAGTCGCGGCAGCATCGCCATCTGTGCGCGCGATTCGATCTGGAACACGCCCATGGTGTCGCCGTCGCAAATCATGTCATACACCACAGGATCTTCGGCCGGCACCGTCGCCAGCGTGTACTCGCGGCCGTCGAATTCCTTGATCAAATCGAAGCTGCGGCGTATGGCTGTCAGCATGCCGAGACCCAGCACGTCGACTTTCAGAAGACCGAGATCCTCGAGATCGTTTTTCTCCCACTGGATCACGGTGCGATCTTCCATGGCCGCGTTTTCGACCGGCACCAGTTCCGACAGCGGGCCGTTCGAGATGACGAAGCCGCCGACGTGCTGCGAGAGATGGCGCGGAAAGCCCAGCAACTCACGCACCAGGTACAGCAGTCTGCGGATGACCGGGCTGTTCGGATCGAGGCCCGCTTCCAGCACCCGGCTGTCGTCGACCTGGCTGCCGTCCCACCACTGCATCGACCGGGCGAGCCGGTCCACCTGCAGGCCGGAGAGTCCCAGTGCCTTGCCGACGTCGCGCAGGGCGCTGCGCGGCCGGTAGGTGATGACGGTTGCAGCGAGTGCAGCCCGTTCCCTGCCGTATTTCCGGTAGATGTACTGGATGACTTCCTCGCGACGCTCGTGCTCGAAGTCGACATCGATATCCGGCGGTTCGTTGCGCTCTTTGGAGATGAAGCGCTCGACCAGCGTCGCCATGCGTTCGGGATCGACTTCGGTGATGCCGAGACAAAAACAGACGGCGGAGTTGGCCGCCGAGCCGCGTCCCTGGCAGAGGATTTTCTGACCTCGTGCGAAGGCCACGATGTCGTACACGGTCAGGAAATAGGGTTCGTAATCGAGCTCGCGAATCAATGCCAGCTCGTGCTCGACCAGCGTCCGGACTTTCTGCGGCACACCCTGCGGCCAGCGCCTGGCCATGCCCTCTTCGGTCAGTTGCCTGAGATAGGTTGCCGGCGTCATGCCTTGCGGCACGAGTTCGTCCGGATACTCGTATTTCAGTTCGTCGAGCGAAAAGTCGATCTCGTTTGCGATGCGTAGCGTTTCCTCGCGCAACTCGGCCGGGTAGATTTTCTGAAGCACGGTACGCGGGCGCAGGTAACGCTCGCCGTTCGCGTACAAGGCAAAGCCGGCGCGATCGAGTGTCAGCCCTTCGCGTATCGCGGTCACGGTGTCCTGCAACGCGCGGCGCTCGCGGCAATGCATGTGTACGTCGCCGGCGGCGACCAGTGGCAGCTCGAGCGCCTGGCCCAGCTGCCGGAGATGATCGAGACGCTGGCGTTGCAAACCGTCTGCCAGCAGTTCCACCGCGATCCACAGACGGTCGCGAAACGCGTCGCCAACCCATTCGTCTTCGGCGCGCAGCATTAACTGGTTACCGGGAACCCACAGAACCAAACAATCGGCGAGGCCGTCGCTGAAATCTTCGGGCGTGACTTTGTAACTGCCCTTTTCGGCAGCACGCCGGCCACGCGTGATCAATTGGCACAAACGAGTATAACCGGCGCGGTTTTTGACCAGCACCACGAGCTTCAGGCCGCTCTCGAGTCGAAACTCCGAGCCAATGATCAGTTTTTTGAGTCCGCAGTCTTTAGCCGCAACATGTGCCCGGACGATGCCGGAGACCGTACATTCATCGGTGATCGCCAGGGCCTCGTAAGCGAGTTCGGCGGCGGTCTCTACGAGTTCGTCCGGATGCGATGCACCCCTCAAGAACGTGAAGTTGCTGAGTGCATGCAGTTCGGCATAGGCAGTCATCCGAACATCCCATGCAAAAACCAGCGGCCTCCGTTTTGTTTGCGATCACGATAAACCCAGAGGTGCACACCTTGCGGGTTACGCGCCACGAAGTAGTCCCGGGCGATGCCGTCATCGTCCCACCAGCCCGTCTCCAGGCGCTCGGGACCGTCGAGCAGCTGCAACACACCGCCGCACACGGGCCGGCCGTTTTCGACCGCAAGCAAGCTCGGTTCCTCCAGCATCCACAGGGGCCGCCGCAACACCAGGCTGCCGGTGCGCTGGATTTCCTCGAGCCATGCGGGCAGTTCCCCGGGTAAACGGCGGTCCGGCAGGTCCGCGCAACGTGGCACCTCGTTGCCCAGGTCCTGGCGACGCCAGGCGTACTGCGGACGATGTTCGGCGACCATCGCAACGCCGTGAACCGATTCGTCCCCGATACGCGCACTTAAGAGTTCGCCAAGGTGGGCGACCGACAAGCGCTGGCCATTCCCTGCCCGCTGGTCGAAAGGCAGGGTTGCCGTGCCGGCCGCGAAGCATTGCCCCCGCCCCGCCCGCAGTTGAATGGCGATGACCGGCGCGGGGAGCAACAGGCGCTCGAAGCGGATTTTCAGAAGCTCGAACCAGTGTTGCGTTGCGCGGTCCGCCTGCACGCAACCGAGGGGCAGGTGTGTCGCCGGGGATTGCAAATGGAAAAAACTGAACAGCAGGTGCTGTACGGCGATCTGTCGTGCCAGCAGAAAATCTTCGAGCCGCTTGAGTAGAAGCTCACAGGCATTCAGCAGCAGTTCGCTGTCGCTTTGTTCTTGCTGCAAATCGTAATCGGCGACGAAGCGCTCGGGCGCACGATAGCTGACGCGCGGGTCCGGCAGGCGGCCCAGCGCACGATCGAGCTGTAAAAGGCGCATGGCACCGAAGCGTTTGGCAAAGCCCTGTCTCGGCAGCCTCAGCGCTTCGCCGATGCAGGTGATGCCCATGCCGCGCAGTGAAGACTCGACGGCTTCCGGCCAGCAGAGACAGGCCAGCGGTAACGGGGCCAGTTTGCTCCTCAGGTTGCGCGCATCGAGGACACAGGCCTTGCGCCCGGCCCTGGCAAGCCAGGTTGCTGCCAGCGGCGTCGGCGCGATGGCGGCGGCCGCCGTGAAACCCTGTGCTGTGAATCCCTGTACGATGCGTTGCCGCAACGCCTTGACGCCACCGAACAGTTTCAGGCTGCCGGCAATTTCCAAAAGCAGCAGCGAAGGTTCTTCGATACAGACCAGCGAGGTGAACTTGCCGGCCCACTCTGCCAGTTCTCTCAATACTTCGAGTTCACGCTGCGATTTCCGCTCCTCGAGCAGCAACCCCGGTTGCAGGGCGAGTGCGGCGTTGATCGACAGGCCGGGCCGGATGCCACCCGAGCGAGCTTTATTGTTCACCAGCAGGATTTTGCGAATGCCCTTGCTTTCCTCGAACACGGCCCTGGACTGGTCGCTGCCACCCAGTGCTTCGAGCGGTAATGCCGGCAAGTGAATACAAAGCCACAGGCGACGCAGGTCGCTGATCTCGAACGCCGGCGCTTCGGCAACCGGCGCGAGCGACAAGGCCCGTTGCCGCGGGGTTAGTGAGCGGCTTGCAGGGGGAGTCGGGGTGGCTTCCCGCGCGAACGCAGGCGATTTATCCGGGGTAGACATGTTAAGAGCGCCTCGATCAATCCACACCCGATTTGGTTGAAGGAATCGCGGCTAAAGCCGCTCCCACAAAAGCCGCTCCCACAATCTCAAGCCACACAAACCGTGGCCATACCAAGCATCGAGAAGCCCCTTTAACCAGCATAATTTTTTACGATCGCCGGCCTGCCACCGCGACTTTTCAGAATGCCCAGATCGTTACCGCCGGTGCCGAGCCGGATGCGTAATGCGGCGGCGGACGGCTGCGACTGGGCCTTTAGCGAACGAAAGGCAACCGCCCAGCTTTGGCCCTTTTCCGCCGCCAGCTGCAGGCGCCGGCTGGCGGCATCGTCGAGCGTCTGCGGCCACAAAAGCACCGCCGAGCAGTTCCCCGAAGACAATGCCTGTTCGGCAGCCCACAGGGTCTCGGCTGGTTGTTTAGGGTGCACGATCAGCACCCGCGACAGGTTGACGCCCCACTGCTTGAGCGCCGGCGGATACGGTGCGAAAGGCGGCGCCACCCAGGTAATCCAGCCCGCCCCGCTGGCCGCGTCCTGTGGCTGGCTCAGGCGCGCCAGTGCCGGCATCAGCAGCTTGAGTTCGCCGCTGCCGTAATGTTCGAACAGGATTTCGGTCAGCGCATTGGGCGGCCAGCCACCGCCGGGCAACTGGCGATCGAGCTTCGGATAACCGCTGGCGAGTCCCGGTACGTCCTGCGTGCCGGCCTGGCCCCGCCAGATGCGCGGATTTGCAAGCAGTTGATTAAGCGCATCATTCACCGCACACCCGGACCACGGTAACAGTGCTCAGTGCAGCGGGATGCCGTCACGGATCACGCCGACGACGACCCCCTCGATCATCATCGCCTGTTCGTTCAGATCGACCTCGATCGGTTCGAACTCCTCGTTCTCCGGCAACAGCCAGACCCGGGACCCGTCCTGCCGGTAACGCTTGACGGTGACCTCGTCATCGACCCGCGCCACCACGATCTGCCGGCTGCGCACCTCGGGCGTGCGATGCACGGCGACGAGATCGCCGTCCAGGATGCCGGCATTTTTCATGCTCATACCGTGGACGCGTAACAGGTAATGCGGCTTGGGATCGAACAGCGCCGGATCGAGCTTGTAATGCGTCTCGATGTGTTCTTCGGCTAGGATCGGGCTGCCGGCGGCGACCCGGCCCACCAGCGGCAGGCCCATTTGTTCACGTAGCGAGTCCCTGAGCTGTATGCCCCGTGAGGCGCCCGGCACGAGCTCGAGCACGCCCTTCTTCTGCAGGGCCCGCAGATGTTCCTCGGCAGCATTCGCGGACCTGAAGCCAAGCTCCCTGGCGATATCGGCACGCGTCGGCGGCATGCCATACTCGGCGATAAATGACTGGATTAATTCAAGAATTTCTTTTTGCCTGGGGGTCAGCTCGCGCATCGTAATACCTGTATGAATAAACAGTAGTGCAATTATATACAGTTGCTGTCCCGCGTCAACGTAAATTCGCTTTTCTCCCAGTCTGCGAGCGGAGGTCAATAGCCGGGCACGGGTGATCGCAGACTGACATTTATTGCGAAACCAGAAACTTGCTCCTGCAACCAGCATGTGAAATATGCTCACAGCAATTGCCGGTTAACAAATTTTGAACAGGAATATCAGTCGACTGCGTGCAACGTCTTACAAAAAAACGAGCCGTGAAAAACGATGTCGGGAGGATGCGACAACCCGAAGAAAATCAAGGTTTTCGTTGAAGCCCGCAGCACTTTACGAAATAATGCGCTGGCAGTTTTATCCCAACAGAGGAATTTTGAATGATGATTAAAAACGTACTCAAAGTAAGCGCAGTTGTGCTCGTCCTCGGCCTGGCCTCAGGCTGTGCGGCGACCGGCGATGCGCAAGCTACTGCGGACGCTGCAGCGAGAGACGCAGCGGCAGCAAAATCTGCTGCTGAAGCTGCAAGGGCAGCGGCCGACAGCGCCGCTCAGGCAGCCCGCGCTGCGCAAAGCACGGCCGATCGCGCGCTGGCAGCAGCAAACGCTGCTCAGGCATGCTGTGACGCGAATCGCGACCGTCTGGAACGCATGTTCCAAAGGTCACAAGCTAAGTAGTAGAAAACTACAAGCTATCGACGAGTTCTTCAGACGCCGCGCTTGTCGCGGCGTTTTTTATTTCTGTTCCCGCGATCGCGGGAATTCCATCCGCGCGTTCGAGCAACTGCTCGGCAATATCCCAGTCCAGTGCCGCCGGCCGGTCGTTGGTAGCGGCGACGAACTGTTCCGTCAGCAAGGTCAATCGATCACGTTCGAACGGCGGGTCGCTGACGACGACCTCCGCAGGGTCTGTGTCGTCTTCGCCGGCGTTTTCAAGCTCGGGCCGTTGAGGTTCGTCGACGGTCGGAATTTCCGGTGACGTTTCCAGTGTGCGGTGGACTTCCACCACCAGCGTATCGCCGTCCCATCCCATTTTGACTGGCTCGTTGATAATGCGAACCGGGGTGTCGATCGCGATTTTGCCGAACAGGAAATCGATGTCTTCGGGAAACAGGCGAATGCAACCGTGGGTGACCCGCATGCCGACGCCGGCCGGCCGGTTGGTGCCGTGGATCAGGTAGCCCGGCAAGCCGAGACGCATTGCGTGCTTGCCGAGCGGGTTATTGGGGCCCGGTGGCACGATTGCCGGCAACGGATCACCGTCCGCCTCGTGTTCGGCGCGTACCGACGCCGGGGGATACCAGGTCGGATTGGTGACCTTGGAAATGACACGGGTAAGGCCAAGCGGCGTTTCCCAGTCCATGCGGCCGATGCTCATCGGATAAGTCATCACCACCGGCGTTTCGCCTTCGGCAGTGTCCGGGAAGTAGTAGAGCCGGTACTCGGCAAGATTCAGGATCAGTCCGCGCCGTTCTCCGGAGGGCAGGACGTAGCGGGTCGGCAGTACCACCTCGGTTCCCTCACCCGGCAACCAGGTGTCGACATCCGGATTGGCGCGCACGATGTCTTCGTAACCGAGACCATGACGGCGGGCGATATCGAGCAGGGTATCGTCCGCTCGCGCCTTGACGACCGTGACCGCGCCAACCACATCGTTACCTGCCGGCGGCAGGTCATAAACTTCCGCCGACGCGCAAAAAGGCAGGCAAAAAAAGATCAGTGTCAGATGCACTGGTTTCATTGTCCTACTTCTTCCCTCTCGATGACTTCGATTTCGGATTCCGCAGCCGCCAGCCATTCCTGAATTGCCTTGCTCTCCAGCAAGCGCCGCGGATAGCTGCTTGCCGAGTCCGGCAGGTTGATGCCGTAAGTCCTGAATCGCAATACGACCGGCGCGTACATCGCGTCCGCCACGCTGAAGCTACCAAACAACCAGTCTCCGCGTGACCCGTACCGGCGATGACAGTCTGCCCAGATATCCAGGACCCGGTCAATATCATTCGTCAGCGCGTCGGGCAGCGCTACTTTACGCCCCATGGCGCGGCAATTCATAGGCATTGCATCACGCAAGGTCGAAAAACCGGCGTGCATCTCGGCCGACACCGCGCGTGCATGCGCCCTTGCGGCCGGATCGGCCGGCCACAATTGCTTGTCGGGCCACCGTTCCGCTACCGTCTCGGCGATCGCCAGGGTATCCCAAACCGGCTGGTTGTCGAGCATCAGCACCGGCACCCGGCCGGACGGCGAGAAGCGTGCGATTTCGGCAGGACTGCTATCCAGGTCGAGCGGTATGCGGTGTTCTTCGAAGTCGATTTCCGCTTCTTTCAGCAGGAACCAGCTGCGCAGCGACCAGCTCGAGTAATTCTTGTTGCCGATGATCAATTGGAGTTGCATGGCGAGGGCAAATAAAGGGGCAGCGAATTCTCAGAACCTCATGAGCACGGATCCCCAGGTGAAGCCACCACCGAAGGCTTCCATCAACACGAGTTGCCCGCGTTTGACGCGGCCGTCGCGAACACCGACATCCAGCGCCATGGGCACCGAGGCTGCGGAGGTATTGCCGTGGTCCTGAACCGTCAGGATGACTTTTTCCATCGGCAACCCCAGCCGTTTCGCCGTTGCCTGGATGATGCGTAAGTTCGCCTGATGCGGGATCAGCCAGTCGAGTTCCGACTTGTCGATGTTGTTTGCGAGGAGCGCCTGTTCGGCCACTTTGCCCAGGGTCTTGACGGCAACCTTGAAGACCTCGTTACCGCGCATGATGATGCCCACCTTGTCGGTACCAGCCTGGATCAGGTCCTTGGACGGACCGACCGGGTAAAAGAGCAACTCCTTGTATTTGCCGTCTGCGCCGAGGTGCGTGGAGATGATCCCCGGCTCCACGGATGGCTTGACGATGACGGCGCCGGCGCCGTCGCCGAACAACACACAGGTCGTGCGATCGCTCCAGTCGACGAGCTTGGTAATGATTTCCGCGCCGATGACCAGCGCGCACTGGGACTCGCCGGTACGGATGAATTTGTCGGCGGTTGCTAGTGCATACACAAAACCGGTACACGCCGCTTCGATGCTGAAGGCAGCACAACCGTGAATGCCGAGCGCTTGCTGAACCAAGGTTGCTATGTTGGGAAAAACCAGGTCGGGAGTAGTCGTACCGATGATGATTAGATCGATATCCTTCGGCTTTACGTCCGCAGCCTTCATTGCCTCCTTCGCGGCGTGAATACAAAGGCTCGACGTTGTTTCTTCTTCCGCTGCAAGATGCCGCCGCTCCACACCGGTGCGGGTGCGTATCCATTCATCGCTGGTCTCGACAATTTTTTCGAGATCGGCATTCGTCAGAATGCGTTTCGGCAGGTAGCGGCCGGTTCCGGCGATTCTTGAATAGATCATGCGGCTTCCTTACGCAGCAGATTGCCGATCTGTTGCGGCACCTGTTTTTTGACCTCGACCAGTGCGGTTTCGATCGCATGCTGAAAGGCGATGGAATCTGCGCTGCCGTGACTTTTTATAACGATACCATTTAGCCCGACCAATGACGCGCCGTTATAGTTTCGCGCATCCATTTCAACAGCAAATCGTTTCAACACCGATGCGGCGATCAAGCCCTGCAGCCGGGTAAACAGATTGCGAGTGAAGGCACGGCGCAAGGCATGCGCCAGATGGCCGGCCGTGCCCTCCATCGTTTTCAGCGCGACATTCCCGGTAAATCCGTCGGTGACCACAACATCGGCCTTGCCGGAAAATATTTCGTTGCCTTCGATAAAGCCGACATAATTGAGGCCACTCGATTTCAGATGCGCGGCCGCCTCCTTGACCGTATCGTGCCCCTTGGTGGCCTCGACCCCGATATTCAGGAGCGCCACCCTGGGACGCTCGATGTTGCGTATATCCGAGGTGACGATCGAACCCATCAGGGCAAATTGGAAAAGCAGATCCGCGTCACCCGAGGTATTTGCACCCAGGTCGAGCATGTGCACGGTACCGCCGATAGCCGGCAACTCCGCAATAATCGCGGGGCGATCGATGCCGGGGAGCATTTTCAGGACGAACTTGGCGGTGGCCATCAAGGCACCGGTGTTGCCGGCGCTGACGCACGCCTGTGCGGAGCCGTCCTTGACCAGGTCGATAGCAACCCGCATCGAGGAATCTTTTTTCTTGCGCAGCGCGTCGGCAGGTGCCTCCGACATGCCGACGACTTGTGTCGCATTTTTTAAAGACAGTCGGTCGTTGTTACCGACCAGACGCGTAACGTGATCCTGCAACTCGGCGATATCGCCGACCAGGATCAGCGACAGGTTCGGATGCCGTTCGAGACAGGCTCGTGCTGCTTGCACCACGACCTCGGCGCCGAGGTCGCCGCTCATGGCATCCAGGGAAATGACGGCTGATTGACCCACCGAATCGTCGGCACGCTACGCCTGGGATCCTCACGCAATCCCAAACGCGAGAACGCCTAGTCTTCGTCGTTTTCTTCGGGCGGCGCAATGACCTGCTTGCCGCGATAGAATCCGTCCGGTGTTATGCGATGCCGCAGGTGGGTTTCTCCCGAGGTAGGATCGACCGACAACGATGGGCCTTTCAGCTTGTCGTGCGAGCGGCGCATGCCGCGCCTTGCCGGGGTCTTGCGACTTTTTTGAACAGCCATCTGTATCTCCAATTTCGCAATAGCGGTGACCCGCTATCGACTGTGTTCAAGCAATGCCGGACGTCATGCCGACGTTCAATTGTTCGTTTTGTCCATCAGCGAGCGGAGATTGACAAACGGCCGCACCGTTTCCCTGTTCTCGTCACTCACAGTGTCAGCCAGCGGTCCGCACTGCGCCCGCGACTGATGTTTCGCCGACAATGGCAAGGCCATTATCAACGCCTCCTCCACGATATCCGCCGGCCGAAAAACCTCGTCCTCGAGCTCCCAGATATCGAATTCGCCCGTGGGCGACGCCGACATCGCGGACTTCAGCAGCAAAACCCTGAGCGTCGAGCTCAGCGGCAGGCTGAACGTTTCGAGGCATCGCTGGCAAACCGCCGCAATCTCGGTCGAAATCTCGGCTTCCAGTGCCGGGACATCGCGCCTCGAGTCCGCCCAGCCGAATCCGAGTCTAATGGCTACCGGCGCGCGCCGCCACGCGCGCGGCGGATCGTTGCCTGCGTGCGCCGCGAGATCCGCTTCGACGATCTCCACCAGCCGCGGAAAGTCTGATATTTTTCCTTTACAATCAAATGCTTGACAGCGCTCGGCCAGCTCTTCGGGGCGCGCGAGGTCTCGCAGGGGATTGCTCATGGCGGGCGCATGATAAGGAGCACATAAGGGTCTGTCAAAGCGACTTTGCGGCTGCCAGGCAATCCCGCACGGTTCGATCGCCGACTTCCGATGTACACTACCTTGAAATCACAACACCTTGAAACCCATGCAAAATCCGTCCGCCGGGAAAATCGTTCTGGCGTCATCGTCGAGCTACCGGCAGCAACTGCTCGAGCGATTTCTCGACGACTACGAGACCGTCTCGCCCGGCGTGGACGAAGCGCTCGACATCGACGACCCGCAGCAGCTGGCGGTGTCGCTGGCACGGATGAAAGCCGAAGCGGTTTCGACCGCGTACCGCGAAGCGCTCATCATCGGCGCCGACCAACTGGCGGTGCTCGAAGACCGGGTCCTCGGCAAACCGGGCGACCACCAGAAGGCGGTCGAGCAACTGGTGCAGGCATCCGGCAAAACGCTAACCTTTCTGACGGCCGTTTGCGTCCTCGACCCGGTAGAAAAACGTCGCTACGAGCACCTGGACAAGACGCTTGTGCGCTTCCGGAATTTCGACCGGCGCCTGGCCGAGGCGTATCTCAAGCACGATCAACCATACGATTGCGCCGGGAGTTTCAAAATCGAAGGCTCCGGTTTCGTACTGTTCGAGTCGGTTTCAACCGACGATCCCACCGCGCTCATCGGTTTGCCAATGATCTGGCTTTCCGGCCGCTTGCTGGAACTCGGTTACCTGACGGCCTAAATGACCAGGTGGGAGCGGCTTCAGCCGCGATTGCTGCTGTGAGTGGATGCGGTTTCTCCGCTCAACCGATCACAGGACTAAAGATCAATCCGCACCCGTCTGTGGCGTCTATATCTTGCATTGTGGGCGGATTGGGGAGCCGCTTCAGCCGCGATGCTTCCTGTCTGCCAGAACTTCCAGGAACTCCTGCAAATCATCCGCCAGCGGCGCCGTAAAGTGGCGTTCGTTGCCGCTTGCATCGGCAAAGGAAATCGACTGCGCATGCAGGAACAAACGGCACAGGCCGCGGCGTTTGAGTTCGTCGTTCGACGCTTTATCGCCGTATCTTTCGTCGCCTGCCAGAGGATGCCCGAGATGCGCAGCGTGCACGCGTATCTGGTGCGTGCGACCCGTCAATGGCTGGCATTGCAACAGACTGTAGCGCCCGTAGGTCCGCGACAAGCGGAATAAAGTCTGCGCCGGTTTCCCGGCATCGCTGACAATGACATGCCGTTCACCGTTGGCGCGATGTTCGACTTTGAGCGGCAGGTCGACGAGACGTTCTCCGAACTGCCAGTCGCCGATGACCAACGCCAGGTAATTTTTTTCGACGCTGCTGTCGCGGAATTTCTCATGCAGGTCACGCAATGCGCTGCGTCGCTTGGCGAATACCAGGCACCCCGATGTTTCACGATCCAGCCGGTGCGCCAGTGACAGGTCGCGAAGGTCCGGCCGTGCGGCACGCAGCAACTCGATTGCACCGTGACTGATGCCGCTGCCGCCATGTACGGCCAGACCGCTCGGCTTGTTGATGACGATGAGCAACTTGTCTTCGTAGATAATGGTGTTTTGGATATCTTCGACACGGTGTGCCGGCGGCGCGTCGGCTTGGGCATCGATCCGCACGGGTGGAATCCGCACCTGGTCGCCACTCTGAAGTTTGTAGTCCGCGCGAATGCGGCCACCGTTCACACGCACCTCGCCACGGCGCAGGATGCGATAAAGACGGCCGGTCGGCATGCCGGGCAATTGTCGGCGCAGGAAGTTGTCGACCCGCTGTCCGGCCTGCTCGTCGTCGATAACGACCCGGCGGACTCCGGTCCTTTCCGTCAATTTCGCCGGACTAGCGCTTTTCTTCATCGATTGTCTTTAATTTAGTGGGCTCAATGACTTATTTCACATTGCTCGGCCCGGATGCTGTGTTATATTACCTGCCCGTGACGGCCGGTGGATGCTTACCCGGCGGCACGTTCCACGAGCGCTCCAGGCCGGCAAGTCCCGGCCGACGAGCAACATTAATTTATTGCTGGCCTTGCCGGTGGCAAGACCAGGATCAACGGCAGCAAGCACGTATTACCGGCGAGCGCCGCCGCGGCATTGCCGCAGGGACATATGAGCGAATTCCATCCGGGCCCGATTGAATCCAGTCGAGCCGGGGCAAGTCGTCTGGAGCCAGGCGCGGGTGCTGTGCACCCGGGTACGCCGGCGCCCGTTCCCTGCCATTCTGCATCGCCCTCCCCCGACACGTGCCTGCCCTATCAAGACACCAAAGCAGGGCACTATGAAAAGAATGCTGATCAACGCAACCCAGGAAGAGGAGTTGCGCATGGCGATGGTCGATGGCCAGCGCCTTTACGACCTCAACATCGAGTTACCGTCTGGCGAACGTAAAAAGGCCAATATCTACAAAGGTGAAATAACCCGCATCGAGCCGAGCCTCGAAGCGGCGTTCGTCAATTACGGCGCGGAACGCCACGGTTTCCTGCCGCTCAAGGAAATCTCGAGCGAGTACTTCGTCACCGATGTCGCTTCCGGCAGCAAACCGAACATCAAAGAGGTTCTGAAAGAAGGTCAGGACATCGTCGTCCAGATCGACAAGGAAGAACGTGGCAACAAGGGCGCGGCGCTGACGACGTTTGTCAGCCTGGCCGGCCGCTTCATCGTGCTGAAACCGAACAAGTCGCGCTCCGGCGGGGTCTCGCGCCGCATCGTCGGCGAAGATCGCGACCTGGCGCGGCAATCGATGCAGGAAGTCGAGGTTCCCAAGGGCATGAGCGTCATCCTGCGGACGGCAGGGATCGACCGCAGCCCCGAGGAACTCGAATGGGACCTCAACAACCTGTTGGCCGTTTGGGAGGCCATCAAGAAGGTGGTGGTCGAAAGACCGTCACCATTCCTTATCTATCGCGAGAGCAACGCCGTCGTTCGCGCGCTGCGTGACTACCTGACCAACGACATCGGCGAAATTCTCGTGGATGACGAAGATACTTTCAGGGAGGCGCAGGAATTCGTCTCGCAGGTAATGCCGCACAACCTCAAGAAGCTGAAACATTACGCGGATTCCGTGCCGTTATTTACCCGCTTCCAGATCGAATCACAGATCGAGTCGGCGTTTGCGCATTCCGTCTCGTTACCGTCCGGGGGCAGCATCGTTATCGATCACACTGAGGCACTGGTTTCGATCGATATCAACTCGGCCCGTGCAACCAAAGGCGGTGACATCGAAGCGACTGCACTGAACACCAACCTCGAAGCCGCTGACGAAATCGCGCGCCAGCTCAGGCTGCGTGACCTGGGCGGGCTGGTGGTCATCGACTTCATCGACATGGGCCCGCAGCGCAACCAGCGGGAAGTGGAAAACCGGCTGCGCGAGGCCGTGCGCCAGGACCGGGCCAGGGTGCAGATCGGCAAGATCACGCGTTTCGGACTGCTCGAAATGTCGAGACAGCGCTTGCGACCGTCGCTCGGAGAATCGAGCTACCTGGTTTGCCCGCGATGTTCCGGCATTGGCAACATCCGCAGCGTCGAATCGCTGGCACTCGCCATCCTGCGAATAATCGGCGAGGAAGCGCGCAAGGAACGGACTGCCAAAGTGGTCGCGCAGCTGCCTGTAGAAGTTGCGACCTACCTGTTGAATGAAAAACGCGACTGGGTACGCAGTGTTGAATCCAGGAACGATACCCAGGTCATCATGATCGCGAACCCCGCTTTCGAAACGCCGCACTACCAGGTGCGCAGGGTGCGTGACGATCAGACCGAGCTGCCGGAAAACACCGGTCTCAGCTATACCCTCGCCGAGTCGACCGAAGAACCGGAAATACCCACCGCCATGCAGGCGCCGAAGCAGGCCGAGACGGCCGCCATCGCCACGGTCACGCCGGTCACTCCGGCACCGCCGCGCAAGAAACCGCGACGACGCTCCGGCCCGGGATTCTGGGCCAGCCTGCTGGCGATCTTCGGCGGCTCGTCAACCGATAAGGAAAAACCGAAGAAACGCCGTACCGATCGACGATCGACGCGAGGAAAAAGCGAGCAACGGCGCCGTAGCCCGCAGAGCAAGCGACGCAAGAGCGAGCCCAAGCGTTCCACCGAGCGCAATGCGAAAAAGTCCAAGAATTCGCAAAAGAAGCGTGCAAAAGGCGGCACTGCGGATTCAGGACGTAAACAGACGCCGAAACAATCGGCCAGGAATCAGGAGTCCGCGGAAAAATCGGCGAAAAAGGCACGCCCCGAGAAGCGTGACGACGAGCGCAGCGATGCGCGCAAATCCGGCGGCAAGCGCCGCAGCCGAGGTGGCCGCCGGCGCCGTCGTGGCCAGGACGATGCGGACGCCGCCACGCAACGGCAGGCAAGCGATGCGCAAAAGGCCGATGCGGTTTCTCGCGCTGCCGAGCAGCGGCCAGCAAAACCGACAAGCGAGGTTGCGGCAGCCGACGACGCCCGAATCGCCGGGAAATCCGCCACGGCCGACACACAACCGGAACGCCCGAAGGCGCCAATGCCAGCAGCGGATACCGCACCGCAGACCGGATCGACAAAGGATGCCTTACACGGTGCCGGCATCGACGACGGTGAAAAGACCGTGCCCATGTCGCGAGACGAACTGAAATCCGCGTTGGACGAAGCCGCGGAAGCAGCCGGAAAAGCTGCGCCGGTCGCCGAAAAAACCGTACCGATGCCCAAAGAGGTTGGCAAAGAAACGTCCGCATCGACGGCCGATGACAGCGGGCAAGACACGGCCGACAAGACGGTGCCGATGCGCAAAGAGGCAGCCCAAAAAGCCGCTGATGAGACGCGGAAATCCGCCGACGGCGATAAGGATACGGCCGAAAAAACCGTACCGATACATCGCGAAGACCAGAAAGCATCCGCCACTGATACGAACGGCAACGAGCAAAGCAAAGGCCGGCTGTTGCCGTGGGAGCCGGAGGCGCCATCCGATACCGGCGCCAGCGCCGAGGAATTGAGCGACCGCTGAGCGTCGGGCTAGATCTTGCGATGCAGCGTCTCGAGTAATCCGCGCGACGCTTCTTCAACCAGGTCCAGCACCTTTTCGAAGCCGGAGGGACCGCCGTAATAAGGATCGGGGACCTCCGACTCGGCCAGCGATTCGGCGAAATCCAGGAACAGCCTGATCTTGCTGCGCATCTCCTGCGGTGCGAGTTCGTTGAGCAGCATCAGGTTGTCCTCGTCCATCGCCAGGATGAAATCGTATCGCTCGAAATCCTCATTCGTTACCCTGCGCGCGCGAATACCTTCCAGCGAGATGCCGCGGCGCTGTGCCGCGGCCCTGGCCCGCTGGTCGGCCGGCTCGCCGACGTGGTAGGCATGAGTGCCGGCTGAATCGGCCCAGATCTTGTCAGCCAGCCCGGCTTCGCTGACGTGGTGGCGAAAAACACCCTCGGCCGTCGGCGAACGACAAATATTGCCCATACAGACAAACAGGACCCGGTATTTGTAGTCAGCCATGCACACTCCGCCTGGTGGCTTGTTCGTCGATTTTACGCAGGATGTCGTTCAGCAGGTATTCGGCATCCGCGTTCTGCAACCAAACGTCAACCGGAACATACCAGCAGCGACCGGTGTCCAGCCAGCGGCACTTTACCGCGTCCTTTTCGGTCATGACGATCTCGTGATCGTCGTCGAACTCGAGGTCCTGTTGCTGGATCCGCGCGTGATCGGCCAGCGGATGCGGAATGACATCGATGCCGTGGGCGCTCAGCATGCGAAAGAATCGGCCGGGATTGCCGATCCCCGCAATCGCATGCATCGTCGTGCCCGAAAATTCGGCGATGTTGCGAATATCGGCGTCGTCGAGCCGGCAAATCGCCGAGGCGAGTAACTGAAAACACCGCGCGTCCCGTAGCAAACCGGTCATGTCCGGCAGGTCGCCATCGTCACACTGTATGACCAGCTGATCGATCTGCATCAGCCTGGACAGCGGTTCGCGCAACGGACCCGCCGGTAGCAGCCAGCCGTTACCGAACAATCGCTCACCGTCCACGACGGCGATTTCGACGTCGCGTGCAAGCCGCAGGTGCTGCAGACCGTCATCCGAAACGATGACCTCGGCGCCGCGTGCGATGGCGAGTTCGGCCGCCTTCACCCGGTCGGGATGCACGACGACCGGACCCGTGTGATGGCGTGCCATCAGCACGGCTTCGTCGCCAACGTCCGCCGGGTCACTGTCGGCCATCACCGCGAGCGGTGTATCGCCCACCCTGCCACCGTAACCGCGACTGACGATGCCCGGCTTCAGTGACCGCTCGGCCAGTTGCCGCGCAAGCCACAGCACCAGTGGCGTCTTGCCGGTGCCGCCGACCGTGAGGTTTCCCACGACGATGACCGGCACCGGAAGTTTTTTGACCGGCAGCAGTCTGGCTGCATAGAGTGCACGGCGCAGCGCGATGATTGCAGAGTAGATCCAGCCGAGCGGTGCGAGCAGGAAGCGCAGCCAGGAATCGCCGTACCATACGCGCTGCAAAAAGCTGTCGGCACTGCCGGCCATCAGGTTGAACCGTGGGGCGATGCTCCCCGGCTAGTCGGTGCTGAACTGCATTTCATAGAGGTTGGCGTATATGCCGCCGGCGCCGATCAACTCGCTGTGCGTGCCCGACTCGACGATGCGCCCATGATCCAGAACGATGATCTGGTCCGCGGATTCCACGGTCGACAGGCGGTGCGCAATGACCAGCGTCGTACGATTGTGCATCAGTTTACCGAGTGCTTCCTGGATACGCCGTTCCGATTTGGTGTCGAGCGACGAAGTTGCCTCGTCGAGTATCAGCACCGGTGCGTTTTTCAGCAGTGCCCTGCCGATCGCGATGCGCTGGCGCTGCCCGCCGGAGAGCAACACGCCGCGATCGCCGACAATGGTATCCAGTCCGTCCGGCAGCCGCTCTGCGAATTCCATAACATGCGCCGCTTCTGCCGCCTGCAATAACTCGGCTCGAGAACACTGTCGCAACTGGCCGTAGGCGAGATTGTTGGCGATGCTGTCGTTGAAAAGGATTACATCCTGGCTGACGAGGCTGATGTTGCCGCGCAGGCTTGCAAGCTGGTAATCCTGGATCGGTGTACCATCGAGCAAAATCGTGCCCGACGTCACGTCATAGAAGCGTGGCAGAAGTCCGACCAGGGTCGACTTGCCGGAACCGGAATGACCGACGATGGCGAGCGACTTTCCGGCGTCAACGGTAAACGAGACGTCATCGAGGACCGGCGAATCTTCATTGTCGTAGGAAAATTTTACGTTTTTAAATTCGACTTTCCCGCTGACACGGTCCTTTCGCAGCGTGCCGGAATCCACTTCGTCCTGCTCGTCGATAATGGCAAACAGACTGTCGCCGGCTGCAACACCGCGTTGCAATATGGCGGTGACGTTGGTGATGCGGCGAAGCGGCTGCAGCATCAGCATCATCGCGCCGAAGAATGACATGAAGCTGCCGGGGCTCAGATTGCCGTTCAACGATTCGATTCCTGCCGCATAAATCACTCCTGACACGCCGATGCCGAATAACAACTGGGTAACGGCAACACCGAGTGATCGGGATCGAATCAGCTTGAGATTCTGTCGAAAATTTCGCTCGTCGACTTCCGCCAGCCGTTCGGATTCGTAGTCATGGCCACCGAAGATCTTCACCACCCGGTGTCCGGTCAGTACCTCTTCCGCGACCTGCGAGACCTCGCCGACCGAGTCCTGGATGCGACCGCTGTATCGCCTGAACGCCTCTCCCAGCACCCTGACCAGCGCGGCGATGACCGGCACGATAATCATCACGAAGACAAAAAGACGGACGCTTTGAATGAGCATCACCGCCATGGCTGCGATCACGGTCAGGAAATCGCGCACGGTGACGGTTACAACGTTGGTTACCGATTCGGCCACCATCTCGACGTTGTAGGTCATGCGTGACAGCATGGGTCCCGTTGCATGCTTCTCGATAAACCGCGCTGGCAAGGTCAGGTATTTTTCGAAAACGTCCCGGCGGAGTGCACTGATGACACTGCGACCAATCCAGCCCAGCGAGGCTTCCGTCGCAAAGCCGGCGATACCCCGGGCCGCAAAAATGCCGACGAATGCGAATGGCAGCCACCTTGCCGCTTCCAGGTTGTGCGCCACCAGGGTTTCGTCCATGAGAGGTTCGACGAGATACACCATGGTCGCCTCGATGATCGCGGCCGCAGCCATGGAGACCACAGCGACCAGCCCGACCATCTTGTGGGGCATCACGTAGCGCCAGAGACGCCTGTAGACGTCCTTGACGCGCGGGTCGAGTTTGCTAGCCACTATTCGGCCGGGTTATTGACTGACGCAATGCTGATCTTGACGAACCCGAGTTTACCGGCGACGTCCATGGCCGTGACGACATACTGGTGGCGGGTATTGGCATCGGCGCTGATGGTCAGCGGCAACGTCGTATCGCCGCCGGACACCTTCTGCAACGCATTGCGAATAGTCTCGGGGCGATTGTTGATGAGTTCCCGGCCGTTCACCAGGAACGTCCCCTGCTCCGTGATCATGACGTCGAGTTGCTCAGGCACTTCCTCGACGATCGCCGCATTTTCCGACTCCGGCAAACGAATCGAAATTTGCGACTGCTTGACGAAACTCGTCGATACCATGAAAAAAATCAGCAACAGCAGAACGACGTCGATCAGTGACGTCATGTTCACTTCCGGTTCTGCTTTCGAACGCAAGCTGAGTTTCATTTCTTCTTGCCGCTTTTCGGTTCCTGACGTCGATGCAATGCTTCAACGAGCTTGATCGCCTCCTTCTCCATGTCGACCACCAGCGTGTCGACCCGATTGCGGTAATAGCGGTAACCGATGAGCGCCGGAATCGCCACCGTGAGTCCGGCTGCCGTGGTGATCAGCGCTTCGGCGATGCCGCCGGCAAGTACGGTCGGGTTGCCCACGCCATGGGTGGTGATGGCCGCAAACACCTTGACCATGCCGATCACGGTTCCCAGGAGGCCGAGCAGCGGCGATATCGCCGCCACGGTGCCGAGCGTGTCGAGATAACGTTCCAGCTCGTGCACGACGTGGCGTCCGGTATCTTCGATGCTGTCCTTCATCACTGCGCGTTCTCGGTCGCGATTGATGAGTCCGGCGGCGAGGATCTGGCCGAGCGGTGAACCCTGGTGCAGGGTCTGGATCTGCCGCTGGTCGAGCCGGTCCTGTTTCACCCAGCCCCACACTTTGCTGGTCAGGTCCTCCGGCAAAACCCGCTTTTGCTGAAGTGTCCAGAATCTTTCGAGAATGATCCCCATGGCGAGAATTGCACAGAGGATAATCGGCGCCATTAACCAGCCACCGGCTTTGACAATTTCAACCATATAGCCTGACTCGTCGGAAAATCGGAATATACAGTGACCTGCCCGAAATTTCTTCGCCTGACGCACCGGGCAGGCGTCAGTCATACCAGTATCTGCGGCGGTCACGGCGTTCGCTTGACGGACCGCGCGGACCATCGGCGAGGCAGATCTGCTGGCCGACGGAACCGGAAGTCGCGGTCTCTAATACGCTTGCGCCGGCGTCCTGCCAGCGCTTGACAATCGCCGGCTCGGGGAACCCCCAGCGGTTGCCATACCCCGCAGAGACGATCGCCAGACCGGGCGCAAGCCTGGCGACGAATGCCGGACTCGACGAGGTGCGGCTGCCGTGATGCGGCACGATCACGGTGTCGACCGGCCTGAGCTGGCCGCTTGTTACCAGCCTTGCCTCCACCGGGCTCTCGATGTCGCCGGTCAGCAGCAGTCGATGCTTGCCGACACTGACTTCGAGGACACAGGACGCGTTGTTGCCGCGCCAGCGTTGTCCGGGACCCGGATGCAGGAAGCGAAAATGAGCGACTCCGTCGACGCTCCAGCGCACACCCGAATGGCAAGCGAGCGCTTCGATGCCGGGATGCGGCGCAGCTTCGCCGGCGTAAATTTCACCGATCGGGAATCGCCGAGCGATCGAGGCGACGCCGCCGGCATGATCCTGGTCAGCGTGGCTCACGATCAAAGTGTTCAACTGGCGGATGCCGCGAGACTGAAGGTAGGGAATCACGACCAGTTCCGCGGTATTGCTGCCACTGCGAAAAGCAGGCCCGGTATCGAACAAGGCAACGTAATTTTCCGTCCGCAAGACAACCGACAGACCCTGGCCGACATCCAGCACCTGCAGCGCCAGGCAACCCGGCGCCGGACCCGGCGGTCGCTGCAGCAGCGTTGCCGCGAGGGCTAACCAGGCCAGCTTGCGCGCCGGCCAACCGGGCGGCAGCAACACGTACAGTAGCGGCACCAGGCTGAGCAGGATTGCCGACCCATCGAGCGGCGATACCCGGGTGCTGACGAAGGGGGTATCGCCGATTAGCGAAATCACCTGTGACGCGATTCGTACAGAATCGTGGGCGATCAGCAGCAAGCGGTCGCCCGCCGGCTGCAACGCGCCCTGCAACAGCATGCCGGCAAGGCAGGCAGGCACCGTCACGAACTGAAAAACCGGCAGCACCAGCAGGTTCGTCAAGGGTGCGACGAGGGAAAAGCGGCCGAATATCAGCGTGGTCAACGGAAACAGCCCGGCGAGGAGCGCCAGTTGTAACAAGGTCAGGCCGTGAAGGTAATTGCCGCCGGCCCGTAACCACCGGGCAACTCGGGCGGCTCGCCGGACACGTTGGCGTTGCAGGATCCAGAAAATGATGGCGACGGCCGCAAACGACAATTTGAATCCCGGCGTCAGGATGACCAGCGGATTCGACAGGAACAGGGCGATGCAAGGTGCGGCGAGTAGCACGGCTAACGGCAGCTGGCGGCGGGCGATCACCACGATGGCCGTCAGCAGCGCCATCATCAGCGCGCGCTGCGCCGGGATCGCCCATCCGGAGACGCTGGCATAGACTGCCGCGGCCGCGATGGCGGCCAGCAGCGCGACGTCACGCAGATTTGTCGCCCGGCAAAGCGGTGCGAGGATCGCCCAGGCAAGCAGGAACACACCGCTCGCGGCAAGTCCGATGTGCAGACCCGAAATCGCCATCAGGTGAATCGTGCCGGTTCTCGCGTAACGTTCCCATTGTTCGCGGCTGATTCGGTGTCGCGCGCCGACAGAAATTGCCAGCACGACGGCCGCGGCATCGTCGTCCGGCAATAACGCCGAAACACGCTCGACGAACGCACGGCGAAATTTCGCTACGGCTGGCGCCGTATAGGTTTCCAATCGCGCGTTTTGCGCATGCGCTACCACGTAACCCGTCGCACCGATTCGCCGTTGAAACAGCCAGCCTTCATAGTCGAAGGCATCGGGATTCGCGTAGCCGTGCGGCCGGCGCAGCCGCATGCGCAGTCGCCACACATCGCCGAGCGCCGGCACCTCGTCGGCCTCAAACCAGCTCAGGCGAATTCGCGCCGGGAGGTCCGGCCGGTCGACTGGTTCGGCATCAAAGCGCAGGGTCACATCGCGCGGGGTGGGAAATTCGACGATTCGCACTGCAACGCTGAGCGTTTCTCCCGCAAACCTCGGCTCGAGCCTGTCGTCAATGACGAGCCATGCGGCCAGCCACATTGCGGCAAAGCCGCCGAGGTAGCAGGCCGGCAGGCGGCCAGCACGAAACCATGCAAGACACGCCACCAGCAAAGTGAGCGGCAGCAACAGATCGTCAGCAGGCAGCCTCGGAAAAATGCCCAGCGTGTAGCCGCCGGCTAATGCGAACAGGCACTGGAGAAGCATGTCGCGCGTCCCTGCATGCTGCGAGTGGTGTCGGACAGATGGCTGCAGAACAGCTCGTCACTGAATCACAACCGACCCGGGATCCGATGCCAATGCGATTTTTGTTTGAATTCGTCAGGAAACGCGGCTGTGCTTCCCGTTCGACGGCGGGTCAGGCGGGTTTTGCGTGCAGCTTGCCGTCTTCGAGGACCAGGACCCGGTCCATTTCGCCGGCAACGTCGTGATCGTGGGTGACGATCACCAGGCTGGTATTCAGTTCGCGATTCAGTTCCAGCATCAGTTTCAGGACCTGCTGGCCGTTACCGGCATCCAGGTTACCGGTCGGCTCATCGGCCAAGACCAGCTTCGGTCGGGTAATCAGCGCGCGTGCCACGGCGGCGCGCTGGCGTTCACCGCCGGACAACTCTCCCGGCTTGTGATCCAGCCGGCCGGACAGTCCGACGCGTCCCAGCAATTCGGCCGCTTCCCGCATCGCCTGTTCCTTGCCGACGCGGCGGATCAGCAACGGCATGGCGACGTTTTCCTGTGCCGTGAATTCCGGCAGCAAGTGGTGAAACTGGTAAACAAAACCGATGAAACGGTTGCGCAACTCGCTTTTTTCCTTTTCGCCGATATGCGCAATGGGTTGGCCGTTCACCAGCACTTCACCCGACGTCGGGTCGTCGAGCCCGCCCATGATCTGCAACAGGGTCGTCTTGCCGGATCCCGAGGCACCGATAATGGCGACCAGTTCCGATTCGCCCACCGCGAGGTCGACGCCGCTCAAAACCTCGAGCATCGATTCGCCTTCGCGAAAGCGGCGTACGATCGACCGGCAGACAAGCACGCCGTCAGACTTGCCGTCATTCATAACGCAGCGCCTCCGCGGGCATAGTGCGGGCTCCGCGCCATGCCGGGTAGAGCGTGGACAGCAGGGCCAGCACCAGCGCGATCGCCGCCACTCGCAGGACATCACCGAGACGCAGATCCGCTGGCAGGTCGCTGATGAAATAGACGTCCGCAGCCAGGAACTTGATACCGAACGCCGATTCCATGAAGGCCACGATGTCCTCGAGATTGAGCGACACCAGGGTGCCGAGTGCCACCCCGGCCACTGTGCCGAAGAATCCGATCAGGCTGCCCTGGGTGATGAATATTTTCAGGATTCCGGAGGGCGTCGCACCGAACGACCTCAGGATCGCGATATCCGATTGCTTGTCTTTAACGACCATCACCAGGGTTGACACGATATTGAACGCTGCGACCGCAACGATCATCAGCAGAATGACAAACAGGATTGACTTCGTAATCTGAATGGAGCGGAAAAAATTCACGTGGCGCCGCGTCCAGTCGCTGATCAGCACGCCACCGCCGCTGTCGAGCGCGACCTCGCGTACGATCTGTGGCGCCTGGTAGATATCGGTCACTGCCAGGCGGATGCCGGAAACATCGTCTCTGAGCCTGAACAGCCGCTGCGCATCCTCCAGGTTGACGAATGCAACCCGCCGATCGAATTCGAACATGCCGATACGGTAAATGCCCGACACGGTAAATCGTTTGTTTCTCGGCACCACACCGACCGGCGTCACCCGGCCTTCGGCCAGCGTCAAGGTCACCTTGTCGCCGATTTCGGCATCGAGCTCGCGCGCCAGTTCCGTTCCCAGCACGATATTGAAAGACCGTGGCCCGAGGCTCGACAGGTCGCCCTCGAGCAAGGCATCGGCCACTTTCGACACGCGCACCTCGAGCTCCGGTTCGATGCCGCTGATCTGCACACCGCTCAACCGCGAGCCGTTGTTCAGTAGCCCCTGCCCGTTCACGAAGGGCGCCGCGGCGGCGACCTCCGGATGTTCCTCGGCACGTGTGACCCAGTCGCGCCAGTTTTCCAATCGGTTATCCGACTCCTCGATCGTCGCGTGCGCGGTCATGGCGAGCAGCCGGTTCTGCAGTTCGCGTTCGAAGCCGTTGACCACGGACAGGACGACGATCAATACCGCGACCGCCACCGCGATACCGAGCATCGAAATGGCCGAAATGAGCGATACGAAACTGTTACCGCTGCGCGAACGCACATAGCGCCGCCCCATCCACTGTTCGTATCCGGCCGCCATCGTCTACTCGTAACGCAGTGCAATGGCGGGATTGACGTGCGCCGCGCGCCGCGCCGGGTACAGCGTCGCCAGCGAGGTTACGATCAGTGCTGCCAGGCCGATAATCGCGACCTGGGCAAATTCCAGGGACGACGGTATCTGCGTCACGTAGTAGACGTCGCCGGGCATGATCTGGAATCCGAAAAAACGCTCGACGGCAGGCGCAATCGTCGGCACGTTCAGCGCCAGGACGATGCCGCTGACGACACCGATGATGACGCCCGCCCAGCCGATCACCGCGCCCTGGATGAAAAAAACCTTGATGACGTCCTCGGGCCCCATACCGAGGGTCCGCAGAATGGCAATTTCGCTGGTCTTGTCCGTCACCACCATCACCAGGCTCGCGACGATGTTGAAAGCGGCGACGCCGATGATCAGCGACAGCAGGATCGACATCATCATTTTTTCGAGACGGATGGCACGGAAGTAACTCGCATTCTCGAGCGTCCAGTCGCTGGTGCGATAGCCGCTGCCGAGCAGTGTTGCAAGGCGTCCGGAAACCAGCGGCGCACTCATGACATCATCGGCAAGAAAGCGCACCGCAGCAACGCGCTCGCCGAGTGCGAGGATACGTGTCGCATCTGCAATGTGGACGAGCGCAAGGCTGGTATCGTGATCCTGCACCCCGGCCTCGAAAATGCCGCGCACGATGAAGCGTTCCAGTTCGGATTCCAGGGTCCCGTCCGCGGCCGGACGCGGAATCAGCAATATCACGCCGTCGCCGATGCGCACACCGAGTTCGAGCGCGAGAAAGCGACCGAGCACGATACTTCGCGAGTCTTCATCCAGCACCTCGAAACCGCCCTCGACGAAATTGATGGTGTGTCCGGAAACCCGGGATTCCTCGTCCGGGGAGATGCCATTCACGATCACGGCTTTAAGTGACCGATTACTGCGAATCATGCCTTCCATCTGCACAAACGGCGCGGCGCCGGCAACACCGTCTTGCGCAAGCATTCTCTCCCGGACCCGTTGCCAGTCCGCAAGCGTGCCATCGTCCCCGGTGACGAATCCGTGGGCCGTCATGCTCAGCAGGCGAGACCGGAGTTCGCCCTCGAAACCATTCATGACCGACAGGATGACAATCAGCGCGGCGACGCCGAGTGCGATGCCGACCAGCGATATCAGGGTAATGAACGATACGAAGCGCGTTCGCCGCTTGGCTCTCAGGTAGCGCAGCCCGACGAACAATTCGGCCGTATTGATCATGCGGCGCATTAAACCACATCGGGCGAGGAATGCCGTGGAATAACATAAGCCCGGAGCGGCGCAGAATTTGTGAAGCGAATCACACCGGTAGGCGGTGCGGCCGGCTACCGTGGCTGAGAAGACATGGCACAGGACGGCAGCCGTTCTCCAGGTCAAAAATTAAGCGAAATCAACTGTTTTTGACCGAAGCCTAGATGTTATATTAGGAGGTCACGGCTCGGAGGGACTCTCATGGCAAGACTCAAAGCGATCATTCTTATCGCGCTCGGTATCGGTATTCTCGGCTCGGTGAGCGCCCAGAATCTCGACATGAGCGGCGCCGAAGGCTCCAACACCTTCGACCAGCCCGGCAAGCCGACCCGCGGCATGACCCAGGAACGAGTCCGCGCCAATTTCGGCGAGCCGATCTCCACGGTTCCGGCCGTGGGCGATCCGCCGATCTCCCGCTGGAATTATTCGGGGTTCGTGGTGTTCTTCGAGTATGACAAGGTGATTCACTCGGTGACGATTCGCTGACGCTCAAAGCAGATTCACAAAAAAACGCGCAGCCGGGCTGCGCGTTTTTTTTGGCCTGAAGAATGTGCCGCTGACCCGTCACCAGAGCAGTGACGCTTCGAGCTCGCCTTGATACGCCGCGAGCCTTTCGATCAGCCCATTAAAATCGGTGATCCGCATGCCCTCGAGGAAAAGCAAACGATTGTATTCCTGGTTCGCCAGGCTGCGAAATTCGTCCGACAGCAGACGCTCGAGCGCATAGTCAAGACCAAACTCGTTCAATGCCGCAAGATCGATATCGTCCCTGAGTTCCGCAGGCATCACGCTGTGCACGAAAGCAACGTAACCGGTACTTCTGCCCTGCAGTCGCAAAGCCTCGAACTCATTACTTGCGTAATGGCGGACGATCACGGAACGCAGTTCGGCATCGCTGATCAGGCGGAGGTTGCCAGTCGCCCGCAAGTCATCGAACGTGGTGTTGAACAGAGGTTCGATCGCTGAGGCGCTGCCGATGCCGCCGCGTGACACGTTGTGCAGAAATTCAACGACGTCATCCGGTACCGGTTCCTGACCATGGATGACCGGCAGAATCGTCTCGAGTGCTGCGCGCTTGAGTTCGCGCCGCCGGAATCTGACTTGCTCGAGGTAACGTCGCTCGCTTTCCAGGTCCTCCTGCAAGCGCCGGATATAGTCGATCTCCAGGCGCAGTTCCTGCTGATCGTTCCAGAAATCATCCACTGCAATCGCGATCAGCACACCGATCACGATGACCAGTGTCTCGGTCACGAACCAGCGAACGTTTTGTGTGGAAACGAGCCGTGCATTCATGATACGAATCGCCAGGATCTGCGACACAGGCTGCAGGATAGCGCCTCACCCGGAATCTGTCTGCTTCGCCAGGAGCCGGTCCGCAAAAGCCGCTCAGGCTGTGAGATAATCACGAGTTCGCGAGGCGTCAATTATCCAGTGTTTCCCAATCTCCTAATCGATGCGGCCGATACCCGCCGGTCAGGCCGGATAGGCTCGATCGGCCGGCTGGTCGGCGCGAGCGCATCGCTCGCCGCCGCGGAACTGGCACGCTCCCTGGAGCAACCGCTGGTCGTCCTGGCGACGGACCCCCGGCATGCGGATCAGCTCGAGGCCGAGATCGGCTTCTTCGCCGGCAACGAGTTTCCCATCGAGCATTTCGTCGAGTGGGAAACGCTGCCCTACGACAGTTTTTCGCCGCACCAGGACATCGTTTCCAGGCGCATGCGGGTCATCGCCAGGTTGTCCGGCATGCGTCAAGGTGTGCTCATCGTGTCGGCGCCGTCGTTGTTGCAGCGGCTGCCGCCTGTCGAGTACGTCAGCGCACGCACGCTGCTGCTCGAGCGCGGCCAGACACTCGATCGTCAGCAATTTATCGACGCGCTGGTCGACGCCGCCTACCTGAGAATTCCGCAAGTCGAGGAACACGGCGAATTCGCCATTCGCGGTTCCCTCATCGACGTGTTCCCGATGGGTTCGGAGCAGCCGCTGCGTATCGACTTTTTCGATGACGAGATCGAATCGTTGCGCTACTTCGACGCCACAACCCAGCTGTCGGGTGACGCCACGGAAAAAATCGAAATTCTCCCGGCACGCGAGATTCCGCTCGACGGCGAAAGCGTCTTGCAGTTCAAACAGCGGTATCGCGAGCGATTCGAAGGCCAGCCCTCGCGCTCCCGGGTCTACAGCGACATATCCCAGGGCATCGCCCACGGCGGCATCGAGTACTACCTGCCGATGTTCTTCGAGACCACGGCGAGTTTCGTCGATTACCTTCCCGACATTGCCGTCATATTCGCGCCGTACGATCTCGATGCGATCCTCGAGCAGGCCTGGAGCGAAATTGAAGACCGCTACGAACTGTGCAGCATCGATCCGGAACGGCCGATTCTGAAACCCGGGGAAAGCTTTTTCACGCCACAGCAAATACTCGAGCGACTTGCCTCGCTGCACCGCGTTGCTTACAGCGGCCAGACGCTCGAGGAAGCGCCGACGACGCTCAATGCCGAGACGCGCATTCCACCGGCCATGCGCATCGAAACCCGGTATGACGATGCGGCCGCGGCCCTCAAGCAGTTTGTTGCAGCATTTGACGGGCGCATTTTGTTCACCGCGGATTCGGCCGGCCGCCGCGAGAGAGTCTTCGACCTGCTCAACAATCGCGGCATCGATACCTTGCGCGTCGACAGCTGGCAGGAGTTCCTGCAGCAGTCGCGACCGGCCGCCGTTGCCGTAGCACCCATCGAGCAAGGCGTTTTGCTGCCCGAATCGCGCGTTGCCGTCATCAGCGAACAACAGCTATTCGGTGAAAAACCGCGGCAACGCGAGCGCCGTCGGCGTACCGAACGCGACCCTGAAACCATCATCCGGCAACTGAATGACCTGCAGCCCGGATCGCCGGTGGTGCACGAGGAATACGGCATCGGCCGTTACCTCGGACTGGTCACACTGGTCGCCGGCGGCACCAGCGGCGAATTCCTGCACCTGGAATACGCCGACGGCGACAAGCTCTACGTACCGGTGCATTCGCTGGAACTGATCTCACGTTACACCGGCGCGTCGCCGGAGAATGCACCGTTGCACCGTCTCGGCAGCGACCAGTGGTCGAAGGCCAAGCGCCGCGCTATCGAGAGAATCCGCGACGTGGCTGCCGAGTTGCTCGACGTCTACGCGCGCCGTGCCGCGAGGCCGGGACACCCGTTCCGCTGGGACGAGGCGGACTATCGGGCCTTCCAAAACGGCTTTCCGTTCGAGGAAACGGACGACCAGGATCGGACCATTGCAGAAGTACTCGAGGACCTGGCATCGGCCAAACCCATGGATCGCGTCGTCTGCGGCGACGTCGGCTACGGCAAGACCGAGGTTGCGCTGCGCGCGGCGTTTGCGGCCGTGCATGGCGGAAAACAGGTGGCCATCCTGGTACCGACCACACTGCTGGCGCAACAGCATGGCCAGACCTTCCAGGATCGTTTCGCCGACTGGCCGGTCCGCGTCGAGGTGTTGTCGCGTTTTCGTTCCGCAAAACAGGTGAAGGACATCGTTGCCGGCCTGCGCGACGGCAAAGTGGACATCGTCATCGGCACTCACCGGCTGCTGCAGCACACCCGGGATTTCAGGAATATCGGCCTGGTGATCGTCGACGAGGAACATCGTTTCGGCGTGCGTCACAAGGAAGCCATCAAGTCGCTACGCAGCGAAGTGGACGTCCTGACGCTGACGGCGACACCAATCCCGCGCACCCTGAATATGGCGCTGGGCGGACTGCGCGACATGTCCTTGATAGCAACCCCGCCGGCGGAACGCCTGTCCGTCAAGACCTTCGTGACCGAATGGAACGACGTCACGATTCGCGAAGCCTGCCTGCGTGAGATCAGGCGCGGCGGACAGGTGTATTTCATACATAACCGTGTCGAGGACATCGACAGGATCGAGGAGCACCTCAATAAATTGTTGCCCGAGGCATCGATACGCGTCGGACACGGGCAGATGCCGGAACGAAAACTCGAGCAGGTGATGCTCGATTTTTACCACCGCCGCTTCAATGTGCTGCTGTGCACGACGATAGTCGAATCCGGGCTGGACGTGCCCACTGCAAACACGATCATTATCAACCGTGCCGACCGCTTCGGCCTTGCCAGCCTGCACCAGCTGCGTGGCCGTGTCGGTCGCTCGCATCACCGTGCCTATGCGTACCTGCTGGCTCCGCCACGCGCGGCCATGACCGCCGATGCGATCAAACGACTCGAGGCAATCGACTCGCTCGAAGACCTCGGTTCCGGCTTCGTGCTGGCAACCCACGATCTCGAAATCCGCGGCGCCGGGGAACTGCTGGGTGAGTCGCAGAGCGGCCAGATCCAGGAAATCGGCTTTTCCCTGTACACCGAGTTGCTCGGACGGGCAGTAACGGCGATGCGCGACGGCAAGGAGCCGGACCTGGAAAAACCGCTGCATGCGGGTGTTGAAATCAACCTCCATGTGCCGGCGCTGTTACCCGAGGACTACGTTCCGGACGTGCACTTGCGACTGATCCTGTACAAGCGCATTTCCGCGGCCGCCTCGGCTGCCGAGCTCGATGACCTGCAAGTCGAGCTGATCGATCGCTTCGGGCTGTTGCCTGCCGCCGCCAAGAACCTGTTGCGCATCGCCGGCCTGAAGCGCAAGGCAATTGCGCTGGGTATCGAGAAAATCGACGCCGCCGACCAGGGCGGCTACCTGGAATTCGCCAGCGAGACGACGCTCGACCCGTTCAATATCGTGCAGTTGGTGCAGAATGAGAGCCAGGTCTATCGCCTGGCCGGGGCACATCGACTAAAGTTTCGCCTAGATCTGAGCGATACCGCCACCCGCTTTCGTGAAATCGAGCATTTGCTGGATCGATTACAGAGCGGCGCGGTCGAAAAGAAGGCAGTGGGCTGAATGAACCTCGCGATGCGAAATCACACAGGGCACAGAACCATGCGGTCACGGCTGTTGCTGCTCGCCGGCTGTCTTCTGCCGGTGCTGCCGGTCGCCGTTTATGGACAACTCGACCCTTCGGGCGACGCGACCGAAGCGGTCGAAGAGATTCCTCAATACACCGTGGAAATGGTGGTCTTCGAATACGCCAATTCGGCGCTTGCCGGCAACGAGAGATTTATTGCCGACGAGCCGCTGCCAGAGGAACAACAGGAATCCGGCGTGCCATTGCGCTTCGGCGATCCCGGCACCTCCGTCGATCCAATGCTCCCGGAAGCGATTGAAGATCCGGATAGCGCAGTCGATCTACCCGACTTGATGCACACCGACAGCATCGACCTGGACGAGGAACTGGAGGAACTTCCAAGCCACATCATCCAGACGCAACTCGAGGTGCTCGATCCCGAGCAATTTGCCATGCCCGAGATTTACAAGAAGCTCGTCGAGCGCGGCGAATTCCGGCCGATCATGCGCGCAGCCTGGAACCAGGCAACCTATGAAAAGGAACAGAGCCTGCCGATCAAGTTGCGCCGCCTGGGCAATGCACCGCTGCGCCTGGATGGCACGGTACTGCTTTATCGCAGTCGTTATTTGCGTTTTGTCGTCGATCTCACGATCGAGTCGCGCGAACAACGAACGGTCGATCGCTATGACGACAGCACCCGTTACTACGGGGACCGCTGGTCGTCGTCGCGCTATGGCTTCGGCTACGACACGGAAACGGTGCCGATCAGGTACACGATCTCGAACGATCAGATTTTCAGAAACGGCGAACTTCGCTATTACGATCATCCGAAATTCGGTGTGCTCGTCAGGGTGACGCGCATCGAGGAAGAAATGCCGGAAACGGATGAAATGTTCCTGTTGCCGGGCGATTCCGCGACCACCCCGTCGTCTGCGAACCCGTAGGCCCGCCGTTTCCCGCTACTGAAGGACGGCGTTCAGGAATTCCTTTGCCGAAGATTGCTTGGCACCGGCCTCGCTGACGATCGTCTTGTAGGAAACCGTCACAAATTTGGCGTTCCGAGACCTGGGATGGTGCATTCCGAGTTCACGCACCGATGCGGCAATCTTGAGCGCAAATTCCTGCACACCCGCATCATCCGAGGAATGTGACAGGACGACGAGTGCGTCGCCGTTTTCGGTTACCAGCCTGGCGGCGACGTCGCTCGCGCGTTTCAGGCATTTGCGAATCGCCTGCGCAACGCGGCGCTGGCAGGTGTCAGCGGCATGGCGGCCGAATACGGCCCGGTACTGCTCGAAATCGTCGAGCGTGAACGCGACCAGCGCAAGCGTCGCACGCTCCCGACTGGCGACCGCCCAGTCATGATCCAGGACACTCCTGAATGCCTTTTCGTTCAGCAGGCCGGTGACCGGGTCGTCGCGCGACAGGTCGCGAATCTTGCGTTTTGCGTTCTTTAAGGCCTGGCGGATGTCATCGTCACCGATTCCCGCAGCACCGGTACGCAAATATGCGGCGTAGTATCTGGCATCCCCCTTACCGCCTGCGTCGATCGGCTTCAGTACCAGCAGAAATTCCTGGCTGCGTATTTCGACCGGCACGGTCGCTTGCTGCCCGGTGCGGATGGTTTCACTGAGTTCCATTGCGAGGTCGCGTCCCACGAGTCCTTCCAGGACGTCGGCAAACGGCTGCTCGAGAACAGCTTCGGTCCGTGTGACGCCGGCAAACGCCGGGTTGCACAGCACGACCGGCCAGTCCGGGCTGCTGACCTGTGCGACAACGGTCGCTTCTCCCGAGTGCGCGATTAGCTCGGTCAGCAGGTTTCGCGATAAAGCTTTCATCAGCGCCAGAAGCTCAAGCGTCAGCCCTGCTCATCGGCGAACAGCGCGTCAAGGATGCTCATGGCCTTAGTGCGGGCCGCAGCCGTACTTTCCTCTATGTCGGCATGAATCGCCTTTTCGCCTCGACCCGCTGCGTAATTGACGATCAGCGACAGGCATGCGTATTGCATGCCGAACTCGCGCGCCAACGACGCTTCGGGCATCGCCGTCATGCCGATGTAGTTCGCGCCATCGCGCTGCAGCCGGTTGACTTCGGCAACCGTTTCCAGACGCGGTCCCTGCATGACCGCATACACGCCGCCGCCATGCACCGCCACGCCGGCTCGGCGGGCCGCGGAGTCGAGTTCGTCCCTGAGTGGCGCGGAAAACGGTTCGGTGAACTCGATGTGCTCGAGCGTTGCCGAACTGCCGTCGTAGATGCTGTGATCACGACCGAAGGTGTAGTCGATGATCTGATCCGGTATCGCAAGCTCACCCGGGTGCTGCCCGGGAGTAATCACGCCAACGGTATTCAGGGCCACGATGCAATCGACGCCCAGAGCTTTCAATGCCGCTGCATTGGCGCGGTAATTGATGCGATGCGGCGGAATCAGCATGGACTCGCCATGCCGGCCCAGCAGCAACACCGACCGCTTGCCGAAGGCGAGCTCGCGCACCGGACCCGACGGCTCGCCGAATTCAGTGGTCGCGGGATGTTGTTTGGCCTCGCCGCCGAGTGCCTGGAAACCACTGCCGGCGATTACCGCGTATTGCAGGTTGCCCGACTGCATCTGCCACCTGTCCTCAAGCGTTAAGTTGAAATTCGGGACGATTGAGCCTCGTTGTGATCTGCTCGTTCGCTTGCCGCCAGCGCTCGCTGGCGAGCAGCGTGTCGCGATCGTCGCAATCACCCGAGGCATGTAGCCTCGCAAGGCGAACATAGGACAACGGGTTCGAATAATCGCGCAATGCGGCGACGGTTGCACTCGCTGCTGCTCGATCGTTACAGACGATGACCATATCGCAACCGGCCTCCAGGGCCAGCCTGGCGCGCTTAGGCATGGAACCCATGCTGGCGGCCGCTTTCATGCCGAGGTCGTC
This sequence comes from Woeseiaceae bacterium, assembly GCA_033720315.1. GTDB lineage: Bacteria > Pseudomonadota > Gammaproteobacteria > Steroidobacterales > Woeseiaceae > SZUA-117. Next base: position 20,455 of record JAWWCT010000018.1, on the reverse strand, counting down.
GCACATCACCGCACCATCGAAGCCGAGCTGGGAGCGCAATTGCTCCTTGATCCAGTACGGCGAAAAACTGGCAGGCAAGGAATCGGTCTCGGCATAAACGATGTGCGCAAGCATGACGCCGGCAAGCTGCCGCCTGCCGATCAGTTTTTCATAAGGCCGCATGTCGTCCAGCAACTCGCTGTAATTGCGCCGATCGACGGGCAGTTGCTCGTGGGAGTCCGCAACGACGGCCCCATGACCGGGAAAATGTTTGGCCACTGCAGCCACTCCGGCGTCGCGCAGGCCTTTGCAGTAAGCGCTCGCCAGCTCGGCCACCGTCTCCGGGTCGCTGTGAAACGCCCGGTCGCCGATGATGTCACTGACACCCCAGTCCAGATCGACACAGGGTGTAAAGGCCAGGTCGATGTCGGCGGCGCGCAACTCGGCGGCAGCCAGCCAGCCGATGGTGCGCGCCAGCTCGATGGCTTGCTCGGGGTCCTGCTCGTAATGACGGCCGAGCTGTCTCATCGGCGGAATGTCGCTGAATCCTTCGCGAAACCGCTGTACCCGCCCGCCCTCGTGGTCGGTGGCGATCAACAGGGGCGGACTGCGAAGTTCACGAATAGCGGCCACCAGGTCGCCCAACTGCGCCGGCGATTCGTAGTTGCGGCTGAACAGGATAACGCCGCCGACCGACGGTTCCTTGAGCAGCGCGCGATCGGCAGGGCTCAATCGACGGCCTTCGATGTCCAGCATGACGGGGCCCAGTGCCATTGTGCTAGCGTAGTCAATCCGGCACTAAAGCGCTATTTCCGCCACAACCCGGCGCAAGGTACCGCATGGCACGGCTGCTAGGTTTTCTGGAAGACGGCGATGGCTTCGACGTGCCCGGTGTGCGGGAACATGTCGACGATGCCGGCCGCCTCGAATGCATAACCGTGCTCCCGGACCAGGCTCGCCGCGTCCCTTGCCAGCGAGCCCGGATTGCAGGAAACGTAAACGATGCGCCCGGCAGCGATGCGCTCGATCACCTCGACCACCGCCGCGGCCCCGCTGCGTGCGGGGTCCAGAAGCAGCTTGTCCCATTTTTCCCTGAGCCAGGTGGCGCTGTCGTCGATGTTCGCGAGATCCGAGCTCTGAAATCGGCAATTCTCGATGCCGTTCCAAGTTGCATTGTCTTTTGCCCGTTTTATCTGTGACGCCTCCAGGTCGATGCCGAGTACCTCGTGCGCCGACCTGGCCAGCGGCAAAGAAAAGTTACCGATGCCGCAGAACAGGTCGAGGACTCGATCGTGCGACTGGAGGTCGAGCAGGCGAACCGCCTCACCGACCATGAGGCGGTTCACCGCAGCATTGATCTGAATGAAATCCAGTACGCCGAAATTAATCGTGACCTCGAAATCCGGCAGCTGGTAGCAAAGGGGCGCGGCATCGCCTGCCGGATACAATGGCTCGATGCTGTCGGCGCCGCCCGACTGCAGCAGTACGCGCAGCTCATGCTCGCGCGCAAATGCTTCGAAGCGCTCCTTGTCGCGGTCAGACGGCGGGTCGAGGACCCGGAACAATAGCGAAACTGCGTTTTCTGCAACCGCGACTTCAATCTGCGGCAAGCGTTTACGAATACTGAGATCGCCGACCAGTTCGCTGAGTGGGTCGATCAGCGCATCCACGGGATGTGCCAGGATCTCGCAGCGATGCATGTCGGTAATAAACGGCACGTAGCGTTCGCGAAAGCCGACCAGCACCCTGCCCTTGCCACCGACGTCCTTCACCGCCAACCTGGCGCGCCGCCGGTAATTGAAACCGCCGCTGCTGTCGAACAGCGGCGCGAGCCAGGTGGCCGGTTCCACCTTGCCGATGCGCGCCAGGCTGTCCTGCAACGCGGCCATTTTCAGCCGGCGCTGTTCATCTGCCGATGCGTGCTGTAACCAGCAACCACCACAGGTGCCGTACACTGCACAGCGCGGCTCGACGCGTGCAGCGGAGGTTTCGATAACTTCCAGCAGCTCGGCATCATCGCGCTTGCGGCGCCGCCGGCGGCGTTTGAAACGGACGACTTCACCGGGCAAGGCACCGGCGACGAACACTTTCTTTCCCGGGAGCGCAGCAATGCCCCGGCCGTCATGGGTGGCCGACGCTATGCTCGCCGTTTCGGCTTCGTCCGACCGGGAGTGCATCGCTATTCTGGCCAGGCCGCCGCGAATTGATTCAGGTGGGGTTGGTCGAGCGACGCAAGCGTCTTGCGCACGAGGTCGAATTCGCTCTGCAATTGCCGTTCGGTCAATCTGCCGCGCATGTACTCGAATCGCAAAAAGATCAGGTGTGTATTCAGCACGTCAGTCTCGCAATAGTTGCGAATATCCTCGATGCCACCGCCGAGCCAGCACTCCCAGACTTTGTCACCGCTCATGCCCAGCTTGCCGGGAAAGCCGAGTAAGGTGGCCATGTGCTCGAGGCTCGCCTTACCACGTGCCTGGAAACCGGCCAGTACGTCCATCAGGTCGATGTGCCGCCAATGGAAGCGGCCCAGGTAATTGTTGTACCGGAACTCGCGGTCATCATCGCCGGTCTCCCAGTAGCGTGGCGCCTGGATACCCAGCTTGAGCGCCCGGCAGTGCAGCACCGGCAAGTCGAAGCCGGAGCCGTTCCACGACACGAGTTGCGGTGAGTAGCGTTCGATGCCGTCAAAAAAACGCCCCACCAGTTCCGCCTCGTCGGAGTCGGGATTGCCGAGGCTCCAGACGCGAAAGCTGTCCGCTGTCCGCAAGGCAACGGAAATGGCGACGATGCGGTGCTGGTGCAACGGCAAAAAGTCGCTGCCGGTTTTCTGCAGCTGCTTGAAGGTCATGGCACGCGCGACGTCCTCATCGGACAGGTCGTCGAGTCCCCATATTCGCCGGCCGAACTCGAGGTCGGGAATTGTCTCGATATCGAATGAAAAACAGTGCATCGGACTCTCAGGCTGGCCTGTTACTCGACTGTTTCACGCCTTCATCACCACAGCGAACGCCAGGATCAGGCCCGCGTCGTCACTCAGGGAAACGTGCCCGTCCGCAATGCCGAGTGATTCGCAAACGCTTTGTCCACGCGCGGACCAGATAATTTCCGGCCGCCCCCAATCGTTGTTGACGATGCCGACGTCGCGGATCCATATCCCGTGTCTGAAACCGGTGCCCATCGCCTTCACGGTTGCCTCCTTGGCGGCAAATCGCATGGCGAGAAAACGTACCGGATGCTTTACCCGTTCGAACTGCTTGCGTTCTTCGTCCATGAGCAGTCGATTGACGAAATGTTCGCCGAACCGGTTGTAGGTTTCCTGGATCCGGGACAATTCCAGGATGTCGGTGCCAACCCCGTAGATCATGGTATTCGCTTCACGCCGAGCGCGCTTCGTTCATCAATCTCTTCATCTCGCTGACGGCAAAGCCGAAGCCGTCAAACACTGCGCGCGCAACAATCGCATGCCCGATGTTGAGTTCGGCAATTTCCGCAATCGCCGCCACCGGCTTGACGTTGTCGTAATGTAAACCATGCCCGGCATGCACGATCAGCCCGATCTGGCTGCCGTATGCAACGGCGTGAACGATGCGGCGCAATTCGCCGTCCTGTGCCTTGCCTTCGGCCTCTGCATAGCTGCCGGTGTGCAGCTCGACGACCGGCGCGCCGGCCTCGACAGCCGCATCGAGTTGCTTCTCCTCGGGATCGATAAACAATGAAACGCGGATGCCGTCAGCGGCCAGCCGCGCACAGGCCTCTTTGACCTTGCCGACCTGGCTTGCGACATCCAGGCCACCTTCGGTGGTCAGTTCCTCGCGCTTTTCCGGCACCAGGCAACAGTCTTGCGGCCGGATGCGGGCGGCAATACCGAGCATCTCCTCGGTAACGGCCATCTCGAGATTCATGTGCGTCTGCATGAGCGGGTGCAATCGCTCGAGGTCGTGATCCTGGATATGCCTGCGGTCTTCACGCAAATGCAGGGTAATGCTGTCGGCACCCGCCTGCTCGGCTTTCAGCGCTGCTTCGACGGGATCGGGATAGTCGGTGCCGCGCGCCTGGCGCAGCGTCGCCACATGATCGACATTGACGCCGAGATGCTGCTCAATCATTGCGTCGCGCTTCCTGTCCGGTCCCAGCCAACATTTCCTTAAGCACCTTGCGGCTTTGCAACGGTTTGCCCTCCAGGTGATACGCGATGACCTGCTTTAGCAGGTCGGTGGCATTTTTCACCACCCCGCGATCGATAAATCGCTCGTTCTTGATGTCGGACAGTTCGGCGCCGGTAAAAATCATCGGCCCTGCCCGCGCCGAGTCGCGAATCGCTACCGGCCCGACCTCGACGCGGTACTCGTAGCGTTTTCCAGGGTCGAGCGGATCGTGCGTTTCCGTATCATGATCGAGATTGAGCGCATAGCCAAGTATTCGCAACAATGCGATCTCAAACTGGCGCAGCGCCGGCGCTACGTTGTCCGATCCGACCAGGCGTTCGATCGTCCTCGAATACAGTTCGAAGATTTCAGGCTGCGGGTCATGGCGGTGCGTCAGCTTGAGGATGAGTTCACTGACATAGAAACCGGAGATCAGGGTATCGCCTGTCAGTCCCAGCGGATTGCCGTGCATCTCCGCACCCACCAGGGTACCCAGGTCGGAACGGATGACCCACGACATCTGCAGCGGGAGAAACGGTCTCAGGATGCCGCGAAGCCTCGACTTCGCTCGCCGGCTGCCTTTGGCCACCAGCGCGAGTCGGCCGTGATCGCGACTCAGGATGTCGAGGAGCTGGCTGCTGTCACGGTAGGGCCGGTGATGCAGTATCCAGGCAGGCTCGTTGTACACGCGCCGTGTGCCGATCATGGCGATTCGTACCCGAGCAACAGCAGGTCCTGTTCATTGTCAGCCCAGTTGCCCTTGACCTTGGTCCAGAGCTCCAGGTGCACCGGCACACCCAGCTCGCGCTTCAGTTCCAGCCGGGCCGCTCGGCCGACCTTCTTCAGCACGCTGCCGTTCTTGCCGACCACGATGCCTTTCTGACTGTCACGTTCAACCCACACCGTGGCATGAATCGTGATTCCGCTATCGTCCTGTGCCAGGTTTTCGACCTGTACCGTCAAGCCGTAGGGAATTTCCTGCTGCAGGTTCAGCATCAACTTTTCGCGAATGATTTCTGCCGCTCGAAATGCCTGGCCGCGATCCGTGAGCATGTCCACCGGGAACAGCGGCTCGGATTCGGGCAACAAATCCGGCAGGATCTTTGCGAGCGTTTCGACATTATCACCTTTGAGCGCCGAGAGCGGCATGACCTCGGCAAAAGCGTGACGTCGCGACATGTCGTCGATCGCCTGTAACAACTGCTCCTTCGGATGTACCTTGTCCACCTTGTTCATAACGGCAATGACCGGGCACGTCGCCCGTTGCAGTCGCTGCAGTACATCGCTGTCTTCCTGCGTCCAGCGATTCGCTTCGGTCACGAACAATACGGCATCCGCATCGGCCAACGCCGCGGCTGCCGTGCGATTCATCATGCGGTTGATCGCCTTGCGTGCGCCGCGGTGCAAGCCCGGCGTATCGACGAAGATGAGCTGGCAGTTGTCGCGCGAATCGACCGCCAGAATCCGGTGTCGCGTCGTCTGCGGCTTGGGCGTCACGATGCTTATCTTGTGTCCGAGCATCGCATTGACCAGCGTTGACTTGCCGACGTTCGGCCGGCCGACCACGGCGATGAAACCGCAGCGAAAATTACCGTCAGTCATGACGCTCAATCGTCTCGAGCATCGCCTGTGCGGCGGCCTGCTCCGCATCCCTGCGGGATGTCCCGGTACCTCGGGTTTCACTGTTGAGTTCGGCAACGCTGCAGCTGACCTCGAACGTTTGCCTGTGGGCCTTGCCCGAGGTTTTTTCGAGTGCGTAGGCCGGCAGGGCCAGCTGCCGGCTCTGCAGCAGCTCCTGCAGCCGCGATTTCGGGTCGCGCAGGTCGTCGCTTTCCGGCAGCTCGTCGAACCGTGGCCCGTAGGCACAGCGGATAACCTCACGGACCGCGGCCAGGCCCGCATCGAGGTAGACGGCGGCAAAGATCGCCTCCATTGCGTCGGCGAGTATTGACGAGCGATGGTGGCCACCGGACTTCTTTTCGCCCGGCCCGAGTATCAGGTGCTCACCGACGCGCAGTTCCGAGGCGATCTCCGCGAGCGTTGCGTCCTTGACCAGCCCGGCCCGCAAGCGGCTCAACTGGCCTTCACTGGTGCCCCTGGTCCGCTCGAACAGCATTTCGGTCACCACCAGGTCGAGCACCGCGTCACCCAGGAATTCCAGGCGTTCGTTGTTCGAACCCACGGCACTGCGGTGCGTCAACGCCCGCTTTAACAGGGTTCGGTCGCTGAATTCGTATGCCAGGGATTGCTGTAACCAGGCGGCGGCTTTGTCCAACGGTGTCGCTCTTGCCGCGCCGAGGGCTGCGGCAGTGTTCATTATTGGGGTTACGATCAGCCTTTCGGCGGCCGAATGCAAGCAGCGATCTAACGTCGGATCAGTACCTGCTTGTCGAATTTGACCGTGAAATAGATGTTGGCGATGAACGGCGTGGTGTATTCGTAGGCTGCCTGCACCAGGAAGCCGGCGTTGTCCGGAGTCACTTTGACTTCGCGGTGGGTAATCTGGGTCACGCTCTCGACTTCGAAGCGGCGGGAAATCGAGGTGCGAATCGCGGCACGGGACGGGTTTTGCCCGTCGAATTCCTCGTAAACGCCATTCAGGACACCTGCCACTTTCATATGATTCAGGTAAACCGGCGTCAGGCGAATTGCGGCGAAAGCAAACAAGCTCAAAAACGCACCGAGGATCAGGAAACCGACCGTCGTTATGCCGGCCTGGCGGATCATGGTGCGGCCGGTAAGCCGTGGACCTCGGCCCGGCCGTGCGCCCCTGCCGGCGCCAAGACTCAAGTATTTTGTCTCGCTATTCATTGACTTACCTGCCCTGCCGTGCCTGCAATGTCCCCCGGAGTCTGCGGAATTTTAAGGGTTGGATCAGTGACTTGCACCACATTATTGTATCTTGGTGCCGATTCTGCCCCAGTCCGGCCACTCGATGCCGTCCATATGCATCCAGATGCGTACCGCCTCGCCGACCAGGTGGGTCTCGGGGATCTCGCCGATAAATCGGCTGTCCTGGCTGTTGTCCCGGTTATCGCCCATCATGAAGTAGTGCCCTTCGCTGACCGTATAGGTGCGTTCGGTGGCCCGACTCTCAGGCCGCGAAATCCGGATCTCGTGTTGCCGACCGTCGAGGTTCTCGATAAACACCAGGCCCGAATCGATCAGGCGCGACTCGGGATGCTTTTCGAGCGGCATCGGCTTGCCGTTCACGACCAGCTGGTGGTCCCGGTAGACGATGGTGTCGCCGGGTAATCCGACCACCCGCTTGATGTAGTTGACGCTCGGATCCGACGGCAAGCGAAACACGACCACATCGCCGCGCTGCGGCTCCCCGGTTTCGAGAAATTTCTTTTCGATAACCGGCCAGCGCAGCCCGTAAGAATATTTCTTGACGAAGATGTAATCCCCTTGTAACAGCGTCGGCATCATCGATCCGGATGGAATACGGAACGGCTCAAAAATAAACGAACGAATGACCAGGACAAACAGCAATACCGGGAAAAACGATCTCGAGTATTCAATAAGGACATTCAGCGCGTGATTGCCGTTACCACCCGATGCTTCGAGTTTCTTTTGATAGTAAAAACGATTGAAGGCAACCACGACTCCGGACACGAATGTCAGGAGGACGAGTATAAGCGCGAGATTAATAGTCAAAACCAAACTCTCATTTGTCTACTCGCAGTACTGCGAGAAATGCTTCCTGTGGTATCTCTACCGAACCGACCTGCTTCATCCGCCGCTTACCGGCCTTTTGTTTCTCCAGTAGCTTGCGCTTGCGGGAAACGTCGCCACCATAACATTTGGCGGTGACGTTTTTTCGCAGAGCTTTCACATTACTGCGGGCGATGACCTGGTTGCCGATGGCTGCCTGTATCGCAACTTCGAACATTTGACGCGGAATCAGATCGCGCATTTTTTCCACCAGTTCCCTGCCCCTCGAACGCGCCTTGTCTCGATGCACGATGACCGACAACGCATCGACCCGTTCCCTGTTAATCAGCGTATCCAGGCGCACCAGTGGCGCAGCCTGGAAACGCTCGAAATGATAATCGAAAGAAGCGTAGCCTCGGCTGACGGATTTCAAACGATCGAAAAAGTCGAGGACGACCTCCGCGAGCGGCAGTTCAAATTCCAGTGATACCTGGCCGCCCAGGTAGCGGATTTCCTTTTGCGTGCCGCGCTTCTCGACGCACAGCGTGATCACCGCGCCGACATGCTCGTTCGGAACCAGGATGTTAGCGGAGATGATGGGTTCCCGCAGTTCCGCAATTTCGTTCTCGGGTGGCAGATTCGCAGGATTGTCGACGTACAACAGCGTCTGGTCAGTCCGCAGGACTTCGAATATGACCGTCGGTGCCGTGGTAATCAGGTCCAGGCCGTATTCGCGCTCGAGTCGCTCCTGCACGATTTCCATGTGCAGCATGCCGAGAAATCCGCAGCGAAAACCGAAACCGAGCGCCGCGGAGGTTTCCGGCTCGAAATGCAGTGCCGCATCGTTGAGCCGCAGTTTCTGCAAGGCCTCGCGAAAGCCCGTGTAATCCTCGGATTGCACCGGAAACAGCCCGGCAAATACCCGCGGTTTGATGGTCTTGAATCCGGGTAGCGGCGCCTTGCAGGGATTACTGGCAAGCGTCAGGGTATCGCCGACCGGCGCCCCGTAGATATCCTTGATGGCAGCGATGATATAGCCGACTTCCCCGGTTCTCAGCGCCTGGCGGTCCACCATCTTGGGCGTAAAACAGCCGACACGATCGGCAAGGTAGGATTTTTTGGTCGACATCACCGTAAATTTTTCGCCCTTGCGCAGTTCACCGTTGACGATACGTACCAGCGCAACCACGCCCACGTAGTTGTCGAACCACGAGTCGATGATCAGCGCCTGCAACGGGCCTTGCGGTTCACCGGCCGGCGGCGGAATGTGGCGGATCAGTTGCTCGATCAGCTGCGGCACGCCCTCACCGGTTTTTGCGCTGACGGCAACGGCATGCGAAGCATCGATGCCGATGATTTCCTCGATCTCGGTCTTGATACGCTCCGGATCGGCGGCAGGCAGATCGATCTTGTTCAGCACCGGTAACACTTCGAGACCCTGATCCACAGCCGTAATGCAGTTGGCGACGCTTTGCGCCTCGACACCCTGCGCGGCATCGACGACAAGCAATGCGCCTTCGCACGCGGCCAGCGAACGCGACACCTCGTAAGAAAAGTCGACATGCCCCGGGGTATCGATGAAATTGAGTTGATAGGCGTCTCCGTCGTCGGCGTTGTAAACCAGAGACACACTTTGCGCCTTGATGGTGATGCCGCGTTCGCGCTCGAGATCCATCGAGTCCAGCACCTGTTCCGCCATCTCTCTCGCCTGCAGCCCGCCGCACAGCTGGATCAGCCGATCCGCCAGCGTCGATTTGCCGTGGTCGATATGCGCAATGATCGAGAAGTTTCGAATATGGTCCATGCGTAAGCGGGGGTTGCGACTAAGAATCGGCGAGGCCGTCCAGGACGGCACGAATGGCCGCGTCGTCCAGGTGATGCTGACAAAGGATCTCGCCCTGGTATTCGACCACGGGAATATTGACGCCGTATTTCAGTTTCCACTCGGCACGGGAATCGATGTCGCGAACCTCGAGTTGCAAACGGTCACGAATCATCGGCAGGAGCCGTTCGATAAGCATTTCGCACAGGTGACAGCCGCTTCGCGAATAGACGTAGAGTTGCCGCGAAGGCCGCGACGCGCGTTTACTGGCCGGCATCGACAAGCCCATCGATCGTCGGCACAAAATTCCTGAGGCAATCGCGACGATTGAGACGCCAGCGGCTCACGGCCAGCCCGGCAGCAAGTCCTGCAACGGCAAATAGCGCCGCCAGCGTATCCGTCAGCGGCGAGAACAACAGCCAGCCGAGCGACAGCAAGATCATCGCGCCAATAAGCGGCAACCCGTAGACCAGCAGGCTGGCGCGCAGCAGCCGGGACGATTCGAGAGTCAGCCGGACCTGGTCGCCTTCGTGGTAACGCGACTGCGGTGAGATATCCACGGTAAACACGGCCGGGCGCGTCGACCCACTCAACAGGCCGGCTCCGCAACCTTTTCCGGACGCACAACGTGGACAGGCCACCTGCGATTGAATGGTGACTGTCGCACTGCGGCCGTCGATCGAGACGATTTTTCCGACTGGTGATTGCATGCAGGGGATATTGTAAGGGATAGCAAGCCGATTCGTCGCAGGTGCGGCTGTCCGTGTGGCGGCCAGCGGAGCATCATGGATGTTTAGGAGGCGCTCGCTGTCAGTTCTGTTGCATCGAGGTGGCGATGCGCTGGACGGTTGCTGCCGGAACTTCACCGACGGCAGTAACCTGGAAGCCGTCCCGCAGGACGCTGTAAGTATTCGCAGCACCGACGTTGGAGGTTCCTGCAAGCGGCGCGTCCGCTGCCTCGGCGATAAACACCGATACCATGGCCAGGCCATCGCTGTACACGATATGCGTAACCGGGTTGGCAGCGCCCGGCATCTGCTCGGTGGTCGTGGAGGTTGCTTTGAATCCGGGCGGCAGGTCGCTGCTTTGCCAGCTCGTCTCGACCTCGGCGGACGCATAGTGCTCCGGCTGCGTGAACCAGCTGTAGTTTGCCAGGCTCATCGACGGAGCGAGCGATTCCTTGCTGATGCCATCGCCAATCTCGATCTCGGCGAATTTGATCTGTTCGATCAGCTCGCCGTCCTGGCTGACGATTTCGGTCTTCAGCGGAAACGACGTCTCCTCGTCCAGCCATAGCCGATGCGCGTACCTGAAATTGTCGTGCGGCCTGATCGCGAGCATGATTGCGCGCCGCCCGGCAACGCGGTCCTCGCGAATGATCGCGACGTCGTACTGGGCACCGTAACGAATTTCGCTCGACGGCAGCGAGGAAAACAAGGTACTTTGATTGGCCCATTCCTCGATCAGTACCGTTTGCTTGTCCGGCAAGATGCAGTGAACCTCGTTGCCGATGCGAATGATTTCCAGGCCATTACCTTCTTGCGATACCAGCCTTTCGTTGATAACCCCGTCGATGATCTTGCGCACGATCCTGAGTGCCTCGGATTCACCGTTTTCGCGGCGGAAAACGGTACCCTCGAAATCGATCGTGTTAACAACGTCATTCATTCGATCGAGCAACTCGTCCGGACTCGACTGCGCGCTCGCATTCACACTTAGGCCGAGCAGCGTGATAGCTGCCGACAGCATCGTTAATTCACTGCGACTCGGGAAAGTGCGTTTCATGAATTCGATCGTTTACGGCGTGTCTTGGCCGGGTTCTTGTTCGGGTTCCGCTTCGGCATTGCCCGAAACGAGATGTGGATGCGGATCCACCTCGACCAGCTCGCTGCTCTCCAGCGAAATGACCCGGGTACGAACACCGTTCGGACCCAGTCCCGGCAGCGTATCGCCGTGTCGCGCGTGATATTGCAGCAACCTTTCGCTCGGCTGCTCGGCCAGCACCTGCTCGATAGCAGGCTCGGTGTAGCTCGCCGGCCCGTCGTCGATGGCGACCGCGCGCTGCAATACCGGATCGCTTGGTGCTCCCAGTTGGCTCAGCCCGACCAGCGCCAGCGCCGCAACCGTGGCTGCAATGGCCACGCCGGCGGTCGGCGTCATCAGCGCCGAACCGACCACCGGCCGTTCGTCAGCCGCCGGCTCCGCCACCTCGCCCAGCACCGCACCGATGCGACCGCGCAACTGATCGATGCCCGGGATCTCGTGTTCGCGCCGCATGATGCGACCAATGTCCAGGTACTGAGACACCTGCTGTCGCATCTCGGCATCCTGGCTCAGTCGCCGCAGCAACAGCTCGGATTCATTGTCAGGCAGTTCGCCGTCGATAAACGCCGAAATCTGCATCTTTAACGCGTCGTTCATAACTCCCCGCACCGGGCTTTTCGCCCGTACTCTACTCATCATCCGCCGAAGCGCCAAGTTCTTACCCGGCAATCTCCGGAGTCGTTAATCAATCAATGCGCCAATCTTCTTGGCGATCGCGTCCCGCGCACGAAATATGCGCGAGCGCACCGTGCCGACCGGACAATCCATCGTCTGGGCGATTTCCTCGTAGCTCATGCCGTCGAGTTCGCGCAGGATGATGGCCGTTCGCAAGTCGTCAGGCAGCCCTTCGATCGCCCGCTCCACCGTGTCATGCAGCTCCCTGCTCAGGGTCACGCCCTCGGGCGTGTCGGTCTCCTTGAGCTTGGCGTGCAGGTCGAACTGGTCCGGGTCCTGCAGGTCCAGCTCGACATCCATCGGCCGGCGACGAAGTGCGGCCAGGTGATTCTTTGCGGTGTTCACGGCGATCCGGTAAAGCCAGGTATAAAAAGCGCTGTCACCGCGAAATCGCGGCAACGCCCTGTAGGCCTTGAGAAAAGCCTCCTGGGTAATGTCCAGGGCCTGGTCGGGGTCTCGCACATAGCGCATCACCAGATTGACGATCTTGTGCTGGTACTTGACCACCAACAGATCGAACGCACCTTTTTCGCCCTTTTGGACCCTGCGGACCAACTGGGCATCGGTGGACTCAGTCGCCATACCGCAGGATCTCACTCCGCGAGCGGCTCAGCCAACCGACTCCCCGGTAGACCGGGCGAATACCGGAAAGTTCGCCTGTCTCTGCATGGATCATGGAATATCTTGCCCGTTGTGTGACTTATGTCCGTTGCTTCTAAGAGACGCCATTCGGGACCGGAGCACAAGCTGAATTCGGCAACCACCCGACCAGAAAGGCGGCAAATGGTATCAGCTTCGCTGCTGCCGACCAAAAGCTGCCGCGCGCTGACGCCAGATGAGTTGCAAGCGATGCCATTCCGGGTCCTGGCGCGCATCGCCGGTGAACAGCTCGCCGTGCGTGAGGCCGTCGGCGAAGCGAAGCCTGAGCCAGCCCAGCCTGCGCAGCAGCATACTTCCCGGCAGCAGCTCGAGCGGCAGGACATCGCCCCGCGGGGAGATTCCGCTGACCTCGCCGCCCGCGGCCAGCCGCAATTCGCACAGGCGCCGGCCGCCACGGCGAAGGGCCCACAGCTCGCGAGCGCACTCGAGCAGCCACAGAAGCGCAAGCCCGGGTTTCAGGTAGGACGCAATCGGCAGTCGCAGCAGGATCACGGCACCCGCCGACGCAGCGACCACGCCCCAGGCAAAGACCAGGGCCCGCAGCATCGGATCAGGTCTGAGGACGCTCTCGAATTTTCTCGACGATGGCGGCAATCGCAGAGTCCCGTGGCTTTCGGCCGTGCAACAGATAGCCGACCAGCTCCGGATCGGAAAGCGACAGAAGTTCGCGAAATGCCTGCTTTTGCCCGTCGTCCGCCTGCGGATAACCCTGGTGCAGAAAGCTCTCGAGCAGTACGTCGAGTTCACGCATGCCACGACGGCATTGCCAGCGTAACCGTGCTTCCTTCACTGGCTAATATCGCGGCTCGTCGCTCTCGGACATCCTGTCGTTGACTCGGGCATCCTGCCCTCGGCCCTTCGGGCCAACGCCTCCGGCGTTGTCCAAAATCGCTCCTGGCGATTTTGTCGCGACATAATTACATCCATGTACACAAAGCCGCTCCCACGAAGCACCCAGACTATGACTGACTGACATGTCGTCAGTGGCGCCGCTCGGCGAGCATTTTCTTGGTCTCGGCAATCGCGCGCGCCGGGTTCAGGCCCTTGGGGCAGGCATTGGTGCAATTCATGATGGTGTGGCAGCGATAGAGCCTGAAGGGATCCTCCAGATGATCGAGACGCTCGCCCTTTGCTTCGTCGCGGCTGTCGACCAGCCAGCGATAAGCCGCCAGTATGGCCGCCGGCCCGAGAAACCGGTCGCTGTTCCACCAGTAACTCGGACAGGCCGTCGAGCAACAGGCGCAGAGTATGCAGGCGGCCGGCTCATCGATCTTTTCCTGGTCCGACTTGGACTGCAGTCGTTCACGGTCCGGCGGCGGCGGGGTGCGCGCCTTGAGCCAGGGCGTGATCGACGCATACTGCGCATAGAAATTGGTCAGGTCCGGCACCAGGTCCTTGACGATCGGCATGTGCGGCAGGGGATAAACCTTGACGTCGCCGCCGATGCTGTCCGTGGCGATGGTACAGGCCAGCGTATTGCGGCCGTCGATGTTCATGGCGCAGGAACCGCAGATGCCTTCACGGCAAGAGCGGCGGAAGGTGAGCGTCGCATCGATATCGTTTTTGATCTTGATCAGCGCGTCGAGCACCATCGGGCCGCAGTCGTCCATGTCCACATCGTAGGTGTCCATGCGCGGGTTTTCTCCGCTGCCGGGGTCGAAGCGATACACCGCGAAGCGACGTACATTCGTTGCACTGTCGGCCGCCGGGAAGTGTTGCCCTTTGCGGATTCTCGAGTTGCGGGGGAGTCGAAATTCTGCCATCAGTACACCCTGGCCTTTGGCGGGATCGCCTCTACCTCGTCCGTCATCGTCTCCTGGTGCACCGGCCGGTAGTCGAACGCCACCTGGCCACCGTCGTCGAGCCACGCCAGCGTGTGCTTCATCCAGTTGTCGTCATCGCGATCGGGATAGTCCTCTCGCGCATGCGCGCCGCGGCTTTCGCGACGGTTCCTCGCCGATTCGATGGTAGCAATGGCGTTTTGCAGCAGGTTCTCGAGTTCGATCGTTTCAATGAGGTCCGTGTTCCATATCAGTGACCGGTCGGACACGTTGACGTCTGCAAAACTCGCGTAGGTACGCTGCAGCAGTTCCGCGCCTTCGTCGAGCGACTCGCCGGTGCGAAACACCGCCGCATGATTCTGCATGATGCGTTGCATTTCGAGGCGAATGTCCGCCGTGCGACGACTGCCGTTTGCATTGCGCAACCTGTCGACCCGGGCGACACTGTTCTGTCCCGCATCCCCGGCCAGCGGCGCATGTCGCGCACTCGGCGTCATCGTATCCGCACAGTAGTGAGCCGCTGCGCGTCCGAAGACGACCAGGTCGAGCAGCGAGTTTGAACCGAGCCGGTTGGCGCCGTGCACCGAAACACAGGCCGCTTCGCCGACCGCCATCAATCCGCTCACGACGGACTCGCCGCCGCCGTTCCGGGTCGTGATCACCTGGCCGTGGAAGTTGGTTGGAATGCCGCCCATGTTGTAGTGCACCGTCGGCAGCACCGGTATCGGTGCCTTGGTCACGTCGACACCGGCAAAGATGCGCGCCGATTCGGCGATGCCGGGCAGGCGTTCCTTGGCGATTTCCTCGCCGAGATGCTCCAGGTGCAGCAGAATATGATCCTTATCCGGGCCGACGCCGCGGCCTTCGCGGATCTCGATGGTCATGGAACGGCTGACGACATCACGCGACGCAAGGTCCTTTGCGTTCGGTGCGTAGCGTTCCATGAAGCGCTCGCCGTCCGAATTGGTCAGGTAGCCGCCCTCACCGCGCGCGCCCTCCGTGATCAGCATGCCGGCACCATAGATGCCGGTCGGATGAAACTGCACGAATTCCATGTCCTGCAGCGGCAACCCGGCGCGCAAGGCCATTGCGTTGCCGTCGCCGGTGCAGGTGTGCGCGGAGGTACAGGAAAAATAGCTGCGGCCGTAGCCGCCGGTGGCCAGGATGACCTGGTGTGACCGAAAGCGATGCAGCCGGCCGCTGGCCAGGTCGATCGCGACGACGCCACGGCAGGCGCCGTCTTCCATCATCAGGTCGATCGCGAAAAACTCGATGTAAAACTCGGCATCGTGTTTCAACGACTGCTGGTAAAGCGTATGCAGCATGGCATGACCGGTGCGGTCGGCCGCGGCGCAGGTGCGATGCGCAGTACCATCGCCGAAATTCGTGGTCATGCCGCCAAACGGTCGCTGATAGATGCGCCCGTCCTCGGTGCGCGAGAACGGCACCCCGTAATGCTCGAGCTCGATGACCGCGTCGGGCGCTTCCTTGCACATGTACTCGATGGCGTCCTGGTCACCGAGCCAGTCGGAGCCCTTGACCGTGTCATACATATGCCAGCGCCAATCGTCGTCACCCATATTGCCGAGTGCCGCACTGATGCCACCTTGCGCCGCCACCGTGTGGCTGCGTGTCGGAAATACCTTGGTGAGACAGGCCGTGGTGAATCCGGCCTCGGCCAGCCCGAAGGTCGCTCGAAGCCCGGCGCCGCCGGCGCCCACCACGACCACGTCATAACTGTGGTCGATGAACTCGTAGTCGCTCACGTTGCGCCCCGCAGCGCAACGCCGAGTATGGAAATGATTGCGACGATGGCGAGAAACACGTGCACGAAACGATTCGCGATCAAAGCCAGCACCTTGATAAACGGCGCATGGACATAATCCTCGAGGACCACCTGTACGCCCAGCGCGGAGTGCCAGGCGAGGGTCACGCTGAGCAATAACAGCATGACACTGTTGAATGGCCGACCGGCCCAATCGGAAACCGCGGTGTGCGTGAAATTCTCGAGACCGGCAAACGCATAAAGAAACCAGCCACCGAGCAACAGCAGGGCGACCGCGGTGACCCGCTGTTGCCACCAGTGTTCGGTTCCGTCCTTCGCGGATCCCGAACCCAGCACCTTACCCAGTGGAGAACGCAGACTCATGAGATCAGATCAAAACCCAGTAGCCGGCGGTCAGGAGCAGGGTCGCGACCACCACCAGCCAGGCCGATGCGGTGGCCTGGCGCGGTTCGAATCCCAGCCCGACATCCCAGAACAGGTGCCGGACTCCGTTGGCCAGGTGAAAGAAAAACGCGGCAGTCCAGCCCAGTAACAGCAGTTTGCCGAGGGTCGTGCCGAACCACTGCATGACGCCGGCGTAAGCGTCCCTGCCGGAGGCGATCGACTCCAGCCACACCACCAGCGCGATAAGCCCGACCGACAAGGCAACGCCGGTTGCCCGGTGCAGGATCGACAGCGTCATGGTTATCGGCCACCGGTAGATCGTCAGATGCGGTGACAGCGGCCTTTCAGTCTTTTCCATTTGCGTATTCGGCACTCGTCCTCAGAAATCGATGCAGCGACCGTCTTTTTCCCAATCTCCATAGCGTGTGGGATCAAGACCGCCCCGGCCGCCGATTTCTT
Source organism: Woeseiaceae bacterium (assembly GCA_033720315.1). Taxonomy (GTDB): domain Bacteria; phylum Pseudomonadota; class Gammaproteobacteria; order Steroidobacterales; family Woeseiaceae; genus SZUA-117. The sequence continues at coordinate 3,283 of JAWWCT010000018.1, read as the reverse complement.
TCGGCCGGTCCGCTTTTTGCCGGCTTTCCACGGGCGCAGTTTGCGGTTCGGATTCGCTTTGCGGGTCGTTGCCTGACGGCGTTTTGCTGGTATCTTCGGTCATTCGCAAAGTATGCCAGAGTGCGTCGTTCGTTACAGGCTTCGCGCGACAGCCGGGATGCCATGTTGTACCAATTGATAGAAATCAGCGGCAACGACGCAGAGGAATTTCTGCAGGGCCAGCTCACGCAGGACGTCGCCCGCCTGGCGGAGGCGATCAGTCTGCCGGCGGCCTGGTGCAATGCCAAAGGCCGGGTCATCGCCACTATACGTCTGCTCAGGCTTGGCGATGCGATCGGGCTGGCGGTGTCACCCTCCCTCGCCGATGTCATCATGCAACGGCTGGCCATGTACCGCTTGCGCGCCGACGTGAACATTGCAGCAGCGAACGCGAACTGGACCTCGGCAGCCGTCAGTTCGAACGAAGCGTTGGCCGAACTCGAACGGGTGGGCCTGTTGCCGGCTGCAAATTCTGCTTGCGCGGCGGCCGGCCTGATCGCCGTCGACGTGTCCGTCGCGGATCGCTATGTCGAGATCTTCGGCAACCGGGATGCCTTCGAGAAAGCCGGTATCTCTTTCGAGCACAGCCTGTCCGATGCCGAACATGCCGCACTCAGGATTCGTGCAGGCCACGTTGAAATCAATGCGGAGAATAGCGAAAAGTACACACCGCATATGTTGAACCTCGATCAAATCGGCGCAATCAGTTTCGAAAAGGGTTGTTACACCGGCCAGGAAGTCGTGGCGCGAACCGAACACCGGGGCGAGAGCAAGCGTCGCCTCGCGCGGTATCGCTGCGATGCCGGCGACGTAGCGATTGGCGACCGCTTGTGCGACGACGAGCGCGAGGTCGCCACGGTGGTCAACGTGCAGCGTCCCGAGCTGCTTGCGGTGACCCCGGTAGCGCTGCACGGCAAATCCTTGCGTTTCCGTGATGTGTCAGCTATCCCATTGAAATAACTCATTAAAACCACGCAACGCTCGGACCCGGCAAAACCTTTCCGGTCGACTATACTTACAGCGTACGCATTATCCTTACCGTACGTAAAAGAAAAGATCCGGAGAACACGATGAAAAAGATTCTGGCAGGCGCAAGCCTGGCGCTCGGCATCTTCGTTTACGGCCTCGGCCAGGCCGACGACAAGGCGGCGATGATCGCCAGCGCAGAAAGCGCAGGTCCGGCAAGCGTCACCGCCAATGCGACCATCAAGTCGCCGGACGGTACCGTGCTTCGCAAGGGCAGCAACGGCTATACCTGCTATCCACAGCAAGAGATTATCGGCCCGATGTGTAACGAGGATACCTGGGACAACCTCATCAGTGCCATGCTGAACAAGCAGGACTACAGCCCTGACAAATTAAGCGTGTCCTACATGCTAGCGGGCGAAGGCACGGCGTTAGGCGTCAGCAACAGCGATCCTTATGCGGCAGATCCGACAAAAGCGCACGACCATGTCAAGGAGGGACCGCACCTGATGATCACGGTGCCCAATCGTGCCGCACTCGAGGGTTTATCGAGAGATCCGAACGATCCGGTGTACGTGATGTGGGGCGACACCGACTACGCACACATCATGGTCAAGATCGCCGCCGACGAATAAAGCCTGCAGCCAGGACGGCGTTGCCTCGATCGGCAAGCCACCATCTCGCGGATCGCTAGTCGATCACCTCGGGGCGCATGTGCGGGAACAGCAGCACATCGCGAATGGACGGCGAATCTGTCAGTAACATGACCAGCCGGTCGATGCCGACACCGAGGCCCGCGGAGGGCGGCAATCCGTATTCGAGCGCGCGGATGTAATCCGCGTCGTAAACCAGCGCCTCGTCGTCACCGGCGCGGCGATTTTCCGCCTGCGCCTGGAAACGTTCGACCTGGTCCTCCGGATCATTGAGTTCGGAAAAGCCGTTGGCTATTTCCCTGCCGGCGACGTACAACTCGAAGCGATCGGTGACAAACGGGTCATCGTCGTTCTTGCGTGACAGCGGCGAAACTTCAGTGGGATAGCGATACACATAGGTCGGGTGCCGCAGCTTGTCCTCGCAGGTTTTTTCGAAAATTTCGAACTGCAACTTGCCGGCCTGGTAACCCGGCTCGACACCGATACCCAGCTTGTCTGCGACCTTTACCAGGTAATCCCTGTCGCGCAGTCGGGACCGGTCCAGGTCCTGGTTGTATTTCACAAGCGCGTCTTCCAGTACGACACGTTCGAAGGGTTTGCCGAAATCGATTTCCTCACCCTGGTAGGTCACCGTCGTGTCGCCGGTTACCGCCTCGGCCAAACCCTTGAGCAAGGCTTCGACCATGACCATCAGGTCCTGGTAATCGGCGTAGGCACGATACAACTCGAGCATAGTGAATTCAGGATTGTGCTGCGTGGAGACGCCCTCGTTGCGAAAATTCCTGTTGATTTCGTAGACGCGCTCGAAGCCGCCGACGGTTAGCCGCTTCAGGTTCAACTCCGGTGCGACACGCAGATACAGGGTCATGTCCAGCGCGTTGTGGTGGGTCTTGAAAGGTCGCGCGATGGCACCGCCGGGCGTCGTCTGCATCATCGGCGTTTCCACTTCGAGGTAATCCTGTGATTCGAGAAACGAGCGGATGTAGGCGATGATCTGCGATCGCTTTTTGAAAACCTCACGAGTCTCCTCGTTCATGATCAGGTCGATGTAGCGTTGCCGGTAACGCATCTCCTGATCGGCGAGCCCGTGAAACTTCTCGGGTAACGGTCGCAGAGACTTGGTCAGCATGCGCAATTCATCGGCCATCACGGTTAATTCGCCGGTTTTGGTCCTGAACAGCGTGCCGGAGGCGCCGAGAATATCGCCGACGTCCCACTTCTTGAACTGCTGGTACACGCCTTCCGGCAGGCGGTCGCGCTCCAGCCGCACCTGGATCTGGCCGGTGCGGTCCTGCAACTTGATGAAGCTGGCCTTGCCCATGACGCGCTTGGCCATCATGCGGCCGGCGACGCTGACGTGAACGGCTTCTTCCTGTAAATGCGCATCGGAATGCTTACCGTAACTCTGCAATAACTCCTCTGCGAGGGCATTGCGGCGAAAGTCATTCGGATACGCGTTTCCCGACTCACGCAGGCTGGCAAGTTTGCGGCGGCGCTCCGCGATCAGTTCATGTTCTTCTTGCTGTGGCTTGTCTTTGCTCACTTAAAGTCCCTGTTTGAGGCTCGCTTCGATAAACGGGTCGAGCGCGCCGTCAAGAACTGCCTGAGTGTTACCGGTTTCCACG
>JAWWCT010000017.1:0-54701 GCA_033720315.1 Woeseiaceae bacterium | reverse complement strand
CCCCCCCCCCACAACACCCCACTCTGTTTTGTCCCCGGCGTCCCCACCCCCCCCCCCCCACCCCACCCCCTTTCCGGGGTGGCCCCCGCCCCCCCCGCGACTGCCAACAATCAAAAACTCTTGGAGCGGCACCGAAAGCGATCAGAGACCGAGCTTGTCGACGAAACGATGCCAGCGTACCAGCGCCGGCAGGAACCAGGGACGTCCGGTGTACAGGAACTTGGTTTCGAAAGGCAAATCGTCGAACGCCGTCTTACCCTCGTCCTCGTTGCCGAGCATCTTGTGCGCCAGCTTGGTACCGAAAAAACTCGCACGCGCCACGCCGGAACCGCAATAGCCCATGGCGTAATACAGACCGTCGTGATTGCCGAGATGCGGCGTGTGGTCGAAGGTGTAGGCAACGAACCCGGACCAGCTGTGGGTAATCCGGGTGTCGTGCAGTTCGGGAAAAACATCGAGCAGCATTTTGCGCAGGTCATGCGCATTCTTGTCCGGCCGGTCACCGGGTCCTGCGGCGCGACCGCCGAACAGGATGCGCTCGCCGTCGGGCGATGGCCGGTAATAGGCAAACACGCGCCGGCTGTCGCCGTACATGCGGCGAGTCGGCATGAGCTTGTCCATGATTGCCGGATCGAGCGGCTCCGTGGCAATCATCGCACTGCGTATGGGCAACAGGCGACGCCGGAACCAGGGCAGCGCATCACCGGTGTAGCCGTTGGTGCAGATGGCAACCTGGCGGGCGACGACATTGCCGCGTTTGGTATTTACGCGAAACCGATCCGCGGTCGGTTCGATGCCCACGACCGCGGTTTGCGGCGCGAAAACGGCGCCCGCCCCGGTCACCACGCGCAACAGGCCGTCGTGGTACTTGGCCGGGTGCAGGCCGCCGTCGATCGGATAGCGCACACCACCATGGAAGCGGTCGCTGCCGATTTCCTCGCGCACCCTCGACTTCGGCAGCATCTCGGCCTCGATGCCGGTGGTCTTTACCTGTATCTCGACTTCCCGCTCGAGTTCATCGTAATGCGACGCTGTCGCCGCACAGCGAAAACGTCCGCTTTGCCTGAAATCGCAGTGAATACCTTCGGACTCGGTCAAGTCCCTGACGAAATCGACGAAATCGATGCTCTGCTTGAGAATCGCATTGGTGCGCTCGACGCCGTAGCGCGCGTTCAGCCCCTTGACGCCGAGCCTGTGAAAACTGGGGCCGAGCATGCCGCCATTGCGGGTGCTCGCGCCGAAGCCGGTGAAGTTACCCTCGCATACCAGTACCGACTTGCCAGCTTTTGCCAGTACCCGCGCGGCGCACAAGCCGCTGAAACCGCCGCCGACGATCAGGGCATCGACCTGCCGCGGCAGCGGCACCAGGGTTTCCTCGGGTCGCGGTACCGCCTCCCACCAGTAAGGGTAGCGTTTCAAATCCCTGAATACGTCATTCATGCGCCTGCCCGGTGAGTCTTACGGCTACATGCTATGCTGCCCCGGGTTCTCCGGGCAATAACAATCACCGTCCACATGCAAGATTACGGTTTCCTTTCGGTCGTCCCGCCGTTGCTTACGATATTCGTTGCCATTTACAGCCGCAACGTCATCCTGGCGCTGATCATCGGTATCGTCAGCGGCTCACTGATCATCACCGATTACAACCCGTTCGCCGCGCTCCTCAACGCGGTGGAGAACCAGGTCCTGAAAGAAATCGCGGCAGGCACCCAGGTACAGGTCATCCTGGCGATCATGATCATCGGCGGCTTCGTCAACCTGCTCGAAAAATCCGGCGGCGCCCGCGCGTTTGCCGGCATGATGACGCGCGTCATTTCCTCCGGCGCCAGGGCGCAATTACTGGCATGGCTGTCGGGACTGGCAATATTCTTCACCGACTCCGGCAATGCCCTGATTATCGGTCCGCTGTACCGATCCGTTTTTGACCAGTTCAGGCTTTGCCGCGAAAAACTCGCCTACATCCTGGACACCACGGCATCGCCGATCAGCATCCTGATTCCGTTTATCGGCTGGGGTGCGTACATCATGTCGCTGATCGAATCAGCCTACGAGGACATCGGGCTCACGGAAAACGCTTTTTCGGTATTGCTCAACGTATTCCCTTACCAGTTCTATGCCTTTCTCGCATTGCTGACGGTGCCGATCGTCATCTGGACGCGCCGCGACTACGGGCCGATGCTGCGGGTACAGAAACAATACCTTGCCGATCTCGACAAGCAGCAGGTTTCGGGTGCAGTGAGCGCAGCGGACCAGGCGCAAACAAACCGTGACGATCGGCTGGGCATCTTTCTCTGGCCGCTCGGTGTCATGCTGGTTCTGGTCGGCAGCCTGATTACCTGGCACTGGCTGCACGACGGCGTGACCGGCGTGCATATCCGCTCGACACTCGCGATTTCCTACCTGACGGCATCGATGACCTGCGCGATCATGATGAAACGTCACAAGTCGGTATCGTACAGCGAGTCGCTCGACATCTTCATCAAGGGCTCCGAGAAGCTCGTTTATATCTCGATCATCCTGGTGCTCGCCTGGTCGCTGAACTCGGTAACCAGCGACCTGCGAACCGCCGATTACCTGGCCTCGGTGATCAGTGACTCGGTCGCGCCGGCGTATTTTCCGATGATCGTATTCGTCCTGGGCGCCCTGACCTCGCTGTCCACCGGTTCGTCCTACGGTACTTTCGCCATCCTGATGGCGATCGCGGTGCCGGTGGGATACGAACTCGGTGCGTCGATGTACCTGACGATCGCCGCCGTGCTGAGCGGCGGGCTGATGGGCGATCACGCCTCGCCCATTTCCGACACGACGGTACTCGCATCGGTCGGCGCCGACTGCAATCACCTGAGTCACGTGACCACGCAAGGCGCCTATGCCCTGTTGACCGGCGCCGTCACCCTGCTCGCCTACTGGATGGCCGGCGTTTACCAGACGCCTTACGTCGTGTTCGTTGCCATCGCAATTCTGTTTGTCAGCATGACACTGGCCATGCGATTCTTCGGCGAGGAAACCGCAGACAGCGTAACCGCCGCGGCGACGGTCGAGAAGGACACGCAATGAGCATAAGGCGACGCACATTCCTGGGCTCCATGATGGCCGCATCGCTGGCCGGCGTCGGCTGGCAGCGGGCGAATGCCGAGGCCGGCCACGTCGCGGTCATCGGCGCCGGGGCGTTCGGCGGCTGGACGGCCCTGCACCTGCTGCGCGGCGGTGCCAACGTTACCTTGCTGGACGCCTGGGGTCCGGGCAATTCGCGCTCGAGCTCCGGTGGCGAAAGCCGGGTCATCCGGCACTCTTATAACAAGGCGATTTACGTCGAGATGGTCAAGCGCTCGCTCGAGCTGTGGCACGAGGTCAGCGAGCAGTGGAACCGGCCCCTGCTGCATATCAGTGGTGTCTTGCACATGCATCGCGCAGATTCGCCGATCAATCTCGACGGCGAAGGTTACCTGTTGAGCAGTGCCGGTGTGCCACACGAAATCCTGGATCGCGACGCGCTGGAGAAGCGCTATCCACAGATAAACATGAGCGGTATCGTCAGCGCCGTGTACGAGCCGACCGCCGGCTACCTGCTGGCGCGGCGCGCCTGCCAGGCGGTAGTCGATGCCTTTGTCGACGAAGGCGGTGACTACCGCACCGCATACGTCAAGCCCGGTTCGATATCCGGCGGGCGAATGGCAGCGATCGCGCTATCGGACGGAACGACGCTTGCCGCCGACCAGTACGTGTTCGCCTGCGGCCCGTGGCTCAAGTCGATGTTCCCCGACGTTCTTGGACCACACCTGAGAATCACGCGCCAGGAGATGTTTTATTTCGGCACACCGGCCGGTGACACGCGCTTCGATGCCGGTGCGATGCCGACCTGGACCGACATCGGGGAAGAGGTATGGTACGGGATCCCCGGCGGTGAACAGCGTGGCTTCAAGCTTGCCGACGATGCTCACGGACCCGAGCACGACCCGTCCAGTACGGAACGTACCGTTTCGGCGTCGGGCATCCGTGCAGCCGCCGAATACCTCGCCTATCGCTTTCCCGGCCTTGCCGGCGCACCGCTGATCGAGTCGCGCGTTTGCCAGTACACCAATACCCCGGATGGCGATTTCATTGCCGACCGTCACCCCGAAGCCGCAAACGCCTGGTTGCTCGGCGGCGGCTCGGGGCACGGCTTCAAACACGGCCCGGCCCTCGGTGAAATGGTGGCGGCGCAGGTGCTCGGCAACCAAACGCTGCAAGCGACTTTCGCACTGGCGCGCTTCGGGAACGAGGTTTGACGCACAAGATCACAAGACGCGATGCACTGCTCGGTGTCTCGTCGACGCTGTTGTTGCCGTCGGCCTGCAGCAGCACGCTGTTCGGCAACCGCACCGGCGGAGAAACGTTCGCGCACGGCGTCGCCAGCGGCGACCCCGATGCGACGAGTGTCGTCATCTGGACCCGAATCAGCGGCGTGCGCGAAGCGGTGGCGGTCGACTGGTATGTGGCGAGAGATGCCGCCATGGTCAATATCGTTGCGCATGGCCAGGTGCAAACCTCGGCCGAGCGCGACTACACGGTCAAGAAGTGGCTTACCGGCCTCGAACCCGGAACCGATTACTACTACCAGTTCGTCGTCGGAGACCGGCACTCCCCGGTCGGCCGTAGCAAAACCCTGCCGGACACGCATCTCGAGCGTCTCGGCTTCGCCGTCGCAAGCTGCTCGAACTATGCGTTCGGTTTTTTCAATGCCTACGAAGTCATCGCCAACGACGATGCGGTGGACTTCGTTGTGCATCTCGGCGATTACATCTACGAGCATCGAGCCCGGGGTGGCTACGGCGGTGCAACCGGCCGGCGCATCGGCCGCAATCACCAACCCGGTCATGAAATCGTATCGCTCGAGGATTACCGCATCCGCCATGCACAATACAAAGCCGATCCGCAATCCAGGGCGATGCACGCCCGCCACCCGTTGATCGCCGTCTGGGACGACCACGAGTCGGCCAACAACCCGTGGATGCGGGGCGCCGAGAATCATCAACCGACGGACGGTGACTGGTTCGCGCGGCGTGCCGCATCGTTGCAGGCGTGGTACGAGTGGATGCCGGTTCGCGATCCCGCCGCGAGCGCGGCGCCGGAACGCTACTGGCGGCATTACCGGTTCGGCGACCTGGCGAGCCTGGTGACGCTCGAAACCCGGCACACCGGCAGGACGGAACAGATCACCTGGGCAGGCCGCCTCGAAGATTTTGCATCGGCCGACGACGCCCGGAGTTTCTATGACACCGTCATCGGTGCTCCGCAGCGCAGCATACTGTCGGCGGACATGCAGCAATTCGTGCGATCCGAACTCGCCGAATCGGTTGCGGCGCGGCGCCCGTGGCGGCTTGTCGGCAACCAGACCGTCATGGGGCGACGCACCTCGCCGCGCCTCGACGAACCGTTTTTCGATAACCTGCGTGGCCAGCTCGGCACGCTCGACCGGCGCACGCTGGACGGCCTGAGGAGGCTCGGAGAACTGGACCTGCCAGGCGATCTGGATAGCTGGGACGGCTACCCGGCCGCTCGCGAGCGGTTTTACGCCCTCGCCCGGGAGGCTGGCGCGACGGACCTGATCGTGTTGTCCGGCGACTCTCACGGATACTTTGCCAACGAGCTGTACGACGCCGCCGGCATGCCGATGGGCGTCGAACTTGCCACCACCGGCATTTCCTCGCCGCGCTTCCTGCTCAACCTGGGGATGGATGCCACCGTTCGCTGGGACGAGCTCGCAACCCGTCACAACCGCGAGGTCGTGTGGGCGGAAAGCCGATATCGCGGCTACATCCGCCTCACGCTGACGCCGCAGGATGCACACGCGGATTTCATTACGGTCAGCGACGTCGAGTCACGCAACTACCAAACGAATGTCATCAAGTCGATGGAAGTCGCGCCAAACAATGGCAGCTTGCGCTTTGCCTGATCGTTGACACCATGGATACCGCGACACTTATCCAACAGATACCGAAAGCAGAACTTCATCTGCATATCGAGGGCACGCTCGAGCCGGAGTTGATGATGCGACTCGCGAAGAAAAACAGCGTCGATATCCCGTTTTCCAGCGTCGACGAAATTCGCAGTGCCTACCAATTCACCGACCTGCAGTCATTTTTGGATATCTACTATGCCGGCGCACAGGTCCTGCAGACGGAACAGGACTTTTACGACCTGACTTACGCGTACCTGGAACGCGCGGCTGCGGACAATGTTCGTCACGTCGAGATTTTCTTCGACCCGCAAACCCACACCGAGCGCAAGATCGAGTTCGATACCGTCGTCGGCGGCATCTCCCGTGCCTTGCTCGACGGCGAAGCCAGGCTCGGCATCACGCACGAATTGATCATGTGTTTCCTGAGACACCTGAGTGCGGACGACGCCATGGCTACTTTGCAGCAGGCACTGCCATACAAAAAGCGCATTCGCGCCGTCGGCCTGGATTCCTCCGAGCTCGGCCATCCGCCGTCCAAGTTTGTCAGCGTATTCGACAAGGCTCGCGAGGAGGGTTTTCTCACCGTCGCCCACGCCGGCGAAGAAGGGCCGCCGGAATACATCCGCGAGGCGCTCGACCTGCTGAAGGTACAGCGCATCGACCATGGCGTGCGCAGTCTCGAGGACGCGCCGCTCGTGAAACGTCTCGCCGCCGAGCAGACGCCATTGACGGTATGCCCGCTGTCGAATGTCAAGCTGCGGGTGTTCGACAAGCTGGAACAGCACAACCTGGCGAAGTTGCTCGACGCCGGACTCTGCGTCACCATAAATTCGGACGATCCTGCCTACTTCGGCGGTTACATCGGCGAAAATTTCCGGCAGGCGCAACGAGCGCTGGGGTTAAGCAACGACCAGATCATCACGCTGGCAAGGAACTCGTTTGCAGCAAGCTTTCTAAGTGACAAAGAAAAGAATCGGCATTTATCTGCCATTGAAAAACTGACCGGCGGCTGATACCGCACCAATCCGGAGTTATCGAATGAAACCAAAACCAGGCATATGGCTTGCAACTGCACTAGTGGCGTTCCCCGTTGCAGGCGAAGCGCAGCAAGACTGGGTCGCAAGGAGCAACGAACATGCCCAGGTCGTGCTGGAATCAGTGGCAAAGTACAACCCGGAGGCAGCCGGCAGTATCGGCGTCGACGGCTATGACGAGGAAATCCTGGATCTTCGCGAAGGGATCTTTGAGCGCGAACTCGAGGATGCCGAACGGGTACTTGCCGACCTCAACATCAGGCTCGCCGAGGAAACCCATCCGGCAGTGCGCCAGGATCTCGGCATCCTGATCGAGGCGGTCGAGGACAACATGGAAACCACCCGGCTCAACCACCAGTACCTGTTGCCGTATCACAATGTCAGCCAGACAGTCTTCTCCGGCATTCGCGCACTGATCGATCCCCAGGTCTCGCCGGATCGCTACCCCGCAGCGATCGTTCGGATGAAGCGTTATGCCGGTGTCGAAGAGGGTTACCAACCAATCGTCGACCTCGCCAGGGATCGCACTCGCGAACGCCTGGGCGTTGCAGGTCTCAATGGGCCGTTTCGCGGCGAGGTCGAACAGGATATCGAACGCAGTACGACGTTTATCAACGGCATCGAGGAATTACTGGCCGACAGTGCCCTCGAGGGATGGCGGGAAAGCTATGACATCCTTGCTGCACAGTTGAAGGAATATTCCGCATGGGTCAGCGAGGAAATCCTGCCGAAAAGCCGTGAAGACTATCGTCTGCCGCCGCCGCTGTATGCGGATGCCCTCAAGAACTGGGGCGTCGACGATTCACCGGAGCAGCTCATCCAGACCGCTACCCAGGGTTACATGGATATCCGTAACGAGATGGATGTCATTGCTGCCCTGGTTGCCCGCGAAAAAGGTTACGAATCTGACAATTATCGTGACGTTATTCGACAACTCAAAATCGATGGCGCAATCGACGGCGACAAGTTACTCGACCATTATCACGGGGTACTCGAGGACATCGAAAAAATCATTGTCGCCGAAAAGCTGATCAGTCTCCCGGAGCGCGATGCCGGTATTCGAATCGCGACCGCGGCGGAGACCGCACGGCAACCGGCGCCGCATCTCGATGTACCGCGACTGATCGGTAACACCGGCGAATATCCCTTTTTCGTCATTCCACAAATCGTGCAGAACGAGGATGGAAGCTGGCCGCAGACGGACGACACTTACGAGGCCGGCGCCTGGACACTGACCGCCCACGAAGCCCGGCCAGGCCACGAGATGCAGTTTTCGAGCATGATCGAGGCCGGCGTATCGATGGCGCGTGGCCTGTTCTCTTTCAACAGCGCCAATGTCGAGGGCTGGGGCCTGTACGCGGAAGCGATCACCAAACCTTACATGCCGCTGGACGGCCAGTTGATCAGCCTGCAATATCGACTGATGCGCGCCGCCCGCATGTTCCTGGATCCCATGCTCAACCTCGGTTTGATTACCCCGGAGGATGCCAAGCGACTGATCATGGAAGACGTCGTGATCGGCGAAAGCTGGGCGCAAAACGAAATCGAACGCTACACCTATCGAATTCCCGGACAGGCAACCGCCTACTATTACGGCTACACGAAATTGCAGGCCTTGCGCACGCAAACCGAACTCGCATTACGCGAGGATTTCGATCAGCAGGCTTTTCACGATTTCATCCTGGCCCAGGGTTTGTTGCCGCCGCACATGCTGAAGGCCGCGGTCATGGAAGAATTCGTGCCATCGCAGCGCAAGCAGGCGCAAGCCAGCCTGTAGCAGAAAAATGCCGATGCGCCGCAGCACAAGCTTTGGTTTGACCTTGCTGATCGCGGTCGCAAGCATTGCGACCGCAACGCCGGCACTGGCGGCCGACGAGGACCTCATCCACCTGACTTTTCTCGGCACCGGCGCCCCGCGTCCCTCGCATGACCGTTACGGTCCGGCGATTCTCGTCGAAGCCGGTGATTTCAAGATCGTGGTCGACGCCGGGCCCGGCATGCGCGAGCGCCTGTTCCAGGCCGGCGGCTTCGAAAAGCTCACCGACATCGATCACATCCTGATCACGCACCTGCATTTCGACCACACCATCAGTGTGCCCGGCCTGTGGCTGACCGGATGGCTGTTCGGACGCAAGCTGCCGATGCAGGTGTTCGGCCCCGAAGGCACCGCAGCGATGATGCGACACTTCCAGGCCGCTTATGACTGGGACATCCGCTACCGCACCGTGGTCGGTGTGCACAAGGCGGGATCGCAACTCCTGGCAACCGACGTCGAACCCGGTGTGTTCTTCGACAAAGCGGGGTTGAAGATCACCGCCTTCGACGTCGAACACATGCCGATCGACGTGGCAAGCGGCGAATCACTCGGCCTCGAAGGCGCAACGCTCGGCTACCGCATCGATTACCGGGGACGTTCCGTGGTGTTTTCCGGCGATACCCGTTCGACGCCTGCCAGCGAAATCATTCGCCTCGGCAAAGGCGTGGACGTCCTGATACACGAGACGCAGGTGCCGGCGCCGGGCAACTCGCCCGAAGCGATCCTCGCCAACGTCAGCCTGTCGGTGCATTCGACGCCGGACCAGGTCGCTTACGTGTTCGCCCGGACGCGGCCGCGACTCGGCGTCTATTCGCACATCATCCCGCCGGAAATCACGTCCGAGGAATTGCTCGAATTGACCGACTACGACGGCGAAATGCTGGTTGCCGAGGACCTGATGACACTGACCATCGGCGACGAAATCGTCGTCGGCCGTGCCGAGGGCGAAGGCACGGACATCTTTACCGAGGCCGATGTCGTTGACCAATAGCGAGCGCAACCCGATGACCTTATCCAGACGCCAGTTCGTCACCGCTGCCGCCGGCTTGCCGCTGGTGGCGTCCATTCCCGCAAGCGCCACCGCGGCGAGCGGTGCACTTGCCATCGACCGCTTCGATCCCTGGCTCGAAATCGAGACGCAGGCGCTGCGCGACAACGTCTCGGTGGTTTCGGAGCTTGCCGGCGAGCGGCCGATCCTTGCCGTCATCAAGAACAATGCGTACGGCCTGGGCCTGACGACCGTCGCCTCGATTCTCGAACCGTTACCGCAAATCGCGGGATTCGCAGTGGTCAAGGCCGAGTCGGCCATGGCGCTGCGCGATGCGGGCATCCGGAAACCGGTATTGCTGATGGCCCTGTTCGGCGACGACGATGGCGAAGCGTTATTGCGGCGCGACGTGACCCTGAGTATCAGCACCGACGATTCGGCGTCGCGCATTGTACGTGCTGCGAAAAAGACAGGGCGTACGCCTCACGCGCACATCTACCTCGATACCGGCATGAGTCGCATGGGTATTCCTTATCACCGCGCCTTGCCCGTACTGCGCGACCTGCATGGCAGCGGCATCCGCATCGAGGGCACCTTCACCGGTTTTACCGAGGACAGCGACTTCGATCGGGAACAACTCGCGCGCTTCATTGACGTAACCCGCAAAGCTCGCGATGCGGGCGTAACCCTTGGCGCGCTGCACGCGGCATCGTCACATGCGGTGTTCAATTACGCCGATGCGCACCTCGACCAGGTGCGCCCGGGCATCGCCTTGTTCGGGGCCTATCCGTCAGATTTCTCCAAAGAACGAAAAATTGCCACGTTGACGCCCGCGGTGCGGCTGAAGGCCCGGATCGTCCGGGTCGAGCGACTGCGCAAAGGCGACAGCGTCAGTTACGGTCGTCATTACATCGCCGCAAAAAATACCTGGATCGCCACCGTGCCTGCCGGGCACACCGACGGTGTGCCGCGCAATGCCGTAAACGGTGCCCGCGTACTGGTCAACGGCGTGACTTATCCGGTCATCGGTGCGGTCAGTGCCAGCCACACCATCATCGAGATTGGCGACGACAAGCAGGTCGACATCGGCGACATCGTTACCCTGCTCGGTCCCGACGACGCAGCCATACATCCCAACCAGGTTGCCGAATCGACCGGGACATCGGTTTACGATCGACTGATGCACCTCAATCCGAATCTGCCGAAAGTGATCGTTTAAGCCACGGCGGTCGCTACCAGCGACATTTGCCGATAGTATCGAGCCATGACCATGACCCTCTATGACTATCCGCGCTCCGGGCATGCGCACCGCATTCGCCTGTTCCTGTCCATTCTCGGCCTGCCCTATGACAAGGTGACCGTCGATATGCAAAAAGGCGAACACAAGGATCCGGAGTATCGCAAGCTCAGCCCGCTCGGCCAGGTACCCACGTTCGTCGACGACGGCTTCGTCATCAGCGATTCGACGGCCGCGCTCGTCTATCTTGCGATCAAGCACGGCGACGAGAAGTGGCTCCCGCGCGACGCCCAGGGCGCGGCGAGGATACAGCGCTGGTTGTCGACGGCGTCCGGAGAACTGTATCGCGGTCCGGTGCTGGCGCGCGCGGGACGCAGGTTCGGCCGTCCGGTGGACCTGGAGGCCGCCGACCGGGAGTGCAAACGCCTGTTTCGCTGGATGCAGCAGGAACTGGACAACAAGACCTGGCTTGCGGCCGAACACGCGACGATTGCGGACATCGCGATGTACTCGTACGTTCGCGTGGTCGACGAAGGCGAATTCGATCTCGAGCCTTACCCGGCAGTGCTGCGATGGTTGCAAGACGTCGAACAGCTCGACGGCTTCGAACCAATGCCCCACGCCTGACGTCTAATTCACCACCTGGCCGGTTTTCGGCCGCAACGGATCCTTGTCGATCGACGCGAGCGCGCGTTCGCAAATATCGAGCAGTTGCCGTGTTATCTCGGGTTCATCGGCCAGCCGGTTGATCAATTCGAGCGGATCACTGCCGAGGTCGAATAACTCCCGCGGCACGCGGTCACGGTCCAGTAGTAATTTCCAGTCGCCGCGGCGCACCGCGAACTCGATCTCGGAAACGGAATCCAGCGCCCAGAAGAGAGTCCGCTCCGGAAGTTTTCCTCCGGCGAACAGCGGCTGGAGATCGATTCCGTCAATCGGCCGGTCATCGGGGATCGCGCCACCCGCTGCCGATGCGAGCGTGACAAACAGATCCATCGCAATGACAGCTTCGTCACTCGTCGATCCGGCATCGATGTGGCCAGGCCAGGAAACCACCGCCGGAACCTTGATACCGCCGTCGTACAAATAGTGCTTGCGCCCGCGCAAGCCGCCGGTGCTGCCGTGGGCGTTGACCTCGAACCACTGGATCCATTGCGAGGTCACCGGGCCGTTGTCGCTGGTAAATACCACGAGCGTATTTTCCGTGACACCGAGTGCATCCAGCTCATTGAGGACCCGCCCCAGTTGTGCGTCCATGTAACTGATGTTGGCGTAATACTCTCCGGGGCCGCGCGGTATGAGCGTTTCGACAGGGATGCGATCGAGGCCGGAGGGAATCGGCACGATCTCGCCATTGGTGTAATCGGCGTACATGGCGTTGTAGGCCGGCGGGTTTTCGAATGTCGTATGAGGTTCGGCCATGCTGAGGTACAGGAAAAACGGCTTGCCGGTCGGACGTTGCTTGAGCCAGGCGATCGCCTCGTCGGCATACAGGTCCGCGGTATAACCGATCTGCGTATCGAGCAGCTCGCCGTTGCGATAGATATTGGTCGGATTGCGATTGGTCGGAACCTGGAATGCATTGTGGCCGTAAAAGTAATCGAATCCCTGGTCCAGCGGCTGGGGTTCATCGGCGCTGCCGAGATCCGCGTTCAGGTGCCATTTGCCGATGATTGCCGTCGCATAGCCGGCATCTTGCAACACCTCGGCCAGGGTGACTTCCTCGTCGTGCAGGTAGATACCGGTGCCTTCCGGTATCCAGCTCTTGATCCCGGTGCGATACGGCGTACGCCCGGTCAACAGGCCCGCGCGGGATGGCGAGCACAACGCCGACGGTGCGTAGTAGTTGGTCAACCTCATGCCCGCCGCTGCCAGCCGGTCGATATTGGGCGTTTTGATGACCGGATGACCAAAACTGCCGAGATCACCGTATCCGAGGTCATCGGCATATATAAGGAGTATGTTGGGCGAAGAATCGGCGCGCGAGCAGGCGCACATCGACAGGCAAAGTAACAACAACGCGCTGCGGGTGAAATGGCTCATGGCCTCTGCCTTCATTTTAGGAAGCCGGGATCGATTCTAAAGCACACGGTAATGGCAACGTAGCACGCGAACGGCGACTACGCGTATGCTTACGCCGATGAGCAACGGTGTACTGGCCCTCTTGTCCCTGCTGCCCATCGCTTCGGTCGCGATTTTCCTGGTTGGCCTGCGCTGGCCGGCCAGTCGCGCGATGCCGATCGCCTATGTCGTTTGCGTAACGCTTGCGCTGTTCGTCTGGCAGGTGCCGATGAAAGTGGTTGTGGCAGCCAGCGTCAACGGCCTGGTGGTCGCGGCAACACTGATCTTTATCATTTTTGGCGCCATAGCGCTGCTCAATACCCTGCAGGAAAGCGGCGGCCTGCACGCCATACGCTCTGGGTTCACCGGCATCTCCGGCGATCGTCGAGTGCAGGTCATCATCATCGCCTGGCTATTCGGCGCATTCATCGAGGGCTCCGCCGGGTTCGGCACGCCGGCCGCGGTTGCAGTACCGTTACTGGTCGGGCTCGGCTTTCCGGCAATGGCCGCCGTCATCGCCGGCATGCTCATTCAAAGTACGCCGGTCTCTTTCGGAGCTGCCGGTACGCCCATCCTGGTCGGCGTCAGCACCGGATTATCCAATGACGTCGCCGTGCAAAGCTTCGTTGCCAGCGGCGGTGTCGCGTCGTTCGCGGCGCTTCTCGATTTGATTGCCATCAAGGTGGCATTGCTGCACGCGCTCGCCGGAACGCTGGTGCCGCTGATCGTCATCAGCGTGATGACCGGATTGTTCGGCGAGCGACGGTCGTTTGCGGAAGGACTGGCTGCATGGAAATTCGCCCTGTTTGCGGCGTTTGCGATGACCGTGCCGTATTTTCTTGCCGCGGTTTTTCTCGGACCGGAGTTTCCGTCGTTGCTCGGCGGACTCGCGGGCCTGGCGATCGTTATCACTGCCGCGCGCAAGCGCTTTCTGACGCCAAAGGAAGAATGGCATTTCGCGGACAAGTCGCATTGGCTCCCGGAGTGGTCCGGAACGATCGAGATCCGCCCGGACGAGCTGGTCGAACGCAACATCGGTATGCTGTCAGCGTGGTCACCTTACGTCGTGGTTGCAGCATTGCTCGTCGTCACCCGCCTCGACAGCCTGCCTTTGAAAACGATGCTGCAAAGCGTGGCAGTCCGGGTACCGGAACTTTTCGGCACTTCCATCTCGATCAATGTTGCTCCGCTGTATCTGCCCGGCACGATTTTTCTCATCGCCGTGTTGTTCGCCTGTGTTGTCCACCGCATGGATCGCCAGGGACTGCAACGAGCGCTCGGCAAGTCCGGCTCGGCTGCATTACAGGCGTCCATGGCACTGGTGTTTACGGTGCCGATGGTGCAGGTGTTTATCAATTCGGAGGGTGGCGCTGCCGGTTTCGATCGCATGCCCATCGAACTGGCAGATGGCGTCGCGGCGCTGGTGGGCTCCGCGTGGCCGGTGTTTGCCACGTTCATCGGCGGCCTGGGGGCATTCGTCGCCGGCAGCAATACCGTCAGTAACATGATGTTTTCCTCGTTCCAGTTCGGCGTCGGCCAGCGGATCGGTGTCGACCCCACCTGGATCGTGGCGTTGCAGGCGGTGGGCGGTGCAGCCGGCAACATGATCTGCGTGCACAATGTGGTCGCGGCCTCTGCCGTGGTCGGCATGCTGGGGCGCGAAGGCCTGGTCATTCGTCGCACCTTCTTGCCGTTCGTGTACTACGCCGGTCTTACCGGCATCCTCGGCTACTTCCTCGTTACCGCGGCCGGACCACAGTAACTCGTTGATTAATAGCGATATTGTGCTTATCCCGTCACCCTGTCGCCGGTACTACGCCGCTTCGGGGTCATAACCGCGATGCCGGCGCCCGCTGCGTCAGCCGATCCAGGTCACAAATCCGTCGCTAAAGCGCACCGGGCGGGCCGGTCAGGAAACGAAAAATCCGTGCAATATTATTCGTTTATGGGGGCCGTCCCGCGCTGCCGGATTTGTGACATAACTCCCTGAATTCGATTGCTTTTGGCTTCAAACTGCCTCATGCACCGCGCTTCGGCGAGCGCTGCCCATGCTTGGCGTCTGAAGACAACGGAATGTACGAAAAACACTTTGGCCTGAACAAACCGCTATTCAGCTCGAGGGCTGGAGAACATGCCGTGTTCGTCGGTCCGCAACAGGCGAAAGTCATCAAAAGCCTGGGTGCCGGAATGAATTCCGTCGACTCCATCGTCACCGTATCCGGACCGGTCGGTGTCGGTAAAACGACCATCGTAAAACGTGCGCTCGCCTCCATTTCACCCGGGCGCATGGTCGCATCCGTCGGTCGCATGGCGCTCGCCGGCGACGAAGTGTTGCAACTCCTGCTCACGGGATTTGGCATCAGTCGCGAAGCGAACGGAACCGTGCAAAAATTTGCTGCGTTTCGTCGCTTGTTGACCGAGCGCGCCGCGGCCGGCGCGCAACTTGCAATCGTCGTGGAAGACGCGATGCGCGTTGGCGAAGATGCACTGGTCGAAATGGAAGCACTCACCGCCGACGATTCCGGCGACTCGACCGGCGCAAACATCATCCTCATGGGGCAACCCGATCTCAGTGAATGGCTTGCCAGGCCAACACTGGCACGGCTGCGCCAGCGAACCCGTTTACGCATCAACGTCGAACCGTTCAATTCTGCAGAAGTACAGGGATATTTGCGACACAGCATTCGCGAAGCCGGCGGTGACATCGACAGGATCCTGGATGCGGGCGCAATCGAAATGCTTTATCGCTGCTCCGAAGGAATTCCCCGGGTGATTAACAATCTCTGCGAATCGGCACTGGCCATGGCCGTCGCCGAAAAGATCAGCCCGCTCGATGCACCGTTTATTCAGCGCATCGCCAAGGATTCGCTCGGTATCGACGTGCCGCTTCCGCCTCCTTCTGTGATGCGTGCCGCGCCGCCAAAACCTGCCGCTCCCGCAGCGAATGAGGTTTTGTCCCAGCCGGACATCGAGGCGACGCAACCGCAAAAGCGCCCGGACTGGGCTATGGACGATGCGGCAAGCGACGATGACGAAGAAATGCCGGGAGAAATCTCTTTCGAGGTCGAGCAGACATCGCGTATGCAGGCGATAAACGCCGACAAGATTGCCCAGGCAAAAAGAGAAGGCAAAGACCCTGCGACATTCGAAATGGCACCGATGATCACCGTCGACAAGGATTCGGACGTGCCGGACAAACCGGAAGACGATTTGCCCATGCTGTCGCAATCGATGCGCATCGATGCGCCGACGCCCGCCACCTCGGAGCAAATGGCGGCCGAACAACGTAAAGAGGAAGCGAAAAAGAAGGCCGAAGCCCAGGCGAAGATCAAGGCCGCGCAGGAAGCCAAGGCCAGGGCGGAAGCCGAGGCGAAAGCGAAAGCCGAAGCGAAGGCCAAAGCCGAAGCGGCAGCAAGAGCCAAGGCTGCTGCCGAAGAAAAAGCAAAGGCCGAAGCGGCCGCCAAGGTAAGGGCGAAAGCCGAGGCCGAGGCGAAGGCCGCCGAGCAAGCAAAGGCCAGGTCCGAAGAGCAGGCGAAGATAAAGGCCGCCCAGGAAGCGAAAGCAAAGGCAGAAGCCGCTGCAAAGGCCAGGGCCGCTGCCGAAGAAAAGGCAAAGGCGGCCGCAAAAGCGAAAGCCGCTGCCAAAGCACAGGCAGAGGCGAAAGCCGCCGACGATGCTCTCAGTGCGACTGCCGCGGCACGCATGCCGGACATCGAAACGCTCGAGGCTGCGCTCGCAGCCGCCAACGAACCGGTAGCCGAAGACGAGGCCGACAAGACGGTTGACGGCGTACCGGCCCTGACACTGGATGCGGCACTCGACAAGAAGCAGGCCAATGCCAAGCCCGTGACACCGGAAACGGCCGCTGGCCTGGGCAAGGCGGAATCGATCGGTGACCTGACAGACACCATGGCAGAAACGCTGTTTGGAAACTCGGAGCTCAGCGCGGCAGCTGTCGAGGCATTATCGAATGCGCCACCGGGCAAACAGCCGCCCGCTTCTGCGGCGCCCGCGAACAAGCCCGAACCGCCGAAAAACGAAGCGAACAAAGCAAGTCAGGAAAACAACAAGCATGCCGAGGCCGCAGCGCGGGATCCGTCGCTGGTCCTGGAACTGGTCCCGGACACCCTGGCCGGAAAACCCGGGGAATCCCCGGAAGCGGACAAAAATGTCGGCATGTCGACCACCCGCCGGCTCGATCTCATCAAGCAGCTCAACAGCGGCAGCGATGTCGAAGAAGTCAAGATGGGCGACACGGCGGGACCGAAACCCGTGAAAAAAACCGTCAACCCGGACGCGCCGGCGCCGCTCGAGGACCAGTTTGCGACCGAAATGACGGCGACGCTCAAGGCAATCACCAGCGTCGACGATGTACCCGCACAAGCGGACGACGAGGAGCCGAAGAAGAAAACCGGCCTTTTCAGCCGCCTGACCCGTTCCTAGGTTCCTGCCCCGGGTAATCAGTCCGGCCTGTCCGCGTAGCCGGTCAATTCGACATAGCCGCGGCCGACGATCGGCTCTTCCCCGCGCGTGCCGGTGACATCCACCGCACCTTCCCAGTAACGGACCGTCGTGATGAGTTCCTGGGCCGGCAGGATCGGCTCTATGCGCAATTGCATTTGCTGTTGCGGTACGCCGAGGCGCCATGCGCTCGGATACCGTCCACCGTGCGGACTGTCCCAGGTGTCCAGCACTTCGATCGACAGGTCATCGTGTGCGAGGTAAATGCTGCTGCCATCGGCCAGCGTCAGAGTACCGGCACTGTGCCGGTCCTGGCTGCCGTCAATTCGCCTGAGGTTGTAAAACATCAGGTCTGTGCCGTCGGCAAGCTGCAGCGCAAACCAGTCCCAACCCGACTGTTCGGGCGACAAGGCATTACTGCCCCACTCCCGGTCCAGCCAGGAGAGTCCGTTGACCCGATGTTCTTCGCCGTCCGCGTAGATCGTGCCGTCGGTCTTCAGGCGAGTCACGGAATAGTAATACGAGGCATTGCCGGGTTCGGCGGCCTTCTGCGAGAGACCGTCGACCCCGTTCAATACCGGCGCCTTGAGCGGTGTCAGCCTGAGGCTCAATGCGAAGTCGCCGTCGCTCGCCCGCAAGCGCCACGGCGGACCGTGGCGGTATTCGGCATTCGACGACGTCTCGGTCAGGGTCCAGTCGTCGATCCAGACACGGAACGGCTGCGTCGTCGCACCTGCGAGCCCGAGACTGCCGCGCGAGAATCGCTGCGCCACGTGAAATCGCTCGTTCGCCTCATCCGTCAATGCCAGGTGGCCGATAAATACCTGGTTGCTGCGCCACGCCGAGGTGCTTTCGCCGGCTGCTGCCGGTTCGGCGCTCAGGGCAAAGCGGAATATCGTCAGTTCGAAGCCGAAACGACGGCCGCTATCGCTATCGAGATTGCCGGTGACGTACCACCATTCGTTGCGATAGGCCGGATGCGGCCCATGGTCGGCGGGAAACTCGAAGCGGCGCTTTTCAAGCGCCTGCGGGTAGCTCTCGGCCTGGTCCGCGCGCAACAGCTCCGCCAGCCGGGAGGAGCCCGGAGCCCTGTCCGGCAGCCGCGAATCGACCGCCAACGGCGCCATAGCGCGAAGGGTGAGCACCAGAATAACCACTATAAAAACAGCAGCTAATGACACTTTTTTAATATTCTGGATCAAACTATTCCTCGCGCATCGCCAGGGCTGGCCGCGCCTTCGCCGCGCGCCACGCCGGGTACAAGCCCGCCAGGAGTGCGGCAGCGAGCGCCAGCGCCAGCGAACTCAGCAACACGGCCGGGTCGACCGTCATATCCATTTGCCAGCCGAACGAGCGGCGATTGATCACCGCGATCAGCACCCAGGCCATGATGATGCCCAGCGGCAGGGCCGCGATCCCGCTCAAGAGGCCGATGAATGCGGTTTGCAACATCACCAGGCTGCCGACCTGGGTCGGCGTCATACCGAGGGCCCGCAGGGTTGCGAGTTCGCGTGCGCGTTCCAGTTGTAATGCGAGCATTGCACCGAGGATGCCGATGACCGCAACACCCACCGCCAGCCAGTAGAGCACGTCGGTAATGACGAAGGTGCGATCGAAGATGTCAAGCGACATCTCGCGAATTCTCGCATTGCTGTTGACGAGCAGCGATTGTCGTCCGGTACTGATGGAGCGAATGTCGCCCATCACGCGCTCCGCAATTGCCGCATCACTCAGGTACAGGCCGAGCGAATCCACGCGCGGGTCATCGAAAAAAATGTCGTAAGTGCGGCGGCTCATCAGGATCGCCCCGTCATTGGAGTCGTAATTTTCATAGACCGCGGCGATGTGAAACGCGCGATCGCCGTTCCCGGTGCTGATGGTAACGGTGTCCCCGGGCTCGACGTCGTTTCGATACGCGTAAGCATCCGAAACCAGCACGGCACCTGCATTGTCAAATGCCGGCCAGATATCGGCAGGGTCGCCTTGCCGTAATGTCGTCCCCGCATAGCTGCCCGGCGCCATGTCCACTGCGATCAGGCGCACGCGTCCGCGCTCGGTCTCGAGCCAACTGCGTCGCACGGTGCTGTGGTGCTCGATCCCCTGGATCTGCACGATGTCATCGAGCAATTGCGGATCGATCGAGCCGCGCGGCACACTGACATAGACGTCCGACTGCAGTGTGCTCGCAAGCCAATCACTCACCGAGCCGCGGAAACTGTCCACCATCACGCTGACGCCCACCGTCGCGGATACGGCAACTGCAAGCGCCACGATGGCAACGCCGGTGCGACTGAGCGAGGCAATGACCCCCGAAATGGCCATGCGGCCGGTGCTGCCCAGGAACCGGCCGACTGCCGGCGCCAGCCAGGCGCTGGCAATACGCGCCGCGATCGGCACCAGGAGCGCAAAACCCAAAATCAGCAGGAAAAGAGCGACCAGGCCTGCAACCAGGTTGTCACCGGATAATGCCAGTACGAACATCGCGAGGAACGCGGCGGACAGCCCGACGGCGGCAACCAGCGGCAGCGCTTCGCCGGTTCGTCGTTCGAGTACCGAGCGCATCATTGCCAGTCGCGGCGAATAGGCCGAGGCTTCGCAGGCAGGAACGGCTGCCGCGAACAATGTCGCGCCCATGCCGGCGAGGAGTCCCTTGATGACGGACCCGGGCGCCAGCGAAACGGCTGTAACGTTGACGACGAAATAATGATCACTGATCGAGCGCGCAACCAGGTGCAGAAGCTGCTCGCCGAGCCAGACACCCGCAAGCAAGCCGATGAGCGCGCCGCTGACCCCGAGCACGAATGCTTCGACGAGAATCAGCGAAAAGGTCTGGGCTCGGGTCAGTCCGAGTGCGCGCAAAACGCCAATCAATTTGCGTCGCTGCAGGACGGCAAATGCGACGCTGTTATAAATAAGGAATACGCCGACCAGCAACGCCAGCAGGCTCATCGCCGTCAGGTTGGTCATGAATGCCTTGCTCATGCCGAGCGTCGCACTCGTACGCCCCGCCGCAGTCAACAGCTGAACGTCTTGCGGCAGCGCATCCTGCAGTCGCTCGAGTATTGCATCGTCGTCATCGTTCACGCGGACATCGATATGTGTCAACTTTCCCTGCATGCCCAGCCACTGTTGTGCCGTGGCTATGTCCGTGACCAGGAGATTATCGAGCTGACGCTGTTGTCCGGGCGGAAAGGTGGCAATCAGCACGCCTTCGTGCTGCTTGCCGTTGGCGCTCAGAAAAATGCGGTCGCCGGTATCGATGCCGAGTTGCCGGGCGGTGTCCGGCGAGGCCAGCAATGCACCTGGCGTGGTCAACAGGGCACTGACGATATTGAGCGCAGACTCACCCTCGTCGCCGGCCACGACCACGGACTGCTCGTCGTTGCCCGCGATCACGTAGTTTCGAAATTCTCGCTCGGCAAACACGTCCACACCCATCACCTGCAAGGTCGACTCCTGATGACGGACATAACCGCTTATGACCGGTGCGATATTGCGGATGCCATGCTCGGTGCGTAATTTCGCGTAGAGTGTCTCGTCGACGCCCGATGGGCCACCGGTGACCTGGTGTGTCGCCTCGCCATTGATCGCATCCATCGATAACAGGAATGCCCGGCGAGAGCTTTCGTTCGCCAGGTCAACGGCAACGATCACAGCAACGCCAATGCAGATCCCGAGCAAAGCCAGTGCAAGCTGCCACGGATGGCGCAGCAGGTAACCAAAACTTGCCCGATAAAGAACCGGCACGCTCATTGACTGACGGGAAGCAGGTTTCCGTTTCGTAACTCGAAAACCCGGCTGCAGTACGATGCGACCTTTGCGCTGTGGGTCGCGATGATCATCGTGCCGCCGGTACTTCGAACGAGCCGGTCGAGCAGCTCGAGTACGGCGGTCGCCGTGTGGTCGTCGAGGTTACCGGTGGGCTCATCCGCAAGTAACAAAGCAGGACCATGTGCGAGCGCCCTGGCAATGGCGACTCGCTGCTGCTCGCCACCGGACAACACGTCGGGAAAACTGTCGGTCCGGTTGTCGAGCCTGACTGCTTTCAGCAATTCCGCGACACGGCCGGCCGCCTGTTTTTCTGCAACGCCATTCAGTTCGAGAACCAGCCTGACGTTGTCTGCAACGGTCAATGTCGAAACCAGATTGAACGCCTGGTAGACAAAGCCGATATGCCGGCGTCGAAACAGGGTTCGTTCATGTTCCGACATCTTGGTGAGATTCAGTCCCGCGACGTGGACTTCGCCCTTGTCAGGCACGTCGATTCCGCTGATCAGGTTCAGCAACGTCGATTTGCCAGAGCCGCTGCGACCGCGCAGGGCCACGGTGTCGCCCTTGCGAACGTCGAGATTGAGGTATTCGAGCACGGGGTGCTTTCTGCCGCCCTCGACGTAACTGCGGCAAAGATTGGTCACACGGACCTGGCTGGATTCGGGTTCTGGAGGCGAGTTCATGGTCGCGTAGTCTAGCGTGTCAGCAGGCACAAAAAAGGGGCGGCTTGTCGAGCCGCCCCAGTGGTCGTGCTCCCCTGTTAGCTTACGGTGCCTCGTGGACAATATCCCAAAGGTAATCCGTGTGAGATCCGCAAATGTCCGTGAATTCCGCGCCCAGCTCACTGTGGTTTTCACTCATATGCTGGAGTACATCATTACGCGCAGCGACGACTGAAGCGTAGTCATCCCCTGTAATCGTCTGCAGGCGGCGAAACCTGCCGCCAATGCGATGCAACGACCAGCCCCAGGACTTGATTTTGCCTTCTTTTTGCAATTCATCCAGTTTGGGTCCGGGACCTGCGGCGACGATCTCGTCCGCACGCTCCTCGCGCGTAATATCGCATACGTAATAGACAGACAGGCTGACGTCGCCCCTGTCGGTGTCTGGCCCGGAGCCTTGTCCGACCGCCCATACATAGTCGTCGTGCGCTTCGCAAGCTTCGGCCCGCGTCTGCCCGGCCTGCTGGTTGCGACCATTTCCATAGATTTCGCTAAATATGGCTGCCTGGGCGATGAGCGCATCCGCCATCGTTGGCGACACGTGATACTGCGCGCGCCGCCAGCGGCCGCCAGTAAAGTGAGAAAGATAACCCCATGCAAGGAGTTTTCCGTCTTTGACCCGTTTATCGAAGACGGCCTTTTCGGTTGTTTCGACCACCGTATCCATGTCGCCCTGCGTCGCCACGTCACAGACGTAGTATGTTGCATACGTGAATCCGGCCGGCCCGTCTTCGTCGTCCTGCGCTACACAGCTGCCGGACGCCAGTCCCAGGAATGCGATGCCGACGATTGTTTTTTGAGATTTATTCACTGCCCTTCTCCCCATGGTCGCGCACGGCGACGTTGACATTAGTGTAGAACAACCGCATCGATGCGCCACTGAAGGTGGATCTTTATCCGTCGTGGAGTATTCTTCCGTTTTCAAAACAACAAAAATGCCGGGGGATTAACATGCGTCACAGTTTGACGATTGCCACGTTG
The DNA here is from genome assembly GCA_033720315.1 of Woeseiaceae bacterium. Lineage (GTDB taxonomy): Bacteria > Pseudomonadota > Gammaproteobacteria > Steroidobacterales > Woeseiaceae > SZUA-117. Next base: position 31,689 of record JAWWCT010000017.1, on the reverse strand, counting down.
CTTGGCCTGGGGTTAATGGCACAGGCGGTAGCCGACCCGCTGCCCGTCGACACTATTCGCGCGCTAGCCGAGAACCACAAGAAACAGGCAATCGAGCTGTATCGTGAATTCCTGAGCCTGCCCAACGATGCAAATTACCCGGACGACATCCAGCGCCTGGTCGAATGGATGGAAACGGCATTCTCGCAGCGACGATTCGACGTACAGCGCATTGCTACAGCGGGCAGCCCGCTGCTGTTCGCGGAACGTCGTATTTCCGACCAGTTGCCGACGGTGCTCATCTACCTGCAGGCCGACGGCCAGCCGGTCGATCCGTCGGCGTGGTTCCAGGAAGACCCGTACACGCCGGTCCTCAAAGAACCCGTCGAGGGCGGCGGCTTCGAACGCATACCGTGGGGCGTTCTCGAAAGCGCCTACGATCCTGACTGGCGAGTTTTCGCGCGTTCGGCATCTGACTCGAAAGGCCCGATGGCACAGTTCATGGTTGCGATGGACCTTTTTGACCAGGCGGGCTTCGAGTTCGCTTACAACATGAAAGTCATCATCGATACCGAAGAGGAAATGGGCTCGCCGAATCTCCCCGATGCCGTGCTGGCAAATCGTGATTTGCTTGCATCCGATATGTTGCTGATCTTCGATGGCCCGCCGCATCCATCGAATAAACCTACCGTCGGTTTCGGTGCACGCGGCATCGTCACGATCACGCTGGTCACCTACGGTCCGAAGGTTCCGCAGCACAGCGGGCATTACGGCAATTTCGTGCCGAACCCGGCGTTTCACATGACGCGCATCCTGAGTTCGATGAAGTCGGCGGACGGGCGCGTAACGATCCCGGGTTTCTATGACGGTGTGTCCATCAGCGACGAGGTGCGCGCCGTGCTCGAGGCGGTACCCGACAACGAGGAACAGATACTCCGGGACATGGGTTTGATCAAGCACGACGCCGTCGCGCCGAGCCTGCAGGAAGCGATCCAGTATCCATCGCTCAACATTCGTGGCCTGTCGTCCGGCTGGGTGGGCAAGGAATCGCGCACCATCATTCCGGCAACCGCGACGGCGGAAATCGACATGCGACTGGTGAAGGAATCGGATTACCGCTACCTGCTCGGCCTGGTCAGGTCACACATCGAGGATCTCGGCTACTACGTCATCGACCGCGAACCGACTGACGCAGAACGTCTCGAACATGCCGACATCGTTTCCTTTACTCATGAATTCAGTTATTCGGCGTATCGTTCCGATATGGATGCTGCCGCCGGTCGTCTCGCGCGGGCGGGCATGCGGCACCTGTACGGAGAAGAACCCATCCTCATTCGCACCTCAGGTGGGTCGGTTCCCATTTCGCCGTTCGTTGAAACGCTCGGCGTGCCGGCAGCAAAAGTTCCGACGGTGAACATCGATAATAACCAGCACAGTCCGAATGAAAATATTCGACTGGGCAATTTCATAGAAGGCATCGCAATCCTGATGTCCGTGCTCAGCCAGACTCCAGATTGAGTGTTCATATTATGAATGCAAACTTGCCGATCGTCGTTTTCATCGTGCGCTGGATACTCGGCCTGTTGTTTCTGATGGCCGGTTACTGGAAAGTGTTTGTATTGACGCCGGCGCTACATGCACAGCGATTTTTCGTCGAGGGATTTTCCGATCACTGGATACCCGAGTGGCTGTTACTGTCACTCGGTTATTCCATTCCGTTCCTGGAACTCGTTGCCGGCTTGCTTATCTGCATCGGCCTTCGCACGAGGGAAGCGGTCATTGCGGTGGGCTTGCTCCTGATTGTGACAACATACGGCCACGCACTGCAGGAACCGCTTTTCGATATCTCAGGCCACACCTTCACACGACTGGCGCTCATCGCGTTTTTGCTCCTTGCACCTGCAGGTAGCGACAAATACTCTGTAGACGAGCTGTTGTCGCAAAACGGGAACAAGCCGAAATAGCCGCATTCCAGCGCTCGCTGCAATGCCAGTTCAATTGCAGTAAAATGCATCCGTCGCGTTCCGATCAGGGGGATTGACCGTGACGGGAAAACGTGAATTATCGATCCTGGTAATCGGTGTCGTCGCGCTTATTGGCTGCGCGGAAAAACAGGATCAGGCATCCGCATTGCCTGCCGCGGATTCGACCCGCGTTGCATTCGATGCAGAGGGCAATTCGCTCGGCACCGTTCGCTTCCCGACGTCGTGTACCGAGGACGCACAGCCTTTACTGGAAAGCGGTCTCGCCCTTCTGCACCACATGAATTATCTGAAAGCCGAGGATGCTTTCCTGCAGGCGTCGGAAGTGGATCCGGAATGCGCGATCGCATACTGGGGCGCGGCAATGACGCACGTACATCCACTGTGGCCCGACACCATTCATCCCGATGCCCAGGTCAGCGGGCAGGCACTGCTCGATAAAGCGGCGGTCGCGTCACACACGAGTGAGCGTGAGCAAGGCTACATAAATGCCTTGCAGGCGTACTACCGGGAGAGCAACAAGAGCGAAACAGAACGTTTACGCGCATTCGCTTCCGGCTGGGCAACCGTGCACGAGCAGCATCCGGATGATCTCGAGGCCAGCCTGTTTTACGCACTGGCATCGCTGTCGACGGCGTCCATGAGCGACAAGTCGCTGGCGAAACAGAAAGCTGCAGGTGCCGTCGCGGAACGGGTCAAGGCAGAGATACCCCGGCACCCGGGAGCACATCACTACATCATCCACGCCTACGACAATCCCCCGCTTGCCGAGAACGCGCTGGAGACGGCGCGCAGCTACGACGATGTCGCGCCCGAAAACACGCACGCGCTGCACATGACCAGCCACATATTCACGCGCCGCGGTTTGTGGCCCGAGTCGATTACCTTTAACCGGCGAGCTGCCAATGCGGCCATGGAGCGTACCCCGGGTGGCGAAGTCTCGCTGCACTACCTGCATGCCCTCGACTACCTGGCGTATGCGTACCTGCAACAGGCCAACGACCGGCAGGCAAGCCGGGTGCTCGACGAACTCAATGCACTCGAGGGCCCGTTCCAGGATCACGCGGCGACGGCATATGCCTTTGCGGCAATCCCCGTGCGCCTGGCGCTGGACCGGCACGACTGGGCGCTTGCGGCCCAGGCCTCGCCGGCAACGCCGGACTCGATCAACTGGACACAGTATCCGTACCTGGTCGCCATTCCTGAATTCGCGCGAGCGCTCGGCGCGGCGAAAACCGGCGATTTCGACACCGCCCGGGCAGCCATCAGCGAACTCGGGGTCCTCGAGGAACAGGCGGCAGCACTCAACATCGCGTATGACTGGGGCATACAGGTCGCGATCCAGAAAACCGGCGCCGAGGCCTGGCTCGCTTACCAACAGGGCGACAAGGACAAGGCGCTCGAGCTCATGAAACGGGCCGCCGAGATGGAAGCAAGCACCGACAAGAACCCGGTCACGCCGGGAGAGGTGTTGCCAGCCAGCGAGTTGTACGGCGACATGTTGCTCGAAACGGGCGATTTCGCTGCGGCGCTCGCGGCCTATGAAACTGCACTACAACGGTCACCCAACCGGTTTTACAGCCTGTATGGCGCGGCGCGTGCAGCCGAGCTGAACGATGATCCGGTGACCGCGGCAAAGTATTACCAGCAACTGCTGGACAATTGTCCCGAGCCGAGTGGGGATCGAGCGCAACTCGATCATGCTCGCGGTTTTCTCGGTTAACTTTTTTTCATGCGAGGGCAGAGAGAGGGAAAGGAGCATAACAACACCTAAAAAGTCAGCGGATGACATTGCTACTCACTTTTTTTGGGCAATAGTGGAGAGCGAAGGTGACGGATACGGATTCGAAAATCATCGTAGGCAGTCAGGAATGGTGTGGCTTTCCTGACCTGGGCGTTCCGGCAATCAATGCACGAGTCGATTCGGGCGCAAAAACTTCTTCCATTCACGCATTCAATATCCAGCCGTTCAAGCGGCACGGTGAATCGTGGGTCAGTTTCGAAGTACACCCCTTGCAGAACAATCGTCGGACGACCATCAAGTGCGAAGGCAAGGTCGTCGACCGGCGGGTGATTCGCAGTTCCAGTGGCATTGCCGAAAAACGGTACGTCATCACGACGCCGATATCGCTCGGTTATCGCGTCTGGGACATAGAGCTGACGCTTGCCAATCGCGATTCGATGGGCTGTCGCATGTTACTGGGGCGGCAGGCGATGAACGATCGCATCCTGGTCGACCCGTCGGCGAAGTATTGTCACGGGGAAATCGGCGAATCTGAAATCGATCACCTGTACGGCAAGATCGAGAGCACCTATGGCGGTTTGCGCATTGCCCTGCTTGCATCGGATGAAAAGCTGTTCAGCAACCAGCGGATCTTCGAAGCCGGGGAAGAGCGCGGTCACGAGATGCTGTTCGTCAACATCAAGCATTGCTACATGAAGCTCGACGCGATGAATCCCGAAGTTCGCTACCGCGGCGGGCGCAATCTCGACGACATTGACGCGGTCATCACCCGCATTCGACCGTCCGCTACGTTTTACGGCTGTGCCATCACCCGGCAGTTCGAGAGCATGGGCGTGTTCACGATGAATACCTCGACGTCGATCGCGCAATCGAGAGACAAACTGTATGCACTGCAGCTGCTCATCCACAACGGGCTGGATATACCGGTCAGCGGCTTTGCGAGCTCGCCAATGGATACCCGCGACCTGATCGACATGGTCAACGGCGCGCCACTGATCGTCAAACTGCTCGAAGGTACGCAGGGCCGCGGTGTGGTGCTGGCGGAAACCCGCAAGGCCGCCGAGAGCGTCATCAACGCCTTCAAGGCGGTGCGCGCCAACCTGCTGGTGCAACAGTTCGTCAAGGAAGCCCAGGGCAAGGACCTGCGGTGTTTCGTGATTGACGGCAAAGTCGTCGCCAGTATCGAGAGAGAAGCCGCCCCCGGGGAATTCCGTGCCAACATTCACCAGGGCGGCAAAGCCAGGGCAGTCAAGATCAGCAAGGAAGAGCGGCAACTCGCGGTCAAGGCCGCCAAGACCATGGGCCTCATGGTGGCCGGCGTCGATATCATTCGCTCGCAAACCGGTCCGTTGCTGCTCGAGGTCAACTCGTCGCCGGGCCTGGAAGGCATCCAGACGGCAACCGGCAAGGACATTGCCGGGATGATGATCTCCTCGGTCGAGAAACACCTGAACTGGACACCGCAATCCGAGCTGGCGGATATGGGCAGAGCCAAGCTGGCATCGTAGGCCCGCCGGCTAACGGCGTAGAACCGGGAGCGGCGGTGCTGCCACGTTATTTGACCAGCGACACGCCCTCGAGGAATGCGACCAGCTCGTGTATGAAATAGGCCCTCGCTGACTCGAGGAACGCCGCGTGGTCGGCGCCCGGCACGCTTACCCACTGCTTGTGGCCGGTTGCCAGGCGCTTAATGAGCTTGGCCTGGTATTCGGCCGGACCGAGCGGATCGAGTTCGCCGGCGATGACCAGTGTCGGCACCTTGATGAGCGACGCATCCAGCGCATTGAACTGGTCCAGGCGACGGTAATCCACCCGGACCGGATCGGCCGCGAGCGCATGCGCAACATAGGCATCAATGGCTTTCTGGCTGATCGATCCCGGCGTGATGAAATCGCTCGCGGCTGCTTCAGCGGTATTTTTCGCCCTGGCGGGCTCGATGCCCGGCTCGTCGGCGGGCAGCTCGATATCGTCGTCGCGCCAGTAGCCGAACAGTGTCAGCGACGCCACTGTTCCCGGGTGGCGCTGCACTGCCAGCTGGGCAATTGTCGAACCGTACGACCAGCCGAACAAATGCGGTTTCAGCGCCCAATCATTTGTCTCATCGATCCAGTCAATCACGATGGCGACGTCGTCCGCGGCGCGATTCGGGGTAATCCATCCCGTCTCGTCGCGCGGTGTCTCCCCGTAGCCACGCAGATCGACCGCAAACACGGCATAGCCTTCAGCAACCAGGCCGTCCATCAATGACAGGTCTTCACCGTCGACTTGCAAATCGAAATCCGGCAGAGCACTCCAGGTTCGGCCATGCACCAGCAGGATGGCTTGCGTCGCATCGGTGGCACTTTTTTCCCACAGCGCGACCGGATGACCGTCTGCCATAACCGTGTGTCTTTCGAGCTTCGCCTTAACGTCGGCATACCCTGCATCGACTGCGAAAAGTGCAAGTCCCAGCGCGCATATCGAAATTTTCGTATTCATTGATCGTTGCCGTCCATTTGTTAGCCGGACATTTCGCGGTAATTATGACAAGCCGCAAATTGGAACAGATTGCGACCGCAAATTGAATAAATTACAGTGGCCCTCGCCGTCTGTTGAAAGGATCGCAAATGAAAGCGTCAGCCGGTTTCGGTTTTTTCCTGTTATTCCTTGCGGGCATCGCGCTCGTCAGTCTGATGAACATGCGCAACGATGCCGCCAATGCCGTGCCCACGGCCGAACAGCTGGCCGCCAATACGTGGCGGCCGTCGAATATCGGTGAAATGCGGCTCGACAGCGACAGCGGAATGTTCGTGCAGTTCGGCGCCGACGGTGAGCTCACCGGTCACGGCGGATGCAACAGTTTCTTCAGCCGCTATGCGCTGGAAGATAGCAAAATAGAAGTCCGTGCCGTCAGCATGACGCGTAAGTCCTGCGAGCCGGACGTGATGTCGCTGGAGCTGTCTTTCGTCGAGGCGTTGCAGCTGGCAACCACCGTCAGCGGCGTCGGCAGCCGCATGGCCATGAGAAACGAACGCGGCGAGGCGATGCTACGTTTCGTCGCTATGGACGAACCGCCCGCGGAATAAAGCGAACGGCTCAGCGACGCTGGGCAAACAACGGTGCTTGTTGCGGCTGCGGCGGCTGCTCGATCGACACCTCGGGAACCGGAATGCGTGGCATGCGCACCTCATTTCGCGGCGCGTTGTTGCTGTCGAGCCAGTCGATGATCCTGGATAATTCCTCGATGTCCTTTTGCGCCTTGTAGTGAGGCATTTCATAAACGCCGATACCTTCATCAGCCGCGGTGACGTAGTTCTGGCTGTCCCTGAGGATGCCGACCACCGGAATTCGCAGGCTGGAAAGGAAACGCATCAGCTTTTGCAGGCTTTTGGTGTTATTGCGCGTGCGATTGGCGACGATGCCGACCTTGATGCCGCCACGATCGAGTTGTGCGACCAGCAGCAGCTCGGCGATAAACTTGGTGGCAAAGCGAATATCGATGGGTGATGGCATCACCGGAATGAGAATATTGCTCGCGTCGTAGATGATATCGTGTATCTGTGGGCCTTCGAGGGCCGCCGGCGTGTCGATGATCATGCGACGGGTTTCCTGCGGCACCCGCCGCTGCCAGCTTCGGGTGGCATTCATCGTCTTCTTGTAGGCCGCGATTCCGTGAATCGGCGGGCGATTTTTCGGCCGTTTTTCGAACCATTTCATGCTGGCGCCCTGCGGGTCGCAATCGAGCAATGCCGGCAGCGGACCGCGCATTGCAAAATAACTCGCCAGGTTGGTCGCCAGGGTGCTTTTCCCGCATCCGCCCTTCGGGTTCAGAACAACGATTCGTTGCAGATCATTCGAATTGGCCGATACAAACACGCTGCATTCCCCCTCGTCTCGCCTTGATTGTCATGCACACAATGTAACGGGCAGCCACAAATGCCAGCCGGAAACGACTAATTCTGATTGTTCTCCGTTGCGTACCCGTCACGCTGCGCCGATGATACTACTCGCTGACGGAAGTTCAAAAACGAGCCACTCGATTACCGGGTTGCAAAACGCCAGGCGCACAAAAATAATCGAACGACAGTGCAAAATGGCCACGACAAGCGCCGCGAAAACTTCGAATATTTGTAAACAAACAGACCCAGAGAATTGATATCTCGTCAAAAAAATTTCCAGCCCGGAGATGAAGTCTATGATCAAGCTCACCATCAACCTGGACGAACTCGAATTCAAGGAATTCGGCAAGGGAGAAAAATTTCTCGCAGAACGCGCACCGGTATCCGACAGGATCGGCGCCTCGCGACTCGGTTACGCGGTGGTTCGCGTCAAACCGGGCAAACGAGCCTGGCCGTATCACTCGCATTACGTCATCGAGGAAATGTTCTATGTGCTCGAGGGAGAAGGAACATTACGCCACGCCGGAGAGGAGCACCCGATCCGGGCGGGCGATTTCATCTGCTCCCCGGCAGATCCCAAGCAGCCGCACCAGATCATCAATACCTCCGACAAGCCGCTGACCTACATCGCGCTCAGCACCAACGACCATACCGACGTGTTCCTGTACCCCGACTCGGACAAATACGGCGTCTGGCACAGCAAGACCCGCGACCCGCGGGATCCGAACACCTTGAAGTTCGGACGCAAGGCCACCGCTGTCGATTACTGGGACGGCGAGGCCGACTGATGGCCGGTTGACGGCAACCGGTCAGCGCCGACGGAGGTTATTGCATTACGGCATTTGTGCCGCGAATTATCGAGGCGAACGCTCGATCCATGGCCAGGCTGCATGCATTCCTGCCGGCAACCGTCCTCCTCTCCGGCGCCTGCAAACTCGCTCGCGTCGGCACGGCCGCGCCTGTCAGGCCGGGGCCATCGAAAGCGGCAGGCAAACCGGCCCGCGCACCGACAGGCTGCGTTTGAACGCTACCTCGTCGGTCGCGAGTTCGATGGACCGGGTCTTCGCCAGCAGGGCCGAAAACAGGATTTCCATGTCCAGCCGCGACAGGTGATTGCCCAGGCAAAGGTGCGGCCCGCGGCCGAACGCGATGTGGCGATTGGGTGTCCTGCCGACATCGAAGCGGTCTGCATCCGGGAATACCGCCGAGTCGCGATTGGCCGAGCCATACAGCAAGCCGAACCTGGATCCCTTCGGGAAACGCTGGCCCAGGACCTCTACGTCCTCCGTGGCATAGCGATGGAAAAACGGCAACGGCGACTCGTAACGAAACATCTCCTGCACCGCCGTTGCCATGAGACCCGGGTCCGCCCGCAGGCGCTTCAGTTCTCCGGGATTCTGTAACAGTGTATGCATGCCGCTGCCCATCACGTCGATCGTCGAGCCGTGGCCTGCCATCAATATGAGCATGCAGGTCGAGATGAGCTCGGTCTCATCCATTTCGCCGGCGTTTTTTGCCTCGATCAGCGTCGACACCAGGTCGTCTTTCGGCTGCCTGCTGCGCCTGGCAATCAATTCGACGAGGTATTCATAAAATTCCGTGGTCGCCTGCTCCGCCAGCTTCTTGTGTTCGTCGGTTCGTGCAACATCGAAAAACTGCACGACGTTTTCCGACCAGATCCTCAACTGCGGACAATCGTCGTCCGGCACTCCCAGCACATTACCGATAATGTGCCCCGGAACGTGACAAGCCAGGTCTGCGATGAAATCGATTTGTCCTTTGTCCAGCAGATCATCCAGGAGTGAATCGACGTAACGCACGATCATCGACCGGTGGCGCTCGACATAGCGGCCGGTGAATTTACCCAGGACAATCTTGCGCAGCCGAAAATGCACGTCTCCGTCACTGTCCAGCAGGCTGAACTGCACGAACCGGGAGTGGTTGGGCATGTCGTGCCAGTTCGCCTTGCGCCGTTCATGAGCCTCCTCCTGCGGCGACATGAACGCACTCGGCGAGCGCACGAAGGCCGGATTCAGCGCCGCTTTTTCGACGTCCTCGTAGCGCGACAACAACCAGACGTCGAAGTCTTCGTAATAGTGCGGTTGGTGGTTTTGTCTCAGCTGCGCATAGACAGCATACGGATCCCGCGCAAAGCTCTCCGACAACGGCTCAAATACCACTTCATGACCATGAGTAACGGACATAGACCCGGACATCGCGTATTGCAGTGATCTGTCAGTTTACGTGGAATTATCCGCACCGAGTCTAGCGGAACGTCCGCACAGGGACACTGCCGGACGTTTCAGCGCAAGCAACGGCGAGCACTGATCTGGCGAAGGCCGCCGGGTGCGAACCGGCAGTCCCCCGCCCCCGCAAAATTGAATCCAGTTCGTCGCAAAACTCGGGATCGAACGGCATTTTGCTGGCGGCCCAAAACGCTCGCTGCCGGGGCCGGCACCGGATCACATCTCGCCAATACACTCGACAGGTTCTCAATTCCTGAGACTTGTGGCCAACACTTCAAGTGAATTCTAGAAAAATTGTAGCCGGTTTCTTTTGCTCGTCGCCGTTTGCAGACGGCCAGGATGCGTCAAGGTCGCCTGGTTCGGGTTAAAATCGGCACGGGTCCAGGAACGGAGACTCGCATGCGTGTGTTTGGTGAGCTCCGAAGACGCAATGTCTTCAAAGTGAGTGTCGGCTACAGCATCCTGGTGTGGCTCCTGGTGCGGCTGTTCAATTCCGTTTCGTCGATTCTTGGCGCAGACGAACGTGCCGTGCAGATCTTTGCACTGCTCCTGATCCTCGGGTTTCCCGTCATCGTCTTGTTTGCCTGGGCCTACGAAATCACGCCGGAAGGGCTGAAACCCACCTCGCAGGTGGAGAAGACGCAGAGCATCACCCGGGAAACCGGGCGCAAGCTGAATGTCATCGTGCTGGCGCTGCTCGCCGTCGCAACCGTCGTGCTACTGGTCGAATACGTCCTGTAGGTCCCGCAGGCCTTTCACTCCGCGGGCACGGTGACGAGATCGATGCCGAGTTCCTGGATGCGGCTGTTGAGTGCCGGGACGTTCTCGTCCCAGACGACGTCCAGTTGCCCGAGTTCGGATTCGATTGCCGCACTCAGCTCGTTTTTGACCGCGATGGCGCTGGCAGTCGGCCGCGCGTCACCGACGTCGACCGTGCGCATCAGGCTGGAGAGCTTGTTGTTGAGTCGAATCGGGTAGTTCAACGGGTCCTGGCGCGATTCATTTTGCGTCTGGTACAGCGCCTCCTCGATGGGCGTGATGGTTTCATCGATGGCTTTGATCTCCGCGAGCAGGCTTTCGAGATCGGCATCGCCTTCCGCGCCCTTTTCGAACCTTGCCGTCAGACTGTCGAGCTGCGCCCTGAGTTCGCGAATCCTGCGGATCTCGACGTGCGTGCGTGACAAGAGATCACGGGCTTCCAGGAGGAATTCGAACTGGGCCTGGTAATCGGCTTGCGTCGCTGACGTTCTCGGGTCCGCCAGGATGTCGAAGCTGACATCCTGGGATGTACCACCGACGGTCAGCCTGGCGCGATAAACACCCGGCACGGCCTGTGGCCCCTCTTTCATGTCCGCCCACATGATCAGCCTGTCGAAACGCTGCATGCCGGGATAACGCAGATCCCAGACAAAGCGATTGAGGCCTTTGTCTGCCGTCAGCAGCCGCGTGTCGGGGGGATCGTTCGGCTCGGGTTCTTGCTCGTCCTCGTCGATCGTTTCGGGTTTGCGGGTCCAGGTCCAGATCGGCTCGCTTTTCTGCAGTTCGAAAATCTCCAGGGAAATTTCACCGTCTGCATCGAGCGCTTCGGCGAGCGAGTAATGAAATACGACCCCGACGGGCGGGTTCATCCCGGCATTGACCGGTTCGTCGTCACGCCCGCCGGCAGTCAGTCGATAGGCAGGCCGCGGCGTAAACAGGTGTGCGACTTTGCTTTCGGTGTCGGGGGTTGACTGATGCAGCACACTCAGGTCGTCGAGGATCCAGAAGCCGCGACCCTGGGTCGCCGCGATCAGGTCCTGCTCCTTGACGGCGAGATCGGTAATCGGCGCTACCGGCAGGTCGAGCTGCAGCGAGCGCCAGTTGCGCCCGTCGTCGATCGAGTAATAAATGCCGAACTCGGTGCCGGCATACAACAGGCCTTCGCGATCGGGATCGGCACGCAGCACGCGGGTGAAATGCCGGGACGGAATACCGTTGGTGATCTTTTGCCAGGACGCACCCCAGTCCAGTGTACGGTACAGATAAGGCCGGAAATCGGCGGACTTGTAACGGGTCGCGGCGAGATATGCGCCACCCGGTTCGTACGGGTGGATTTCCAGGCTGTTGACCTGGGCCCACTCGGGCAGTCCCGACGGCGTCACATCGGTCCAGGTCGCACCGCCGTTTCGCGTTACGTGCACCAGCCCGTCGTCGCTACCGACCCAGATGACCCCGGTTTCATGCGGCGATTCGGCGACGGCGAAGATGGTGCCGTAGTACTCGACACTCGTGTTGTCCTTGGTGATTGGACCACCGGAAGCCTGCATGCGTGATTTGTCGTTGCGCGTCAGGTCCGGACTGATCTCCTGCCAGTTCTGGCCGAGATCGTTGCTGCGGAACAGCCGGTCGGCGGCCACGTAGAGCACATCCGGATCGTGCACGGAAAATACAATCGGGAAGTTCCACTGGAAGCGGTACTTGAGCTCGGCAGCGCCCCACCCCATCGGGTTGTCGGGCCACACGTCAATCGCCCGCGTCTCGCCGCTTGCGTGATTGACGAGCCTCAGGAATCCCCCGTACGAACCGCCCACGACGATATCCGGGTTGTCGGGTTTCGCGGCGATGTGACCTGACTCGCCGCCGGCGGTCGGCTCCCAGTCGCGCACACCGATGGAATCGCCGTAAGCGGAGCGTGAGCGAATGCGCACCGCGGTATTGTCCTGCTGGCCGCCGAGCAGCCGGTACGGGAAATCGTTGTCGGTGGACACACGATAAAACTGCGCCGTCGGCTGGTTGCTCTGCACCGACCAGGTCTCGCCACGGTCGTAGGAGACGTTGGCGCCACCGTCGTTGGCCTGGATCATGCGCAACGGATCGCCAGGATCGATCCACAGGTCGTGATTGTCGCCGTGCGGCGTGTCGATTTCCGCGAAAGACTTGCCGCCGTCTTTGGAGTAATGGAAGCGCACGTTGAGCACGTACACGCCTTCCTCGTCGGCCGGGTCGGCGTAAATGCGAGTGTAATACCAGGCGCGCTGGCGCAAGTTACGGTCCTCGTTGGTCCTGGTCCAGGTCTTGCCGCCGTCGCGCGAACGGAACACGCCACCATCCTCGGCTTCGATAATGGCGTAGACGTTCCGGTTATTGCTCGGTGAAACGGTGATGCCGCTGATGCCGATGGTGCCTTGCGGCAAACCGTCGTTGCGGGTGATCTCCTGCCAGCTGTCGCCGCCGTCGACACTTTTATAGATGCCGCTGCCCGGGCCGCCGCTTAGCAACGAGTACGGCGTGCGTTTGACCCGCCAGAAACTCGCATAAAGGATGCGTGCGTTGGCAGGGTCCATGACCAGGTCGACGGCACCGACTTCGTCGTTGAGGTAAAGGATGCGTTGCCAGGTCCGGCCACCGTCCCGCGAGCGATAGATGCCGCGTTCTTCGTTCGGACCGAACAGGTGGCCCATGACCGCGGCATACACAAGGTCGGGATCCCTGGGATGAATGCGTATGCGCGAGATGTGTTGCGAATCAGTCAGGCCGATTTGCGACCAGGTCTCGCCCGCATCGGTCGACTTCCACATGCCACTGCCGGGCGAGACGTTGCCGCGAACGGTTTTCTCACCGCCGCCGACATAAACGACGTTGGGATCCCACGCAGAAACTGCAACCGCGCCGATCGAGCCGCCGAAATAACCGTCGGACACGTTTTCCCATGCCTGCCCACCGTTTGAGGTTTTCCAGACGCCACCGCCGGTCGCGCCGAAGTAATAGGTGTCGCGATCGTCGGGAATACCCGCAACCGCGGCCGAGCGGCCGCCCCGGTACGGTCCGACTTCGCGCCATTCCATGGCCCTGATGTTGTCGGCAAACTTGCTGCGGTCGATATCGGCATTTGCACCGGGCGTCGCGCCGATCAATGCCAGTACCAGGAGTCCCTTCAAAATGGTGTAATTCATATCGGCGTGCCTTTTCCTGCTCAGATGTGGTCGTCGGCCATGCCCCGGATCGCAGGGGCAACCTTACTACTAATACGGCATCTGTTTCCAAAGCACGCCGGCGGGCAATGTTACTGGCGATTGCTGCCGGCACTGCCAGGTAATTTACAAATCAAACCGCTGCAGTAAACTGGCGCGTTCGCACCGCCGTCCTGGACACGATTTACCTGGAGCGCACGATGGAAGCTGAAAAAACACTGTTTACCTCCGCACTGGCATTGCTGTTGCTGATCGCCTGCGGCCAGGAGCCGGCTGAAGAAGTCAGTCAGGCCGCGCAACAGCAAAGTGCCGCAGATCGCGAATTGCTGCCGCACCAGGAGCTGGCGCGCGATTTGCTGAAGGAACTGGTCGAAATCAACACCACCGACAGTGTCGGCGACAACACCGCGGCCGCGCAGGCCATGGCCGACCGCCTGCTGGCGGCTGGCTTTCCGCCGGAAGACGTGCAAGTGCTTGCGCCGGCGGAGCGCAAGGGCAACCTGGTGGCGCGATATCGTGGCCGGGAGTCGCAGCGCCAGCCGCTGCTCCTGCTCGCGCATATCGATGTGGTCGAAGCCGATCCGGCGGACTGGACCTTGCCGCCTTTTCAATTTATCGAACAGGACGGTTACTACTACGGGCGCGGTACCACGGATGACAAGGACGAGGCCGCGATCTACATCGCCAATCTGATTCGCATGAAGCAAGAGGGCTTCGTTCCCGACCGCGACATCATCGTTGCACTGACTGCCGATGAAGAGGGTGGCCCGCACAACGGCGTGCAATGGCTGCTTGAAAATCACCGCGAGCTGATCGATGCCGAGTATGCGCTCAACGAAGGCGGTGGCGGTTCCATGAAAGACGGTGTGCGCATTTCGAATGACGTACAGGCGAGCGAAAAGGTCTACCAGACATTCACTCTCGAGACGACCAATCCGGGTGGACACAGCTCGCTGCCGAAAAAGGATAATGCGATCTATCACCTGGCCGACGCACTCATCCGCATTCGTAATTACGATTTTCCCGTCAGCCTGAACGAGGTGACGCAGGCATTTTTCGAACGAACTGCCGATCTCGCCGACGGCGAACTGGCCGAGGCCATGCGCGGCGTCTTGCAAAGCCCGCCGGATCCGGCATCGGTCGCATACCTCGCAGAAACGCCCTTTTACAATTCCCGGCTTCGCACGACCTGCGTTGCGACGCGGCTCGATGCCGGTCATGCCGACAATGCGTTGCCGCAGCGCGCTCGCGCGACGGTCAATTGCCGGGTGCTGCCGGGCGAATCGATCGATGCGGTCGAAAATACGCTCGAGGCCGTGATTGGTAATCCCGAGGTGTCGATTACCCGGGTCAACCAGGCGAATCCATCGCCACCGTCACCGCTCACGCCGGAAATGCTGGGCACCATCGAGGCGATCACCGAAGAGATGTGGCCCGGCGTGCCCGTCATACCGACAATGAGCACCGGCGCAACCGATGGACTCTATTTGCGCAAAGCCGGCATTCCGGTGTATGGCGTGTCCGGGCTGTTTCGGGACGTCGATGACAACCGCGCACATGGTCAGAACGAGCGCATCCTCATCGAGTCTTTTTTCGACGGACAGGAATTCCTGTACCGGCTTACCACGGCGCTGTCGCGCGCCGACAGCAAATAGGTCTGATCTTGGCAACCGTACTCATCACTGGCAGCAACCGCGGCATCGGGCTCGAGTTATGCCGTCAATACCACGAGCGCGGCGACGAGGTCATTGCCGTCTGCCGCACGAGCAGCCCGGACCTGGACAAGCTCGGCGTACGCGTCATCGACAATATCGACAGCGACAGCGATGACGATGTCGCAAACCTCGTCGCGCAACTCGGCGACTCCAGGCTCGACATTGTGCTCAACAATGCCGGCATCCTGCGCTCGGACACGCTCGACACGGTCGACTTCGAGGACATGCTGGAACAGTACCGGGTCAACACGATCGGTCCGTTGCGCGTCATACGAGCACTACGCGGCAAGCTCGCTCGCGGCGGCAAGGTCGGCATCGTCACCAGCCGGGTCGGTTCGATCGGCGACAACGGCTCGGGAAACAACTACGGCTACCGGGCCTCGAAGGCCGCCGCGAACATGGTCGGCATGAACCTGCGCCACGATCTCGAAGCAGAGGGTGTCGCCGTCGCACTTTTACATCCGGGCCTGGTCGCGACCGACATGACCGGCGGGCGCGGCATATCACCCGCGGACGCGGCCGCCGGCCTCATTGCCCGCATGGACGAGCTGAGCATGGACAACACCGGCAGCTTCTGGCACGCCGAAGGCTACGCCCTCCCCTGGTAATCCCGGGACGGACCGGGGTCCGTCCGCAATCAGTCGCGGGCTTTGTAGAAGGCATCCATGGCGCGGTACAGCATGTGCACGTCGGTTTTGGAGCTGACCGAATAAGTCGAGTGGATCGACAACACCGGCACCCCGTAGTCGATGACTTCCATGTTGTCTTTGGACAGCGACTTGCCAATGGTGCCGCCGGACGCCCTGCCCTTGTAGGTCGCGGTTTGCCACGCCACGCCTGCTGCATCGAGGTAGGCGCGATTCCAGGCGATGAACTCAGAATTGGCATTGAAACCGCCGCCATACAGTTTGAGATTGACGCCGAAACCGAGGCGCGGCGCGTTGCCCACTTCCCAGACGTCGGGATAGGTCGGGTGTACGCCGGGATTCACGTCCGAGGACACCACCTTGGTATTGCGCAACGCCTTGCGCAAATCGTAGTCGCTGTAGGCATCGCCGCGTTGCCGGTGAATCAACTCACTCATCAGGTCGACGAGATAGGTCGAATTGGCGCCGGTGTTGTTGACGTTGCCGACCTCTTCGTTGTCGACGAGAAAGGCCAGCGCCGTGTGTTGCGGCGTGTCCTGTTCGATGATGGCGCGTAACGCCGTGTACGAAGACAACTTGTCGTCCTGGCCGTAAATCGCCAGCAGGCTGCGATCAAAGCCGACGTCCCTGGGTGCCATCGCCGGCACCAGCACCAGCTCCGCGGAAACCAGGTCGTCTTCCTGCACGCCGTATTCGCCGGCCAGGTAAGCGAGCACGGCACCTGCGATCGAATATTCCGCATCCGGAATGCTGGCCACGATCGGGTCGAGTTCCTCGCCCATGATGACGTCGCGATTCATGCGTTCGCGGTAATCGTGATCCACGTGCGGCGACAGGTCGGGAATGATCAACACCGGATCGTCCGGATCGAGGCCCAGCGAGACGTTGACCCGGCTGCCGTCTTTCTTGTCGACGTGCCCGACCAGCGCCAGCGGCAGGTTCACCCACTGGTAATTCTTGATGCCGCCGTGCTGGTAGGTCTGAAACAGCGCGAAACCTTCCTGCTCGTACAATGGCCGGCCTTTGAGTTCCAGCCGCGGAGAATCGATATGCGCACCGACTACACGAAATCCATCGACGTAGTCAGCCGAGCCGATGACGATCAGGGTGAGCGTTCGATCGCGGTTGATATCGTAGAAACGGCCGCCGGGCCGCAGGTTGCTGCTGTCGGTCAGCTCGCGAAAACCGGTGGCTCGCGCCACCCTGACCGCCTCGGTGACAAAGCTGAGTTCCGTTTTCGCGCGGCTCATGAAGTCTTTGTAGTCCTCGGCAAACGCCAGCACCTGCCGCCGCTCGCTGTCCGACAGCTTCGACCATGCCGGAAGCGGAGGCGGCTCGACCTCAACCTGTGCGTAAACCGTAGCCGGCGCGAGAAAACTGCCCAAAACGACTACAAGCAGGTATTTGTTAACCGCCATTTAATCTCTCCTTTCAATGTTCTGCGACGCGGGGTTTGCCGGGTTCGGCATATCTAGTTCAATTTCGCGTCTCGAATATGCAGTCCGCCAGTTCTTTTTCCGGCACCTCGTCGAGCCATGCAACCTTGCGAAAATTACGGCGGATGCCACGCGCGAGTTTGCCGATCTGCGCGCCGTCCATGATGCGATGATCGAATGTCCCGGTCAGCGGCAGCATCGAGCGGATGACGATCTCGCCGTTGCGCACCACCGGCTTTTCCTCGACTTTGCCACACACGATGACCGCCGGGATCTTGGCGACCGGCATCAGGCCGGTCATGCCGGTTTTCAGCCCGTGGCTGCCGATATCCGAGATTACGAACGAACCGAAACTGTGCGCCGACAGCCCGAGTGCACGGATCTCGATTCCGAGGTCGACCGTGATCCACTTCAGAAGCAAAAACACCGGCCGCCTGAATGGCCACGGAATTCGATTCAAAAGGTATTTGTTGCGTGCCGCTTTTGCTTCATCGCCGCCGCGCGCAGATTTCGCCTTGTTGCGAATCTCCCCGGCAATGTCGGACACCGTCTTCGCATGCGCGTCCTTGACGATCAGGGAGGTGACACCGCCACGATCGTCCATCGCCACCGGCACCATCGCATCGATGCATTGGCGTCCGATCACTTTGCCGCGCCGGATGAAGCAATTCATCTCCGGCACGTCGAACGCGACCGCTCGTGAAACGACCGCGGTCACCAGGTGGGTCATGGTCAACTTGACGCCCGCTTCGCGCTTCGCCGCAATAAATTGCACGGCATCCGTGACATCGATATCGAGGGATCCGTAAACCCGTGAGTCTGTCGGCGTGGTGTAAACGGCAGCGGCGGTAACGCGCCACGGGGTGTTAAACTGGTCCATTCGCGGAAGAATAAACGAAAACCCGTGCGGGGGGACGCCGGAATGGACGACAAAGACGCTGTTACGCTCAATCGAAGACGAATTCTGTACGCCGCGTTGCTCGGTGGCAGCGGCGCCGCTCTCGCCGGCTGCGCACCACGCGAGGACGGCGCGGATATCTGGGCGGGCTTCGACGATCGCATCACCGAACGTACGCTCGCCGAGGCGGAAAAACTGTTCGGGCTCGCATTCACCGAAGCAGAGCGCCGCCTGATCCTGGGCGGAGCCGTGGAGGAAGCCGAGGACGGGCACTTCGCCGAACAGATCAAGCACCTGCAATCCATGCGCAGCCGCCGCTTGCCGAATTCCGCAGCGCCGGCGCTCACCTTCGACCCGCGCTTGCCCGGCGTTGCATACCCGGCACAGGAAAATTCCCTGCGCCTGCACCCCGAAGAGATTGCGCCGATCCCCGACAACCCCGAAGACATTGCGTTCGCGTCGCTCAAGCAGCAGGCGCGCTGGATGACGACGGGACAGATCACCAGCCGCGAATTGACCGAGATTTACCTCGAGCGTATCGAACGCTACGGCGATTTGCTGCAGTGCTACGTCACGGTGACCGCGGACGTCGCGCGTGCCCAGGCCGACCAGGCCGACCGCGAACGCGCCACCGGACAGGTGCGTGGTCCGCTGCACGGTATTCCATACGGCGTGAAAGATTTACTCGATACCGAAGATATCCGCACAACCTGGGGCGCGATGCCGTACAAGGAGCGGATCGCCGACAGCGATGGCGCCGTGGTCCGCCTGTTGCAGGATGCAGGTGCCGTGATGCTGGGCAAGACCACGCTCGGTGCGCTCGCCTGGGGCGACGTCTGGTTTGGCGGCGAAACCCGCAATCCCTGGAATCCCAAGGAAGGCTCCTCGGGTTCATCGGCCGGTTCCGGTTCCGCGACGGCGGCCGGGCTTTGCGCATTCAGCATCGGCACGGAAACGCTCGGCTCCATCGTATCGCCGTCGGATCGCAACGGTATTGCCGGGCTTAGACCGACCTTCGGCCGGGTCTCGCGCGTCGGCGCCATGACGCTTTGCTGGTCGCTCGACAAGATCGGGCCAATGTGCCGATACGTTGAGGACAATGCACTCGTATTGAGCGTCATCAACGGCTTTGACGTTGCCGATGCCTCATCCATCGACATGGGTTTCTACTACGACGGCAGGCAGCCGATCAGCGACCTCACCGTCGGTTACGACCCGAGCTGGTTCGAAGGCGAGAACGTCAGGGACACGGACACGGCCGCGCTGGAAGCATTGACGCGACTGAACCTCACCGTGCGGGAAATCAGCTTGCCGGAACTACCGGTGGAGGAAATCCTGGTCGTGCTCGGCACCGAGGCCGCGGCCGCACACCAGGAAATGATGTTTACCGGCCGCGATGACCTGCTGCGCCGGCAAATCAAGAATGCCTGGCCGAACGTGTTACGCCAGGCGCATTTCTATTCCGCGGTCGACTACGTGCAGGCGGATCGCCTGCGGCGCGAGGTCATGCACAAGGCGCATGAATTTTTCTCACAGGTGGACGTCGTGTTCGGGCCCAGTTTCAATACGCCGATGCTCGGTCTCACCAACCTCACCGGCCAACCGTGTATTGCGTTGCCTGCCGGATTCGAAGAGCTCACGCCGAGACCGCTTTTCGCACACCCGGAAAACGATACGGACGAGACGCTGCACCGTGTACCGCGTTCGGTCAGCCTGTGGAGCAACCTCTTCCAGGAAGACAAGGTTTTGCGCGTCGGCCGCGCGCTCGAGGCAGAACTCGGCGTAGCCGGCGAACGGCCGCCGCTTGCCTGACGGCATTAATGTGACCAGGCGCCCGGGAACTTTCTTAACGCTGTTGCCCTTGCTGGTGACAGCGTCGATTCATGCAGCGGAATTCCAGGGCTATTCCCGCGACGAGGCGAGCGGCTACCGCAATGCGTGGACGATCGACAACTGGGACGACGGCGGTCCGCTAACTCGCTACGTGTTTCTCAACATGCCGGAGTTCTGGAGACACAGCCTCGTCGACCGCAGCGGACCGGTGCGCACATTAGCGGAAGCCTACCGTTCCGACATCGCGGAGCTTGTCATCAACACCAGCGCCGGCAAAATGACGCTTGCGGAATACGTCAGGGATCCGCGGGTGGACGGTGTCCTGATCCTGCACCGGGGCAGGATCGTCTATGAAGCCTATCCGCGCATGCAGCCGCACGATAAGCACCTTTACATGTCGGTTTCCAAACCTTTGGCTGCGACATTGATTGCGATACTCGAGGACCGCGAGCTGATCGATGCCGAAAAGCCGGTGGATTCCTACCTGCCGGAACTCGGAGAGTCCGGCTGGGCGGGGGTGCCGGTGCGCGACGTGCTCGACATGGCTTCAGGTATCGATTGCCGGCAAAACCTGCCCGGCGCCTACGAGAATCCGCAACTCTGTTACTACCAGTTCGAGGCATCGATGGGTTGGTTGCGACGGACCGACGCAACCGCGGAAAATCCGTACGAGTACATTGCCAGCCTGAAATCGCGGCGGCCGCCCGGCGAGGCTTACGAGTATTCGTCGACCAATACCTTCGTCCTGGCCTGGATTGCCGAGCGGGTAACCGGCCGGCCGTACAATGAACTGCTGGCAACGGAAATCTGGCGGCGAATCGGTGCTGAATCGGACGCAGTCATCGTCGCTGACAATCGCGGCATCGCCCTGGCGAGTAACGGCATCAGCTCGACCTTGCGCGACCTGGCCCGATTCGGCCTCATGTTCATGCCGAGTGGGCGAAGTGTGGTCGAGCCGCTGGTCTCGGACTCGTACCTGGACAAAATTCAAAATGGTGGTCGCCCGAAGCTGTTCCTGGAAGGTCAGGGCAAGGCCTCGCTGATCGACTCGGAATTGCCCAGGCACAACAGCTACCAGTGGGATTTCGTCATGCAGGACGGCGATTTTTTCAAAGGTGGCTACGGCGGCCAGGGGCTGTACCTGTCCCCTGCGCGTGATCTCGTCATTGCGTTCTTCGGCACACTGGACGACAACGGCAACAGCAATGAAATGGGACAGATAGCCAGGCAACTGGCAAAGTCGCGATTATTCGATTAGTACACGAGCCAGTGCGCGAACGCGAGGACGATCGGCAGGCCGATGATCGTTCGCAACAGGAATATGATCACCAGGTGATGGAATCTGAGCGGAATCTCACACTTGACCATCAGGATGCCGACCTCCGACATATAGATGAGTTGGGTGACCGAGATGACGCCGATAATGAATCGCGTAATCTCGGCTTCGACGTTCGCTACCAGCAACGCCGGCAGGAACATGTCGAGGAAACCCGCAATTAACGCGGGTGCCGCGGCGGCAGCCTCGGGTATGGCGAGCCATTCCAGCAAGGGCACGAGAGGCAACGTCAGCCATTGCAATACCGGGGTGTAATTGGCCAGCATCATTCCTGCGCCACCAACCGCGATGACCGCGGGAACGAGTCCGAACCAGATGTCCAGGATATGACCTGCCGAGGCGCGCAACTGCTGCCTGACCGGTATCGCGCGGGCCGCTCGCCGGGTCGCAAGGTCGATCGCTTCGCGAAACAGTGAACCTCCGCTGGTCGGTTGTTCGCGCAGCGGGTGTATCGATCGATACGGCGTGTCCGGAAAGCCGGACAACGGCCAGATTCGCGGCATGATCATGGCCGTTACGACGCCGGTCAGGATGACGGCCGCGTAGTAGGTGGGAAACATATGCCCCACGCCGACGGTGTTGGCAACCACCAGCGCGAACGGCACCGAAACAACCGAAAAATTCGTCGCGATCACTGCTGCTTCGCGGGCCATGTAATGGCCGGTGATGTATTGCTGAATCGTAATCATCACGCCCACCGGCGCTGCCGACATCCATGACGCCAGCGCGTCGATTGCGGACCGTCCCGGCAAGGTAAACAGCACACGAAATACCCGCTTGAGCATCGTGCCGACAAACTCCATCAGGCCGTAATCGGTCAGAAACGGCATCAACAGACCGGCGAAAAGGAACAACGGCACGATGACAAAAACCAGGTTGCGCATGACGGTTCCGCCGGTGCCTGCCTGCCAGAACATCTCGGGCCCGAATTGAAAGATCGTCATCGTGCCCATGACCGCCCCGATGCTGCGCAGAGCGACCCATACAGGGGCCACCATAAACAAGCGCGCGACCATAGACTGCTTGTCGATGCCTCGGCTGAACTTCGCGAGCACCGTTCCGATCACACTCGCCCACAGCAACATCAGCACGACCCAGTTCATCGCGTCGCCGACAAAAGCCGTGGTCGCGTCCGACAGTAAGCCCATCAGTATGGTCCAGTTGCCATCGACCTTGATCGGGGTCAGGAAAGCCAGCACCCCGAGTAATGACGGCAGGACGAATGCGAGGATGGCGTTGCGACCCGGTGGTGATTTCCTGACATCCACTGTCTCGATTTGCGCGTCGCTGGCGATGTCATGAGGCGAACGTGGCATGCGAGCTGCGTACCTCTCGGGTAAACTGCCGGGGCAAAATAGCAGCATCCGATTGCCTTTGAAAGTTGCCGCCGGATGCTGGTCTTAACCTGGGATTGATTTTAGGTAAGCAGCATAAGTACCTGAATAAATAAGCGAAGTATGCGAAGATCAGATCCCGGGGAACCCGCGGCCGCGGGCGGCTTCTAATTCCGGAGACTGGCGCCCCAGACTGGCTGTCACCAAGGATACGCAATCGTGAAACTGAAACGGTTTTTCGCCATCGCTCTGCTTACCCTGACTTCTGCGCATGCGTCCGACGAATTCCAGCCGGCAACGTTCGAGCACCAAGAGTCCAAGCGCCGGCTGGCCGATCGCATCGAGTTCCCGGACGTATCGGGAAAGGTGTCCGCGATGCTGGTTTGCTTTTCGCAGATTGAAAAGAGCGGCAGGATGAAGAGCACCGGCTGTTACACCAAGGACAATTATGAAACGCAGTTCGCGGCCGCGGTCGTCAAAGCGGCAAAAAAGGCATCGATGACCCCAGCAATGATCGATGGCAAGCCGTACAAAATCTACATGCAATTCCGCGTCGAATTTATCGCAGATGGCGAGGATCGCGTGATCAATTTATATCCAAACCCGGGAATAACGGAAAACATCGAGGCTTACGGGGAGCACTACATTGCGGGTCAGCGGGTCATTGGCAGCGAGCCCTGGCAAAGAATTTGCCCGCAACGGGCAAAGTACCTGGTCCTGGTGCGCGCGTTTTTGGGCGAGGATGGCCGCAGCGAGAGCCCGAGCGTCGAACGCATCAGCGGTATCATGCCGACGGCCGACTGCCAGGATGCGCTCAAAGAAACGATTTTGAACAGCCGCTACACGCCGGCCATGGCGGATGGCTACCCGGTGCCGTCGGCCTTTGTCGAGTCATTCAGCAACTAGCACCGTTCCTGCACCCGCGTGGCACGGTCATAGTGTGATTGCACTCACATCGGGCGAGCCTGCGATTCGCTACATTGGCTCGACTCGCCTGGGAGGTTGCAATCATGCGGATCACGACAGTTTTACTCACCACCGTCTTGCTCGGTCTCCAGGGTCCAGCGGCGAGCGCAGATCTCGAAGTGAGCCTTCGATTTACCTCCAAAGAAGTAGCCGTCATTCGAGATTTTTACCATGACCACGGGATCGATAAGAAAGGCGGCAAGAAAGGCGCAAAGCCGATGCCGCCCGGCATCGCGAAAAATCTCGCGCGCGGCAAGCGCTTGCCGCCCGGCATTGCCAAACAGGCACTGCCACAATCGCTGCTCGTCAAATTGCCGCCAGTTGCCGATGGCTACGAACGAGTCATCGTTGCTGGAAAAATTCTTTTGGTGGAAATTGCGACCCAGGTCGTTCATGACATCCTTGCGGATATCATTCTCGACTGACCTGATTCCTAACTACAATCCGGCTTCCCCAGCTCGGGCGGCAACATCGACTCTATGCGTTGCATAACGTCGAGGCGATGCACAAGGTCGTGCACGTAATCGAGCCTGTCGGTCTCGAGAACCAGCACGTCGCTCATGCTGTAAGACTCGATCCAGCGCTCATACAGTTTCTCGAGGCGTTTAAGGTAGGAAAGCGGGATGTTTTCCTCCATTTCGCGTCCACGCAGCCGGATTCGCTTTCTCAATGCCCGCATCGAGCAGCGCAGGTAGATCAGCAAGTCCGGTGGATTGATCGCGTCCAGTATCGTTTCGTAGAACGCACGGTAGGTCTGCCAGTCGCGATCGTCTATGCAGCGCATGTTTCGCAGCGCGGTGGCAAAGATCTCGGCATCCTCGAAGATAGTCCGGTCGAGTACCACCAGGCCGGGCATGCGATCGAATTCCTGGTGGATGCGAAACTTGTTACTGAGAAAGTACAGTTGTGAATGAAATGCCCAGCGTTTCATGTCCTCATAGAAATCAGGCAGGTAAGGGTTTGCCTCGCTCGGCTCGTAGTACGGCGAGATCCCGTAGGTGCGGTGCAGGAATTCGACCAGCGTCGATTTGCCGGCGCCGATGTTTCCCGCTATCGCGATTGCCTTGCGCAAACGGAGTTACTGTCCCGCTTCGTAAACGACTTTGCCGCCGACGATAGTCATGAGTACCGTGACGTCCTTGATACCGTCGGGATCCATGGTCAGCAAATTGTCGGATAACACAACCATGTCGGCGAGCTTGCCGACTTCGAGTGAGCCTTTGAAATCCTCTTCGTACCCGGCATACGCCGTATTCAGAGTGTACGCCCTGATGGCCTCCTCGATGGTGATCTTCTCTTGCGGAAACCAGCCGCCTTCGGGCTGTCCCGACAGCGTCTTTCGGGTTACCGCTGCGTACAGGCCCAGCATCGGGTTCAGGTAGTAACGCGACGCATTGGTTCCCGGCGAATCCGAACCGAAACTGACGATCGCCCCCGAATCCCAGAGCCGACGAAACGCATAGGCGCCCCGTGAGCGCTCGCGGCCGATCCGTTCCTCCATCCAGCGCATATCGTCGGATGTGTGATACGGCTGCACCTCGGCGACAATTCTCATTTCGCCGCCGCGTTTGATGTCGCGGTCTGTCATGACCTGCGCATGCACCAGGCGAAAACGCCGGTCCCTGTCGCCGTTTTTGGCGATGATGCGTTCCAGCATGTCCATCAGGTAACCGTTAGCCTCGTCACCGATGGCATGCACAGTGAGCTGGATGCCCGCGTTGTCGGCATCCAGGGCCAGGCGTTCGAGGCGGCTTTGCATGTCTTCCGGATTGTCCGGGCTGCGCTCAAACGGAAACATGATGTCGCGCCAGATGCCGCGACTCGACGGGTTGTGCGTATAGGGTTCGTAAAAACGGGCAGAACTGTTTCCCATGATGCCGTCGATCCACGCTTTGACCGCACCGAAACGAATCCACTCGTCACCGAAGCCGACACGAATCCCGAGCCCTGCCATGTAGTGCCACTTGTCGAGCGGCGGCCGGTAGCGAACCCGCGCCGTCATCAGGTCCCTGTCCCGCATCTCGCGATAGATATCGACGTAGATAGGGTCTGATGTGACGTCGCAGTAACTGGTGACACCGACCTCGGCCATGCGTTTCCAGGCCTCGCGGGTTTCGGCAATACGCTGGCTGCGCGACGGTTCCGGGATCAATTCGGCAAAGTAAGCCCTGACGTTGTCGCGAACCAGCACGGTCGACTCGACGGCACCGCGAACCGGGTTGAACAATGCGCCGGTTGGTTCACCATTGGCATTCCGCTCCACTGCGATACCCTCCGGATCGGGCGTATTCGCACTGATTCCCGCAATCGCCAGTGCCGCGCTGTTCGCCAGGTATACCTTGCGGTCGAAGCGATTCACGAGTACCGGCCGATCGGCAGTGAATTCATCGATCATTTGTTTGTTAGGCAGGAACAGGTTGCCGTAAAGGTCATCCGGATTAACTTGCCTGCCTGCCTCGGCAACGTCCCCGACCGCCCAGGTCTCGTACGCGGACCAATCGCCGCCGGTAATCCATGTTCCCGGTGCGTACCGTTCGTGGACTTCGCGAATCCGCCGTACGAAACCGGCCTCGTCCGACACATCCAGCAGATTAAGGCCGTACAGCAAGCGGCCCGTCGATTCGAAATGTACGTGGTTGTCGTAAAACCCCGGCGTCACGAGCCTGCCTTGCAGATCGATAACCCGTGTGCCGGGACCAATGTATTGCCGGGCGGTCGCGTCTCCTCCAACGTAGATGATTCTGCCATCGCGTGCCACCACGGCCTCGGCCCTGGGATTGCGCTCATCCACGGTCCAGATGTAGCCGTTTTGCAGAACCAGGTCTGCATCCTGCGCAGCGACCTGCATTAACGGCAGCAAGGGGATCGACAAAGCACAAATGCACTTGATCACGAGATTCATAGCGTTCAATTCCCGGCCATGGTTTTGATTCTGAATGGACGACGCTCTTTAAAAAAATATCGCAACCGAGGCGACTCGCCCGGTGCGGATAATTATCGCGTCTTTCCATGCAAAGTCCATCTGCCGGGAACGCTGCCGTTTCCCTGTGCATGACAGGCCGGATCGCCGATAGGTATTAGCCGAAAATTCGAGTGTCGCCTACGAATGTATCAGCCTTGCCGATCTTTCTATCGTAATATTGGCCGGTATCAGTCTGGAGCAAGTTATGAGTGAAAGTGCAAAAATCCTGGTGGTCGTGGAACCGGACAATCATCCACAGGACGTGGTAGATCGGGCTGGCTGGCTCGCCACGCTGACCGACTGCGATCTGCACCTCCTGCTGTGCGACGCTGCCATTACTCCGACGAGCTTCGGCATCATCGTCTCCAACGAGGCGCGTGACATCGCCCGACACATCCGGGACGCGCAACTGGAGATGATCGACGAACTCGCCCAGCCGGCACGCGACCAGGGCATTACCGTCGAAACCGAGATTCTCGAGGAACGACCAGTTGCGGATGCCGTTTTGCACCGCGCGCTCGAAATCGAGCCGCGCTATTTATTGAAGGGGACCGAGTATCACAGTGCTGCCGAGCGGGCAATATTCGTCGACACCGACTGGCAACTGATTCGCACCTGCCCCTACCCGTTGTGGCTCATCAAGCCACGCAAGCTGTCGAAAACCCCGGTCATCATCGCCGCCGTCGACCCCCTGCACAGTCACGACAAGCCTGCGGAACTCGATCAGTTGATCGTCGATACCGCCAAAGCCATCGGCGAATCGGCCAGTGCTGAAATTCACCTGTTCCACACCTACAAAAGCATCATTGGAATCGGCAGGGAAGCCACGCGAACGTTCAAGCCGATCAAGCTGCCCGTCGACGAATTGTCCGAAAAAATCGAGGCCCAACACCGCCAGCAGCTCGACGCGCTTGCCAGGGCCAACAACATCGACGCAAAAAACGTCCATCAATTGCCCGGTGACACCCGGGACGTCCTGCCGTCATTCGCAAGATCGGAAGGCGCAGATGTCATCGTCATGGGAGCGCTGGCCCGATGGGGCTTTAAACGGATGGTTATCGGCAGTACCGCAGAGCGGGTGCTCGATCACCTGCCCTGCGACATCCTGATCGTGCGCCTGCCCCAGCAGAAGTCAGCGAACGTGGTCGCGGTCTGACCCCTAGTCGGTACTGGTCCAGTCACAGCTACTACAATGTGGCGATTTACCATTGTCCTCGAGAATTTCGAAGATCAGCTTGCGCCAGGTTTCATTGGGCTGCCACACGGTATTCATAGCCGCCTTCGCCTCGGCGACGGGCACATCGTCATACAGCACCCGGTAGAGAAAACTGAACGCTGAAGCGCGGTAATTGACCTGGCAATGCAGCAGGGTTTTTCGCTCCGGATCTCGTTGCATGGAACCTGCAAATGCGTAGAAATCCGCCGCGGTCGGCTTGTCCCAGATCACCGGCACATGAATGTAGTCCATGCCGAGCTCCTTTACGATCACGTCTTCCTCGGCAATGGCCTTACCGCTGTTACTGAAAGCGATGTAGATGATTCGTTCGAACCCCTCGTCTTTCAGCATTCCGAGCTGCTCTTTCGTCGGTTGTCCCGAACTGGCAAAGGTCGGCGAGTATTGTCGAAAGTTCGAAATTTCTGACAGCTCGCCAGCATTCGAAAACCCGGTGAAAGCAAGCGTGACAGCAAGAGTTGCGATCTGATCGGCGATTTTCATTGGTTTCACCTCGAGGTCCTGCGGCAATAGTTATTGTGACCGCTGCGGCACGAATCCGTTCTGATCGGCGAATTCTACACCCGTCGGGGGAGGCAGGTATGATACCGTCCCGGTGCACGCCGAAGGGGGAAAGCAATGAATCGACTCGTTTTATGCACGGTATTTACGCTCTTGTCTGCGCAATCGGGCGCCCACGAGACGATGAGCGTCAGGGAGCTGATGTTGAGCTTCGGCACCGACCTGGACACGGCAGAAGTGCGCCGCGAGACGATCTCACCGGGGCTACACGTCCTGTATGCGGCCGGTGGCAACGTCGCCGTATCGATTGGCGAGCAAGGCGTGCTGATGGTCGACAGCCAGTTTCCGGAGATGATTCCGAAATTAAAAGCTGCGATCGCGGATCTTGGCGGCGGGGACGTCGATTTTACGATCAACACGCATTCCCACTTCGACCATGTAAATGGCAATCCGCTGCTCGGCCGCGAAGGTAGCTGGATGATTTCACAATTGAATACCCGTAACCTTATGCTCAGCGCGAGAACGGTCGACCTCCTCGGTCGATTGCACACGCAGGGACCTTACCCAACGGAAGCACTTCCCGTTGTAACCTTTGAAGACCGGATGCAGGTTTTCTTCAATGGCCAGCGAATCGACATCATGCATTTCGGGCCCGGTCACACCTCGGGCGACGCCGTGGTGATATTTCGCGGCGACAACGCAGTACATATGGGGGATTTGCTGACCGGCGGATTCCCGTTCATCGATACGAATTTCGGAGGTCAACTGGACGGATTGATCAAATTCTGCAAGGCGGTCCTGGCTAATATCGATGAAAACACGACCGTCATACCGGGTCACGGGCCGTTGAAGTCGTACCAGGACCTTGCTGATCACGTCGTCATGATGGAAACCGTGGGCGAACGAATTCGTACGATGATCGACCGTGGCTATTCCCTGGAGGACGTGCTGGAAGCGAATCCGGCCGGGGATTTCGCAGCCTCCCGCGGGGATCCGACCTTGTTCATCCACGGGGCGTACCGGACGTTGACCGAGTAAACGCGTCGATTTTCGCGTGAGATCGAGAATATGACGACCCCCGGCGACGGCACTCACCGTGCTCACCTGGTGCGCAGCATCGGTTTTGCCGGCCTCGCCATTCTCACCGTCAATTCGGTCATCGGTGCGGGCATATTCGCCCTCCCCGCTGCCGTTACCTCCAGGGCAGGCGAGCTGGCACCATGGTTGTTTCTCGGCGTCGGCGTGCTGATCATTACCGTCGTCCTCACGTTTGCAGAACTCGCAAGCTATTTCAAAACCTCCGGCGGCCCCGTGTTGTTCACGACTACGGCGTTCGGGCCTTTGACCGGCTTTGCCACGGGCTGGCTGCTGTTTATCAGCCGCATGGCCGCTTTCGCCGCCAACTCGACGGTCATGGCGATCTACCTGGGCGCCATTTGGCCGTGGTTCGGCGACGGGATTGGTCGTTTTCTGCTGATCACCTTCGTCGTCGGCTCCCTGACCTATGTGAATTACATAGGCGTCAGAAAAGGTGTCAATACCATGGGCGTGCTGACGATTCTCAAGATCGTACCGCTACTGCTGCTCATCGTACTGGGCCTGCAGCACGTCAGCGGCGACACCCTGTTTCCTGAAACGATGCCGACGATCGACGACCTGGGCGGCACGATGCTGCTGCTGATCTATGCTTTTGTCGGCTTCGAATCAGTGACCATCGTTTCCGGCGAATCGAAACAACCGAAGATCACAGTGCCAAGCGCTCTGGTCAAGACGGTGGTCTTCATCGGTATCTTCTATTTCCTCGTGGTGCTCTCTTATATATCCGTATTACCCGATTCCGGTTCCAGCGGCGCAACCCTGATCGACGTCGGCACACAGTTGATGGGTGCCGCAGGCACAGTGCTTATCACCTTCGCTGCGTTCTTTTCAATTGGCGGCAACCTGTCCAGCATCATGCTCGCGGTGCCACGCATGTCATTTGCACTCGCAAAACAAAGGCTGCTGCCAAAATGGTTCGGCAAAGTGCACGAACAATATTCGACACCCAGCAATTCGATACTGTTCCTCGGTGCGCTCGGACTTGCATTCGCACTGAGCGGAACCTTCGAGTACCTGGCCGTCGCCAGCTCACTGACGCGCCTGATCGGCTACGTGCTGTGCATTGCGGCCTTGCCGGTCATCAAGAACAGGGCAACGGAGTCGCAGAGAGCGGAAGCATACGCGTTGCGCGGGGGCTACACCGTTCCCGCCGCCGCCATGATCTTGTGCCTGTGGATTCTTGCGCAATCGAGCCTCGATGCCTGGCTGGTTACCGGGGGTTTGCTGGCGGCAGGACTGGTGCTCTATGCGCTGGCCGGCAAGCGGCGCAGCCGGTGGCAGGCAGGCCGGCACGATGCCACTGGTTGACCCCAGCGATTTCCATTAAAGTCGAGCATCTGACCAAAAAAAGCTTCGACGCGGAGCGACCACAGGGGAATCAGCATGAATCGTCGCCATTTTTGTAGAGGTTCCATAGCCGCAGCCGTTGCTGCTTCTGTTTCGGGCGGCCCGGCCATGGCCTCGGTGTTGCAGGCACTGACCCAAGTCACATCGAATATCGACGCCGTCACCGGCGATGGAGCCGACATCGTCATCGAGAAGGCGGCCTTGCAGGAACTCAGCGACAGCCTGCGCGGCGGGCTTTACGTCACCGGAAGCGAAGAATACGAGTTAGCGCGCAAGGTTCTCAACAAATCGATCGACAAGTATCCGGCATTTGTGGTGCAACCCACGGGTGTCGCCGATATTCAAAATGCAGTGACATTTGCGAGAGAACGTAATTTGCTCGTCGCCGTTAAATGTGGCGGCCATAGTTTCTCCGGCAAATCGACCTGCGATGGCGGAATGCAAGTCGATCTTTCCCGTATGCGCGGTGTGCGCGTCGATCCGAAATCACGCACGGCCTATGTCGAAGGTGGCAGCCACCTCGGAGATATGGATCACGAAACGATGGCACAGGGCCTGGTGACGACAGCCGGCACCGTGTCCCACACCGGCGTTGGAGGCCTT
>JAWWCT010000016.1:0-56632 GCA_033720315.1 Woeseiaceae bacterium | reverse complement strand
TGCGAAGCTTCAGCCCCGGCGGCAGTTCCGTGCGTTCAAGGTGCACCGCCAGGAACGGATTGCCGGCTTCGAGCACGTAATTCGCCTCGTCCTGGCAGTTTTGCGACGCCACCGATCGCGGTGTCACGTAGTAAAGGAACAAGTTGCAGTTGGCGATGCGCTCCGCGAGCGCATCCGACCAGCGCGAGCCCGGGCTGATGCCCTCGTCATACCAGACCCGGAAGCCGAGCTTCTTGAGCCGCACCAGTTCGATGAAGACAATCTCGACATCCTGGTGCGAGTAGGACACGAACACGTAGGGCGCATCGCCCTCGTATGCCTCAAACGGCTTCTTCAGCTTCGCGAGCTGTTCGACATTCGCCATCAAGAACCTCGTTGGACGCCGTCCATTCGGTCCTTTCTTTTTCTACCCGGTAATTCTAGTCGAAATGTACAGCCGCTCATTGAGATGGCGTTCATGCGAGCGCGGGGGTGCTTCGCTTGCCCGGGGATTAGTGGACAGCTCTGATCCGCGCAGGTGCCATTGAACAGAAATCCGGCATCAAGCCGGTTAGGGCTTGATTTCGGGCGATATTCGAAGCCCGGACATTTTATTCATAAAAAATCAGTTTCTTTTTCAGGCAGATACAGCGAACCACGCCGACCATAACTCCCGTGATCAGCGCCTTGGCGGCGCCAAGATCGTAGAGAAACTCGGGTAATTGGGAGTAAGAATATGAAGATTATCGCGGCAGTGATTACGGCAATTCTCATGGGTGCCTGTGCGTCGACATCCGACGGCTCCAAGTCTAATGGGTACATGCCACACGAAGGGCAATTGGAGCAGCGAAACCCGTACTTGTTGAAATGTCCGGCCAACTCCGCGCCTGTTTGTGACGTTTGGGGCACAGGCGAACGAAAGCAATACGACAACTGCAGGTGCGTCAGGCGGTAAAACCAGACTTCAGACCTTTTTTGCGTAGAGTCCATCGACCTGGCCGATCCGGAGCGGTCAGGTCAGTTGAACCTTGGCGAACCTTCGCTTACCCACCTGGTAGACGTGGGCGGTGCCCGCGTCCACGCTCAGGCCCTGGTCCTCCACGCGTTCGCCGTCGATCCGCACGGCGCCCTGCTTGATCATGCGGAAGGCCTCGGAGGTGCTGGCCACCAGCCCGGCCTCTTTGAGCAAATGCGCAATCCCCAGGCCCCCGTCGCGACTCGCCACGGATACCTCGCGGATCTCATCCGGCATGTTGCCTTCTTTGAATCGCGACACGAATTCCGCCTTCGCGCTGTCCGCGGCCGCCTGGCCGTGAAAGCGGGCGACCAGTTCGCCGGCGAGCTCGAACTTGACGTCGCGCGGATTCCTGCCTTCGGCAACCGCCTTTTTCAGCCCCTCGATTTCTTTCAGAGGCCGGAAACTCAACAGTTCGAAATAGCGCCACATCAATTCGTCAGAGATGGACATGACCTTGCCGAAGATTTCGCCAGCGGGCTCGGTGATGCCGATGTAATTGCCGAGCGACTTGGACATCTTCTGCACACCGTCGAGTCCCTCGAGCAACGGGGTGGTGAGCACGATCTGCGGTTCCAGGTCGAAGGCCTGCTGGATTGTGCGACCCACGAGCAGGTTGAATTTCTGGTCCGTGCCGCCGAGTTCGACATCGGTTTTCAAAAACACCGAGTCGTACGCCTGGGCCAGCGGGTACAGAAACTCGTGAATCGAAATCGGCTGGCCTTCGCGAAACCGTTTGCTGAAATCGTCCCGTTCGAGCATTCGCGCCACCGTGTATTGCGCCGCGAGCTTTATGAGGCCTGGTGAACCGAGGTCCGTCAACCAGCGAGAATTGAAATCGACAATCGTTTTTTCCGGGTCGAGGATCTTGAACACCTGCTCCTTGTAGGTCTCGGCGTTTGCCTCGATCTCTTCCCGCGTCAACGGCGGACGCGTGGTATTCCGGCCGCTGGGATCACCGATCATGCCGGTAAAATCGCCAATCAGAAAAACGACGTTATGGCCGAAATCCTGGAACTGTCGCATCTTGTTGATCAGCACCGTGTGCCCGACATGCAGGTCCGGTGCGGTCGGATCGAAGCCCACCTTGATCTCGAGCGGACGGCCGAGTTTCAGTTTCGCCTCCAGACCACCGTCCGGCAGTACCTCGTCAGCGCCACGACTGAGTTCCGCGATTTGTTCCTTGACGTTCGCCATTTCCGATTCATGCTAGCGGATTGCTGCGGCACTGTAGCATTCTGCCGCGACGAAAAAACCACCTGCCGGCAACTCGCAACGGCGATTCTGCCGGGTGCGTCGCCGGGCGCGGATCCGCCTGCCTCCTTACAGCTTAAGGTTCTGACTTATAACACGTTTCTTTGACCTGTCCTGTTCTCCGCTGTAGAGTAGCGCCATTCACCGCCCGGGAGTTGCAGACTTGAATCGGCCCGTGAGTCCAATTCTTCACGATTACAAACCCTCTGCCGGGCCACCCCCCAAAAAACTCGATGCGCTGCACTGGTTTGCCGTGGGACTTGGCATCCCGCTCATCGGCATCGCCCTGTTGCTGACCGTCAAGAACGTATCCGGCACTGCCGGCAAAGCTATCGGGCAGGACGAGGTTGTTGTCGCCATTGCCGAACAGGACGTCGCGTTGCCGGTGGTGGAACTGGAGGCACCGCCGGAAGTTGCGGTTGCGGCAATCCCGGAACCCGAGCAAGCGACGACCGAGCCTGACGACTTCCAGGTGCCGCTCGTGTTGCCGCCGGAATACGAGCGACTGACCCTCAGGGTAAGGCGCGGCGATACCATGAATGGCCTTTTCAAACGCAATAACCTGGACCTGACCGATCTCGCCATGATCCTGCGCTTGCCGGAAGCTGCACCGCACCTGACGAAACTCATTCCGGGTGACGAATTCGTCATCGAACACGATGGCGGTAACGTCGTCAGTGTGTATCGGCAGTTCGGCCTGACCAGCGCACTCAAGGTGAGCCGGGAAGACGGTGACTATTTTTCGGCAAAGGTCGTCGATCGCCCGATCGAGATCAAACGAAGGCTCGCGTTCGGACGCATCGAGTCATCGCTGTTCGAGAGCGCGACCACCGCCGGTTTGCCAGACAAGTTGATTATGAATCTCGCGGGTATTTTTGCCTGGGATGTCGACTTCGTTCTCGATATCCGTCAGGGCGACCAT
This sequence comes from Woeseiaceae bacterium, assembly GCA_033720315.1. GTDB lineage: Bacteria > Pseudomonadota > Gammaproteobacteria > Steroidobacterales > Woeseiaceae > SZUA-117. The sequence continues at coordinate 53,462 of JAWWCT010000016.1, read as the reverse complement.
TACTACATACTGTTCGAGGAAATATTCCAGGACGGCGAGTACATCGTCGACGGGGAAATCATTGCGGCGGAATTCGTCAACAACGGCCGTACCTTCCAGGCCATTCGCTTCGTCGACAAGGAAGGGCGGACCGACTACTACACCCCGGAAGGATTGAGCGTGCGCAAGGCATTCGTCCGGGCGCCGGTCGATTTCACTCGCATCAGTTCGAGTTTCAATCCGCGCCGCCGCCACCCGATCCTGAATACCATACGTGCCCACCGTGGTGTGGACTACGCAGCGCCGCGCGGCACGCCGGTCAAGGCAGCCGGCGACGGTAAAGTGATTTTCCGTGGCAAGAATAACGGCTACGGGAATCACATTATCTTGCAGCACGGTGGCAATATCACCACGCTCTACGCGCACATGTCGCGATTCAATAACGTCGCTCGCGTCGGGCGGCGCGTCGTGCAGGGGCAAACCATCGGATATGTCGGCGCAACCGGCCTCGCCACTGCGCCACACCTGCATTACGAGTATCGCTTGAATGGCGTGCACCGCAATCCGCGGACCGTGACGTTGCCGCAGGCCGATCCGATCAAGGAAGAATACCGTGCGGATTTCCTGGCGACCGCGACACCGGTCCTTAAGGAACTGTCGCAATTCAAAAGCACGCAGGTTGCCTACCTGACCAGCGACTAGCCCCGATGCCCGCACCCGCTGATCCCGGCCCTGTCTTCATGGGCCTGATATCCGGCACCAGCATGGACGGCGTCGACGCTGCGCTGGTGGAATTCGCTGACCACGAATGCAAGGTTCGGCATAGTCACTCGCACAGCTATTCCGAGGAGCTGCGCAGGCAATTGCTCGACGCTTCACGAACCCCGGAGAAATGCAGCATAGACCTCATCGGCAGTCTCGACAGGCAAATCGGAGAGTGCTTTCGCGACGCGGCAATGGAATTGCTAAAAAAGAGCGGCGTGAACGCCGGCAGCATTACTGCAATCGGCAGCCACGGCCAGACCTTGCGTCATCAACCGCGTGCGCCGCAGCCGTACTCGCTGCAGATCGGCGACCCCAACATCATCGCAACCGGAACCGGCATTACCACGGTGGCGGATTTTCGCCGCGCCGATATCGCCGTCGGCGGCGAAGGTGCGCCGTTAGCGCCGGCCTTTCACAATTGGTTATTCAACCGCGCCGAGGCGAACCGAGTGGTGCTCAACATTGGCGGCATTGCGAATGTCACCGTGCTACCGGCGTCCGCAACGCCCGTCATCGGCTTCGACACCGGACCCGGCAATACCTTGCTCGACAGCCACGCGCGCAAGGTTCTCGACCAGCCCTACGACGCGGCCGGTGCCTGGGCAGCGGGCGGAACCGTCGATCAAGCATTGCTCGAGGCCATGATCTCCGACCCTTACTTTGAAAAGGATGCGCCCAAGAGCACGGGGTTCGAATACTTCAATGACCAGTGGCTCGACGAGAAGCTGGCAGGGGCGGCCAAAACAACGCCAGCCGATCTCCAGGCTACCCTGGCGGAACTCACGGCGCGGAGCGTTGCCGACGCAACGTTCAAATACCTGCCGGACGTCGACGAAGTGCTGGTCTGCGGCGGTGGGGTACACAACCAGGACCTGCTGCAACGGCTGGAGCGTTGTTTTTCGGGCCGTATGGTGACCTCCACAGAGTCTTATGGTCTGCATCCGGACTGGGTGGAGGCGGCGGCTTTCGCCTGGCTCGCGAAACGCCGCCTCGAGGGAAAACCGGGAAACCTGCCGGAGGTCACGGGAGCAAGCCGGCCCGTCGTGCTTGGCGCGGTGTATTGAGCCCGTCTCGACGCAAGGCCGGGGCGAAGCCAGATCGGGCCTTTGTGCGCCAGTTAAAGAATTTGCCCAAATGCGACTGATATACTGACCGGCCTCGATGACGAGGTCGATCCGTGGACGCACCGGTATCACCACCCGCTGACAAGTACATCAACCGGGAACTCAGCTTTCTGGAGTTCAATGGCCGTGTCCTTGCGCAGGCGCGCAACACCTCACTGCCGCTTCTCGAGCGTCTGCGCTTCCTGTGCATATCCTGCACCAACCTCGACGAGTTCTTCGAGGTCCGGGTCGCCGGACTGAAGCAGCGCCAGGAAATCGGCGCACCCTCTGCAGGTCCCGACAAGATTGCGCCGCAAGCGCTACTGGACGAGATCAGGCAGCGATCTCTGGTAATCGTGCGACAGCAATACGACTTGTTGAACAACGAAATCCTGCCCGCATTGGCCGAGGAGAAAATTCATTTTCTGCACAGATCCGACTGGACAGCGGCGCAAAAGAATTGGCTGGCTCATTATTACGAGGATGAAATCGTACCGGTTCTCACGCCGCTGACGATCGACCCGTCGCGCCCGTTTCCCCGCATTCTGAACAAAAGCCTTAACTTCGTCGTCCGGCTGGACGGCAAAGACGCTTTCGGGCGCCGGCGAAAACGGGCAATCGTTCAGGCACCGCGTTCGCTGCCGAGGATTATTCGATTGCCGGCGAATTTGTCCCAGCCCGGCAAGCAAAATTACGTATTCCTGTCATCCGTCATCCACGCGCGCGTCGCCGACCTGTTTCCCGGCATGAATGTCGAGGGCTGTTATCAATTTCGCGTCACCCGCAACAGCAATCTGTACGTCGACGATGAAGAGGTGGACGACCTCGTCAGGGCGCTCGAAGGACAGCTCGAGGCAAGCCGTTACGGGGGCGCGGTACGATTGGAGATCGCCGAAGGATGTCCCGACGACCTGTGCGATTTCCTGCTCGATCATTTCAAATTGGATCGTGCGGACCTTTACACCGTCAACGGTCCGGTCAATCTGAATCGCCTGTCCACGGTATGTGACAAGGCAGATCGGCCCGATTTGCTGTATCCGCCATTTACCCCGGGGGTCCCGGCAATCCTCAAGACAGAACAGGATATTTTCAGCATCGTCCGCAAGCGTAATGTGTTGCTGCATCACCCGTACCAGTCTTTTGCGCCGGTCATTGACTTCATTGCCGCCGCCGCCGCAGATCCACAGGTACTGGCGATCAAACAAACGCTGTACCGATCCGGAGCCAATTCACCGATCGTCGACCACCTGGTGAACGCAGCGCGTGCCGGTAAGGAAGTCACGGTGGTCATCGAACTCATGGCGCGTTTCGACGAGGCCGAGAATATTCATTACGCCAATCGCCTGCAGGAGGCCGGAGCGCATGTCGTTTATGGCCTGGTCGGATACAAGACGCACGCAAAGATGTCGATGGTGGTACGTCGAGAACATAACGGAATCCGGCGATACGTTCACCTGAGCACGGGCAACTATCACCCCGGCACGACGCGTGTCTACACGGACTACGGCTATTTCAGCAGCAATCGCAAGCTCGGCGAAGACGTGCACAAAGTATTCATGCAATTGACCAGCCTGACAGAAGCGACTGACCTGACCAAGGTACTGACTGCGCCGTTCAACCTGTTCGACGCGTTGATCGTCAAAATCGATCGCGAAATCGAACATGCAAAAGCGGGTAAGAAGGCGCGAATTATCGCCAAAATCAACTCCCTGACCGAGCAGAATATTATTGACAAATTGTATGAAGCTTCCTGCGCCGGGGTTCGCATCGATTTGATCGTACGCGGAATCTGCTCACTGCGGCCGGGCATTCCCGGCCTTTCGGAGAACATCAGTGTTCGATCGATCGTCGGCCGCTTCCTGGAACACTCGCGTGTCTATTATTTTCGGAATGACGGCAAGAGCGAATATTATTGCTCCAGCGCCGATTGGATGGACAGGAACTTCTTCCGGCGGAATGAAACCTGTTTTCCCATTCGACAAAAACCGCTCAAGCAAAGACTTATGAAGGACCTCAAGCTGTTTCTTGCCGACAATTGCCAGGCCTGGGTGCTGCATGGCGATGGTTCGTACGAGCGAGTAAAACCTGGCGGCGCCGACCCTGTTTCAGCACAGGAAAGTCTATTGCAGGCATTGAGCGCCGAGCCATTCCTCGATTCAGAAACGCTTACCCAAAAAGTAATTCAATTTTGACGCTCTGAAGGTAACTCTGCTCGCGCCCCAGGTCGGCCACCGTCAATGGATTGGCATCCAGCCAATGATCCGGAAAAATCAAATTGATCCGGGTTCCCGCAACGGCAAAATTGATCGGTGGAAGCTCGCGGTTGCTGCGACTGCGATTCAGCAGTACCGCCAGCCGGTGAATGATTGCCATCCGCAACGCGCTCTCCCGCCATTGTGTCGGAAGCTTGTCCAGCAAATTCAAATCGATCGGACCGCGTTGCGTTTCGATGATGAATGCAAGAACAGCCTGTTCCGAGCGGGGAAAGCCGGGCAAATCCCCGTTTTCGACAATGTAGGCGCCGTGTTTTTGAAATTCGACGTGCGATATATCCAGGCCGATTTCGTGCAGCCTTGCACCCCACTCCAGGAGCTTGCTGACGAGCGGACTTTCGAGCTGCCAGTCCGTCTTGCACTGTTGCAGCAGTTTGATCGCGGTGTCGGCGACACGCGCACCCTGTGCCAGGTCGGTGTTGAAGCGACGCGCCAGTGCCTCAACGGTTCGTTCGCGTGCATCCTCGTGTTGCAGGCGACCGGCGAGGTCATAGAGCAATCCTTCGCGAAGCGCGCCGTCAGATACCTTGAGTCGCTCGATGCGCAGCACTTCGAACAATTCGACGAGGATGGCTAAGCCACCGGGCCAGACCTGGGCGCGCCGTTCGGACAATCCTGGCAAAGACAGTTCAGCAGTATTGCCGACCTCCAGGACCCGGGCGATGAGCCGCTCGACCGCGTCAGCCGTCAGTTCCTGGGATTCGATGAATCCGCATGCCCGGGCAACCGCTTCGGTCGCGCGAATGGTACCCGAGGTGCCAATGGACTCTACGTCCGTCGCACCACGGAAGTACGCCTTGACCGGCCGCAAATCGAGACGTATCGCAAGCCTCGCATTGTCAAAGGACTGTCGATCGATGCGGCCCGCTTCGAAGTAATTCTCGGTCACGGATACGCAACCGATCGACAGGCTCTCCAGCGCCCGTGGCGATTTGCCTTCGCCCAGGATCAGTTCGGTACTGCCACCGCCGATATCGAGCACCAGCCGCAGACCGTCGGTCGGCGGCAGGCTTTCGGTTACGCCCCTGTAGATGAGTCGTGCTTCCTCGATCCCGGATATCACTTCGATCGGATGGCCCAGCGCCCGCTCGGCGTCCTTGAGGAACGAGGCGGCATCGCTGGCGCGTCGCAGTGCATTGGTACCCGCCGTGCGAACGCTCGAGGCGTGCATATCCTGCAATCGCTGACCAAAGCGTGACAGGCAGTCCAGCGCGCGGTTTTTGGCATCTGCGGAGAATGACCCGTGCCGGTCAAGGCCTTCGGAAAGCCGCACCGTCTCCTTGATGCGATCGATGATGGTGAGCTGGCCGTGACGCAACTCGCCTACGACCATATGGAAGCTGTTGGAGCCGAGATCGACTGCGGCGATGACCTCGGGTGCTACGTCAGGGGATTTTACTGCCGGGCTGTTATCGATCGGTTCTCGCCTTTCCCGGTTTTGCGTTTCTGTTTACGGCGCGAATGATGAACCGCAGCTGCAGGTCGTCCCCGCATTGGGGTTGCGAATGACGAACTGAGCGCCCTGCAGGTCCTCCTGGTAGTCGATTTCCGCACCCATGAGGTACTGCACGCTCATCGGATCGACGACCAGGGTCACGCCCTGGTTTTCGACACTCGAGTCACCCTCTTCCGTGTTCTCGTCGAAAGTGAAGCCGTACTGAAACCCGGAACATCCGCCGCCGGCAACGAAAACCCGCAGCATCAATTGCGGATTGTCCTCCTCTTCGATGAGTTGCCGGACTTTCTTCGCGGCCGCATCGGTAAACACGAGCGGTGTGGGTGCCGCTGTTGTGCCAATGAAGGGAACTTCGGAATTCATTTTCTCAAATCCAGTTATTTCTTACAGGACCTTGGTATTGCTCACGACCTTGACCGGCGACTCCGCACTGCTGGCCGGTTGGTCCATGACCGGCATCTGTCCTTCCGGCTGATGCACTAGTTTACCGTTAATTTCGGCGCCGATCGCCATCTCGATCAGATTGTAATAGACATTACCTATGACTCTTGCCGTCGGGCCAAGTTCGACCCGCTGGTTGGCATAGACATCACCGCGTACGATCCCGTGCAATTCGACGTACGGCACGGCGACACCGCCCTCCACGGTTCCGTCTTCCGAAATACTCAACCAGGAAACGCTTTCCGGATCGGCCGACACGTTGCCTTTGACGACGCCATTAATGTGACAACCGCCTTCGAAATTGAGGTCACCGTTGACTTTGGAGTTGGCTCCCACGAGAGAGTCTATGCTTTGCTTGCGTTGCTTGCGACCGAACATCCCTTTACTCCTCTCATCTAACTCTGGCCGGTGCCCCAAAGAAAACTTTGCTTGACACTCGCGATCGATTTGGTGCGCGATATGACTTCGACATTTATTTTTTCCGGCGTGAAGCCGTCCGGCAAGACCAATTCCCGGTCGAAATCCTGGAAATAGCGGAACGAGAAAGGCCAGTTCTTGTCTGCATCGGCCGGCAGTAATTGTTCCAATGTATACGTGACCGCCATGCCATCCTGGGCGCCCTCGATGCTGAAATCGACTTCGCCCTTGACGCTTCGATCGTGTTGCTTGACCTGCACCAGTACCAGTCGCACGTTATATTGCCGATCCTCGTTGCCTTTGGTGACCTTCAGGTCCTGGACTCTCAGGCCGCGCCCGCCGTCGGCCGGCGACACGATACCGCGGTAAAAAGCGATCGCATCTCGCTGTTCCTGGATTTTTTTCTGCAGCTCGGCAAGATTGTTCTCGACCACCTCGTAGGCCTTGCGATCGATATCGCGGTGCGTTTGCAGCAGCGCAATTTCCTGCTTCAGGGTGGAAATCTGCGCCTCGAGATCGCCAATCTCGCGGACCAGCGACTGTTCGCTGGATACGGCGTCCACGATGTTGTATTTCGCCTGGATGCGGCCGAGCTCGAAAATCAGGTACGCACTGAACGCCAGCGCCACGGCGACGGCGATTCGCGGGAACCAGCCAAGGCCCCGGCTGAGCATGATTTTCGGCGATTTCATCGGCACGGTCTTGTCACCTTCCAGGCCAGTTATGGTACGCGGTAGCCCCTACAAACAGAAGTGCGGCAGATCACGGAATTGGTTATAAATCATACTTCAGGACCACATATTGACACCGGTTTCGGGGCTGGGGGGCAGGACCACATGGCGTTCGCCGCAGGCTATTTATGGCTAAAAGCCTTACATGTCGCGTTCATGGTGACCTGGTTTGCCGGTCTGTTTTACCTGCCGCGACTGTTCATTTACCACGCCGAAGCGCGCGACGAGCCAGGCCGCCAGCGTTTCCAGGTCATGGAGCGGCGCCTTTACATCATCATGACTATCGGCGCGCTGTTGACGGCGTTGTTTGGCGTTGCCTTGCTGGCCATCAACCGCGGACTACTCGCCCAGGGGTGGTTCCACGTAAAGCTCGCATTGCTGGCCGGACTGGTGGTCTATCATCTGCGCTGCCTCAACTGGATCAAGCGCCTCGAGGCTGGAAATTTTCCGAGCGACACGCGTTGGCTGCGCTGGTTCAACGAGCTACCGGCTATTTTCCTGCTGGCGATTATCGGTCTCGCTGTCGTCAAGCCCTTCTGAGTGACTTCTTTCCCTGGCCGCCCTGGCGAGATCCTTGTCAAACACCGCGCGCCAGCGTTTCGGCCACCAGCGGGGTCGCGGCGGCAAACCGTCCGGAAACAGATGCGGTCCAAGTTCGTGTAATGCCCGTGCATAAACGCGACGCTTGAAATAGATCACTTCGTTCACCGGTTTCCAGAATTCGACCCAGCGCCAGCGATCGAATTCCGGAGTTTGGCAACGGTCGAAGCGCACACGATCCTCGGGACACACCAGACGCAGCATGAACCAGCGTTGTTTCTGCCCGATGCAAAGTGGCTTCGAACCGCGTCGTTGATATTTTTCCGGCAGCCGGTATCGCAACCAGTCGCTGGTCGAGCCGAGAATGACGACATCGTCCTTTTGCAGCCCGACTTCTTCGAGCAACTCCCGATACATCGCGTCTTCGGGACTTTCGCCTTTGAGCATGCCGCCCTGCGGAAATTGCCAGCCCTTGCTACCAACGCGTCCTGCGAGCAGCAATTTGCCCTCATCGTTGGACAGGATGATGCCGACGTTGGCGCGAAAGCCCTCTGAATCGATATGGTCTGAGTTCATAAACGGCAACAATTCTGCACGATTGCGTGTGGCTGTCCAGATGACTCTAATTTAATACAATCCAGCGACTGACCGATCGCCATACTATTTCAGGGAAAGATTTCCTTGCGAATTCGCCCCGGCCTGCTGTTCCCGCTGTTGACGGTAATTACGCTCTTTGCAGTGGGCTTTGCGCTGTTGTCCGGCAGTGCCGATATCGATGCGGTGCAGGTCTGGCGGGCACTGACCGGCGACGACCTGGCCGACGGTCGGGACGTGGTGCTGAAGCTGCGACTGCCGCGGGCTTTGACCGCGTTCGGCGTCGGCGGCTTGCTGGCAGTCGCCGGCGTGCTGATGCAGGTGTTGTTGCGCAATCCGCTGGCGGAACCCTACATACTCGGCACCTCCGGCGGTGCCGCCGTCGCCGCATTGTTGTCGATGATGCTCGGCTCCGGCGCCGCGCTGGTCGACCTGTCGGCTTTCGTCGGGGCAATGCTGGCAACGCTGCTGGTTTTTTCGATCGCACAGGGCACCGGCAACTGGACGCCGACGCGATTGCTGCTGACGGGCGTGGTGCTGGCCGCCGGGTTCAGTGCCGCAACCACCCTGCTGCTTGCGCTGAGCCCCGATCAGAATCTTCGCGGCATGCTGTTCTGGCTGGTCGGCGACCTGAGCTTTTCTTACTCCCCGGCACAGTCGCTCTGGTTGCTCGCAATCATCACGTTGCTGGGATCGATCGCCGCCCGCGACCTGAACGTCCTGGCACGCGGTGACCTGCAGGCAGCAATTGTCGGCCTGCCGGTGTCCGGATTCCGCATGATCATTTTCGCCGTTACCGCACTGGCAACCGCGATCTCGGTGACGACCGTTGGCGTCATCGGCTTTATCGGGCTGGTGGTTCCGCATTTGATCCGCATCGTCGCCGGCAGCGATCACAGGATCGTGCTGCCGGCCTCTGCGCTGGCCGGCGGCGCGCTGCTCATGCTGGCGGACACCCTGTCGCGCACCTTGATGGCGCCGCGCCAGTTGCCGGTCGGTGCGCTCACCGCGTCGATTGGTGTGCCATTATTCCTCGTCTTGATGAGCCGCTCGCGCCGCACGGGCTAGCTGGCCGATGGTTCACGGGTAGCGGGCACGCTCCGCAAGCCGGACTGCATCTTCCAGCAGGAAGCCGAGCTCGGCGGCGTTGACGCCGTCGGCCGGCAATTGCCCCCGCAGGTGCGGACGGATGCTGATCGTCGCCCGTGGATTGGCGGGCAATGCATACAGCATCGCGGCAAATTTCGCGTTGGCCTCGGCTTCGATCAGCAGTTCCAGCATTGCCGCGGCTTGTTCAGGATGTCGCGCATGGCGCGTCACCCCGGCACCGCTCAACTCCACATGTGCCTGGTCGGGGTCCGCGAACCGGTGCGGCCGAAGGTTCACGGTTTGGTCAGCGTCGATGAGTCGCGCCAGCTTGTCGAAGCCTGCGATGCCGATCGCACAGGAGCCGTCGGCGATAGCCTGCAAAAGCTGCGCATCGTCGGCGTATACGGGTTGTGCAAGGTTATCGCGCCAGCCACGCACGACGATTTCCGCCTGTCGTTCACCGTGATCACGTATCAGCCTGGCGATCAACGAGCGATTTCCGGCGACGGAGGACGACGACAGGCACAGCCGGTCGCGCCAGCGGTCATCGGCAAGCGATGCAAAACCTGAAATCGATGCCAGTTCCGGCTCCGCGACCAGCACCGGGTTTAGCGCCACCCCTCGGCCGCGCACGGCCAGCGCCGTCCACGACTTTTCCGGGTCGCGCCAGGCCTGCGGAATCCGTTCCAGGACGAGCGCGGAGCGAAACGGTCGCAATACATTCTCCCGACTCGCTAGCGTGAGATCCGGGATGCTGCCGGCGACAAACAGGTCCGGTGAATGACCCTCCGTTTGCGTCATCTGGTGAAATGATTGCAGGTCCCCGTGCGTGACACTCAGTTGCACTCCGTGGTGCCGCGCGTAGCCGCCGAGGAGTTCCTCGAGAGGTGGTTCCGCCACGGTCGTGAAAACAGACAGGGTGGTATCGGGCGGCGCTGCGGATTGGTCCGGGGTCTCGCCGCTGCTGCACGCGACCAGCAGCGCCAATCCGAGTTGCATGAGTTTCCGGCAGAGCCCGCCGGCCGTTGCGGCGCTCATCCCGAGCGGGCGATCGCCGCGGGTTCGGCATTGCCGTTGTTTTCCACCGCGACCTGGTCGCGGCCGGACGATTTTGCGCTGTAGAGGGCAACGTCGGCTCTCGCCAGCAACGACTCCCCGGCCGTCTTGAGATCTTCGACGTCGCGGCCGGGCGCGATGCTCGCAATACCAATGGACGCCGTAATGGTGATTTCCTTGCCGTTTCCGATCTCGATGGCGGTCGCTGCAATCGCCTTGCGAATACGCTCCGCGAGCAATTTTCCGGACTCGATTTCGGTTGCCGGCAACAACACGACGAATTCCTCCCCGCCATAGCGAGCCGCAATGTCGCTCGCGCGGACCTGCGATTCGATCCGATTCGCAAGCTCTCGCAAAACGGTGTCGCCAGCAGCGTGACCGTAAGTATCGTTGACGGCCTTGAAATGATCGATGTCCAGCATCAGGCACACCAGGTTGCTGCCATCGCGCCGCGCGCGCGCAAGCTCTTCGGTCAACCGGACCTGCAGGTACCGCCGGTTGTTCCAGCCTGTCAGCACGTCGGTAAATCCGCTGCGCAGCAGCCGCGCACGGTTGACCACATTCTCGAGCGCAAACGACGCAATGGCGCCAAGGTGTGCAAAGAAATCAGTCGCATGCTCCCGGGTAAACCGGGATTCGTCGGCGCTGCCGAAGTTGATACTGCCGAGCAGCTCGCGCTTGTACTTCAGCGGCAGCATGGCAATGCTGTGGATATTCGAGGCGTCGCCGAACAACAGGGAGTGGTCCGATGCCTTGTAGGGGCCGAGCCACGGCCGGCGCAGCGCCACGTACTGCGGCGCAATCCCGGTCAGGGACTCGGCAAAACACAGGCCGGGAATGTCCTCGACCCGGGTGCCGCCGGCGACCAGCAGGTGGCGCACATCGTGGTCAGGATCCGCCAGCACCACGGTAACGGTTTCCAGGCCGTAACTGTCGCGCAGCCCGACGGTCATTTGCCGGAACAGGGCAGCCAGATCTTCGGCATTCAATAATGACAGCTCGCGCTCCTGCGAGCGGCGCAGGATGCTCATGTTTCGTTTGAACTCGTCGCTCAGCGCGGCAAACCTGGCGTTCATGCGATCGAGTTCGGATTGCTGATTTTTTTGCATGCCGAGCTATACCGGTTTTTCGCGATTGCCCAAGTATTCGCTTGTACCAGATTCGGGCGCCGACGTCGCCGATCCGCGCTCGAGATTTTGCAAAAATTCTGTGTCAGCGTCGCGTTGCGAGGTACTGGCGGCCGTTTTGCATCAGCTCGACGAAGCCCTGTTCGTCGCCGTCGGCGACCACTTCGCGAATCCTGGCAATCGAGTTCGCCAGTGCATCCAGCGGATCGAGACCGAACCTGTTCAGGTGCTGGATTTCGAAGTACATGTGCGGATTGTCACGTGCCACCGCAGCCGATACCAGGAGCTGCGCATCGAAGGTGGTCGATGACAGCTGCGCAAGCTTCGGCGCTTCCTCGCCGCTTTCCGCAAGCGCGGTGAAAAATGCGATATTGAGGGCGTGTGACAAACCGAGCACATAGGCAATCAGCCGATCGTGCTCATCCAGGCCCATGTCCAGCTGATCAACCATCGTCGGCGCGAACAGGACCTTGGCTTCTTCCGTTGCCTCCGGACAGCCGGCGTCCACGAAGATCAGGTGCCGGCCGGACAGCAATTCCGTGTCCGGTCCGAACATCGGGTGCAGTGATGCGACCTTGCAGCCGGCTCGGCACAGCGCCTCGAGGCCCTGCTTGAGCGGCGTCTTCAAGGAGCCGATATCGAAGACCAGGCTTTCAGGCGCCAGCTCCGCAAGCTGTTCGAGGATCGGCCCGGAAACGGCCAGCGGCGCCGTGACGGCAATGATGTCGTAGTCGGTACCGGCCTGTCGCCAGTCGCTGTAGCGGCCCGACCCGTCCTCGACTGCACTGTCGGCAACCGTCGTCGCGAATCCCTGGGAGCGAAAAAAATCGACGAACCAGCCGCCCATCTTGCCGGCACCGCCGATGACGAGCACCCGCCGTCCGTCGCCCTTGCCTTCTGCCACCACGCGGCGGCGTTCCTGGTGGGTGAGCGAGGAACGAATCAGCGCCGTGAGAATTTCCTCCACAACCTTGGGATCGACATTCAGCGCCCTGGCGCGGCTGCGAGCCGTTTCGAGCACGTCTTTTTCGCGCTCGTAATCACGAGTCGGCTGGCCGGCCATTTGCTTGTTGCGACCGATTTCGCCGACGATTCGCTGTCGTTCCGCGATTAACTCCACCAGCTGCCGGTCGAGCGAGGACAGCTCCTTGCGCAGGTTCTCAAGACTCATTGGTGTTCCGATCCGCGAAGTTTCATCAATCGCCTACGTTGTACCGTAGACGCCGCCGGAACACCAAGACAAAAACCCGGGCCGCGAGGCCCGGGTGACGCGCAATGCGAATCAGTGATGTCGTTTCCGGTAATGGCCGCGGTAATAGCGCTCATCGATCCTGCGCACATGGTGCCGGTAGCGGCGGTCGTGCAAGTACAAATGGTAGAGCCGGTGCCAGTCTCGGTGGCGCTTCAAGCGGTAATGGCTGTGCCAGTACCAGCGCTGAAAGCCGCGGTCGTGGCGCAACCAGTAGGGGAAGTATCCGGCCCGGATATAGCCGGGATACGAATAGACGTAGCCGGGTCGGTAATCGATGCCGTGGGCCTCGGCTTGCGGCTGCCCGAGCAGCGTCAGGCCCAGACCGGCGGTCAGTGCGAGAAGCGTACTTTTGAGCGTCGTTTTTGCCTTCATGACCGTCTCCAAGTTTCACGGTACGGTCCCAGCATAGGCGCCGCTGGATGAACGGTTACTTAATACAAGCCGCTGTTTTTATTAGTTTTCTGAACCAGTGCTGAACGCGCCGGTAGCGACACGGCTACCGCGCTCCGCGTAATCGTGCGAACATCGCAGCGACAATAAAAAATCCAAAGGAAACCGCGAATAATGAAAACCCGTGCTGCCGTTGCCTGGGAAGCAGGCAAACCGCTGGAAATAGAAGAAATCGACATCGATGGTCCGAAGCCCGGTGAGGTGTTGCTGCGCAATGTCGCCACCGGTGTCTGCCATACCGACGCCTTCACGCTCACCGGTGCGGACCCGGAAGGACTGTTTCCCGCTGTCCTCGGTCATGAAGGAGGCTCGGTGGTCGAAGAGGTGGGCGACGGTGTCAAAAGCGTCAAGCCAGGGGACCACGTCATTCCGCTGTATACCCCCGAATGCGGTGAATGCAAATTCTGCACCTCGGGCAAAACCAACCTTTGCCAGGCAATCCGCGTTACCCAGGGGCAGGGGCTGATGCCTGACGGCACCTCGCGGTTCTCAAAAAACGGCAAGCAAATTTTTCATTACATGGGTACCTCGACGTTCAGCGAGCACACCGTGCTGCCGGAAATCGCGGTCGCCAGAGTCAGCGACAAAGCACCACTCGAAAAGGTCTGTCTGCTGGGTTGCGGTATTACCACCGGCATCGGCGCGGTCCTCAATACGGCGAAAGTCGAGCCGGGGGCCACCGTTGCCGTATTCGGCCTCGGCGGCGTCGGGCTGAGCGTAATCCAGGGCGCCACCATGGCCAAGGCCGGTCGCATCATTGCCGTCGATATCAATCCGGGCAAGTTTGAACTCGCCAAACAAATGGGTGCGACCGATACCGTCAATCCGAAGGATCATGATGCGCCGATCCAGGACGTGCTGGTCGAGCTGACCGGCGGCGGCGTGGATTATTCATTCGAGGCCGTCGGCAACACCGATCTCATGCGCGCTGCGCTCGAATGCTGCCACAAAGGCTGGGGCGAATCGGTCATCATCGGTGTCGCAGGTGCAGGCCAGGAAATCAGCACCCGGCCGTTCCAGTTGGTAACGGGGCGCGTCTGGCGCGGTACGGCCTTCGGTGGCTGCAAGGGCCGCACGCAATTGCCCGGCATGGTCGATCAGTACATGAATGGCGAAATAAAAGTGGATGAATTCATCACCCACACGATGCCGCTCGAGGACATCAACAAGGCCTTCGACCTGATGCACGAAGGCAAGAGCATCCGTACCGTCATACATTTCTGAGGCAGGGCGCGGGGCTCGGGCATAGCGATGGCCAGGAATACCCCGCGAGTCGCCGTCGCGGCCTCATCGCAGGACGCCGCGGACGCCGGAGCGGAAATCGCGGAGCAGGGCGGTAACGCAGTCGACTGCGCCATTGCCGCGGCAATGTACTCGATCAATACCGAGCCTGGCGTTTGTGCCCTGGCCGGCAGTGCTTTCGTGACCGTATGGCCGGCGGGTGAGGACCCGCTGACGATCGACGGCAACGTGGCCATTCCCGGTATGGGCCTCGCCGAGGACTTCCAACCTGAGGCGGAATCCGTGTACATGGAATACGGCGGCGGCGTGGAGACCTTCGTCGGCTGCGCCTCGGTCGCCGTTCCGGGCACGCCCGCCGCCCTGCACCTCGCGTCGCAACGCTTCGGCCGCGTCGAGTGGCGCCAGTTACTGCAGCCGGTCATTCGTGCGACGCGAAAGGGGTTTGCCTTGCCGGCGGCCTGCAATTACTACCTCGGGTATTCCGGCGATGTCATTTTCGGCCGCAGCGAAGCAGGCCACGGCGCCCTGCATGACGACGACGGCAAGGTCATCGAAACCGGCGGCGCGATACTCGTGCCGCAACTTGCCGACAGTCTCACGGCGATTGCCGAAGGCGGCAGCGAAGTCTTTTACACCGGCGAGCTTGGCCGCGCAATCGCCGAACATGTTCAGAAGGGCGGTGGCTTCCTCTCCCTTCAAGACCTCGAAAATTATCAGCCGCTGGTGCGTGACTCGTTGATGACACGCCTGGGCAACTGGCAGATCGCCAGCAACCCGCCGCCCGCTGTGGGCGGTGCAGTGCTCGCGGCCATGCTGATTGCATTCGACAAACATCCGATCAGCCGCTGGGACGACGATGCCGTGCGCCAGCTGCTTCGCGTACAGCAGGCGGCGCTGTCCTATCGCCGCGGCACGCTCGATTTGTCCGATGACGTTGCAAAAGATGTGGCGACACTTCTGGAGCTGGCAAAAAGCGGCGAATTGCTGTCGCGCCGAAGCTCATCGGCAACCGTACACACCTCGGCCGTCGACGACAGCGGCCTCGCCTGTGCCATCACCGCGTCGTCGGGGTACGGCTCGGGAGAAATGCCCGCCGGCACCGGGCTGTGGTTAAACAACTGTTTTGGCGAAATCGAGTTGAACCGGCGCGGTTACGACGCGGCACCGCCCGGCAAACGCCTCCCCTCCAACATGGCGCCCAGCGTCGCGAGGACCGAAGGCAGGATTCTGGCAATGGGTTCGCCGGGAGCCGATCGCATCACGACCGCCCTGCAGCAATTCCTGATCAATCACCTGCAACTCGGCCAGGGACTTGCCGAGGCGATTGCGCATCCGCGGCTGCACCTGGAAATCGACGGCGCAAAACTCAATATTGCCGTGGAACCGGGACTCGACATTCCACCCAGCGACGTCCCGATCACGCGATATCCTGACATCAGCATGTACTTCGGCGGCGTCGTCGCTGCCCTGTTCGACAGCCAATCGGGTTTTGTGGCTGCCGC
Source organism: Woeseiaceae bacterium (assembly GCA_033720315.1). GTDB lineage: Bacteria > Pseudomonadota > Gammaproteobacteria > Steroidobacterales > Woeseiaceae > SZUA-117. The sequence continues at coordinate 37,445 of JAWWCT010000016.1, read as the reverse complement.
CGATCCGCGGCGCGAAGGCGGCACGCGGATATGCTGAGTACCCTGCGCGGCCAAACGGGGTGATCAACAAAGACCGGTCTGCTAATCTGCCGGCCGCAGCGACTACCGCAAATTCAGGGACACAAGGACATTGAACGACGCGAAACTGGCAGACCGGTTACCTGTGCGATTGCCATCCGATCCAATGCACTGGGCAGATGCCTGGCTCAAAGAAGCGATGGCTGCAAAGGTACAGACAAATCCCAACTCGATGACGTTATCGACAGTCGGCGAGGATTCACGACCGTCGTCGCGGGTAGTCCTGTGCAAGGCATTCATTCCCGATCCCGGCTACCTGGTTTTCTACACCAATTACCGCTCGATGAAATCGCAGCAACTGGCGACAAACCCGCACGCTGCCGCACTCATGCACTGGGATTCGCTGGGCCGGCAAATTCGTATCGAAGGGCCCGTGGTGCGTTCGCCGGAAGCGGAAAGCGATGCTTACTTCGCCAGCAGGGATCGGGGCAGCCAGCTGGGCGCCTGGGGCAGCGACCAGAGCGAGCCGATCGAGTCTCACGAAGCACTGCTGCAGCAGATCCGACAACGCGCAGGTGAGCTCGGCCTGACACTCAAAGCAGGCAACGGGACCGAGCCACTGGCCGACAGTCCGCCGATCCCGCGACCTGCCCACTGGGGCGGTTTTCGCCTGTGGGCGAGCAACATCGAACTGTGGATCCAGGGCGCGAACCGCATTCACGACCGCGCCAGCTGGCACCGTGATCTGGTCCAGGCCAACGAGCATTCCTTTACAGCGACACCCTGGGTCGGTACCCGGCTGCAACCTTGAAAAGCGCATGAATGCACAGATCGTCGAGCGAAGAATCCGCTGCCCGTTTTGCGGCGAACCCTCGCACATCGCGCTCGATTTGAGCGCCGGCGCTCAGTCCTACATCGAGGATTGCCAGGTTTGTTGTCAGCCGATGCACATAAGCTATGACGTCGACGACGGTACGGAAACGAACGTCCTTGTTAACCGCGCCTCGTAACGGCCTTTGCCGATGCTTGTGGCTACTGCTGTTGTGCGGCGCGGCGAGCGCCGACGTCATCGTGACCCAGGGCAACAACTTCGGCGTGGACATCAATCCCGCCAATGGTCGCATCGCCATGGATTTGCTCGGCAAGATCTGGGTAATGCCGGCGCGTGGCGGCGCGGCGCAGGTTCTGACGGAAGGCCTGACGCCGGCACGTCGTCCTCGCTGGTCGCCTGACGGTGCGACGATTCTTTACCAGACGAATTCGCCGCATGGCAGCCGCCTGTGGTTGCTCGACGTCGAGTCGCTCGCCGCAACCGCGATTGGCGAGGGAAGGTTTTCCGACCAGCATGCCGACTGGCATCCGTCCGGCGAACGCATCGTGTTTTCTTCCGACCGCCGGGATTCCGGGTTTGACATCTGGGAGACCGACCTGGCGACCGGCTTGAGCTGGCGGCTGAGCAGCCATCCGGGCGACGAAACCGAACCGGTGTGGTCACAGGACGGCAGGCACCTCGCCTACATTCGACATTTCGACGGCGCGTATTCGCTGGTTCTGAGACGTCATGGCGTGCCCGATGTCGAGCTGTTGGTCACTGAGCATCCGCTGTCGGCACCGTCCTGGCGACCGGACGGCACGTTGATCGCGGTTCGCATCCAGGAAGGCGACGAAGCATCGATCGACATGGTCATCCTCTCCGAGCCGCCGCTGGTGCGCAGGCTGGTCGCAGACGAAGCCGTATTTGCGGCACCGGTCAGCTGGCTAAACCGCAGCAGGCTTTATTACACAGCGGGCGGATTGATCAGGACCCGCAACTTTGCCGACCGCGATTCGCAGGCACTGGATTTTCGCGCCGCAATTGTGGATCCGGAACCGCAACCGGCGACGGTCATTGCAAAACGTGAACTCGACATCGCCGAGCCGCCGGACGAGCGCCTGGTGATCCGCGGCGCGCGGCTCTACGACGGCATCTGGGAGCGCTATCGGAACCAGATGGACGTGCTGATTGAAGGCGGCAGGATCGCTGCGGTCAGCGCCCGCCGCAGCTGGGACGACGCCACCGTGCTGGACCTCGGCAACGTAACCGTCATGCCGGGTTACATTGACGCCTGGTCCGCCCTTCCTCGCGGGCCCGCCGCCGGGCCGCGGACTCTCGCTTATGGTGTCACTACCCTGGTGACCGATGAGCCGGTGCCGGCCGATCTGCCATGGGACGGAGACCTTGAACCGGGCCCCCGCGTGCTTGCCGTCGGCGAAATCGACAGGAGCCCGGAGGGAGACAGCGATCCCGGCATTTTCTTTGTCAAGGTGCCGGCGCTGGCGAGCGCCGACGAACAGGCGCAGGCAGCGGTCAGCCGCTGGCGGGAACTGGGCGTTCCGGCGGTCGCCGAGAGTATCGTCAGCGCACGCGCACTCGGTGCCGACATGCTGATCGGCCTCGATTCGCTGAGCGACGCGCCGATTCCCGGGTCGCACCCGGATCGGCGGGCAGCCACGCTGACCTTGATATCCGGTCTTGCCGACTCCGGCACCCCCGGAATGTCATCCCTGTTGGCTTCGCGGCAGGCGCTCGAATTCGGCCAGACTCGCCAGCCGCCGAGACGCTATTCGAGCGTGCCCGCGCTCAACGCCTCGCGGGCCGCGATTATCCTGGGCAGCAAGCCGAACGGTCTGCCGCCGGGGCTGGCCTTGCACGGCGAATTGCGGGCGCTTGCGGCTGCCGGGCTCGACGGCGTCGAGGTACTGAAAGCGACCGGCAACAATGCCGCCAGCATGCTCGGCCTGGAAAACCAGATAGGCCGGATTACGCCCGGCGCCGTAGCCGACCTGGTGCTGGTGAACGGCGATCCGCTGAGCAATCCGGCGGACGCGCTGTCGCTGGTTGCCGTGGTGCGAAACGGTCGTTTCTACAGCCTGATCGGGCTGATCGAGAGGGTCCGCGCAAGCGTCGAATAATTTGACAATTATCCTTCCAGCGTCGGCAATCGCCGACACAGGGAGATTCAGGCGAAAAAATTCTTGCCGGCGATGGCCGGCGCAAACGGAAAAATGACCGAGCGCAAAACATTAGTCTTTTCAGAGAGTTTTAGATGTTGTTTTGCAACCAAAAACGCTGCGGGTGCAGCATCCCGTCGGGTTTCTTTACATTCTCTGTCTGGCGGATTTTTTCCCGGTCGAGAGGATCTTATTTAAGTAACTGAAAACGTTCGCGTTATAGCCACATGGCATAGGAATTGCTTTGATAACTATGCCCAAGCGAAGTGTAACTGCGTTCGGCAACCAAAAAACGATACAAAAGGATTTAGACGCCAGAAGAAAAACAACAACAATAATAAGATCCAGATCCAATACTAAAAACTACAATCTGTATCCGGTTATCGAACTACCAGTTACCTCTTTAATAATAAAAAGAGTCATTAGCCCCGCCGTCAAACGCGGGGCTTTTTATTTGATGCGGGCGCCTGGACCGAGCGACCGCTGTGCCGAGGCAGCGGCGGTTTTTCGCCGGAACTTTGAACCGCGCCCTGTACTACGACAGGGCGGCGCGGCCTAATCGTGCCAGACGTGCACCCGAGGGAGGGACGGCAGCCCGTGTTCAAGGCGATACGCATTTCGGTACTGCTCCTGATCCTGCTGTTCGTCGCGGTCAGCACCTGGCTGACGCAGGCGCGCAGCACGGACTGGAACAACAGCCTGTGGGTCAAGGTGTACCCGATCAACGGTGACGGCAGCGAGTCGAGCGCCCGTTACATCGAGGGCCTTACGGCCGACAACTTCCAGCCCATCGAGGAGTTCATTGCCCGGGAAATCCGCAAGTACGGGCACGAGTTGCCCCGCCCGGTGCGCATGGAGCTCGGCGAGGAAATCAAGGATCAGCCGCCGGCTCTCGGCGACACGCCCAGCGCACTGGATGTCGCGCTGTGGAGCCTGAAGATGCGCTGGTGGGCAAGCAAGGTTGCCGGCGAACAGGATGCGGTCCCGCCCGACGTGCGCATATTCGTCCGCTATCACCACGCCAGGGAAGAATTCACGCTGGAAAATTCCGTCGGGCTGCAAAAGGGCATGGTCGGCGTGGTCAATGCTTTCGCCGGTCGCCGCCAGGCCGGTACCAGTAACGTCATCATCGCGCACGAATTTCTGCATACGCTGGGGGCGACCGACAAGTACGATCCGTCGAACGGCATGCCGAATTTTCCGGGCGGCTATGCCGAACCGCAAAAGTCGCCGCGTTACCCGCAGCGCCTGGCGGAAATCATGGGCGGCCGCATAGCGGTTTCGAAAAACGACGCAATGGTTCCAAAGAGTTTGCAATACGTCACCATCGGCGCCGATACCGCCAGGGAAATTCGCCTGACCGATTAGCCGCGATGCGCCGCTGGTCTGGCCAGTCTGATAGGCTCGGCGAATGAATGATGGCCGCGATACCGTGCTGGACTGCACCGGCGTTTCAATCAACGTCCCCGGACGCACGCTTGTCGAAAACCTCGATCTCGGCATCAAGGCGGGGGAGATTATTGCCGTGCTCGGCCCCAATGGTGTCGGCAAGTCGCTGAGCCTGCACACATTGGCCGGCCTGAGGCAGGCCGATCACGGCAGTGTTCGCCTCGACGGTCTGCCGATCGACAGCGTGCCGCGGCAACGTATCGCACAGCGCATCGCCTTGTTGCCGCAGTACGTCGAAGACGTTTTCCCGGCAACCGTGCTCGATACCGTCATGATCGGCAGGCATCCGCACATTCGCCGCTTCGAGTGGGAGTCGGACGAGGACCGGCGCATCGCGATGGATGCGCTGGCGCTGGTGGGGCTCGGCGACATTCCCCACCGCGACATTGCAACCCTGTCCGGCGGCGAGCGCAGGCGTCTTGCGATCGCGCAGGTTCTGACGCAAGCGCCCACCGTTTACCTGCTGGATGAGCCGACCAATCACCTGGATCCGCAACATCAGCTGGATGTGCTCAGTGTTTTCGACGCCAAGGCAAAAAACGGCGACGCCGTGGTAACCAGCCTGCACGACGTGAACCTGGCCTCACGATTTGCCGACCGCTGCCTGCTGCTGTACGGCAACGGCCACTGGGAACTGGATGCAACCGACGCCGTGCTGACCGAAAGGCGACTGAGCGACCTTTACGCCACGACCATGGAAGTTATCAACTGGCGCAATGAACGATTGTTCGTGGCAGCGGGTCGCGATGCCGACTAAGCCGCGACATTGATCGTGCCGTCGAGAAAAAATACCGTGCGGCCGCGCAGGCCGACGCGCTCTCCGCGAGCAATGCATTCGATGACGCCGACGCGGCTTGATATCTGCCGGGCCGCGAGCTCGCGTTTGCCGAGCCGCTCGGACCAGAATGGCGTGAGCACGCAATGAGCAGCCCCGGTGACCGGATCCTCGTCGATGCCCAGCGAAGGGGCGAAGAAGCGCGAAACGAAATCGACCGTGTCGCCGGCAGCCGTCGCTATGGCGCCGTGCCTCGTGAGCTTTGCCAGCGCCGCGAAGTCCGGTTGCAACGAGGCCACCGCTGCCTGGTCCTCAAGTAGCACCATGAAAATGTCACCGGCAAGGTAACTCTCGAGTGCCGCGTGACCGAGCGCCGCCTCGAAGCCTTGCGGCAACTCGGTCGCTTGCGGAGGGTTCGCCGGGAAATCGAGTTCGTAACGATCGTCGTGCCGGTCGACACTCAATACTCCGCTTGCCGATCGAAGCCGGATCGGCCATTGCCCCTGGTGCATGCGTTTGTCGATCACCGCCGCACTGGCGAGTGTGGCGTGTCCGCAGAGCGGCACCTCCACCTTCGGCGTAAACCAGCGTATTTCCCATTCCCCGTCGCCGATGCCGACAAAAAAAGCCGTTTCCGACAGGTTGTTTTCGGCGGCGATCTTTTGCATCAATCCGTCGTCGAGCCACTCGGACAACGGCACCACCGCCGCCGGGTTACCGCCGAACTGAGACTCGGTAAACGCGGCAACCTGGTAAATCGGCAATTGCATCAATCGACCGAACCTTCGAGTTGCGCGAGGTAAGTGGCGTGCAATGCGGCGTTTGCGGCGAGCACCGACCGGGAATCCATCCCCGGCCGCTGGCCATTGAGATCGGTAAATACGCCGCCGGCTTCTTCGACAATGACGGAGACAGCGGCAATGTCGAGGATGTCGACGTCCGACTCGATGACCGCCTCGATCTTGCCGGCAGCCAGCAAATGATAATGATAGAAATCGCCATAGCCCCGCGTGCGCCAGGCGCGGGCCACCAGCTCCCCGAGTCGCGGCCAGCCGTCTTTGCTTTTTGCGAGCGATCGCAGATTGCCGGTCGAAATCGTGGCCTGCTCGAGGTCGTCGATATCGCTGACCCGGATGCGCTCACCGTTCAACCAGGCACCGCAACCGCGTTCCGCCCAGGCCAGCTCATCGAACATCATGCCGCACGACACGCCGAGCACGATGTCGTCGCCACGCAGCAACGCGATCTGCGTGGAAAAAAACGGGTAGCCACGAATGAACGACTTGGTACCGTCAATCGGATCGACCAGCCAGACGTTTTCCGCGCCTGCGCCACTACGTCCGGATTCTTCGCCGTGGAAGCCGTGATCCGGAAAGGCCTCGAGAATCAATGTGCGAATGGCCTTCTCACACTCGACGTCGACCCGGGTGACCGGGGTCATGTCTGGTTTGGTATCGACCGCGATCTCGCGGCCGTAGTTGGCACGACAGATTTTAGCTGCGGCCTCCGCCGCCTGAAGTGCTATCGAGAGTTCCGGAGACTGTACCTTTTGCGCCATGCGCTTCGCTTCGGTTTTTGCGAGTGCCGCAACTATGGCCGGTGGCGCCAGCGGAAACAAGTCGGCAACTTGACAGTGCCGATGCCGGCTCCTAAGGTTTGCCGCTCTTCGGCTGACGCCTGCCAGGTCCAGCAACAGGAAGACTCATGGGCCACCGCTTAAGCAAGATCTATACAAAAACCGGCGACGACGGCACCACCGGCCTGGGTGATGGCACTCGCGTCGACAAGGACTCTGCACGTGTCGAGGCTTACGGCGCGGTGGACGAAGCCAACAGTGCGATCGGCATGGTGCTTGCTGACCAGGCCGTCGCGGACGACATCCGGCGCTGCCTCACCGAGGTGCAACACGACCTGTTCGAACTCGGCAGCGAGCTGGCGGTGCCCGGCTATGAAGCGGTGCGAGAGTCGTTTGTCGAACGCCTCGAGCACGATCTCGACGCATTCAATGCCGACCTGCCGCCACTCAAAGAGTTCGTACTACCCGGCGGCGGACCGGCCGCGGCATCCTGCCACCTTGCGCGATCGATTGTGAGGCGGGCGGAACGCCGGGTGCGCAGCCTCGACAAGCAGGAGCCGGTCCGCAAGGTCGCGCTCATGTATCTGAATCGACTGTCGGATTTACTGTTCGTGATTGCGCGTGTGCTGTGCCGCGCCGAGTCCGGGCAGGAAATACTCTGGGATCGCGCGCGAGACGATTCCTGAGCGCGGCTTGTGTGCAGATCCAGTCAAAAGACTAAAGATCAATGCGCGACCGTCGGGAGTGTGTGTCCCGGCATGGCAGGCGGATTGGAGAGCGGCTTTGTGGGAGCGGCTTTGTGGGAGCGGCTTTGTGGGAGCGGCTTTAGCCGCGATACATTATCCCAAGGACTTGCACATCAGGTATGCCGTATCCGGGCACAGCGCGCTGAATTCCTCAGAACCGCGAACCGATTCCGGCGCCGTTTCCCTGCTGACGATTTCGTAATTGTGCCTTTGAAAGAAGTCCTGCGCGTCGATCGTCAGCAGCCATAACTCGGTCACACCGGCGGTTTCCGCCGCTGATTCCAGCGCGCCGACGAGCTTGCTTCCGAGACCTGCGCGTCGCGCCTTTTTCTCGACGACCAAAGACCTCAGCAGGCCGACGTCGCCGAGCAATTCCAGACCGATGAGACCGACAATCACCCCATCGTCCTCTGCGATGAGAAAACCGTCGAGACGATCGGGCCCCAGGTCCTCGGTCGGCAGATCCGACGCGCGCAACAAATCACGAACCGCATCCCAGTCTTCCGCCGACGCCCGCCGCAGGATTGGCATGTTGAGGCTAGTCATGGCGTCTTTTCCGGTTTTCACGGCCTCGTTCGAGCGCCAGGCACATTGCCTTGCCGGCCTCGAGCAGCCGCGGGGTCGCCCGGCCGATCTGGGCGGCGGGCATCAGAAAACGATTGCCGTAGCGATTGGCCGCGATAGCGGGCCAGCGATCCCATGCAGCGAAAGCGTCGGCCCCCGCATCGTCAGCGGCCAGCATGACTTCGGGATCACGTTCGATGACCGCCTCGACACCGACCAGCGGAGCCAGTTTGCCGAGATCGGCAAACACGTTTCGCCCTCCGCAGACTTCGATCAACTGGCTGACGTAGTGTTCGCCATTGATCGTATACAGCGGTCGTTCCGATATCTGGTAGAAAACCGAGATCGCTGCGGCACCCGCGGCAGCTTCGCCGAGCGCAGCAATCCCGGTCTCGAATTCGCGGGCCGCTGCCCTGGCGTTTGTGAGCTGCCCTGTAAGCGCACCGAGCCGCAACATTGCCTGCGGCACATCGCTCAGGTTCTTGGTGCGAATCGATTCGACGCGAAAACCGCGGGAGACCAGTTCGTCGACGACGTGGGCGGGCGTGCCACTTTCCCAGGCCAGCAGCAAATCCGGGTTCAACAGCGTCATACGCTCGAGGTCGAGCATAAAGGCATCGCCGACCACCGGAAGCCGGGTGGCGGCCTCCGGAAAATCGGTAAACGCGCTGACGCCGACCAGGCGATCCCCGGCGCCAATCGAGAACACGAGTTCGGCCAGGTGCGGGGATAAGGTCACGATGCGTGTGGCTTCGTTTGCCGAGGTCTCGGCGCGCAGCACACCGGCATGAATACAAACAATCGTGACCAGTGCAAGCCGCAGCTGCGTCACACCGACCAGCCGTACAGGGTCATTGCCGCAATTACCGCGGCCCAGATGAACAACAAGCGAAACACCAGGCCGTTCGCTGCTCGTGCGCCGCGAACACCGCGATCGGAGATGCTTTCCCCCTTGATATCCGCAAGCGCCATGGCGCCGACGCCGACCCTCGCCAGCAACGATTCACTCTGTTCGTGCAACGGCTTGCGCGTTTCACTGACCGGCATACGCCAGGCATGCAGTGCGCCCTCGAAGCTGCCGGCCATCGCGTAACCGATCGCGGTCAGCCTGGCGGGTATCCACGCCAGCCAACCGTGCAGCATTTCGGCCGCACGCACGATGTCTGCGGTGGCATCGACGTCGTCGCGAGCATGATTGAAAACGGCGCGCCGGCGGATCAGGTCCGTCACGCGATACGCCCATGCACCCAGCGGCCCGTACGGCCCGAAAATCACGAACCAGAAAATAACCGCAAACAGGCGATTGTTGGCCTGAATACAGACGCACTCCTCGACCTTCTGAATTCTCTTGAGCGGGTCGGTAAGGATGTCGGTCTCGATGAGCGCTTTTGAGGTATTGAGGATCCTTTCCTCGTCGTCCTCTTCGATCGCGCGACAGTATTCGTCAATCTCCTCGCCGATATCCTTCGGACCGAGCGAAAAGAACAACACCACGATCGCCAACAGCAAGTTCGCCACGCCATACAGCGCATCCTGCAAACTGAACAGCACGAGAAAAACCGGCAACGTCAAAATCAATGCCAGCAACACCACGGGTATCAGCGCCGGCCAGTTGCCGAAGCGCCTGAACTGGTGAAATCCGAAATCGATCAAACGGTCCATCCAGCGCAGGCGCCGCAGGTGAAACAGCTGCGTTGCCAGGCGTTCGACGACCAGTCCGATAAGAAGGGCGAGTAAGGTCATTTATCTTTGCGCGGTCAATTGCAGAGACCATCATACAATCGCGACCAATCGAAAGCAGGGCCCGGATCCGATTTTCTGCCAGGTGACACGTCGCAGTGACCCGCAATGTGTCGCGCCGTGATCTGAGGATAACGCTTGCGGATCGCCTTTATGGCCGCAATCAACTGGCGATACTGTTCGTCCTCGTACGGCGTATCGTCGTCCCCCTCGAGTTCGATGCCGATCGAGAAGTCGTTACAGGTCTCGCGGCCGCGAAAACAGGACTCTCCGGCATGCCAGGCGCGCCTTTCGAAGGGCACGAATTGCACGATTTCGCCGTTGCGGTCAATGAACAAATGCGATGACACGCGCAACTCGCGAATCTCGGCGAAATAGGGATGCGAGTCCCAGTCCAGGCTGTTGGTAAACAATTGGCGCACGAACGGCCCGCCGAACTCCCCGGGTGGCAGGCTGATGCCGTGAATAATGATGAGTTCCGGACGTGCGCCGGCCGGACGATCGTCCTGGTTCGGCGACGGGCACTGGGTTGCAGGCCGGACCAGGCCCGCACCTGTACTTACGGCTAACTTGGCTGGCGCTGAGACTGTCAAGGGGCTCAATCCGGGTCAAAAGCGTGTGCACATGGTCTTTCCAAGTCGCGCTTGATGTCAATGTCGCGCTTTGCAATGCTGGCCTTCGGGCAGGTCCCTACGACGATGGCCACATTACGTTTATTCAGTCCCGTCGAACTGCGGGCAAACGCCGATCTCAGGCTCGGCGACGAGCAGGCGCGCTACGTCGGCCGCGTGCTGCGCCTGAAAAAAGGGGATTCGCTGCGCGTCTTTGACGGCAACGGTGGAGAGTATGCCGCGTTGGTCGCCGGGTTGACGCGCAAGGAGCTGCATCTCAGCATCGGCGAACATGTGCTTGAAAACGTCGAATCGCCGTTGCGTGTACGACTCATTCAGGGCATTTCGCGAGGCGAACGCATGGACATCGTGGTGCAAAAAGCCACGGAGCTCGGCGTGCACCGCATCTCTCCCGTGCTGACGGATCACTCCGTGGTCAAGTTGTCGGCAGACCGCGCCGCCAGCCGACGTCTGCACTGGCAAAAAGTCGCACAAAGCGCCTGCGAACAGTGCCGGCGCAACGTGGTGCCGCTGATCGACATGCCACAATCCCTGACCGACTGGTTTGCGGCAAACGCCGCATCTCCGGAACCGAAACTGATGCTCGACGGCGACGCCAGCGAAGACCTGGCAGCAGTACAACTCGCCGGCGACGACCTGACGATCCTGATCGGTCCCGAAGGCGGCTTCAGCGAAGCGGAGCACGAACGTGCCGCGGCTGCCGGCATCCATGGAGTCAGAATCGGACCGCGTACGCTGCGTACTGAAACGGCAGCGCTTGCGGCGCTCTGTATCGCCCAGGCGGCCTGGGGGGACTTGCGCAGCAAATGACGCGTGATTCGAAGCGAGTGCTGCTGTCGTGGAGTAGCGGCAAGGACTCCGCATGGACACTGCACGAATTGCGGGAACGTCCCGAATTCGAGGTCGTCGGCATGCTGACCACGTTCAACGAAACGGCAGACCGCGTCGCCATGCACGCGGTCCGCCGACAGCTGGCGGAAATGCAGGCCGCGTCGGCCGGGTTGCCGCTGATCGCGGTGCAATTGCCCTGGCCCTGTCCGAATGACGTTTATGAACGTGCCATCGGACGCGCACTCGATGATGCGAGCGACACGCTGAATATTGAAACAGTGGCGTTTGGCGATCTGTATCTCGAGGATGTCCGCCAGTACCGTGAGCAGCAAATGGCGTCACTCGATATCACGCCCATATTTCCGATCTGGCATCTGCCGACGGACGAACTTGCGGTCAGGATGATCGATGCCGGGTTACGGGCGATTGTCACCTGTGTCGACCCGCGCCAATGCCCGCATGAGTTCTGCGGCCGAAAATTCGATCACGAATTCTTGCGCGACCTCCCGGATCACGTCGACCCTTGCGGTGAAAACGGCGAGTTTCATACATTTGCTTACGCCGGCCCGATGTTTTCCGAGGCAATCGGGGTGACGCTCGGCGACATCGTCGAACGCGACGGCTTCGTGTTTGCGGACCTGTTGCCCGCGGGAAATCATTGAGTCCCGGGTACCGCCGTACACTCGCCGTGGGCCGCGGGAGGATGCAACTGCGGATGCAGGGCGTGCGCCATGATCTCCAGCCCGTCCACCAGGCGAGGACCCGGACGGCTGAAATAGGCGTCGCCGTCGGCAACGAATAGCCGAGCCGCCGCCGCCATGGAGCGGCAGGGTTCCTGCTGCGCGACCCGCTGCAGGTCCTCGAGCGCACGCGCCTGGTCGAAGCCGCAACAGGCGACGAACATCACGTCCGGCTCGCAGGCAGCGACCTCTGCCCAACTCAGCGACACGGAGGGTTTACCGGGATTGCCGAGCACGTCTACGCCGCCCGCAATCTGCACCAACTCGGGGTTCCAGTGACCGCCGTTGAACGGCGGCTCCAGCCATTCGAGAAAGGCCACTTTCGGTCGCTGATCATCCGCGAGTTGCGCCGAACGTTCTGCGACCGTTGCCAGCCGTTCCCGTAACTCGCGCACCAGTGCTTCGCCGCGCACGGCCTGGCCGAGCATCGTTCCGACTCGCAGGCAGTCGTCCAGCACCTCGTCCAGCGTATTCGGTTCGAGGTCGATCAGTTGCGGCTTTGACGGCAGCGATTCGATCGCGCCGAGTACGTCGCCCGTCGCTACGGCACACACGTCGCACAGGGCCTGCGACACCACGACGTCCGGCGCGGCCGCCTCGAGCGCCGCGAGATCCAGGTCGTACAGCGCAGAGTTGCTCGTCAAGTGGCCGCGAACGTAGTCGTCGATCTCTTTACTCGACCGGTCGCCGGGAACCCGGGTGCTGGTCATCGCCGGCAGATTTGCCACCGCAGGCGGATAGTTACAGCTGTGGGAAACGCCGACGAGGTAATCCTGAAGCCCGAGCGCACACACGATCTCGGTTGCGCTCGGCAGCAGGGTCACGATTCTCAAGTTGTCGCCGCCGCCGGTCGTTCGCGCTCGATCAGTGCGTGTGCGCCAAACAGCAGGAGACAGTAGGCACTGTCTGCGACCAGCGCGATGCCGAGGTACGGCAGCCCGTTCACGTAACAGGCGATCAGGCCTGCGAGCGTCGCCGGATACATGCCCACCAGCCAAATCGAAAAGTTCGAGACGAGGTAAAAAATAACCGCGGCAGCCATGATCGCCACCGCGATTCGCCGCGCGCTGCGTTCGCGACTCAACAGCAACCGGCCGACGACGGCGCTGAGCGCAAACCCGAGGTAAACGAATACCATGACGGTCACGTTGTAAAAGCCGCCGATGAGATCGCCGATGAACAGCGGCACCAGCGGCGTGAGCCAGGCAATGCGAGCGTTGCCGTAGGCACCCGAATACAGGGCGATCGCGCCGATCGGCGTTGCGCCGAACGGTCGCGGCAGAAAATGCAAGAGACTGACGGACGTCAATAAAAGCCTGTTCATCATCGCTCCCCTATCTGCCGAAACTCAGGCGCACACCGCCGTATACGGACCGCCCCGGCGTTGCGAAACCGAATACCTGCTCGTAGTCCTCGTCCAACAGGTTGTTCGCCCGCAGGTAGACGCTCGTGCTGTGGCTAACGGCGAAACTCGCCGTGACATCGACCAGCCAGTAATCGTCCAGGGTTACGATTTCCTGGGGATTGGGAAACGGCGGAAAAAAGTTGTCGCTGGACTCGCCGGCGTAATCGGCATTGATCGTCAGCCTGGCACGTTCATCGAGAAATGCATAGTTGCCGTAAACGCTGCCCGTGTGACGGGGCCTGCGAACTTCCCGGAGCTCGCTGCCGTCGGGCTGCGCCTGGGTCGAATCCGTGTAGCTGTACATGGCGCCCAGGCGCAGGTTTTCGCTCAGGTCGTAATTGGCGACGATCTCGACGCCCTGTCTGGTGCTATCCCCGGCAACGTTCTCCGCGGTAAAGAGAAACGTGTCCGGATCGAAGACGAAGCCGTCGATCTCGTCCTCCAGGTCCTGGTGGTACACGGTAAATTGCAATTCGAACGCCCCGTCCATAAACAGCTTGTCGATGCCGGCCTCGACGGAACGGGAGGTTTCGGGCTTCAACGCCGGATTGCCGACGAATTGCTCGGGAAAGAATCCGAACCGTTCGATGAAGGTCGGCGCCTTGCGCCCACTGCCGATATTCCCCCTGAGCAATGTGGACTCGTTCAATGACCAGCCGAGCGACAGCCGGCCCGACCAGGCGCTGTCGAAGTCGCTGTTGTCGTCGAACCTCGCACTCAGCAGCCAGCTCAGGTGCTCGAAGGCGTTGCCCTGGTAATCCGCGATAAAACTGAGCACGCGCATGTCCTGGTTCTGGTTCGGGTCGCCGAATACGACCTCGCCGCGCTGCTCGAACCGGGTGTCTTCGTGTTCGACAGCCAGCGACAGCAGGTCCTCGCCTAATCGAATGTCGGACTGGTAGCTGAATGTGCGGCGCTCCGCTGCCGTCGCGGAACTGACAGCGCCATCGGTGAGGTTGAGATTTTCGGTATCCAGGTAGCGCGCGGCGATCCGGTGCACCAGGCCGCCGCCGAAGGTACGCCAGGTGGCCCCGGCGTTGAGATACAGCCGGTCCGATTCCGTCGCGATGTCGCCATCCGCCGGCAGGCCGGTGCCCAGGAAGTCCACCGGATCGAATTGCGACAGCGCATCGACGGCACGCAAGCCGAAGGTCAGGTCGATGTCCGGCGACGCCTCGAAAGTCGACGTCAACGATGCCGTGGTCATGTCGGAACCGTCGTCTTCGGTGCCGCTGCGCGACACGTTGGTGCCGTCGGTATCGAGACGGTCAACGCCGATGCCCAGCGACCAGCGGTCGCCGCCGAGCGCACCGCTTATGCCGCCGTTGGCAGTGTCGTGCGATCCGCCCTCCGCGTACGCGCCCAGGCCGGAGCCGCCGTTACCGGACCGCGTGATGACGTGCACGACTGCCGCAACAGCGTCACTGCCCCACAGCGAGCTTTGCGGTCCACGTACGATTTCGATTCTTTCGATGTCGCTGGTGCTCAGCAATTCCCAGCGAAACTCGTCGCCGCTGGCCGGGTCGTTTGCGCGCACGCCGTCGATCAGCACCAGCACGTGGTTTGCCTCCGAGCCGCGCACGCGAACCTGCGTCTGCGAGCCGAAGGTACCGACCTGGCTGACGGCAAAGCCCGGCACCGATCTCAGCAGGTCGGTCACGTAACGTGACTGGCGCAGCTCGATTTGCTCGCGGTCGATCACCGTCAGCGAGCTGCCGAGTCCGCTCTCCGCAATCGGTGAGCGCGCCGCGCTGACGATGATGTTGTCGATTTCTTCTTCGGAATCGAGCGTGGTCTGGCCGTAGGCAGGCACGGTGACGAGCAGACCCAGGCAAGTGAACAAGCGTCGGTAGGACATTGTTTTTCTCCCGCCTGGCTCCCCGCGCCACGCGCTTCGCGTCAAGTGGGGGGAGTGCGAGAGATTTCGGAATCCCCACGCAATCGCCCGCCGCGATTTGACTGTGGATTTATCGACCGGCCGGTCTCCGGGCTCATGAGTGATGCTCTCGCATCCCGGCAATCGCCTTCCCACGCGTCCTGCGCAGTGACCAGGGACGGACCCTGAAGATCGCCTATCTCATTTACCGTTGCGGGGGCAGCGACGGGATTGCCTTGGCGCACCGTCTTCCCGTTCCAATTCAGATGCGACGCACCTGGAATTCACCGGTCAATGTTTTCGGCGACGATACTGCAGCGAATAGTGCTTTGCAATACGCGAGCTATCGCGCGGTTGATTTGCTCAGGCCTGGACGGTTTCCTCGACGATCATCCCCTCGAGTGCCTCGAGGTCCGGCACCAGCGGATACTCGTTGATCATCTTCACCCGGCACAGAACCGGCGCGTCCTCCGGCCAGCCTTCGGTGGAATCGAGTTTCAAAACCTCGCGATTGACTCGCACCAGTTGCGGAAATCCCTGTGTCAGAACTCCGAAGTAACCGGACTTCACTTTGCCGGTGCTCGAATAGAAGACGACGACGCGAGTACGTCCGGTGGGGGCGGGGATGTCCTTGCCGATGGTGCCTTCAAAGGCGACCACCGGCAGTTCGCGCCCGTTCCAGTTGATTGAGCCGAGCATCCAGTTCTGGCTTCCCTGGCGCACGTCGGGCTTGGTATAACGCACAACCTCGGCAACGCAGGCCCGCGGCAAAATGAGCCGGTCATCGGCGAGCGGCACGAGCAGGCTGTAGAGTTCCTTGGCTTCGGCGTTCAATGCAACTCGATGCCCCGTTCGTCGAGCAGGCGGCGAATTGCCTCCAGCAATTGGGAGTCCTGATACGGCTTGCCCAGGTAATCGTCGACGCCGATTTCGATTGCCCGCGCGCGATGCTTGTCGCCGACTCGTGAGGTAATCATGATGATCGGCACATCCGACACGCGTTCGTCATTGCGCACATGCGTCGCAAATTCGTAACCGTCCATGTTCGGCATCTCGATGTCGAGCAAGATAATGTCCGGTTTCTGATCCTGCAGAACACTTATCGCGTCGATCCCGTCCTTGGCAGTAACGACACGCAAACCGTTCCTGTCGAGGAATCGTTCCATGACCCGCCGTACCGTTATCGAGTCGTCGACGACCATCGCCAGCGGCCGGGCATCGACGGGTGCCGGCGCCGCCGTCTTGAGTTCGACCACCGGGGCGCCGCTGCCGACCAGCGCGTTGAGATCGACGATGAGCACGATGCGCCCGTCGCCGAGAATGGTCGCACCGGATATGCCGCGGATGCTGGCGAGCTGCGGGCCGAGCGTCTTCACCACGATCTCCTGGCTCGCGAGCATTTCGTCGATCAGCAGGGCGGCCGCGTGTTCGCCGGACCGCACCAGGATCACCGGCACGAACGTGTCGTCCTCCGGCAACTTGGCAGCCGGCGCACCCAGGTACATGCCGAGATGGCGAAAATGGTAAGTCTGCTCACCGTATTCGTAACTGGGATCGGATTGCGCGAGCATGTTTTCGAGCTCCGATCGTGCAATGCGCACCACGCCTTCGACCGTCGGCAAAGGTAACGCGTACACTTCGTCCCCGGTCCTGACGATCAGTGCCTGGGTAATGGCCAGGGTAAACGGCAGGCGAATCGTGAAATTCGTGCCCTGTCCGGTCACCGAGGAAATCCTTAAGGATCCGCCAAGCTGTTTTACCTCGTTTGCCACGACGTCCATGCCAACGCCGCGTCCCGCCGACTGCGTGACCTCGCTGGCCGTTGAAAAGCCGGGCATGAGGATGAGTTGCATGATCTCCTCGTCGGATTGCTTGCCCTCCGGATCAAGCAATTCTTTTTCAAACGCCTTGGCGCGAATGGCTTCGACATTCAGGCCGGCGCCGTCATCGGCAACGTCGATGACCATTTCCGAGCCTTCACGATGCAAGCGCATGGTGATTTGACCGGCCGCCGGCTTGCCCGCCGCCTGCCGCTCTTGTGGCGTTTCTATGCCGTGGATCACCGCGTTGCGCAACATGTGCTCGAATGGCGGCAGCATTTTCTCCAGCACCTGCCTGTCCAGTTCGCCGGACGCGCCTTCGACGCTCAGCTCGGCACGCTTGCCGGCTTCCTGCGCTGCCTGGCGCACCAGTCGCGTCAAGCGCGGAACGTGCCGCTGAAACGGCACCATGCGCGTGCGCATCAGGCCGTCCTGCAATTCGGCAGTGACGCGCGCCTGTTGCGCAAGCAGCGATTCGGCGTCGGAGGTGACGCTGCTCAGCAGGTCCTTCAGGCTGCCGATGTCGCTGGCGGATTCGGCCAGCGCTCGAGACAACTGCTGAATGTTGGAGTATCGATCGAGTTCCAGTGGATCGAAGTCCTGTGCGACCACCGTATCCTGATGCCCGTGCCTGATCGCCGTCTCGGTTTCGATTTCCAGCTTGCGCAGTTGCTCACGCAACCTGGATACGGTCTGTTCCAGCTCTTCCACGTGAAACTCGATCGAGTTGACCTGCTGGTTGAGCCGCGAGTGGTAAATACTGATCTCGCCGGCCGCGTTCAGCAGATCCTCCAGCAGGTCTGCGTCGATCCGGGCAAATTCCTGGCGCGCCTCGACCGACCGCTGCGGCAGTAACTCGGGTTCGGCCGGCGCTTCATCGGCTGGCGCTGGTTCGAACTCTTCCGCCTCTTCGGCGCGAGTCGTCACTTCAGGCGCAGCTTCCTCTGCCGGCGGTTGTTCGTCGATCGGCTCCGGCACCGCCGAAATCGTCGGCTCATCTGCGCCTGCCAACGTCGCTTCGTCAGCAACCTCGAGCGTCGGCACTTCCGTGCCTGCAACGGTCGCTTCGTCAGCAGCGTCGAGCGTCGGCTCTTGCCCAACCTCGTCGGCCGCTTCGTCGGCAACTTCTAGCGTCGGCCGTGCCGCGGCGTCATCGACGATCACCATGCTGACCCGATCATCGGGTTCGGACGTGAATTCAGCCGCTTTAGCCTGCGGATCCTGATCGCCGGCTGCCACGCTTTCTGCCCGTGGCAGTTCCTCACCCGTCATTTCCCCGGCATTCAGCGCACGAATCCGGGCTTCGAGATCGGCCGCTGCGGTCACGTTCTTGTTAGCGGTCACCAGGTCGCGCATACGATGCAATTCGTCGATGCTTCGCTGCAGGAGTTCGTCGATCTGCGGGTTCGGCGCGATCTTCTCGTCGTCGATATTGATCAGCAACGCCTCGAGCTCATGGCTCAGATTGCCCATGGCGACGATGCCTGCCATGCGCGCCCCACCTTTCAGCGTGTGCAGGTGGCGCTTCAATTCCTCCAGGTGCTCTCTGGCGGCGCGATCGTTCGCCCATTTGCCAAGCGCCTGATCCGCCGATTCGAGCAATTCGGCCGATTCCTCGGAAAAGATCGCGGCGATTTCCGCGTCGTATTCGGTTTCCTCCGCCTGCAGCGCCTCCGGCGCGGCGACCTCCTCCTCGTCGACGATCGTGCGCACCGGCTGGGTCGCATCCTTCGGCGGCTCGATGTCGTCTGTCAGCGACGTGATATTTTCGATGAGCACCGCGAAGTCGTCCCGCGGCCGGCCCGGCTGGTTGATATCGGCGACGACCGCTTCGATGGCGGCAACCGTCGCACGTAACACCTCGATTGCCTGTTGCGGAAATCCGGCTTTGAGGTCGTGAACCTTGCGTACGTAGCGGTTGAGTGCGCCCGTAATGGCGACACCGCGATCGACATTCGCCATGTTGGCGCTGCCGTGCAAGGTGTGACAGGCGCGATACAGCTTGTCGGATACGTGATACGGCGGCTCGTGCCCTTCGCAGGCATCCAGGTAATCGTTGATCGCCTTGAGATGGACCGCCGTTTCCTTGGCGAAAATATCCAGCAGCACCGGATCCATTTCCAGCGCCACCGAATCGTCGGCAACCTGCTCCTCGGTCTGCGGCTGAGCGGTCATGATCGCCGCGTTCGGATCACCCTCGGCAAACGCATTGGCGCGGGCCATCATCAGGCCGATGTCGCGCGTCGGTTCACTGCCGACCTCCAGTTGTTCGATCAGCTCGGGCACCACTTCCGCGGCTTCCAGGATGAATTCGACCATGGGCGGCGTGCGGGCCAGGGTGCGATTGATCAACCTGTTCAACAGGTTTTCGATCGACCAGCAGTACTCGGCAATGCGCTCCGCCCCGACCATGCGGCCGCTTCCCTTGAGCGTATGAAACGACCTGCGCACGGTGATCAGGGTTTCCATGTCGTCGGGAGAATCGGACCACGCCGGCAGGTCGCGTTTTATCGCGGCAACTTCCTCTTTGGCTTCCTCGATGAACAATTCGAGCAACTCCGGGTCGAGATGCTCGGCGTTCGGCGCGACCACCGGCGCCACTTCCGGCGCGATGTCGGCTCGCGTTTCCGCCGCTTTTTTCTCGTGCTCGGCCGCGATCGCATCGAGGTCCGCACGCGAGACCCTGACCGTTTGCGAAATCGCGATCTCGTCTTCGCTCTCGCTGGCGAGACGAGTTTCGAGGTCACGCAAAACCGCAAGACAGGCCTCGGCATTGTCCAGCATGTACCAGGGTTCGCTGCGACCGGCTTTGACCGTCTCCATGTAGTATTCGATGCTGACGATGGCGTCGGCCAGCCGGTCGGTTTCCTTTTGCGACAGGCGGCTCGGTCCGGCGCCGCGCATGGATAGCAAAATCAGCTTGCCCACGCGCTCGACGACATCCATGGCACGCGTCTTGTTCAGCATCATCAGGCCCGCCTTGATGCCGCGAACCAGCGCGGGAACGCTGTCGACGCCCTGTGCCGGGCCGGCGGTGCTCAGGCTCTGGCTGAATGCCTCCTTGATGCGTGCGAGGTTGATAATGCTTTCGCGCATCACCGCCTCGGCGACGTCCTTGTAGTCGGCATCCTCCTCGGCCGCCGGCATTGCCGCGTCGCCGGACTGCGCCGGGTCGGCGGGCAGGATCATTTTCACCAGCTGCTGATCGAGACGGTCTTCGACACGCAGCAAGGTCGACGCGATATCGATGATCGTCTGTTCGTTACCGGCGCCGCCCTGGCTGACGACCCCCCTCAGGCGGTCGATTTCCGAATCGATGTCGCCACGCAGCGCCCCCAGTCCGAGCACGCCGAGGGTGTCGCTGATTTTCTTCAGCAGGTCGAGCTGCGGCACGAGTTCGGACGGCTTGTTCATGCCGGTGCGAACGTAGATGTCGAGCACGTCTTTGACCCGCGCCAGGTCTTCCTTGATGGCCGTCGCCACCGTTTGCATGAGCTTCACACTCGGTGCGGCAAGATTTTCGCGAGCCTGCTCGACCTGCTCATCACCCGGCAGCAGTTCGGCCAGATTGAATGCTGCACGGATTTCGCTGATGCGTTCGCCGGCATTGCTCGAACGGGCGACGTAATACAGGAGATTGTTCAGAAGATCGGCGACCGGGTGCTTGTCGAATGCTTCGACACCCTCGTCGATCAGCAGCTTTATTTGCCGATCGGTTTGACCGAGCAAACGTTTCAAGGCGACCGAGGTTTCCAGGCCGCCGTTTTGCAGCGATTCGAGTACACCGCCGACGACCCACCAGAACTGATACATGTCTTCGCGCTCGGATGCCTTCTCCAGCGCTTCGATGACGCTCGACAGGGTCTGCAGATGGCGTTCGGTATCTGAGCCCTTGATCCAGCCGAGCAGTGCGAGCTGAAATTTCGGCCGCAGCTGGCTCGCGACTGCCACCGGATCCTCGCCGCTCGATTGACGGTCGCCGGCGGTTTCCGCCTTGCGCTGCGGAGACAGGTTCAACAGCAGCAAGGTGCCTTCGGACAACAACGGTTGCCCGCGGGCTGCGCGCAGATCATTCAGTATCGGCAGCAGTACCAGCGCGATGTCCCTGCCGCCGCCGAGCAGCCGTTCGATGTAGATGGGCAGCTGTACCATTGCGCGGGTCAGCGCATCGAGCCCGTCTTCGCGCCCTTTGCCGGGTCGCAGGTTGGCGAGGTAGGCGCAAACCGCCTCCATTTCCTCCGCGAGCAGTGCCGCGCCGTAGGTCTCCGTCAGCTTCAGCGCGCCGGCCACCTGGTGCAATAGCTGGCCGCTGCGCACCAGTGCGCTCGATCCGCCGCGGCCGTCGACGCAATCCTCGAGCGCGGCATGTGCGCTACGGATCGTCTCCATCAGTTCCTGGCTGACCAGCGCGAGGGCGTTGACCTCGGCGTGAACGGCCGCATCCGCGCCCGGTGTTTCGTGAATACCCGTTTGGCTGCTGCTCATCGCTCGTCAGGAGGAATCGTCAACCTGCGGCTTTTCCCTGCGCCGGTTGCGTCGGTGCTTCGGCTGGCGGCGGCGCCTTCGGTTTGGGCGCCGGAGCTTTCGACGCTGGCGCCTTGGGGGTTGGCGGTGCAACGGCCTGCGGCTGCGGTTTGATCTTGGTGGTCGCTGCGAGCCGGCGGGCTCGCTGGGCCGCTTGCGGCAGGGTAAATCCGGCGACCGTCTTCCTCAGTTGCGATGCGAGTTCGGAAAACTTGGCAACCGACTGCGCAGTCGCCTTGGTCGCTTTCTCGGTCTGGTCACTGAATTCCCTGAGCTTGGTGGTCCGGCGCGTCACGTCGGCCGCCGACCCTGCTTGCTGGCGGGCTGAACTCGAAATGTTCTGCACCAGGTTGGCGATCTGATTCGATACCTGTTCGATCTCGTCGAGTGCGGCACCGGCGTTTTCGGCAAGCAAGGCACCGCCGACCACGTCAGTGGTGCTGCGCTCCATCGAGATCACGGCCTCGTTGGTGTCCGATTGAATGGTTCTGACCAGCACCTCGATTTGCTTGGTCGCATTGGTCGAGCGTTCGGCAAGCCGTTGCACCTCATCGGCAACCACCGCAAAGCCGCGCCCCGCTTCGCCGGCCATCGATGCCTGTATCGATGCATTCAGCGCCAGGATATTGGTCTGCTCCGCGATATCGTTGATCAGCTCGATGATATTGCCGATTTCCTGCGAGCTCTCGCCGAGGCGCTTGATGCGCTTCGAGGTTTCCTGGATGGTTTCGCGAATCGCATTCATGCCGTCGATGGTGCGGCGCACTGCATCGCCGCCCTTGTGGGCCACGTCCACGGAATGCCGGGCGACGTCGGACGAACGTTCCGCATTGCCGGACACCTCCTCGATCGAACTCGCCATGGAGACGATCGATTCGGTCGCTGCGGCAATTTCCTTTTGCTGTGTGGTGGCTGCGCGGGCCATTGCGGTGGCCGTGCTCTCCGTTTGTTTGGCGGCTGCGTCAACCATGATCGCGGTTTCGTTGATCGTCGCCACCAATTCACGCAGTTGTTCGATGGCGTAGTTGATCGAATCGGCGATTGCCCCGGTGATGTCTTCGGTAACGGTTGCTTCGACCGTCAGGTCACCGTCGGCCAGGCTGCCCAGCTCGTCCAGCAGTCGCAGAATTGCCTGCTGGTTTCTTTCGTTTTGTTCGGCCTGCTCGAGCGTCGACTTTTGCGAGACGCTGGATCTCGAGCGCATGACGACGAGTGCAACGAGCAGCAGCAAGGCCAGGCCGAGCAGGGCCAGCGGCAACAGGGGCGAACCGAGCAGGCCCGGGTCGCTTCCGGCACTCGAAAACTCCGAATCGAGCAGGTCATCGGAAACCGCTGCGAGACCTGCCAGGCTGGCGCCGACGCCCGACAGGTTTGCTTCGACTGCCGGCTCGACCCGCGCCTCGATGTCCATGAGGACGCTGATCATTGGCACCAGCACGGTTTCACGCGTTGCGTCGTCGAGCGGCAGGACGTCGAGCGTGGTGTTGGCGCCGGACAGCGCGTCGGTTACCAGGCGCAAATACGCCATGTCGGTGGCGATTTCGGCAGCCATGGACTCGGCATTATCCGCCGCAGTATTCGCCGCGAGCAGTGACAGTCGGTTCATCACGGCAAAGCCGCGTTTCTGGAACTCCTGCACCGCTGCGGTGCTTCCCGATACATCGAGCAGCTGATCGGATTCCGCGAGCATGCGCGGCATGTGTTCGTTCACGAACTCGGCGGCGGAAACGACGGCCTCGATCGCGCCGCGTTTGGCGACAATAGCCTCGGCGTGATGCGTCATTTCGTCCCAGGCGCCTGCGCCGCCGGGAATCGACGGCGTTGACAGGTTGCTGCGCAGTGTGACGAGTCGCCTCAGGTCGTCCTCGAGCCGCGGGAAGTTGTCGACGTTGCCGCTGACCGCCGCGGCCGCGTGCAGCGGAATGGCCTGCGAAATCGCGGCCAGCGCGGCACCCGTCTCTGTCGCCGAGCCGCCGTCTCCCGTCGGCATATACAGGAGCCCCGCGGCGCCGATGATGCAAACAGCCAGCAACAACGCGAGTATCGGAAACGCCGGTGATTTGTCAGTTTGTCGAGCCATGGCTTCGTTACACCAAAATCAGACTGGATTGTACGCCTTGTCAGTCGGCCGCTGCCTGTAAAAACGTGCTGCTTTCAAGCAGATCGTACAGACTGAAAACCGGCCAAACGTCATGGCCGCGTTGATAGGCGCCGCTGAGGTAGCGATCACAACGCACCGCGGTTTGCGGTGCCTTGTCGTTGAATTCGTTCTTCATGAAGCGCCTGAATCCCTGCACTTCGTCGACCACCAGGCCCGCCGGCACTTCGCGATGGTTCACCGAAATGACCCGCGTTGCACGCCGCAACGGCGTGCGGCCGCTACCGAGCATCATTTGCATGTCAATGAGCGGCAACAGGTGCCCGCGAAGGTTCGCGATTCCGAGCAACCAGCGCTTGGCGCCGGGAACCCGCGTCATCGAATCGGGCAGCATCAGGACTTCGCGAACCTGGTCGCGACTGGCAACGAATTGTTCCTGGCCGATACGAAACCCGATGCCGACCCATTCCTCCGGCAGTGCATCGCTGCCTTTTCCCGCAAACGCCGCGCGGCTGCGGCGCTCGAGTTCCTCGAGCAGTTCGAACGGTTGCTCGACGAGCGCTGCCAGTTCCGGGGTCCTGGCCATCAGACATCCTTCCCGGGTTCCGGCCGGCGCCCGTTCGTCCGGTGCATCGCCGCCGGCGCAACGTCAATGAGCGCAATGCATCCGCTCGCGGCCGGCACACCATGCAGCTTGTCTGCGCAGGCGGCCACTAGGCAGCCATTACTGTCCTGATCTTCTCGACCAGTTCCTTTTGCCCGATCGGCTTGACGATGTATTCGACAGCGCCCTGTCGCATACCCCAGATCTTGTCGGTTTCCTGGTCCTTGTTGGTGATCATGATGATCGGTATGTCCGAAGTGCGTGGGTCGTGCGTCAGCTTGCGTGTCGCCTGGAAGCCGTTCATACCGGGCATCACGACATCCATTAGGATGCAATCCGGCCGTGCGCTTTCCGCCTGGCGGATTCCGTCCTCGCCACTGTCGGCAACCAGCGTGTCGAAGCCACTCTTTTCGAGCATGTCTTGAAACAAGTGCAATTCCGTCGGCGAATCGTCGACTATCAGGATTGTTGCCATCGGCGGTACCTTAGTTGATCTGGTTGGAAATAGCCCCTAGTAACTCGTCTTTGGTGAACGGTTTGGTCAGGTATTGCTCCGAGCCGACAATGCGTCCGCGCGCCCGGTCGAACAAACCGTCCTTGCTGGACAACATGATGACCGGCGTCTCTTTGAATACCTTGTTGTGCTTGATCAGCGAGCAGGTCTGGTAGCCATCCAGCCGCGGCATCATGATGTCGACAAAAATCAGGTCGGGTTGATGATCGGCAATCTTGGAAAGGGCATCGAAACCGTCGATTGCCGTAATCACCTGGCAGCCTTCCTTGGACAACAGTGTTTCGGCGGTTCGCCGAATGGTTTTACTGTCGTCCACAACCAGGATTTTGAGACCGTTCAGACCCCGAGAAGCATTGTTTGACAACGGAATTCCTCGCCCTCTCACGAACCCTGCCGGGCTCGTTACCACTCCAGTGTGTCCGCACGAACGCCCCAACCCAGGCGCCGGCCGACCGCTTCCGGCGTGCCCAAGATCGCGGGTAGTGCGTAATCTTCGCCGGGAGACAGACTTGTATCATATTGGCCAAAATGCCGCTACGCCAGCCGGCTCACTCCTGGATATGCGAGCAAATTGTGTGTCGAATGCGACACTTACGCCGGCATTGCCGCAATTCCTGCGGTCGCCGCTGCGGCGTACAGAAAAACGCCAGGGTGCGCCCGGCGGCAGCGCTGCCACCCGGTTCGTGGTGTGCCGCTGTATAGTTAGCCGCTGTCTGGCAACCGGTAGCAGACCCGAGGTTTACTGTATGCCCGCAACGTCACTGCGTCTCGGCGTGGTCATGGACCCCATCGAGTCGATTACGCCCAAGAAAGACAGCACGCTCGCCATGCTGTTGGAAGCGGCTCGTCGCGATGCCGAGATTCATTACTTCGGGCAGGCTGACATCCGGCTGCTCGCCGGCGAGGCATACGGTAATTCGACCCTCCTGGAGGTGCGCGACAACCTCGATGACTGGTTCACGCTCGGCAGGTCGCAAGACATTCGCCTGGGCGACCTCGACGTCATCCTGATGCGCAAGGACCCGCCCTTCGACATGGAGTACATCTACTCAACCTATATCCTCGAGCGGGCCGGGGATGCCGGCGCGATGATCGTTAACCATCCGCAGAGCCTGCGCGACATGAACGAAAAAGCCTACATCGCCTGGTTTGCCAATTGCGCACCGGCGACCTTGATCACGCGATCGCAATCCAAATTCAAGGCGTTCTTGCGGGAACACAAACACATCGTATGCAAGCCGCTCGACGGCATGGGCGGCAAATCAATTTTCCTGGTACGCAACGACGATCAGAATGCCAACGTCATCTTCGAAACGTTGACCGACAACGGCCGTCGCTACGCCATGTCCCAGGTCTATATCCCCGAAATCACGCAAGGCGACAAGCGCATCCTGCTGATCGACGGCGAGCCGGTTCCCTTCGCACTGGCAAGGGTGCCCTCCGGCGACGACTTCCGCGGCAACCTGGTGATGGGCGCCGTCGGCCGCGGGCAGGAGTTGAGCGAGCGCGATCGCTGGATTTGCGACCAGGTCGGCCCGGCGTTGCGTGACCGGGGTGTGGTGTTCGCCGGGATCGATGTCATCGGCGACTACCTGACCGAAATCAATGTCACCAGCCCGACCGGCATCAGGGAGCTGGACGCCGCCTTCGACCTGAATATCGCCGCTGCCCTGTTCGACGCCATCGAGGCCAGGCTGGGCTGAAAACCGCGCCCGATCGGGGATTTTGTCCAATTCCCGGGGCCCCTGTCGGCGTTACCGGATGGCCGGGTGACTTACGTCTCACTGCTGCGGCGAGCAAGCAGGTAAACTGGACAAATTATTGATTTCCTGTGAGACAATTCGGTGGTCGAGCCTTCAGGACCGCCTGCCCCGCCTATGGCTGAGCCAGTGCCACACATGGATGACACGGATCCCCAGGGAGCCCTCGAGTCGGTCCTCCTGGATTCCGGATCGAAGCCGGACCGGCTGCCGCCGATGCTGTTTCTTGCTGCGTTGATTCACGGCATTCTGATTATCGGCATCACCTTCAACGCGGTGCTCGACGACGCCTTTTCGGAAGCCATTTCGCTCGATGTCACGATCGTCGCCGATCCCGAGCAAAACGTCCTGGATCCGCAAGAGGCCAATTACCTTGCCCAGGCCAACCAGGAAGGCAGCGGCAACACCCGGGAATGGGCGCGCCCCGGCGCGGTCGCGGAAAGCGCGGTACCGGTCGATAATCCGGGCGAAGCCGATGGCGACAGCGCCAGGGACTCGCAGGTGCTGAACGAATCAGCGGACCAGTTGCTGGTCACCCGCGCCGAACAGGAACGAAAAGTCCGCGACCTGCCGCGTGAGGAACCCACCCCGGATCAATCCAGGGCCATGGCGATGGAAGCAGGGATGGAGGTTACGCTGCCGCTGCCCCGCGAGGATTCGCCGGACGCGGCGATACACGATGCCGATCCGCGCGAACTGTTTACCAGCGTGAATACCCGGGAATCGCGCATCGCGCCCTACCTCGATCGCTGGAAAAGAAAGATCGAAACCATCGGCGTCAAATATTTTCCGGAACAGGGCCTGGCAGACGATGCCAGTGGCAGCCCGACCCTCGAAGTGACCATCAACGCGTCCGGTCACCTCGAGGACGTCGTCGTGCGTCGCTCGTCCGGCTCACGGACTCTCGATCAGGCCGCGCT
The DNA here is from genome assembly GCA_033720315.1 of Woeseiaceae bacterium. Lineage (GTDB taxonomy): Bacteria > Pseudomonadota > Gammaproteobacteria > Steroidobacterales > Woeseiaceae > SZUA-117. The sequence goes on along the minus strand of JAWWCT010000016.1, from coordinate 9,862 downwards.
CGAAATCCTGCACCGCGCGGCGCCGTTCGAGCCGTTTCCCGAGGCCGTTCGCCTCGATTACGACACGCTAAGATTTGCTTACAAATGGCAATTCCGGCGGGTCCACGTGCAGTCCACCGCCAGCACCAATTAACAAGATCAAACAGGCTCGAACACACATCTAAACGGTATTTGCGTATCCCTGCCTCAAGGTCGATACTGGACCCATGAATCCCAAGGACTCGTTGACCAACCACCTGTTGATCGCCATGCCCGGCATGGCCGATCCGAATTTTTCGAGCACGGTCACACTGGTTTGCGAACACAACGACGAAGGAGCGCTCGGCATCGTCATCAACCGGCCCTTGAACATGCAGCTGGGCGGGCTGCTCGAGCAATTGCAACTCGACGACGCCGACCAGGCCGTCGCCAGCGCGCCGATCCTTGACGGCGGGCCGGTGGGACGCGAGCGTGGCTTCGTACTGCACAAGCCGCACGGCTCGTTTGAAACCTCGGTCGCGGTGTCCGAGGATATTCAACTGACACTGTCCCGCGACGTGCTCGACGCCATGGCGGCCGGCTCCGGCCCCGACAAGTCGCTGGTCGCACTGGGTTACGCCGGCTGGGAGGCGGGACAGCTCGAGGCAGAAATGCTGCAAAACACCTGGCTCAGTGTGCCCGCCAACCCGGAAATTATTTTCGACGTTCCCTTCGATAAACGTTGGGCAGTCGCTGCGGAGATCATCGGCGTCGATATCAGCCAGCTGTCTTCGCATGCCGGACACGCCTGAAACCATTCTCGCCTTCGATTACGGAACCAGACGCATCGGGGTCGCTGTCGGCCAGCAGGTCACGGCATCGGCAAACCCGCTGACGGTGATCAAGAATGGCGATGCCGGGCCGGACTGGGATGCCATCGAGGCGCTGATCCGCGAATGGCGGCCAGCCCGACTGGTGGTCGGGCTGCCGTTGCACGCCGACGGCAGTGCCGGGGAAATCACCAGCAAGGTACAGGCATTCATCGACGAGCTGGCGCGCTTCGGTTGTCCGGTCGAATCGCAGGACGAACGCTACTCTTCGCTCGAAGCCGGCGAATTCCTGAAGACGAAGCGTACCCGGGGCCTGAGCGGCCGCATCAGCAAGGCAATGATCGACAGCGCTGCTGCGACCCTGATCGCACAACGCTGGCTCGAGCGAAAATAGCCCGCCAATGCACCCGCAATCGGAGTAGAATGCCGCCGCGATGCCAGTCACCGAGTTATTCCAGACGAGTGAGCAACCCGACGACGCGGATTTGCAGTTCACCGGCGACGGCCACCTGCGCCACCTGTTGACCTTGAGGGGCTTGAGCAGGCAGCAGATCAGCGACTTGCTCGACCGCGCGGAATCGTTCCTGCGGCCACACGGACAGCCGGCGGCACGGTCCGATGCGCTGCGCGGCTTCACCGTCGCCAACCTGTTCTTCGAACCCAGTACGCGCACCCGCGCGTCGTTCGAGCTGGCCGCCAAGCGCCTCGGCGCCGATGTCCTCAATCTCAACGTCAGCACCTCGTCGCGCAAGAAAGGCGAAAGCATCCTCGACACCATTTATACCCTGCAGGCGATGCAGGTCGATGTGTTCGTGGTGCGCGACGCCAGTGCCGGCGTGCCGGGCTACATCGCGCGCAATGTCAATGACCGCGTGTCGGTGCTGAATGCCGGCGAGGCCGACGTGTCGCATCCCACGCAGGGTCTGCTCGACCTGCTGACGATACGCAGACACAAAAAGAATTTCGCTGACCTCACCGTTGCCATCGTCGGCGACATCGCCCATTCGAGGGTCGCGCGCTCCGCGTCCGAGGGACTCATGACCATGGGCGTCCGCGAGTTGCGACTGGTATCACCGCAGGCACTGGCGCCGGATGCAGATGACTACCCGGGTGCCAGGATCATGCACGATCTCAAGCAGGGGATTCGCGGCGCCGATGTCGTCATGGCACTGCGCATCCAGCGCGAACGCATCGATGGCCTGGACGACATCCCCGGCATCGACGAGTATTTCGCAAACTTCGGCATCAGTCACGAGCGCATGAAGCTGGCCGCGCCGGACGCCATTGTCATGCACCCGGGCCCGATGAACCGTGGCATCGAGATCGAGTCGAGCCTTGCCGACGGCCCGAGCTCGGTCATCGTCGAACAGGTCACCAACGGCGTTGCCGTGAGGATGGCATTACTCGAACGGGTCGTCGCGACCATGGCCAAACCGTGACGGCATCCGCGCCGGCAAAAAACCTGGCCCAGGCAAACCGCGGCACCCTGTTTGTCGAAGACGCGCAAGTCGTCTCCGTCAACACATTTCCCGGTGAACAATTCATCATGCGGCTCGCCGCCCCGCGATGCGCGGCGCGTGCAAGCGCCGGCAGTTTCATACACCTGCAATGCGACCCGCACATCCCGATGCGCCGGCCGTTGTCGATCATGCGCGCCGGGCAAGATGAAGGCTGGATCGAAATCTATTTCAAAACCGTCGGTGAGGGACTTGCGGCACTGGCCGACAAAGAGGCCGGCGATACGCTGAGTACCATCGGCCCGATCGGCCATGGATTCGAGACCTCGCCGGAACGGCCGAATGTGTTGCTGATCGGCGGTGGCGTCGGTATGCCCCCGGTATTGTTTCTCGCGGAAACGCTCAAGGACCACGACGCCTACAATCCCCTGGTGCTGCTGGGCTCGGAGCTGCCGTTTCCGTTCACGCTGGAAAAGTCGCGGATTGCCTCGCCATGGCTGCCGGACGACGCGGTGAGCACGATGCCGCTGCTCGAGGAATGGCAAGTGCCGGCAAGACTGGCGAGCCTGGCCGGATTCGAGGGCGTCTATCACGGCTTCGTCACCGAACTGGCGCGCGAATGGCTCGAGAGCCTCGATAAAGAGGAACTTGAGAAGACCGAACTGTTCGCCTGCGGTCCCGAGGTCATGCTGGAAGCGACCGCGGCACTCGCCAGGGAGTACGAGCTGCCCTGCCAGGTCTGCCTAGAGGAATTCATGGCCTGCGCGGTCGGCGGCTGCGCCGGTTGTGCGGTGCTGGTACAGACCGATGACGGCCCGGCGATGCAAAAAGTCTGCGTCGACGGACCGGTGTTCGATGCGCACGCCGTCTATCCAAAAAAATAAAACTCGAGATGCTCGAAAAATTTGACCGTTATCCTCTGATGTTCGGGCCCACGCCAATCGAGAGACTCGAACGGCTGTCCGCGCATCTGGACGACAAGGTCGAGATCTACGCCAAGCGCGACGATTGCAATTCCGGTCTCGCCTTCGGCGGCAACAAGATCCGCAAACTCGAATACATCGTGCCCGATGCGATTGCGTCCGGCGCCGACACGCTGGTGACGATCGGCGGCGTGCAGTCCAATCACACCCGCCAGGTCGCCGCTGTCGCGGCAAAGATCGGCATGAAGTGCCGCCTGGTGCAGGAGTCGTGGGTGCCGTTCCAGGACGCCGTCTACGATCGTGTCGGCAACATTCTGCTGTCACGGGTCATGGGCGCGGAAATCGAACTGGTCGACGAAGGCTTCGACATCGGCATCCGACAGAGCTGGGAAGCCGCACTCGAGGACGTTAAGGACAAGGGCGGCAAGCCCTATCCGATTCCTGCGGGGGCCTCGGTACACAAGTATGGCGGTCTCGGCTATGTCGGCTTCGCCGAGGAGCTGCGCGCACAAGAGCAAGAACTGGGCTTCAAGTTCGACTACATCATCGTCTGCACCGTGACCGGCTCAACGCATGCCGGTATGGTCGTCGGCTTTGCAAAAGACGGCCGTGCAAGAAACGTCATCGGTATCGATGCATCTGCCACGCCGCAACAAACCCACGCACAGGTGCTCGACATTGCACAGAAAACCGCCGAACTCGTAGAGTTAAACAAAAAAATAACGAATGACGACATCGTCCTGAAAACCGAGTACGCCTATCCCGTCTACGGCGTGCCTTCGGACGAGACCAACGACGCGATCAGACTTTGCGCGCGGCTCGAAGGCATGATGACCGACCCGGTTTACGAAGGTAAATCGATGCAGGGCCTGATCGATCTCGTCAAAAATGATTTCTTTCCCGCCAAATCGAAGGTGCTTTACGCGCATCTCGGTGGCGTACCGGCCATCAACGGCTACAGCTACATCTATCGGAACGGCTGATTCCTGACGGGAGACCGGGATCTTTGCCAAAATTTTATCAGGCCGCCAACGTAGTCTCATAGCGGTAATTGCCTCGATGGTCATCGTCAACCTCGTCTACGGGTTGACATTACCGCTGCTGTCGCTGGTGCTCGACGCCCAGGGCATCAACAAGACGGTCATCGGCTTGAGTATCGTGAGCCAGGCGTGCGCCGGCGTATTGCTTGCTCCGTTAATGTCGCGGCTGATCATGCGTACCGGCGCCGCTCGTATCATGCAGCAGGCAACATTGTTGTCTGCCGCATCGATCATCGCCCTCGGCCTCATTCAAAACGTCTATGCCTGGTTCCCGCTGCGCTTTATCCTGGGTGCGGCGGGCTCCATGCTGTGGTCGGCCAGCGAAGCCATCATCAACGAGCTCGCAGACGACGAATGGCGCGGCAGGATCATTGGCATTTACGGCTCGGCCGGCGCCGCAGGCTTTGCAATCGGGCCCCTGATTCTGATCGCAACCGGCAGCGAAGGTCTGTTGCCGTTCGTCGTAACGGCCGCGTTTATCGGCATTGCCAGTTTGCCTCTGTTCTGGCTGGAAAACGAAGCGCACGTTGTCCATGACGCTGACCAAACGAGTTTGCGCCGGATCTTCGGCCTGGTGCCTCACCTGATGCTGCTCAACCTCGTGTACGCAGCTGCAATCGAGGCGTTTATCGCATTCTTCCCGCTATTCGGTATTCACATTGGACTCGGCGAGGCACGCAGCCTGTCTCTGCTTACAACATTCGCCGTGGGAGGAATCGTGCTGCAGCTGCCGCTCGGCTGGCTCGCCGATCATATGCATCGCTACACATTGCTTTTCCTGTGTCTCGCGCTGACCATCCTCGGTTTCTTGTTGTTGCCGAGTATCGTGTCGCACAGCGTCGGCGGGCCCATCTTCACGTTCACGCTGGGTGGCGTGGAAGGAATGATTTACTCGCTTGGCGTGATCCTGCTCGGCCAGCGATTTCGTGGCGTGGAACTCGCCGCGGCGAGCGTTTTCTACACCGGCATGTGGGGCGCCGGCACGATGTTCGGTCCGATGCTCGTCGGAGCCGGCATGGATATTTTTGGTGACAGCTCCATGTCGTACCTGATCGCGGCAATCTACGCAGTGTACGTTCCGCTGTTTTTTCTGCTCAGGCGGTCAGGTTCCGTCAGGCAGAACTAAGTTGCACAGGCACCACGACCGGCTGAAATTGCAGGAAAGCAGCATCTGCTTTCGGCCCGCACTGCCCGGTCAGTCTTCTTTTTGATGGACTTTCCACTCGCTTTCGAAAGGATCCACGAAGCCCAATTGACTCCCCGGCGGAGCTGACCCGGCCAAACTAAAGACGGTGTTGCGCAGGTACCCGCGGCGACTGTTGGTAACGCTCGCGCAGCCGGTCATACAGCCACTCATACCACTCCCATGCCTGCGGGCTGCTGAGCTCCGTGCGCGTGTCTTCAACGTAGGGTTTCAGCTTTTGCCAACCTTCGGTTACGGGAATGGAAAAAAATTCGTCGACCAATTCGAGAGTCAGGTCCCCCTGGGAAACGAGAACACCGATGGACTCGACACTGGTGAACAGCAGCCAGATCAGGTTCTTTTCAGCATCCGGCAATTCTCGATACTTTTCCATGTCCAACGGCTCTGTCAACTCGAGCACGATGCGAATTGCTGCCGCAAGCTCCGCGGTCTGAAATGAACGTGCCAAAGTTGCGGCGGCCTCTCTTTTTATTGTTTCCTTGTAGCGGCGATACTCCAGGATGCCGAAACTGATGCCGAATACAACGGCAATACCGCCGATGATCTCCGCGAGATTTGCTAGTGATTCGATGTTATTCATTACAAAAAACTGTGACGCGTATTAAATCAACCGGCGGGCACCGCCAGCTGTTTGGCAAGCTAATTTTTCAGTCCTCTACCTTCGTCGGTTACGCTGGAGACCGACGCATTGTTGGCCTTATAGCGATTAATACTAAGCAAACTAGTACCCGCAGGTGTACAGGTCAATGACAGGCCGGCGATTTGCTATAGTTTTCCCGAAGCAATAACTACAAGATGTCCGACCACCGGGGGAAACCATGAACCGATTCATACGAGCCGGCCTTGCCGTGTTTCTGCTACCGCTTTTCGCGCTCGCTCAGGACGAAGAAACGCCGGCACCGGGATTCAACGAAGCCACGTTCAAGGGGCTCGAATTTCGCGAGATCGGCCCGGCAAAGATGGCGGGCCGCATTGCCGACATCGTCATCGACCAGTCGGACCCGAGCACCTGGTACGTTGGTGTCGGCAGCGGCGGAGTCTGGAAGACCGTAAACGGCGGCACCACCTGGACGCCGGTGTTCGATGACGAGGACACCTACACCATTGGTTGCATCACACTCGACCCCAACAACCGCAACACGATCTGGGTAGGCACCGGCGAGAACGTCAGCGGCCGGCATGTCGCCTACGGCGCGGGTGTTTACCGCAGCCGCGACGGCGGAGCCACCTGGGAGAACATGGGACTCACCGAGTCCGAGCACATCGGCATGATTCGCATCGACCCGCGCGACTCGAATGTCATTTACGTTGCCTCCCAGGGGCCGCTGTGGTCCGCCGGTGGCGAGCGCGGCCTGTACAAGTCGACCGACGGCGGCGAAACCTGGAACAAGGTCCTGGGCGACGGCCTCGGCAACACCGAGATCGACGACCGCTACACGGGAGTCTCGGAGGTGCATCTCGACCCGCGCAATCCCGACGTCGTCTACGCCGTTTCCTGGCAGAAGTTCAGGAACGTGGCGGTGTTGCTGAATGGCGGTCCCGGTTCCGGTATTCACAAGTCGACCGACGGCGGCGCCACCTGGCGCGAACTCACCGAGGGTCTGCCGGACGAGGACATGGGTAAGATCGGTCTTGCCATATCGCCGCAAAACCCGGACATCGTCTACGCGACGATCGAGCTCGCGCATCGCGAGGGCGGCTTCTTCCGATCGGAAGACGGCGGCGAGTCCTGGGAGGAACGCAACGATTACATCTCGGGAGGTACCGGCCCGCATTACTACCAGGAGATCTTCGCGAGCCCGCACCAGTTCGATCGCGTGTACCAGATGGATGTGCATTTGCACAAGACAGAAAACGGCGGTACCGATTTCGAGCGCATGAGTTCCGACAGGAAACACACCGATCATCATGCGATGGCGTTTCATCCGACCGATGAAAACTACCTCTTGGTCGGCAACGACGGCGGCGTTTACGAGAGCCTGGATCTCGGCGAAACCTGGCGCTTCATCGCCAATATGCCGATCACGCAGTTTTACAAGGTATCCGTCGATTACGACGAGCCTTTTTATAATGTCTACGGTGGCACCCAGGACAACTCGAGTTTCCGCGGACCGTCACGCACCCTGAACGTGGTCGGCATTCGCAACCAGGACTGGGTGCTGACCCTGTTCGCCGACGGCCACCAGTCGTTTGCTGACCCGAGCAATCCGAACATCGTGTACGCCAACTGGCAGCAGGGCAACCTGACGCGCTACGACCATGCGACCGGCGAAAGCGTCTACATCAAGCCGCAACCGGCAGCCGACGAGGAGGCCGAGCGTGTCAACTGGGACGCGCCGATCCTGATCAGCCCGCACAACGTCGAACGCCTGTATCACGCCACTTACCGGGTGTGGCGCAGCGACGACCGCGGCGACTCCTGGCGTGCCATCAGCCCGGACCTGACACGTGACGAGGAGCGTACACGACAGGTACTCATGGGGCGCCGCTGGAGTTTCGATTCGCTGTGGGACCTGTCGGCGATGTCGCAGTACAACACCATTACCTCCCTGTCCGAGTCGCCGATCGTCGAGGGACTGCTGTACGCCGGCACGGACGACGGCATCATCCAGGTCAGCGAGGACGGCGGCGCCAACTGGCGCCGGATCGACAGCCTGCCGGGCGTACCCGACGAGTTTTTCGTCAACGACATCAAAGCCGACCTGCACGATGCCGATACCGTGTATGTCGTGGTCGACGATCACAAGAGCGGCGATTTTTCTCCGTATATTTTGAAAAGCGAGAATCGCGGCAGGCGCTGGACCAGCATCTCCGGCAACCTGCCGGCTCGCGACATCCTGTGGCGGGTCGTGCAGGATCACGTGAATCCCGAGCTGTTGTTCGTCGGCGCCGAGACCGGCGTCTATTTCACCGTCGACGGCGGACGACAATGGACCAAACTCGCCGGCGGCGCGCCGACCATCGCGTTTCGCGACCTCGTGATCCAGACGCGCGAGAACGACCTGGTCGGCGCCACCTTCGGCCGCAGCTTTTACATCCTCGACGACTATTCTCCGCTGCGCTCGGTGACCAGCGACATGCTGGCCAGCGACAGCGTGTTGTTCCCGGTGCGGCAAACGCGCTGGTACGTGCCGCGCAGGCCGTTGTCCTGCTCGCAGGTCGGCTGTGTCGACAGCCAGGGGCATGCCTATTACGTCGCGCCGAATCCGCCTTTCGGCGCCGTGTTCACTTATTACCTTGCGGAGAAATTGCAGACACTCGAGGAGCAACGCCAGGCAGCCGAAAAGCAGCCGAAGAAAAACAATCAGAGCGTCAGCTTCCCCGACTGGGATCGCATCGGCGAGGAACAGCGCGAAGCGGAGCCGGCGATCGTGTTCACCGTGTCCGATAACGCGGGCAACGTGATCCGGCATATCGAGGGCCCGGTCGAGGCCGGCTTCCATCGCGTCGCCTGGGACCTGCGTTATCCGCCGGTCGACCCCTGGGTGCCCGAGGAAGAGCGCAGCGAGTTCGAGCATCCGACCGGGGTGCTCGCGGCACCGGGCAGCTACCGGGTGCGCATGTACCGGCGCGTCGACGGCGAGCTGACCGATCTCGGGCAAAGCCAGCAGTTCGAGGTCGTGTCCGTGCGCGAACCCACGCTGCCCGGCACCTCGCAGGAAGAGCGCATTGCGTTCCTGCGCGAGGCCGACGAATTGCAGCGTGCGGTCAGCGGCAACCTGCACACGATCGACGAAGTGGTCGAGGAACTCGACGTCATCATGCAGACGATCCAGAGCTCGACCGGCGACATGGCCCTTTACACGCGCGCCAATTCGATCCGGCAGCGGTTGCTGCAACTGCGCGATCGACTGGCCACCAACGAGACCCGCGACGCCTTCAGCGATCCCGGACTGATGTCGGTGCGTGATCGCCTTTTTTACGCAATCTACGATCACAACACCAACGCCCACGGACCGACGCAGACACAGCGCGACACGTTTGCCATTGCAGTCGATGTCTACGGCGAAGTCGGCCCGCAGTTACGCACGCTGATCGACAGCGAGTACCGGGCGCTCAAGGAAGCGCTCGACCTGGCCGGCGTGCCGTGGACACCCGGCCGCGGTGTGTTGAAGCCGAATTGAGTGCCATGCAGAAGACGCTGGTCGTTCTCGGACTGTTGCTGGTTATAGCAGGGCTTGCCTGGCCATGGCTCGGCAAGCTGCCCCTCGGGCGCCTGCCGGGCGACATCGTCGTCAACCGCGACAATTTTCGCTTTTACTTCCCGCTGACGACGATGATCATCGTCAGCATCGTGTTGTCGCTGGTCTTCTGGCTTTTTCGAAAATGATCGGAATCGCGGGGGGATTAACTACCCACAAAACCCGCAAAAATAATTGGGGGGGGGGGGTGAGCGCAGTTGAGTATAAAAAAACCCACAAAATATATTGAGTGTGGGGTGGGGGAGAGG
>JAWWCT010000015.1:0-64047 GCA_033720315.1 Woeseiaceae bacterium | reverse complement strand
GGCACCCCCCTCCCTTTTTTCATCCCTGTTGGTTTTCAACAACGGGGGGCGGGGTTTTCGCCGCGATTGCAGCGCTTCACTAAGACGCGACATGTTGCACGGCTTGCCAGATTTTCAGCGGGGTGGCCGGCATGTTGATGTGTTCGATGCCGCGCGCCGAAAGTGCATCGAGCAGGGCATTGATGTAGGCGGGCGCAGCGCCGATCGTACCCGCTTCGCCGGCGCCTTTGACACCCAGCGGATTGCGTGGCGAGGGGATTTCCTGGTACGCAAAATCGATATCCGGCACCCAGTCCGCACGCGGCATTGGATAGTCCATGAAGGTCGCACTCAGCAGCTGTCCGCTCTGGCGATCGTAAATCGCGTGCTCGCCGCACGCCTGACCCAGGCCCTGGGCAACGCCGCCCATGATCTGCCCTTGCAGCAGCAACGGGTTGATGACATTGCCGACGTCGTCCTCGATCGTATAGCGAAGAATTTCCGTGACGCCCGTTTCCGGATCGACCTCCAGTTCGCAGATATGGCAACCGTTCGGAAAGTTCGCTGCCTCCGGCGTAAAGTCCTCACTGCTGTAGAGGCCTGCCTCGACATCCGCCGGCCGCTTGGCATCGTCAAAAGACGCAGCGGCGACCTCGGCGAGCGGCATCGATCGGTCGGTGCCGGCGATACGAAATTCGCCGTCGGTGAATTCGATGTCCGCCACGCCAGCCTCCATGAGTTCCGCTGCCAGTCGGCGCCCGCTTTCTACCATGGAGCGCACCGATTTCAGCAGGGACGAGCCGCCGATAGTCATCGAGCGCGAGCCCCCGGTACCTATCCCGGTGGGTACCAGCCGGGTATCGCCCTGCACCAGGTCGATCTTGTCGATGTCGATGTCGAGCTCGTTTGCGACGATCTGTGCGTAGCTGGTTTCGTGCCCCTGGCCCGATGCCTGCGTCCCCACCATCAAGGTCAGTCTGCCGTTCTCCTCGAAGCGGACGTGCGTTATCTCGTTGCCGAGTCCGGCGCAGATCTCCACGTAGTAACTCATGCCGATGCCACGCAGTTTTCCGTTACCCTCACTGGCCGCGCGACGCGCTTCGAAATCCTGCCAGTCCGCGCGCTGCATGGCTGAGGTCATCAGCCGTTCGTAGTCTCCCGAATCGTAGACCCTGTCGGTGGCGGTCTTGTAGGGAAACTGTTCCGCACGTATGAAATTGCGACGACGAATTTCATCGGGCGCAAGCCCGAGTTTTCTCGCGGCCTTGTCGATCAGGCGCTCGATCAGGTAGGCGGCTTCGGGCCGGCCCGCGCCTCGATAGGCATCGGTCGGTACCGTGTTCGTCACCGTCATGTGGACATCGATATAAACGAGGGGAATGTCGTAGCAACCGGGCGTCATGCACGCACCGAACCACGGAATGACCGCACCGACTTGCGAGCAGTATGCGCCGATCGTTGCCGTAATCGCAGCCCGCATCGCGGTGATGCGGCCGTTTTGATCCAGCGCCAGTTCTGCGTGACTCTCGTGGTCGCGCCCGTGCAGGTCGGACAAAAAACTCTCGCTGCGGTCGCCTGTCCATTTGACCGGTCGCCCCAGATCCATCGCGGCATGCGCAGCAACAACGGATTCACATTGCAGGAAAAACTTCAGTCCGAACGCGCCGCCGACATCCGGAGATATGACATGGATGTCGTCTGTGTCGAGATTGACCGACAGTGCCAGGCGATCGCGCAGTGTGTGTGCGCCCTGGCATCCCTGGTATACCGTCAGCGTCTTGCCGTCCCAGGCGATGTTGCAGCCGCGTGGCTCGATGGCGGTTGGCGCCAGGCGATTGTTGATGATGTCGATCTCTACCGTCGTTGCAGCAGCCGCAAACGCTTTGTCGACGACCTCAGCATTGCCGTATTCGATGTGACCGTAACTGTTTCCCGGGACGCGATCGTGTATTTGTTGCGCATCGCTTTTCAGTGCATCCGCAGGCGTTACGGCTGCGCTCAGCTCCTCGACGTCGAACAGGATGAGCTCGGCGGCGTCGCGCGCAAGCGCCGGGCATTCGGCCACGACGGCAGCCACAGGCTCGCCGACATAACGCACGCGCTCTCGCGCCAGCGGAGGTTGCTGCAACGGACCGTCGACTGTTGCTGTGGCGTTTGGCGGCAGGCCGCCGCCCACGACGTCTTTGATTCCGGCTGCGGTCAGTTCCTCGGACGTGTACACCGCCAATACGCCCGGTGACTGGCGGGCTGCACTGACGTCCAGTTCCGAGATCGAGCCGTGCGCGAAGGGTGAGCGGAACAGGTACAACCAGGTTTGATTCTCGAGCGTAATGTCGTCGGTATAGCGACCGCTACCGGTGATGAAACGCTGGTCTTCCTTGCGCCTTACAGCCTGTCCTGTTGCAAATCTTCCCACTGCTTGCCTCCGCGTTGCGTGCAGCGGGCATTGTGCGGTGGGTCCGCGTGCAATTCAAATACCGAAAAAGGTTCGCCTTAGCTGATCGTTGCACGCCAACTGGAAATCGCTTCGCCGATTTCATGTGGCGAGTCCTCCTGGATGAAATGGCTGCCGGGCACCGTCACCTCGGTCTGATTTTTGAATCCGCGGCAATAATCCCGTTGTGCGCCGGTGAGTATGGCGCCGGGGTCTGCATTGACGAACAGTTTTGGCAAGTCGGTTTCATTGAGCCAGCTCGCATAAGCGGACACGATCTCATGCACATCCTGAGGTTCACCGTCGATCGGTATCTGGCGCGGCCAGGTCAGGGTCGGTCGGCGGTCCTCGCCGGCTTGCAGGTACGGACGGCGATACACTGACATCTCCTCGTCCGACAACTTTCTCAGGATGGAACCGGGCAGGACCCGCTCGATGAACACGTTGTTTTCTAGGACCATTGTCTCGCCGGCCTCCGAGCGAAAACCCTGGAACACGGATTTTGCTGCTGCCGGCCACTCGTCCCAGCTGACCGGCCGCACGATGGCCTCCATGTAGGCGATTCCCAGTACGCGGTCCGGGTGCTGGTGGGCCCAGTCGAAACCCAGGGCGGAGCCCCAGTCGTGAATCACCAGGGTTACACGGTCGGTCACGCCGAGCGCTTCCCAGGCGGCGAACAGATAGTCACGATGCTCGACGTAGCGGTAGCGGTCGGGTCCCGAATCGTCGAGTTTATCGGAATCGCCCATACCGATCAGATCGACCGCGATGCAACGGCCCTGGTCGCTCAGGTGCGGAATGACGTTGCGCCACAGGTAGGATGAAGTCGGATTTCCGTGTTGCAAGACGATCGGGTCGCCGTCGCCGGCCTCGACATAGGCCATGCGCTTGCCTCGGATGTCGACGAATTTCTTACTCGGCTCGGAGCTGGATACCATGAAATTTTCCTTTCGCGGATCTGTAGACGGCGTGATCATCGTGAATAATGCACCATGCTCTGCTAGATTGTCGCTAATCCGCTTTTTGGGGGAAAGCAATGACGCCTGAAAACCGTGCCGCATACTGGCGCGCCAACCTGCGACTGGTCGTCGGTTGCCTCGCCGTGTGGTTTCTTTGTTCTTACGTGTTCGGCATTCTTTTGGTGGACGTTCTGAATCACGTAAGGCTCGGCGGCTTTCGCCTCGGATTCTGGTTTGCGCAGCAAGGGTCGATCTACACCTTCGTGGCCCTGATCTTCTTCTACGCCTGGCGCATGAATCGCCTCGATCAGCGATACGACGTGCACGAAGACTGACGAAGCGATGTCCCTGCAGGCCCTGACATACTTCGTCGTCGGTGCAAGCTTCGCGCTTTACATCGGCATCGCGATCTGGTCTCGCGCACATACCACCGGCGATTTCTATATTGCGGGCAAGACAGTGTCGCCGGTCGCCAACGGCATGGCGACAGCGGCGGACTGGATGAGTGCCGCATCGTTCATATCGATGGCCGGGCTGATTGCGTTTCTCGGTTACGACGGCTCCGTGTACCTGATGGGCTGGACCGGTGGCTATGTATTGCTGGCATTGTTTCTCGCACCGTATCTGCGCAAGTTCGGCAAGTTTACCGTGCCGGAATTCATCGCCGAGCGCTACTATTCGAAAACCGCGCGTATCGTCGCGGTCATCTGCCTGATTTTCATTTCCTTTACCTATGTTGCCGGTCAGATGCGCGGCGTCGGCATCGTATTTTCGCGATTCCTGGAAGTCGACGTCACCACCGGGTTACTCATTGGCATGGGCGTCGTGTTCGTCTATGCGGTACTCGGTGGAATGAAAGGCATTACCTACACGCAGGTTGCGCAATACTGCGTGCTCATATTCGCCTATACCGTGCCGGCGATTTTCATTGCCATTCAGATTACCGGTAATGCGATCCCGCAACTGGCGTTCGGCAGTGAAATAATCGGCACGACGGATAACCTCCTGGACAAACTGGACGACATCGTCACGTCGCTCGGTTTTACGCGCTACACCAGCGGCACCAAGAGCACTGTCGATATCTTTTGCATCACGCTCGCATTGATGGTTGGCACGGCGGGCCTGCCGCACGTCATCGTGCGCTTTTTCACGGTGCCGAAAGTACGCGATGCACGCCTCTCTGCCGGCTATGCGTTGTTGTTCATTGCGATCCTGTACACGACCGCACCGGCCGTCGGCGCAATGGCTCGTTACAACCTGGTGAACACCATCCAGCCGGGGGAGGTCGGTGCGCCCGCCGGCAACCTCCTGTACGAGGAGCGACCGGATTGGATGAAAACCTGGCAGCAGACCGGCCTGCTCGGCTTCGAAGACAAGAACGGCGATGGCCGAATCCAGTTGTACAACGATAGCAACCCGGCATTTGTCGACACCGCGCGGCGTTACGGCTGGCAGGGCAACGAGCTGACCGTCGACAACGACATCATGGTGCTGGCAAATCCGGAGATCGCCGGCTTGCCGAACTGGGTGATCGCGCTGGTCGCCGCCGGCGGCATCGCCGCGGCGCTGTCGACGGCGGCCGGCTTGTTGCTGGTCATTTCGGCAGCCGTGTCGCACGACCTGGTCAAAGGTGTATTCGCCACAGGGATCGATGAAAAACAGGAACTGCTTGCGGGACGAATTGCCGCCGCGTTCGCGATCATGATCGCGGGCTACCTCGGATTCGATCCGCCAGGCTGGGTCGCACAGGTCGTGGCCTTCGCATTCGGCCTGGCGGCGGCATCGCTGTTTCCGGCTATCCTGCTCGGCATCTTTTTCAAGCGCACCAACAAGGAGGGTGCGATCGCCGGCATGCTGACCGGGTTGTTCTTTACCTACGGCTATATCGAGTACTTCAAGGGCCTGTTCCTGAAATGGGCCGGAGCGCCATGGGGTGAGAACACGGCAGAACACTGGTTGCTCGGCATATCGCCGGAGGGCATCGGTGTCATCGGCATGATCCTGAACATGGTAGTCGCGCTGACCGTGAGCAGACTGACCGCCGCGCCGCCCGAACGAGTCCAGCACATGGTGGAGCAGATACGCATACCGCGCGCGATCGAGGAATGAGCGACAATCCCGTAAGACGGCGAAGCAATATCACGCGGGTGCAAGTTGCGCTCGTGCTGACCGGCACGTTCATGCTGGTCGAAGTGGTCGGCGGTATCCTGTCGGGCTCGCTCGCGCTGCTCGCGGACGCCGGGCACATGCTGACCGACACCATGGCGTTGGCGCTGTCGGCGATCGCGTTTCGCATGAGCACGCGGCCGGCGGATGCGAAGCGCAGTTACGGCTATCAGCGGTTCCAGATACTCGCCGCGTTCGTCAACGGCTTGAGCCTGCTGGTCATCGTCGGTTGGATCCTGATCGAGGCGATCCAGCGCATCATCGAGCCGCCCGACGTCATCGGCCAGATGATGCTGGCCGTCGCCGGCGCCGGGTTACTGGTCAACGTGGTCGTATTCACCATTATTCATGGTGGCGACCAGGAAAACCTGAACATGCGTGGAGCCGCTCTGCACGTGCTTGGCGACCTGCTCGGCTCGATTGCCGCCATTACCGCCGCGCTGGTCATTCTCGGCACGGGCTGGATGCTTATCGATCCGATCCTGTCGATCCTGGTGGCGGCCCTGATATTCAGGAGCGCCTGGCATCTCGTCAAACGCAGCGCGCATATCCTGCTGGAAGGTGCTCCGGAATGGCTCGACGTTGACGAGATGCAGCTGGCAATCGTCGGCAACAATCCCGAAGTGCAGGAAATCCATCACGTACACGTATGGGGCCTGACGCCGCAGCACCTGATGCTGACGATGCATGTGGCATTGAAGCAGACCTTGCCGGATACGACGCCGCTGGTTCGCAGCATCAAAAACCTGTTGCAGCAGGAGTACGGGATTGACCATTCGACGATCGAAATCGAATGCGACGATTGTGCTGATCAATGATTGTTACGGATCGGGTTCCACGATGCCGATGTAGGGCAGCGTGCGGTCTTTTTCCGCATAGTCCAGTCCGTACCCGACGACCCATTCGTCGCCGATCTTGAAGCCGAGGTAGTCGATTTCGATGTCGACTTCGGTCATGTGTTCCTTGTGTAACAAGACACAGTTTTTGATCGAAGCCGGTTTGTGGGATTTGATCAGGTTGGTCAGGTATTTCAGCGTATGTCCGGTATCGACGATATCCTCGACGATCAATACGTGCCGGTCTGCGATACTGGCACGCACGTCCATGACTAACCGCACCGCGCCCCTTGGCGCGCTTCCCTGCTCGTAACTGGATACGGCAATGAATTCGATAAACCTCGGTATGGTCAGTTTCCGAGACAGGTCCGCGAGGAATATAAACGCGCCTTTCAGGACGCCGATTAGGACCAGCTCACCCTTGTCTGCATAATCGGCGGAAATCTGCGCCGCAAGTTCGCCGACGCGTTTTTCGATTGCCTGCTGGCTGATCAGTGCTTTAGGCTCAGCCACCGGCATTCTCCGCTCGCGCATCCTTGTGCCGGATCAGCGGCCACAGCAGCCAGGCAAATATGAGTGCCACGATCATCAGGCTCCAGACAATCACTGCCCCCGCAGGCAGATCCGCGGTGACCGACAGGACCAGCCCGGCCAGGCAGCCGACGATGCCGACTCCGTAGCCGCACAATATGCGAAAGGCTCTGCGAGCGATGTGTCGTGTCGACAGCGCCGGGATGATCAGGCAGGCGAACACCAGGTACACGCCGACGAGTTGCACGGACGCGGTGACGGCGAACGCGAACAGCGCGTAAAAACCGAAACCCCGCAAATGATCACGCATCCAGTACCAGGCGACGAGGACCAGGGCACTGACAATGGTGACCGGCAGCAGCTGATCGTAGTTGACCCACAGGATCTGGCCGACCAGCAGTTCCTTGAGATGCTCGCCACCGTGCGGATTTTCCGCCAGCATCAATATGCCGGCGGTTGCCGCAAGCACGAAACACACGCCGATCAGCGCTTCCTGGATGTCCGGCCAGCGCTTGTCCGTCCAGTGCAGGATGAATGCTGCGAGCAGCGCCGCGGATACCGCCGCGATCTGCACCATGAATCCTTCCGCCTCCCAGCCCATGGTGTCCGCGGCGATGACGCCGAGTCCGGCGACCTGCGCGATCGCCAGGTCGATGAAGATGATGCCGCGGCGCAAAACCTCGGTACCCAGCGGTACATGCGTGCTCAGCACCAGCAGGCTCGCCAGGAACGCGGGCAGGATGATGCTGAGTTCGAAGACGTTCAATGGTTGTGTTCCTCGAGCAGCGCCAAGGTCGCATCATAAAGGGAAAACAGATCGAGGGAATCACTTGATCCACCAATCGTGTACGGGAGCATGATTTGCGGGATATTCAGGCGCTCGGACAACCAGGCGGAGGGTTTTTCGTTTTCGTACGGTGTGCGGATGACGCCGCGGGGCGGATTTGGCGTCAATTGTTCCAGCAGGGCCGCGAGTTGTGCACCGCTGGGCGGGATACCCGGCTTCGGTTCCAGCGTGGCGACGATATCCAGGTCCAGCCATTCCGCGAGGTAGCTGAAGCTGCGGTGATGCGACGCGAGCCGCATTCCGGCCAGCGGTGCCGCAGCCTGCTCCCAGCGATCGGTGGCCGACTCCCAGCGTGCGAGGAAGTCTGCAAGCCGCGATGCATATTGCGAAGCGTTTTCGGCATCGACCGAGGCGAGTCGCTCGGCAAGGGCCTCGGCGACGCGTTCGATGTTGCGCGGGTGCAGGTGAATGTGCGGGTTACCCTGCGGGTGGATGTCGCCTTGCGCGCGATCGATAGTCCTCGGGATTTCCAGCCGGCGCACGTGATCGGCTGCCAGGAAGTAACCGGGATTTCCCGGCTGGATGCGCGGATTACCTGCCCGCCGCAATAACAACGGCAGCCAGCCGATCTCGAGGTCGGCACCGGTGCAGACGATAAGGTCCGCGCTGCGCACCGCCGCGATCAGGCTGGGCCGGGCCTGGATAACGTGCGGGTCCTGGAATGCCGTAAGGGCGGTGGTGGTGTCCGCGTTGTCGCCGGCCAGTTCGTCGACCAGTGAGGCCCACTCCGGTTCGCACGCAAAGACGTCCAGCGCGTGGGCGGCCGCAGTCGAGAACAGGCAAAAAAGCACAAACACTATTCGGATCATCGTTGCGCCTCCTAGAACTGGTGCGCGCCGTGTGCGCCGATGCTCATGATGTATTGCAGGAACCACAGGTTTTCCGATTCCTGCAATACCTTGTCGCGGGTGTACTGCATGCGCAGGCGGCTGAATTCGCTCGGCGACCAGTCGATCATCAGACTGTCCCGACTCGCATCGCGGCCTGGATCCTCGATCGCCGTGCCGGCAAACAGTGGACCGCTCTCCGGGTCCGCCACGTCGTGCCGCAAGCCGACCCTCCAGGTCGGTGCAAACTGGTACACGCCCTGCAGGTACCAGCCCGACTGATCGGCGTCGTAGGGCAGGCCGGCATACAAGCCTCGTTCCGAACGCCGGAAGTACTCGCCCTGCAATTTGAAGTTTCGACGCACGGGGTTACCGGCGGGCGCCCACTTCCAGACGAAGTCGATGGCCGCGAGGTCGCTGTTGCCGGTGAAGGCGTCCGGATCGTCCTCGGCGGCGCGCTCGACTGCATCGGCGCGAATCCATGACAGGCCGAGCTGCCAGGCGTGGCTGTCGCCGACGTCGCCGCCGAAATTGCTGAACAAGGTCCAGGCGCCGGGTGAATTGTCTTCGTTGGCGGTCGCCGGGAAGCCGCCGCCCCAGTTGACCTCGCCGCCGATTTCGACCAGCAGTGGCGTCGGCGCGACCCAGCGCGCCTGCAGGCCGTCCACGGTGTAACGGCCGCCGAAGAACGCCTGGTACGGTAGCGGCCGGTCGACAAAGTCATCTGCATGGAAATGGAAGCCGTTCAGGTAACCGGCCTCGGAAAAGAAACGGCCGCCGAGGGCCGACAGTCCGTATGGAAGATCGGTGGTTTGCAACCACGCTTCCTCGAACTCGACTTCGACCTCGCCTTCTTCCTCGACCACGGCGACGGTCAGGTTGCCGAAGTACCTGGCATCGACGTTGGCTTTGAAATTGATCTCCGCCTCGCCGACCGAGAATCCGGGTTCGCCGGTGCCGATCTCGCCGGCAGGCTGAAAACCGGGGATCTGGTCCCAGCCGTTGTCGACTTCCGCATAGCGACCGACGAGCACGGCTCCGATGGAGGGATTGAAAGTGTTCGGCGCGGACGCACCCGAGCTCTGCGTAATGGCGGTTTGCTCCGCGAGCTCGATGGCGTCCTCGGCGTCCCGCTGCGCGCTGCGGGACTGTCGTTCTGCACCCGCAAGCCGCGCTTCGAGATCGCTGATTCGAGACTCGTAATCGGCCTGCATGGCCATAATGAGTTGGCGAAGTTCACGCACTTCCTGTGCGACGTTTTGTGCATGCGCTGATGGCATCGACAAGCCGAGCACCAGCGTTGCAGGTATAGCAATCAACTTTTTCATGGAAAGGTAACCCTTGGTGACGTTGGGCGACGCGAAGACACTGTCGCGTCAGCCGTTTCAGGCGCGAGCCGCAGGCGGCTCATGCCACCAAACAAAAGACGTCAGTGGGTTTGGGGCGGGCCGCGCTGCCTGGCGACGATCGATTGTCGCGATTCCAGTCGGGCTTGCGGAGAACTGTGAATGCGCGAGTCGCATGCGATGACATCGGCCAAGAGATGCGTATCGATGCTGCTCGAATCGAGCTGACTGATCGTAAAACAGGTAGCACAAGCCTGGCTCAGCGGGGTACCCGCATCGTGCTCGAACACGTGCGCCAACGCGCCACCCTGTGCGCCAGCAAGCAGTAGCACCAACAGCAGGTTGGCTGCGAGACCGGGTTTGCTGCGCCCTTGCATCATGCTGCGAAGGTTAGCGCGATTGGCGGGCGCGGAAAAGTTTAACCGTAATTCCTGGCATAACTGTTTGAATTCTATGTCAATCCAACCTGAATCCGGCCTGCTCGAGCAGGCGCGCACTGTGCTTGAACTGCTCGCGGTCCGCATACGTCAGGACCACGGAAAACTTGCCGACATCCTTGCGGAACCAGTCGAGCTGCAGTCCCGGCGCGCTGGCTTCGAGACGCTCGACGAAGGCTGCCGCGCGATACGGCTCCCCGAAACTGACCAGCGTCGAGCGCCCGAGTTCCGAATAGAGGTGTTCGATGTTCGGCCGCCGGTTTGCCCGATTGCCAAGCACGTAATTCAGATGACGCAAGATGTAGCCGCTGTACCAGCGCGCGCCGGAGGGAATCGCGTCGCGATTGGCCTCGATGCGTTCGGGCCCGTAGTTGTAAGCCGCCAGCGCCAGGTGCAGGTTGCCGTCGAAACGCGCCAGCATTTCTTTCAGGTAGCGCGCACCGGCGTCGATATTGGTACACGGGTCGTAGAGTTCGGTCAGGCGGTAGATCCCGAGGTGGTTCGCCGTGGTCGGCCAGAGGATCTGCATGACCCCATGCGCGTTGGCCTTCGATCGCGCCGTGGGTTCGAAGTCGCTCTCGCCGCGGGCGACGGCGAGCAGCAGCGTTTCGGGAAGGCCGTAGCGGGCGGCCGCGGCGCGGAAGCAGCTTGCGTGCGGAAAGCGATACCCCGGGCGCAGGCCGGTATCGTTTCTCAAATAGTTGCGCCAGGCGGCGTCGGGATCGACATTGCTTGCCGCAATTACGCCACTCGCAATCAGAAACGTCGCAAGTAGTATCGTGCAGGCTGCACCCTGGCGAATCGCGCGCTTCATGAGTCCGGCAGGTCGAGCCCGGTCGCCGACGAGATCTGCGACAGCTTCGTTCGCCGTTCGCCGTCGTCCCCGTAAGCGAAGGCCACTTCATAAACGCCCGTCTTGACCTTGACGATGCGGTAATCGAGACCCGTTACTTTTTCCAGCTGGCTCACGAAACCGCGCGCGGCGATCTCGCTGCGAAACGGATTCCAGAAGGAATACCACTGCAATTCCTCGACGACAGTCGGTAACGTCGCCTCCGCTTCGCTGACCGGTAGCGGCAGCTCGTCGACAGGCAGTTCGGCTGCCGCATTTTCGCTGTCGTCGGTGACCGGGGTCGCTGCGACCGGTGCCGGCTGTGGAACATCAGTATCCTCGGTGACGCTTGCCGCGACCTGTGTGACTTTTTCTTCCGCTGCACTGGCGATCTCCTGTTGCTTTTCCTTCAGCATCTTCACCGCGGCATCGAATCGTTGCTGATCGTTCGTTCGCTCATCGAAGTGAAAATCCGGAAGGCCGAGAACGATCAGGATGATCGTGATTGCGGCCACCGAGCCGACCAGGAATCCGAGTAATCTGAACATGACCCTGTCCTCAATAGACGTTCTTGACGCGTATGCCTTGCCAGTGGATCTCCTGGCCCCACTTGTCGACCGTCGCTTTCAGTTCGTCCATCCAGCGCTCGAGATCCGCGCCTTCCAGGCCAGGCCGCACGGACGACGTGCAGCGATACGGCAACCGGCGAATGTGCTTCGAGAGTTCGCGCGCCGCTTTGTTGTCTGTCGCGGCAATGGCGTAGAAGGTGTCACGGTCCGGATACAGCTGCCAGTCGGCGCCCGACCACGCTGCCGAAGACAGCAGGTCCTCGGGTAACACGAAACTCACCTGCTGCTTGCTCTTTGCGACCTTTACGTTGCTTGCCGGCAGGCACGAGGCACCCGCCAGTCGTACCAGTCCGTTGTTGAGCTGATGATGCAGGAAGAAGACCACCGCATCGTCGGAAGATCGCACGGCAAGTGCAAAGCATTCGTCGTTGCCGCCGTAGCGGCGGCCGTAGTATTGCCGCGCATTGCTGCTATTACTGGCGGAGCATTCCGCTGATTGCCGCAATTCGACGACGCGCAACGAACCGAGGAAGCCGGGCGAACTGTGCAATGCCGGCTCTTGCGGTCCCGTTATCAGCTCGGCACTCGCATACTTCTCCGGTATCCGCAGGTAAGCGCTGGCGCTCAGTGCATGGATTTCGGAATTCGCGTCCTTCGGCTGCACCGTGATCCAGTACTGGTAGAGATCGTCGTCGATGCGATGCGCCTTGCCCGTAATGATCGCGTTCGCAGCTTCGTCCGACGCGGCAAACTGCAGGGTGCTGTAGCGAGCGAGGTTGTTGCCGACCAGCTCGACCACCCGCTGTGGAGGTTCACCGCCCTCGGACGCGAGTGATCCTGCAATGACGTACTCGGCCTCGGTCTGGCGAAGCAGGCTGCAGCCGAGTTCGTGCGCAAGATGTGCTGCGAGTAAATCACCTTGTGTTTCGTCGTAGGGCACTTCGCGTTCGCCGCGAAACGCGGGATCGGCTTCGCTGAGCCTCAATGCCCGGTATTCACGCGCGCCGATCGAGCCGCGCCACGCCCTGCCGAATCCGGGCACCTTGCTGCGTTCCTCGAGATCGACGGCGAGCAGCTCGACGGCCAGTGAACCGCGGTCCAGCAGTTGCATCTCGATGCCGACCAGGTAATGCACCTCGGTTCGAGTGCAATCGATGCCGAGGGCGGCGGATTGGTAACGCGGGTCGCCCGCCTGCCAGGCAAGCCGAATGCCGGGTACGTCGGCCACCGAGTCACGCAGCCGGTCACGCAGTCGCAGCGCCAGCGTATTGCTGGTCGCCTGCGGAACACCGTTGTCCATGACCACAAACTTGAGGGCTTCACCCTTGAAGCGCGGATGGTGTTGCAGTTGCTCTCGCAGGTACGGCGTGAGCTCTTTTGCAAGCCAGGCGTCAAGGGTGGCGTGCCGTTCGGCGGCAGCGAGCGGACTGCCACTGGCAATGAACGTGATCGCGATGAGTAGACGGCATCCCAGTTTCACGGTGCTACTCCAGGCGCAATCCGCCGTCGGCATCGATCACGAGATCGCCGCCCGTTTGCTCGCGGAGGTAGGTCTCGAGTTGCCGGCTGGTCTGCGAGGGGATGGTGACGCCCCACTTAATGTCTTGCGATCCCGCGGCGCTGCTGTGTCGAAACGCATCGGTGACCGAACTCGGTACCGTGCCTTGGTCCATTTCGTGAAACTGGGTCGGCATGGAGGCGGGCCAGAAACTGAAGTCACCGCGATTGACGTTCATGCGATACGACCTGTCCGGCAGGATCGCGTACAGACCGACCTCGTTGCGGGCAACGAGCCGTGTCAACGCCTGCTCGTCTTCGAAACGCAGCGTAAACCCTCGCTTCACCGGCTCCTGTTCGACCGGCTGCGGTTCGGCATTCTTGATCGCCACCGAGCGCGGATGCTGCAGCACCGGCGGGGCTTCCTCGGGTAGCGGTTTTTTCGCTTGCGGTCGTGTCAACACGATCTTGTCGTCGACCGGCGGCACCTGTTTTGCCACTGGCAGTGGCTCTTGCTGTGGCATCTGCTTTGCCACAGGCGTGGTTTCCTGAACGGGCGCCGGTGTTTCCTGTTTTGGTGCCAGCGGAATGCTCTGCACCAGCGCAAAGATCGCAACCAGGCACAGCGACAGGATCGCCATGAACCGCATGACGTCGGTCTGCAAGTCCGCGACCCCGCCGGCATCGGCATCCATGCCGCGATTCAGCGGGTAAAAGAGCGGCGAGCGGGTCATTGTGCCGCGTCGTCTTCGACTGACGGTGCCAGGTGGCGCTCGATGCGTTGCAGCGACTCGCGCATTTGCGAGGTGTCCGCGCGCGCGGCGCGATCATAATGCTGCTGCAATGACGCACCGAGCGTGATCGACTTGAACACCCGCATCAGGTAGCCGCCGATGCCGCCGAATATCGTCGTCGACAATGCCAGCAGGATGCCGCCATCCACCATCCGCTCGAGCACGGCGAACGCCCCCTGTTCGATCGTCGAATCCGGGTCGCCGAGTGCATAGATCAATGCACTGCGCATGCCGATCGCCGTCCAGATCACGCCGGTGCCGAAAAACAGCGTGGTCCAGATATCGGTCAGGTGATCGAGTTGTACGATCTCGTTGGTCGGCCGGTTGGACTCCAGGTAGCTGCGCAGGCGCCTCAGGCTGGCAAAAAATGCCAGCAGCAATACCGCAAACACCGGAATCGAGGAGCCGAGGTTGGTGTAGGTCCACTCGAGCCAGTGGCCGAGATCGGGCAGGCGTTCCGGCGCAAAGCTGATGAGGTGATTGCGACTCAATATATATAAGAGAGCGCTGGCGCCGATCATGGAGCCCAGTGCCCCGGTCGTCAGTCCTTCGACAAACAGTCGCCCGTTCCCCGTGCGCATGATTGCGAACCTCCGTCAGCGTGCCGCAGCACAGGCCGTGCAGGTCGCCTCGAGCACCAGTTCGATTTCCTGGTACAGCTCGTCGGCACGGTAATAACCGTTGTTGTCGAGACTGACCTTCAACAGACCGCGCTCCTTGTCGCTCAATTCGCGCTGCATGTTGAGCATGATGCGGTCGCGTCGCGGACAGGTGTGCGAGCAGTTGTTGTAGTCGCCCTGCATCGAGGTGAATTTCACGTTGAAATAACGGTTGTAATAGTCGCGCGCCTGGCGCTGGCTGAGCAGACCTTCGTCGCTGGCCCACACCAGGAACTCGCTGAACAGCCGTTTGTTCTCAGGTTTGGGATCGCCCTCGGCTATCGTCAAAAGGTCGTCGTAAAAACGCTCGAAGTGCGCCGCGCAAGTACCACCGCTCAGATTGCTTTTGACCTCATCGATCGCGTGATCGAGATTCCGCGTCTGCGGGCTCGTGCAGGGCGGCGGGTAGCTGGCACAGGAGGTTAGCACTGCGCCAAAAAGCAGGACCGTCAGCGCACGCAGTAAATTAAATGGTGTTATCGCATAACTCATGACTGAAACTCCTCGGCGAACGGTCACGTTAGTTTTCCAGCGGGCTGCGCCACGCCTGTTCGACACTTCCGGGCGGCGGGCCGGCTATCTGTGTTTGACCGGACTCATCGCCGAACAGGATCGACTTCACGCCACCCACGACTTCCATCATTTCCGGCGTAATCGTTCCGAACGACTGGTTCAGTTGCTCGATCAAGGTCGCGCGCGCGATTTCCTCGCGCGTGCGTGCGATCAGTTCGCTGGTTTCGTCCATGTCGAGATAGATGTCGGAGGCGAGCACTGCCAGGGACTGGTCGGTCTGGCTGCTGGACGAAGCGACCAGCTGGTAGTACTGGCGGAACCGTTCGCTTAAACGCATGCCGGAGCGGCCGCGCATCACCGGCGATACCGTCGTCGTCTCGTGCGGGTTGCCGCCGAGCAGGGTCTCCTGCAAGGTCCAGGAGGTCATCTTGTTACCGAGTTCGCTGCGCAGGCGCTTCTCGAGACTGAGCCGGGTGTTATTCACCGTGTGCTCCATGTCGGGCAGGCGCTCTTCCATGATCCCCAGCATCTCGAGGTAGGTTGCACCCAGTTGCCGCGACAGGCGCTGGCAGCCGGGATCTCCTTCGGCGCCCTCACACTTGCTTTCCAGGTAAAGCTGTTGCTGCTGGTCCAGGCGGCCGATGACCTCCTGCAGCCCGCTCTCCATCTCCTTGGCGACGGAGCTGGTCTGGCGCAGGTCCTCCACGACGGTGGTCGGGAACAGCCGGATCGTCGGTGCCGACGATTGCGCATTGGCAAACGGTGCGATCAACAGGGAAACGGCCAGTGAAAAAGCGGGCATGAAGTGCCCGCAGGGTGAGCGCAGTGCGGGCAAATTGCGGGCAATACGCCGGGTCTGGAAGTCGTGCATATCGACATCTCCCAAAGATGGTTATCAAGAAAGCAGTGCGAGGGGCGGCCCCAATACCGCCAATCAGCCTGTTCTTTCGCGATACCTTACTCAAAGCCTCCTGAACGGCCGCTGAATAGGTGCCGTAGCACTGTCAGAGCCCCGCCACATCAAGCATTGAGCTAGACTTGCGCCAAAGGGCTGCTGACGAATCAAAGCGGTCGTTGGCACAGTGGCGAGGAGCAACGAATGGCGAGCACGAGAAATTCACGCATTAACCTTAAACGGCGCGCGATCGTTGCCGGTGCGATAGCTGCGTCGGTTCAGCTTTTTTCTCCGGTCGCCTCCTTTGCAAAAACCAGGAGACCAGCATCGATCGGTAACGACAGGTTGGATATCGATCGCTTTATCGAGGACTGCATCACCGCAAACAAAGAAAAAGACGCTCAAGCCGCTGTCAATGAAGTACTGGCCCGCGCGGTTTCTGCGCCGGAGCGTGTATTGGCTGCACTGGGCGACCCTCGCAGAGCCGGACTCAATGTGCTTCTTGGTTCGCCGACGCTGACGATCTTTGCGGCCACCTGGACGCCACAAATGAACCTGATGCCTCACGACCATCTGATGTGGGCCAACATTGGCATCTACACAGGTCGCGAGGACAACATCTTCTGGAAAAGGATGCCTGGCAGAATCGAGGCATACGGTGCAGATGCGCTGTTCGTAAAGGACACAGCGATGTTGCCCGAGGACGCGTTGCACTCGGTCACCAATCCACTACAGCGCTTTACCGGTGGTATCCATATCTATGGCGGTGACTTCTTCAATACGACGCGGAGCCAATGGGACCCGGAAACTCTGGAAGAGGAACCGTCTGATGGTGACAAAATTCGTGAAATGTTCCAGCGTGAGAACGACAGGCTCGGGCTCAATAAAAAGGCATGATGGGCTGCGTGCAGATTGAATGAAAACCGTCAACTGGAAAACTGCGGTAGAGCTTGCCGGTATCACCGGCATTTTGATTGGGCTCTACTTCGTCTACGCGGAGTTACGACTGAACAGCACGATCGCGCGCGCAGAATTGAATATCGGCGTATTTCAATTGCACGAAAATCTTCAGAATCATTTTCATGATTCGGATTTCGTATCTGTTTACTTGAAAGGCATTGAAGTGCCTGAGCAACTGTCAATCGCCGAGCGGCGCAGGCTTGGCGCATTTTTTGATGCGATACAAAGCATATTTGTTTACGAATTTCACAATTACCATTTGGGCCTTTTCCCCGAATTCGAAGAATTGCCCCGGGTATTGGTTCGGCGACACATGACGGGCAAATTTGGACGGGCGTGGTGGGATTTAAGAAAACAAAATGTGCCGGATGACTTGAGAATCGTCATCGATGACGAGCTTGCAAAACATGGTAGCACGAATCTGGAATTTGATTTCGATGCGCAATTGAGGCGTCGATTTGACGGTGTTGAATAGGTCGCGCGGTTTTCGTCAGGGCGC
This sequence comes from Woeseiaceae bacterium, assembly GCA_033720315.1. Classification (GTDB taxonomy): domain Bacteria; phylum Pseudomonadota; class Gammaproteobacteria; order Steroidobacterales; family Woeseiaceae; genus SZUA-117. The sequence continues at coordinate 46,467 of JAWWCT010000015.1, read as the reverse complement.
GTCGATGATTCGATGCACGCTGCCACCGTAGTCGACGATGTAAAGCTCACTATCCTGGTCTTGTGCGAAGGCGGAGATGTTGAACGGCGTGTTAAATATCTCTTCGCCGACGGTACCTTGCTGGCTGGTAGCGGCGATCGCAAATATCCGGCCGGTCACGAAGTCCCCGTAAACGTAGAATCCCTGTAACTCTGGAATCGCACTGCCGCGGTAGACGTAACCACCGGTGATGGATTGTCCCAGGCTGTGGTCGTATTCCGTGATCGGATCGATCAGTGCACCGCCGCAGCCACTGCCGGTCAAATCGAAGTCGTGCATGCCCTCGCGGCAGCGCCAGCCGTAATTGCCGCCTGCCGTGACAAGGTCGACTTCCTCCCACTGGTTCTGGCCGACGTCGCCGACCCACAGTTCACCGGTCAATCTGTCGAAGCTCCAGCGCCACGGATTCCTGAAGCCGTAGGCATAGATCTCCGGGCAGTCGCCGCCGCCGAAACCCTGCGTACAGGGATTGGCCGCGTTCCCGGCGAAGGGATTGTCGGCGGGGATGGCGTAAGGCATGGCACTGTCCACGTCGATGCGCGTGATCGTGCCGAGCAGGTTACTGGTGTCCTGCGCATGGTCATTGGGATCGCCGGCGCTGCCGCCGTCGCCCCAGCCGGCATAGAGAAAGCCGTCGGGACCGAACGCGATGTTGCCGCCGTTGTGGTTGGCAAAGGGCTGCGGGATCGTCAGGACGATGTCGTCGACCGAGGTATCGAGCGTTGCGCCGTTATCGATGCTTCTGAAGCGGTTGATGATTGACTCGCCTGCGTTGGTGCCGGTGTACGACAGGAACACCTCGAAGTTGCCGCCGCCGAAAGCGGGATGGAACGCCATTCCCAATAGCCCGCGTTCGCCGCCGCCCAGGACGCGCAGGCGAATATCGGCAAACACGCCGACATCGGCATTGCTCACGTTCGGATCGTTGGGAAAGCTCCTTACGATGCCCTGCTGTTCGACCACGAACCAGCGACTGTTGTCGCCCGGGGCCTGCAGCAAGGCGACCGGCGACGCCATCGAGACGGCATTGAAAACCACCTCGGTAGACACGTTGATTTCGGCGGGTGGCGGAGGCGGCGGATCGGGTGGTGGCGCCGGCAACGCGAACGATCCGTCGCCGGAACTGCCGCCGCAGCCCGTCAGGAGCGCCAGGGCGGAGATGCTGGCAGCCAAAACCACCGGGTGCTTCCGGCATCGGCCAAGTTGCATTTCAAACGCACATAAACCCACAAACTTAGACCCGGTCCGACAACAAAAGCCGTCGAAATTACACGAATTACGCCTATAGACAAGCGATCGTCCCGGTTTGCTCCCCTTGCCCGACAGTTTTCGCAGGCAATAGCCGTCTATCAACGTGGGTGACTTGCGCAATCGCGCAATCCGAAGGAGATCAAAATGAATACTAAATCCGGGGAAAGTACCTTGCCGGTTTGCGCCTTGGTACTGGCTGTGTGGCTGATCGCCGGCAATCCAAGCTTTGCCGAAGCCAGCTGCTCCGCCAGCGCACATACGCAACGCCTTGCCTGCGAGTTTGATTTGCGGGATGACTTTTTTACCACCTCCGCACAATGCCTCGACTCTGTCGACCAGGATCCCGAGTGTTTCAGCGATGCGGACGCGGATTTCGAGGAAGGCCTCGAAGAATGCAATGACGTGCTCGAAGCCAGGCTCGATCTGTGCGAATCGCTCGACGACGCGACGCACGATCCCGGGTTTGGCGAGGATTTCGTTGCGAATTTCGTCGATCCGCTGGAGATCGGCGCGACGGTTGCGCCGAATCCGTGGTTCGCCCTCGTGCCCGGCAACGTCTGGGTGTACGAAGGTGATGGCGAAACCATCGAGGTCGAAGTGACCGGCGATACCAAGCTCATCGATGGCATCACTTGCATCGTGGTGATCGACACGGCGACGGAAGACGGCGTCGTCGTCGAAGTTACGGACGACTGGTACGCACAGGATATCGACGGCAACGTGTGGTATTGCGGGGAGATTTCAGAAAACTTCGAAGAGTTCGATGGCGACGAAACGTCGGAACCCGAGCTCGTCGACATCGACGGCTCGTGGAAAGCGGGACGCGACGGCGCGGAGGCGGGAATCCTGTTGCCGTTCGATCCGCAACCGGGCGACGTATTTCGCCAGGAATTCGCACAGACCGATGCGGAAGACGTCATCGAAATACTCGCCGTCGACGCCACTGAAACCGCGCCGGGAGCGTCCTGTAACGGCATCTGCCTGATGACCCGGGACTTCACACCGCTCGAACCCGATGCCGAGGAAAACAAGTTCTACGCACCCGGTGTCGGTTTGATCGTCGAGGTCGATCTGGAGAGCGGCGATCGCGTCGAACTCGTTTCTTTTATGGGGGTGGGACAATGACTAAGCTAATTTCATCGTTCGGCATTTGTCGAAATATTCTTTTGCCAATCCTGGCTGCTGCGGTCGGCCTGACAGGCTGTGGCAGCAGCAGCAATGCGCCTCCGGCTTCACCACCGATCCCGCCGCCGGCTCCGCCACTCATGGTTTCCGGCATCGTTACCGACGGCCCGGTTTTCGGCGGCACGATTTTTGTTTTCACGGTCGCCGACGTCCTGGCGGCGCTGGAGAACGTTGAATCTGCTGAAGATCGCCTGGAGGCATTGAATGCGGCGAATAGCATCGGCAGCGTTACTCGTGATCCCCTGGACGAGGATCAATATGAGTTCATGGTGCCTCCGGAGCACGCGAACACGCCGGTATTCTTCGTCTTCGACAACACCGACGCGGAAGACGATACCTTCAAGGACACGCCGCCGAACCTCGCCGCCGTAGTCATGCTGGGCGACGCAGGCAGCGTGCAACGCGTGAACGTTTCCTTGCAGACCACGCTGATTGCGCTTCAGGTGCTGGCCGCACTCGATCCGGACGGCGACGGCATTATCGTCGACAACGCGGCGATCGCAACGGCGATCGACGACGCTACCGCCAACGTGCTGAGCGCATTTGCAAAAGATGCGCTCGGACGGGATCTCAATCCCGTGGATTTCGACCCGGTGTCGCATGAGGATGACGACGAAGTCCACGGCGCCTCATCGGTGCTCGGTTTCCTGTTGCGCGTGATCGCTGCAATCGAAAGCGCGTCATTTGACGACATCCTTAGCGCAATCGCTGCCGACATTGCAGATGGTTTGCTCGACGGCGTCATTCCGGTCAATCTGGCGCCGACACCGGAAATGGAGGCACTGGCTGCTGCCATCAGTGACATCGCCTCGTTCGGCAGCGACGATGACATCGACGTGTTTGCCGTTGGCCCGTGTTCCTCCGCTGCGGTAGCGATGAAGCGTGCCTGTTCCGTCGATACGGCCGACGATCTGTTCGAAGGTCGCGCGATCTGCACCGACATTGCGGACGATGCGGACCGCGTCGATTGCCTGGCCGACGTCGATCTGGACGTGGCGGAAAAAGGGGATGAATGCGACGAAGTGTTCGATGCGCGGCTGGCGCTGTGCGAAACCCTGGGCGACGCGGCACACGAACCGGCGTTCGGCGAAGACTTCGCCGCGAACTTCGTCGATCCACTCGACATCGGCGGCGCAGTCGCCGTGAATCCGTGGTTTCCGCTCGTCACCGGCAATCACTGGCTGTACCTCGGGGACGGCGAGTCGATCGAAGTCCTGGTCACGGACGAAACCAAGCTGATCGACGGTATCACCTGTGTCGTCGTTATCGATACGGCGTCCGAGGATGGCGTGGTCGTCGAGATCACACGGGACTGGTACGCGCAGGATGTCGACGGCAATGTCTGGTACTGCGGCGAGATTGCGCGGAATTTCGAAGTGTTCGATGGCGACGTTCCGCAAACGCCCGAACTCGTCGACATCGACGGCTCCTGGAAAGCCGGTCGCGACGGTTCCGAGGCCGGCATCCTGTTGCCTTTCGATCCGCAGGTCGGCGACGTATTCCGTCAGGAAGTCGCCTACGGTGAAGCAGAAGACGCCGTGGAGATCCTGAGCATCACCGCCGACGAGGCGGCGCCGGGTGCGGCCTGTGCCGCCGACTGTCTGATGACTGCGGATTTCACGCCGCTCGAACCCGGCGTCCTGGAGCACAAGTTTTACGTGCCGGGCATCGGCCTGATCGTCGAGGTCGATACCGAGACCGGCGACCGGGTCGAGCTCGATACGTTCACACCGGGACCGCCTCCCTAGGGACAATGTTGTCCTGTCCGCCGGCTGCTTGATTTCCTGTAAATCAAACCGCGCACGTTGCCCCGGCGGGCAGGGCGACACCCGATCTGGCGCCATTCGGCGTTGACAAAATTACTGTACGGACATACAGTACCCGACCTGCACGGTGGCACCGCGCCGGTGAACCGGCGCGGCCGCCGACAAATTAAGAACAACGGTATGCGGTCATGCGTGTAGCATACGCGGTTCGGCAAAAGCGGGCCGCGACGGCATCGGGCTCGCGCTATTTTGTAATCGGACACGAACCCGGCGAAGAAATGCCTGTCAGACGTCTAAACGAATTCCTTTCCGTGCGGGGGCGTCCGTGAAACTGACGCGCATGTCGATCTCGAATCCGGTCGCGGTGATCGCCGCGATCCTGCTGGTGCTGTTGATGGGCACTGTCGGTCTGCTCTCGTTGCCGATCCAGATGATCCCCGACGTGCAAAAGCCGACCATCCAGATCCAGACCGGCTGGCGTGCCGCAGCGCCCGAGGAAGTGGAGTCGGAGATTATCGAGCCGCAGGAAGACGTGCTTCGTGGTCTGCCCGGCCTCGACAAGATGGTGTCGAGCGCATCCAGCGGTGCCGCCAGCATTGCGCTGTCATTTACCGTAGAAACGGAACTGCAACGGGCGCTGGTCGAGGTGATCAATCGTCTCAACCAGGTGCCGCGCTACCCGGCCGACGTCACCGAGCCACAGATCTTTATCGGGCCGGACCGGGACACTACCGCGATCGCCTGGTTCTCGTTGACGGCAAAGCCGGGCAACGAGCGCGTCATGGCGAGTTACTCGGATTTCGTTCGCGAAGTCGTACAGGCGCGCATCGAGCGCGTGCCCGGCATTTCAAACTCGAACGCTTACGGCGGTCGTGACAACGAAGTGCGCATCACCTTCGATCCCTACGAAGCGGCGGCGCTCGGCATCGATATTCCGACGCTCGCCGGACTGACCGGCAACAACGAGGACACCTCGGGCGGCTTCAACGATATCGGGCGACGCAAGTACACGCTGCGCTACGCCGGCAAGTACGACCTCGACGAATTCGGTGACATGGTACTCGATTGGCGCGGTGGCAATCCGGTTCGCCTGCGCGACATCGCGACCGTTGAAGTCACGATGCGCGATAGCGACGGGCTCATTGTGCACAACGGTGTCGATGCCATCGCGTTCAACGCGATGGTCGAGCAGGGTGTCAATGTGCTCGAGGTCATGAAAAACCTGAAAGCGGCCGTCGAGGAATTACGCGTGGGACCCCTGGCGCGTGCCGGGCTCGATATCAAGCAGGTTTACGACGAGTCGACCTATATCAACGATTCGATCGCCATGCTGCGAACCAACCTGTTGCTCGGCATAACGCTCGCGATCGGCATCCTCTGGTGGTTCCTGCGCAAGTTCCGCGCGACTTTCATGGTGGCGCTGGCAATTCCGGTGTCGCTGTTCACCGCGTTTTTCATGATGCAGGTGTTCGGCCGCACGTTGAACATGATTTCACTTGCCGGCCTGGCGTTTGCCATGGGCATGGTGCTCGATGGGGCAATCGTGGTGCTCGAAAATATCGTGCGGTTGCGCGAAAAAGGAAAACCGGCGAGCGAAGCGGCGGTTATCGGGCCCAGCCAGGTTGCCGGTGCACTGCTCGCGTCGACGGCAACCACCGTCGTGATCTTCATGCCGATTGTGTTTCTGAAGGACGTTTCGGGTCAGCTGTTCGCCGACCTCGCCATTGTCATCGCGGTCGCGGTTACGGCGTCGTTGGTTATTGCACTTACGATCATCCCGACGGCTGCCGCGCAATGGCTGAAAGACGTGCGGCTCGATGACGAGCACAAGGACTGGTGGGACAAGCTGACCGCCAGGATTATGCGGGCAACCGACACCGCAAAGTTGCGACGCGCGTGGATCGTCGGCCTGTTTGCCGGTGCCACGATACTGACCTGGATCATGCTGCCGCCGGCAGACTACCTGCCCAAGGGCAACCAGGGATGGGTTTTTGCCTTCATCCTGTCACCGCCCGGGCAGAGCGTCGGCACCGCCCGCGAGGAATTCGTCGACGTTGTTGCCGAACGGCTGGCGCCGTATCTCGAGGAGGACTCCGAGTACCCGATTGACGCGTATTTCGCCGGCATGTTCGGCTCCTTCGGCTTTTTCGGTTCCTCGATGGTCGATCGCGACGACGTCAGCGAATTCCTGCCCAAGCTGAATTTCGAGATCCTCGCCGGTTTTCCGGACACCATGGCGTTTGCCGATACCTGGGGCATATTCCAGCGGCTGACCGGCGGCTCCGGGATCGACATGAATATCCAGAGTCGCGACATGGAAGCGATGCTGATGGCAGCCCGGATGGGCATGGGCAGCATTTTCCAGACGCTGCCGGGCGCGCAGGCGCGGCCAATGCCCGGCGTGGACATCGCCGAGCCGGAACTGAGATTCATTCCCGACGAGCGGCGCATTACCGAGGCGGGCTGGACGCGCCAGCAGATGTCCACGGTTATGCGCGCGCTGGGTGACGGCGTATTCGTCGGTGAGTATTTCGACGGCGATCGCCGGCTCGATATCGTACTGAGGGCACCGGCCTGGCAAAGTCCGGAAGACCTCGCCGCGACACCGGTGGCCACGCCGGTCGGCGGCATTCAATCCATCGACCAGCTGGTGCGTATGCAGCGAACGGCGGGACCCAGCGAAATTCGCCGGGTCGACCGCCGCAGGGCGATTACCCTCAACGTGACACCGCCGCCCGGCATGTCACTGGAAGAGGCGATTGCAACGCTGCGCCAGCAGGTTGAACCAGGATTGCGCAGCGTGCTGCCGGAGGATGGCGAAATAACCTACTACGGTGCGGCAGACGATCTGGACATTGCACTCAGTAGCATGTCGCGAAGTTTCATTCTTGCGATCATCGTTCTGTATCTGTTGATGGCCGGGCTGTTTCGTTCGTTTCTTGACAGCCTGCTGGTGGTGTCGGCCATTCCGCTCGCGACAGTCGGCGGCGTAGCCTTGCTGCGCATCATGAATTTGCCGATGGACCTGTTGACCATGATCGGCTTCATCACCCTGCTTGGACTCGTGGTCAACAATGCAATTCTGCTCGTGCACCAGACACGCTCCGCGGAGCGCGAAGGTATCGACCGGCGCGGCGCCGTCGAGCAGGCGATCCGGCGCAGGTTGCGGCCGATATTGATGAGTACATTGACCAGCCTGTTCGGTATGATCCCGCTGCTGGTGATACCAGGCCCCGGATCCGAGGTATATCGTGGGCTTGCTGCCGTCATCGTTGGCGGTATGTCGGTCAGCACCATATTCACACTGATTTATCTGCCCAGCCTGTTGCGCATGGGCGAAGGGGCGACCGCAGCGCTGCAACGCGAGCTGGGCGATCCGGCACCGGTAACAAGTTAAAGGGAAGTTCATGAGATTGAGGTTTAACGTGATCGGCGGTTTGTTGCTTACCGCGCTGAGTCCCCATGCACTGGCACAGGGTTTCGAGCAGCCGCCTGCGCCCGTCGTTGTAGAACGGGCTGAGGTCGCCTTTCTCGCGCCCACGGTTGACGTGCCCGGTACCGTCGTCAGTCTGAACGATGCGCGACTGGCTTCCGAGCTCGAGGCCAAACTGATGTGGATTGCCGATGTCGGTACCGAGGTCTCCGAAGGCGACATCGTGGCGCGTCTCGAGAAGATCACCTTTCGACTGTATGAAATGGAGGCCGAGAAGCGCGTTGAGAAGGAAAAGGCGCGGGTAACGTTTCTGAAGTCGGAAAAGGAACGCCTGACCCGCCTCGCCGCGAACAATCATTCGGCCAAGAGCCAGCTCGACCAGGTGACCTCCGAGCTGGCGGTCGCCGAAAGCGAAGTGTGGATCGCCGAGGCGCAGCTCGGACAGGCCAAGGTCGCGATGTGGGTGACCGACATCCGGGCACCGTTCGACGGCATCGTCACGGAGAAACTGCGCAATATCGGCGAGCGCCTGAATGTCGCCGACCAGGTCATCCGGCTGGTCGATCCGACCTCGATCGAGGTCGTCGCACGGGCACCGCTGAACTCGGTCAACTACATCAAGGTCGGTGAAGTGCTGTCCATGCACAACGACTTTCGTCAGGGTGACGGTACGGTGCGCACGATCGTTCCGTTCGGCAATCCACAGTCGCACATGTTCGAGGTACGTCTGAACGTGGATCCGGAGCTTTGGACGGTTGGTGAAAGTGTGCGGCTGTCGATGCCGACTTCCGTGGCCAAGGAAGTGCTGACCGTACCGCGGGATGCGCTGGTGTTGCGACGCGAAGGCACTTTCGTGTATCGCATTGACGAGGAACTGGTTGCAGAACAGGTAGGCGTGTTGACCGGTCTGGGCGCCGGAAACCTGATCGAAGTGATCGGCGATATCAAGGCGGGCGACAGGGTCGTCACGCGCGGCGCCGAACGCCTGGCCAGCGGTATGCGGGTGCAGGTCAGCGAAGATCGTAGCGCATCGGCGTCGGGTACGGCTGCCGTCCAGTAAACTGCCCCCGTTAAAGGAAGCTTTAAGCCCACCGGTTATTTTCCGAGGCTCAAACGTTATGTGCCTCGAGCTGACAAGGCACGCCGTATTCGTGTAGCTTGTCGGAATGAACATGCTCGTCGTCACCAATCTGCTGGTTTTCGCCGGGATCATCGTATTCCTGACGCGCTTCCGCCGGCCGGCCTATTCACTGGCCCAGCAAATCCTGATCGGTCTTGCCGCTGGCGTGGCCTACGGATTTGCCCTGCAGATTGCTTATACCGGCAATCCGCAGGCCATCGCCGGCACGCTCGAATGGACCAATGTCGTCGGCTCGAGTTACGTGAACCTGCTGCGCATGATCATCATGCCGCTGGTGCTGGTCATGATGATTGCCGCGGTCGTGCGCATGCGGGAAATCGCCGCGCTCGGCAAGATCGGCGCCAGCGTCATCGGCATCCTGATCGGCACCACCATGGTTGCGGCGCTGGTCGGTATAGCGATGGCCAACGTGTTCGGCCTGACGGCAGAAGGACTCACCGAAGGTGCCCGCGAACTGGCGCGGGCGGAATCGTTGTTGTCGCGCCGGGAATCCATCGAAAATCTCGGCCTGGCGGACATGCTGGTGAGATTTGTGCCGAGCAATATTTTCTACGATCTCACCGGTGCGCGACCGACCTCGATCATTTCCGTGGTTATTTTCGGTGTGCTGTTCGGCATCGCGGCGCTGCTGGTTGCCCGGGACGAACCGGAGCGCGCCGGCGCGATTACCGGTTTCGTCGAGAATACACAGGCCATCATCATGAAGCTTGTGCATCTGGTCATGGCGCTGACACCGTATGGCATTCTCGCGTTGATGACCAAGGTAGTCGCCGGCTCGAATGCCGCCGACATTCTCAACCTGATCTCGTTCGTCGCAGCCTCCTATATTGCGATCGCACTGATGTTTGCTGTGCACAGCCTGCTGTTGCGAGCGAACGGCGTCGATGTCAGGGACTATTTCCGTAAGGTGTGGCCGGTCCTGACCTTCGCATTCAGCTCGCGCAGTTCTGCGGCGACCATTCCCCTGAATGTCGAAACGCAAGTCGAGGAACTCAAGGTGCCGGCCCCGGTGGCAAACCTGGCCGCATCGTTCGGTGCGACCATCGGCCAAAACGGATGCGCCGGTATCTACCCGGCGATGCTGGCAACCATGATTGCCCCGACACTGGGAATCGACCCGTTATCGCCGTTGTTTATTCTGAAGCTCGTCGCCATCGTGGCGATCAGTTCGTTTGGCATTGCCGGCGTTGGCGGCGGTGCCACCTTTGCGGCGCTGGTCGTACTGCCGGCCATGGGTTTCCCGGTGATGCTCGCGGCACTGTTGATTTCGATCGAACCGCTGATCGACATGGCGCGCACAGCATTGAACGTGAATGGATCGATGATCGCCGGAGTCCTGACCGGCAGATTGTTAAAAGACGAAGTCGATTCCGCGGCCGGTCTGCCGGCGGAAGCAGAACCGGCGACCAGCGAATAGCGGCACTAATTCGCCGACGGCGATTGCAGATGTCGAAGAACGGTCTGCCCTGCTGCTTCGGCCAGCAACACGTCCGCCTGCCCCATTGAAACCTCGGTCGGCAAATGTTCGCCGATGACGAGGTAGTCCTGCAGGCCGGATTCGAGGCATAACTCGGCGCCAGGTCCGGCTGCACCCACCAGTGCCACCGTTGGCACCCTGTGTCGCAGGGCGGCGCGTGTCACCCCCATCACGGCTTTGCCGGATGCCGATTGTGCGTCGATGCATCCCTCGCCAGTCAGGCACAGGTCGGCGCCGGCGATGCGCCTGTCGAAGTCGACGGCTTCGAGCACCGTATCGATACCGGAGGCAATGCGTGCGCCGGCAAAGGCGACCAGTCCGCCTGCGAGCCCGCCGGCGGCGCCGGATCCGGGCAGATCTTCGATATCGACATTGAGATCGCGTCTCAGCAGTTCCGCGAGATGCCGCAAACCGTCGTCGAGCGCGATTACCTGGTCGGGCGATGCGCCTTTCTGTGGTCCGTACACCGTGGCGGCACCGCGGGGTCCGGTCAACGGGTTGTCGACGTCGCTGGCAACGACAATGTCGATTTTGCCCGGCAGGGGTGACCGCGTCGATGCGTCGATCCTCGACAGCTCGCGCAGGCTGCCGCCACAAAGTGGGGTGCGTATTTGCATGCCATTGACGTCGTAGAAGCGAATACCTATTGCCTGTGCCATGCCGCAGCCCCCGTCGTTGGTGCAGGTTCCGCCGACGCCGACGATGATGCGTTCCGACGCCGTTGCACACGCCGCCAGCAGTAACGAACCGACGCCGTGTGTCGTGGTCCGCGTCGGGTCGCGTGCTGCGTCGCTGATCAGGTTCAGACCTGCCGCAGTGGCGGACTCGACAACCACCAGGGCATCGTCAGCGAAGCTGGCAAACGTCGCCTCCAGCGCATCGCCGAGTGGCCCGGCGACCCGCAGGGTATGCAGTTTGCCGGGCACTGCGGCGGATATTGCCTCGAGGGTGCCTTCGCCGCCGTCTGCGATCGGGCACAGGTCGACAACGGCATCCGGCACGACTTTTCGAATTCCTGCCAGCATCGCCTGGGCGGCCCGCACGGCGGACATCGAGCCTTTGAAACTATCGGGTGCGCAAACGACTTTCACTGGCAGAGTTTACCGCGGCGATCCATGTCACAATGTGCTCTTTTCTGTCGCAGGGGAGCGCCAATGCCCGGACTATTGCCGGACGTCGATCCGGACGGCTTGCTCGAGTACTCGGTGGTCTATACCGATCGTGCCGTCAATCACATGTCGGCGAAATTCCAGTTGGTGATGATCGATCTTTCGTCGATTCTGAGAACGGTTTACAGGGCCGATGCGGTTGCCATCGTACCGGGTAGCGGCACTTTCGGAATGGAAGCCGTCGCTCGCCAGTTCGCGACCGGCAAAAAATGCCTCGTGATCCGCAACGGCTTCTTCAGTTATCGTTGGTCGCAAATCTTCGATATGGGCGCTATTCCGTCGAGCGCGACGGTGCTGAAGGCGCGCAAGACGGGCCCTGACAGCCAGGATCCCTTTACGCCGGCGCCGCTCGACGAGGTCGTGGAGACGATCGGCAGGGAAAAGCCGGATGTCGTGTTTGCGCCGCACGTGGAAACGTCGTCCGGCATGTTGTTACCGGACGACTATTTGTGCCAGGTTGCGGACGCCGTGCATGAGAATGGCGGCCTGTTCGTGCTGGACTGCATCGCATCCGGGGCCATCTGGGTCGACATGCAGGCGATCGGTGTCGACGTGCTGATCAGCGCGCCGCAAAAAGGCTGGAGCGGCTCGCCCTGCGCCGCGTTTGTGATGCTGAATGACACGACGCGCGATGCGGCCATCGCGGGGCAAACGACCAGCTTCTCGTGTGACCTGGGCAAGTGGCTCGAGGTTATGCAGGCCTATGAGAATGGCGCGCACATGTATCACGCAACCATGCCGACCGATGCACTCGCCCGCTGCCGGGAGGTCATGAAAGAAACCGAGGCGTACGGCTTCGACAAGGTACAGGCGGAGCAGCAGGAGCTCGGTGATCGGGTGCGCAAGCTGTTGGCATCCAGGGGTGTCAACAGCGTTGCAGCAGCCGGCTTCGAAGCGCCGGGCGTGGTCGTTTGCTATACCGGCGATGCCGATATCGCAAATGGCAGCAAGTTCGCGGCACAGGGCATGCAAATCGCGGCGGGCGTACCGCTGATGTGCGATGAGCCGGACGATTTTCGCAGCTTTCGCCTGGGGCTCTTCGGGCTCGATAAGCTGCACAACATCGACAGGACGGTAGACGCGCTTGACAAAGTGTTGAGCGAAATTCTGTAATTTGCGGATTCCCCGTAACAAACAACAACAACCGGGAGTATCTTTGAGCAAGCAGGGCACGATTCGTGAGCTCCTCGACGTCGGGCGTGACGACGACATCGCGCTTGCAGGGGCCGATCGTGCACCGCTGACCTACGCCGGATTGCGCAAGCAGGTCGCAGATACCGTAGCAACGTTGAATGACCTGGGCATCGGCCGCAATGACAGGATTGCAATCGTGCTTCCGAACGGTCCGCAGATGGCTTCGGCATTCGTCTGCCTTGCCTGCGGCGCGACGACTGCGCCGCTGAATCCCGCGTACACACGGGATGAGTACGACTTTTACCTGTCGGACCTCGGTGCCAAAGCGCTACTGGTCGAGCAGGGCAGCGACTCGCCGGCAGTCTCGGCTGCGCAGACCCGGGGTATTCGCGTGCTTGAATTGTGTGCTGGCGCCGGCGACACGGCCGGCAGGTTCACCGTCAAAGCGGCCGACGATGAAACCAGTACGGCAGCGACGCGGGAGGGTATGGCGGCGGCCGACGACGTCGCACTGATCCTGCATACGTCGGGGACGACGTCGCGGCCCAAGATCGTGCCGTTGAGCCAGGCCAACGTCTGTGCATCGGCACGCAACATACAGGCAACGTTGCGGCTCGAGGCCAATGACGTGTGCCTCAACGTGATGCCGCTGTTTCACATTCATGGGCTCATGGCGGCGGTCCTGGCAACGCTCGGCACGGGAGGAAGCGTGTTTGCTGCCCCCGGATTCGATGCGCTCAAATTCTTCGCCTGGCTCGAGAAGGCAAAGCCGACCTGGTACAGCGCCGTGCCGACCATGCACCAGGCCATCCTGGCGCGAGCTGCACGCAACCAGCACGTCATTGACCACGCCCGGTTACGCTTCATTCGCTCGTCGTCGTCGTCCTTGCCGCCGCAGGTGCTGGCGGAACTCGAACGTACCTTCGGCGTACCCGTCGTCGAAGCCTACGCAATGACGGAAGCATCCCACCAGATGACCTGCAACCAGCTTCCGCCCGGCAAGCGTAAACCCGGCACCGTCGGCTGCGCGGCGGGACCCGAAGTTGCGATCATGGATGTGGCGTCGCCAAGACTGCTCGATCAGGGTGAAACCGGCGAGGTGGTCATACGCGGCGACAACGTAACCAGTGGTTACGAAAACAATCCGACCGCAAACGCCGAATGTTTCGTCGACGGCTGGTTTCGCACCGGCGATCAGGGCGTCATGGACGAAGACGGCTATCTGACGATTACCGGCCGCTTGAAGGAAATTATCAACCGCGGCGGTGAAAAAATCTCGCCCCGCGAAGTCGACGAGGTGCTGATGGATCATGTTGCCGTGCAGCAGTGTGTCACCTTTGCGATGCCGCACAAGTCGCTCGGCGAAGAGGTCGCCGCTGCGGTGGTTTTGCGCGAAGGACAGACCGCGGACGAAAAGGACATCCGGGAATTCGCCGGAGCGCACCTGGCGAATTTCAAGGTGCCACGCAAGATCGTCATCCTCGATGAAATACCGAAAGGTGCCACGGGCAAGTTGCAGCGTATCGGTCTTGCCGACAAGCTGGGACTCACCTGATGCGCATTGCTATCTATGGTGCAGGGGCAATTGGCGCGTGGCTCGGCGTGCAACTTCAGTTGGCGGGCGAAGAGGTAACCCTGATCGCACGCGGGCCGCATCTGGCGGCAATGCAAAAGAATGGCGTCAAGTTACTGATCGAAGGCGAGCAACGCGTCGCACATCCGAAGTGCATCGAGGACCCGCGAGAGGCAGGGCCGCAGGATTTCGTGATCGTCACGCTCAAAGCGCACTCGTTTCCGGGCGTCGTCGACGCATTGCCGGTCTTGTTCGATGACAATACCGCAGTGGTCACCGGCGTCAACGGCATTCCCTGGTGGTATTTCTTCAAGCTCGAGGGGCCTTACGAAAATCACAAGCTGGAGAGCATCGATCCCGGTGGCAGAATCTGGGACATCGTCGGTCCGCAGCGCGCGATCGGCTGTGTCGTCTATCCCGCGGCCGAAATTGCGGAACCCGGTGTCATCCGTCACATCGAAGGCGACCGCTTCATACTCGGCGAGCCGGATGGCCGGCAGTCGGAGCGCGCGGGAAAACTTTGCGATGCATTGAATGCGGCGGGATTTACCTCACGGGTGCGAAACAACATTCGCGACGACATCTGGGTCAAGCTGTGGGGTAATCTTTGTTTCAATCCCATCAGTGCCCTGACCCTGGCTACGCTCGACAAGGTTGCTGGCGAACCGGAAACGGCGGCCGTGTGCCGCAACATGATGCTCGAGGCACAGCAGATCGGCGAAAAACTCGGTGCGCGCTTCCGGGTCAACATCGACAAGCGACTGGCGGGCGGCGCGGCAGTCGGCGCACACAAAACCTCGATGTTGCAGGACCTCGAACTCGGCCGGCCGATGGAGATCGATGCGCTGGTCACGGTGGTTCAGGAACTCGGACGCCTCGTCGATGTGCCGACGCCCACGATCGACGTCGTACTGGCGCTGATCCGGCAGCGTGCTACTGTTGCCGGCACCTACCAACAAAAAGAACCCGGATGACGGACGAGCGCCCCGAACAGCACGGCCAGTTTGACTCCCTCGAACTGCCGTCCATGACACCCGGCAGCCTCATTCGCAAATTCGGGCCGGGCATGATGCTGATGATGACCGGCATCGGTACCAGCCACCTGGTCACCGCCCCGGTTGCCGGTGGCCGCTACGGCTATGCCTTGCTCTGGTGCCTGCCGATCGCGTATATCTTCAAGTATTACGGTTTCGAGATGGCAATCCGCTTCACCCATGCGACCGGTCGTAGCATGCTCGATGCCTATGCCACCGCCTGGAAAAAACTTCCGCTCTGGTACGTCCTGGTAACCACGGTCATCCAGTCGGCGATCGGCCAGGCCGGACGCCTGATCGCCGCGGCCGCGGTGCTGTTCTATTTTTTCCGCCTGTATGTCGGAGTGGACATTCCGGGCGTCGATGACGATGGCGAACTCGCGGTTTACGGCTTTGCCCTCGGTGTGCTGTCCGTCGCGATAATTCTGCGCGGCCGCTATGCCGTCGTCGAGCTGGCAACCAAGATTGCGGCGGGCGTACTCATTGTCTGCACCTTTGCCGTGTACGCGGTCGAGCCGGCACCGATCAGCGAGTTCGTGCATTTCTTCCAGCTGGACACGCCGGAGGGTTCCTGGCTGATCATCGCCTCGTTTCTCGGGCTGCTACCGACGGGCATCGACGTCTCGCTGCAGGCGTCCGAATGGGGCAAGGCGAAGAAAGCCGGCATGGGCCGGCTGCGCAGCGCCATGGAGGAACATGGCCTCGCGAACAGATTCGACGCTTTCAACCCGAACAAGGCCGATCTCAGTGTTGAACGCAGCAAGCTGCCGGCGCATGCACAGGAGTACTGCCGCCGCTGGTTCCGAATCGGACTACTCGATTTTCGCCTCGGGCACGTCATTTCCTTCTTGCTGGCATCGATTTTCCTGCTGCTGGCCGCAGTCTGGCTGTACCCGAGCGACGTCAGTGGCAATGCCGTAATGGGTGAGATTGCCAGGATATTCACCGATAGTGTGGGCCCGCATTTGATGCTCATCTTTCTGGTCGGCGCATTGGCAGCGACGTACTCGACTGCTTTCAATTATTTTGACGGCTGGCCGAGAGTCATTGGCGCTTGCTGCCGTAATCTGTTTCGCCCTACCGCGTCGCTGCCCCGGACCTCCCGCGAGGAGCTGAGCGAGGAACAACGCAAGACCTGGTATTCCGAATACAACGTGTATCGAGCCGCCATGTTTTTCTCGTTGATCGCATCAGTTGCCATCATCGGCGGTTTGCCGCGACCCGTTTACCTGGTCCTCATCGCGTCAGCGCTCGCCTATTTCGTCGCGCCAGTCATCTATTTTCTGAATCTTTATTACTGCCTGACGATTATCAGGAAAGACGACGAGGTCTTTTATCCGTCGATCTTCGCGACCTGGTTCGGTTTCCTGAGCCTGGCGGTATTCACCGGCATGTCCGGCATCCTGATCCTGCAACGACTTTTTGGCATATCGCTGTTCGGCGGTTGATCAGCGCCCGTAGGGAATCAAATGAGCATCGAAATTCCGTCACCGTATTTGATTTTTCTCGGCGATGAACCCGAGCACACCCATGCCAAGACCGGCATTGGCATTGCACACTGGCGTCCCGAGCGCTGCATCGGACAGTACCGCCTGCCCGGATCCGGTGTGGACCTGGGCCTTGCCGCGATGACGCCGGCAGAAGCCGCTGCGGCGGGTGCCAGGACCATGATCTGGGGAGTGGCCGGGGTCGGCGGGCTCATCCCGGACAACTGGAAGAAGGCGCTTTTCGATGCGGTCGACGCCGGTCTGAACGTTTGTGCAGGCACCCATTCTTCGCTCAAAAGCGTGCCCGGCCTTGCGCAGGCGGCGGCCGGCAAGGGCGTTGCGCTGATCGACGTGCGCACGCCGCCGCCGGGATTGCCGGTCGGCAGCGGTGCCAGGCGGACCGGCAAGCGCCTGCTGACCGTGGGCACCGATTGCGTCGTCGGCAAGAAGTACACCGCGCTGTCGATCGCGAAGGAAATGCAGGAGCGCGGCTGGAAAGCCGACTTCCGGGCAACCGGTCAGACCGGCATAATGATCGCCGGTGGCGGCATTCCCATCGATGCGGTCGTTTCGGATTTCGTGTCGGGGGCGGCCGAGGTGCTTGCGCCTGCAAACGATGCCGACCACTGGGACGTGATCGAAGGGCAGGGATCGCTGTTTCATCCTGGTTATGCTGCCGTCACCCTGGGACTCCTGCATGGCGCGCAACCGGATGCCTTCGTCGTCTGCCATGCGGCCGGGCGAACGCACGTCGAGGCGTTTCCGGATTTCCCGCTGCCGGATATTCCGACCCTGATCGACCACACCATTACCTGTGGCAAGGTAACCAGTGCCCATATTCGTTGTGCCGGGATCAGCGTCAACACCTCTCGGCTTGCTGCAGGAGAACGCGACGCTTATCTCGCCAAACTGGCGGAAGAAAACCGTTTGCCGTGTGTCGATCCGATCGCGACCGGCGTCGCACCGATCGTCGATTACCTCGAAAAAAACTTTTGAAAGGAAGATTGGTGAGCTACGAAGTAACCATAAGCGAGAAAGAATGGCCGTTACGCAAGCCGTTCAAGATTTCCCGGGAAGTGCAAACGCATTCGAAAACGATCATTTGCCAGGTAAAGGACGGGGCGCATACGGGTGCGGGCGAGGCGGCAGGCGTCTCGTACAAGGGCGAAACGATTACCTCGATCCGCGGGCAAATCGAAGCAGCGCTACCGCAACTTTCGGCCGGAATCAGCCGGCAGCAGTTGCAGGAACTGATGCCGCCGGGTGGCGCGCGCAACGCCGTTGACTGCGCGTTGTGGGACCTCGAGGCAAAGAAAACCGGGCACACCGTGTGGCAGATGCTGGGCTGGCAGCCGCATGCAGTGACCACGGTGTACACGGTCGGCATCGACGAGCCGGAAAACATGAAAAAGGATGCTGCAGCGCACGCGGACTTTCCGATTCTCAAAGTAAAGGTCGGTATCGGTGATCCGCTCGAACAAATCGCGGCGATACGTGAAGGATCCCCGAACGCTGCGATTGTCATCGATGCCAACCAGGCCTGGACGGTTGACGATCTCGACCACTATGCCGCGGGACTCGGGGAACTGAACGTCGAGATGATCGAGCAACCGCTGGCCATCGACGATGACGAGTCGCTGAGGGACTACCAATCGCCGATTCCCCTGTGCGCGGATGAATCCTGCGATACGCGCGCGGACCTCGAGCGCCTTGCAGGGCTTTATGACATCGTCAACATCAAGCTCGACAAGACAGGCGGCCTGACCGAGGCGGTCGCGCTCGCCTTGCAGGCGGAATCCATGGGCTTTGGGCTCATGGTCGGCAACATGCTCGGTTCGTCGCTCGCCATGGCGCCGGCATTCGTCATCGCGCAACGCTGCAAGTACGTCGACATCGACGGGCCGTTGTTGCAGGCAGAGGACTGCGAGCACGCGCTGGTTTACGATCGCGGCAGGGTCGAGCCCTTTAGCCCACGCCTCTGGGGATAGTCCGGCACGGACGTTTTCGAATGACGGGCAAAGACAGCTGGTTCCAACGCTACCTGCTGCCGGGATTCGTCTTTCAGTCGGTCATCATCGCGGGGGCCTACGGATCCGGCCGGGAACTCGAACAGTTTTTCCTGCATTCCGGGCCGATCGGCGGACTTCTCGGCATGGCGGTTACGACCTGCGTATTCAGCGTCGTGCTCATGGCAACCTTCGAATTTTCCAGGACCTTCAGGGTTTACGACTACCGCAGTTTTTTCAAGGCGCTTCTCGGCAAAGCCTGGATAATCTACGAACTGCTTTACGTGTTGATGATGATCCTGGTGATATCGATCATCAGTGCCGCTGCCGGCGACATATTGCGAGACGCGTTTGGTATCGCTCCGTTGGTCGGCAATGCCGGCATTATGCTGCTGATCGCGGCACTGGTGTTCTTCGGCACACGCGCGGTCGAACGATTCCTCGCGATGTGGTCGTTCGTCCTCTATGCAACGTACCTGACATTTCTGGGCTTGCACCTGGCCCAGAACGGCGACCAGATCCTGGCAAACATGACTTCGGGGACCGTGAACCCGGGTTGGCTGCAAAGCGGCATTGCCTTCTCCGGATACAATCTGGCGGCGATTCCGGCCATCCTGTTTTGCCTGAGACACCAGCAGACACGACGCGAGGCGCTCAGCGCCGGATTTTTCGGCGGCATCATCGCGATGTTGCCGGGAATACTGTTTTTTGTCGCGATGATCGGACAATTCGATACCCTGATCGCCGAAGGTGATGCCGGGCGACTGCCGGTGACGATATTGATCGGCGCGCTCGAGGGCGCGGGATTTTTCCTCTACCTGTTTCCGATCGTGCTGTTCGGCACGTTTGTCGAGACGGGTGCGGCACTGATCCATGGCGTCAACGAGCGAATCGATCAGACGTTTGCAGAACACGGCGTGCAAATGCCGCAATGGATGCGACCCGCAGTCGCAGCCGCGATCCTGGTCGTCGCGGTACTGCTCGCGGACGCGATCGGATTGACCGGCCTCGTCGCACGGGGCTATGGCTCGATAACCTGGGCATTCCTGCTGGTCTACATCGTGCCGGTTTTGACGTATGGCGTGTGGCTCATCCTGCGCCGCTCGCCACAGTAGCATTCGGGGGGGCATATGTTTGCGCTCAATGGAAAGAGAAGAACTTCCGCCATACTAATCATCGGCTCGCTGATCGCCGGCTGCGACACGCCGCAGGTGACCGTCAGCGGTGAGCCGCCGGATGTGATCTATCACAATGCGAACGTCATCACCGGCGCAGCGGGCGCCTATCGTGCGCAAGCGGTTGCCGTTCGTGACGGCAGAATCATTGCCGTCGGATCGGACGCCGGCGTAGTGCCGATGGCATCGCCCGGGACACGCCTGATCGACCTGGACGGGGCCACCATGCTGCCCGGCCTTTACGACAATCACGTGCATGCGGATCCGGGCCGCGTGCTACTGATGGAATGGAAGGGCGGGCTAATCTCGGAGGTGCCGCAGTGGGTCAGGGAGGCGACCACGATACCCGAGTTGCAGGAGGCCTTGCGTAAGGAATCGGCCAATCGGGCAGCCGACGAGTGGATCGTTGGCGCGCTCAGCCGTGAGATCTGGCCGAATACGAATCTACCGACGCGGGCCGACCTGGACGAGGGTACGACGTCGAATCCCGTGCTGCTGACGCGCGGCCCGCATACGACGGTCGTCAACTCGAGAGCGCTCGAGCTCGCAGGCGTTGACCGGAGGACGACATTCCCGGGCGGCGGTCACATTGGGCATGATGCCGACGGCGAGCCTGACGGCCGATTTTACGATTCCGCCCGGCGGCTGGTCAGCAGCGTGGCGCCGGCGAGCGACGGCCGTAGCCTGACTGATGACGAAGCGATCGAGAAATTGCGGCAATTGATGCTGCAATTTGCGAGCACCGGCGTTACCAGCGTCAATGTCGCAGGGGTAAGGCCCGAAGTACTGCGAATTTTTCAGATGCTTTACGACCGCCACGGCAAATCGATTCCCCGGTCTACGTTGCAGATCAGGCTGTATCCCGGTTTCGACCGTTACGACGATCTCGAGGAAAGCGTGCGCGTTGCCATTGCAGAAATGGAAGGACTCGGCATCGTGAGCGGATTCGGCGACGACAGGTTGAGAATCGGTGCAATCAAGATGAGTATCGACGGCGGCTTGAGCGCCCCGGCTTACTGGTCGCTCGAAGACTATGAAAACCGGCCGGGCTATACCGGTGCGATACGAATCCCGGCGCAAGCCTTCTACCCGGTTGCGCGTCGCGCGCATAAGCTGGGCTGGCAACTCGGCATTCACACGATGGGCGATGGTGCCGTACAGATGGTCGTCGATGAACTCGAAAAAATTCTCAGCGAATTTCCCCGCGACGATCACCGCCATTACCTGCATCACGTTGCGGTCAAGCCGCCAGAAGAAACGATCGCGAAAATGGCCCGTCTGGGTATTGGTGTTGCCAGCCAGCCGTCATTTACGGTCGGACTGGGTTCGTTCGCCGTCGAGTCGCTCGCCGGCGTTCGCGAGGCAACGATGAATCCGACAAAATCCCTGCTGGATGCGGGCGTCTGGGTGAGCTGGGGTTCCGATGCCGCCCCCTACGGGCCGCGAGTGACCTTGTGGACCGGCATCACGCGCAAGGGCTGGGACGACCGGGTGTACGGGCCCGAGGAGGCCGTGAGCCGCGAACAAGCGTTGCGACTGCACACCTGGGCACCGGCGTTCCAGACGTTTCGGGAAACCGAGTTGGGTACGATCGAGGACGGAAAATATGCGGACTTCACCGTCGTCGGCGAGGACCTGCTGACGATGGATGCCGGGCGCATACGCTACCTGCCAATCCTCCGTACCATTGTCGGCGGCCGGGAAATCTATACCGCAAACTGAAATTCCGTAACGGGCTAGCGGATCCGCTGGTCCATGCGGATGATGGTCTGCAACAATACGTTGGCCCCGTCGGTTATTTGCCGGGGGCTGGTGAATTCGGACGGTGCGTGACTGATGCCGCCTTTGCTCGGCACGAAGATCATGCCGATTGGCGCGATGTGTTTCAGGCTCTGGGCGTCGTGACCTGCGCCGCTCGGCAGGTGCATCGCGCTTAGACCGAGCATATCGGCGCTTTCCTCGATCATGTTTTTGATTCTTTCATCGGTGATGGCGGCCGGCGACTCGTAGTACTGCTCGAAATCGATTTGCGTATCCGTTTCCTCGGCGATGCGTGCCGCGGCCTCGCGAACACGTTCGAAAAACATGTCGACTTTGTCCATCTCGAGATCGCGAATCTCGAGGCTCATTTCTGTCCTGCCCGCAATTACGTTTGGTGCGCCCGGAAATGCCTGCACCCGCCCGACGGTACCGACCTGTCGACCGGGGTGTGCGGTTATCACGTCCCTGATTTCGGCAATGAGCAGTGCGGCCGCGTACAACGCGTCCCGGCGCTGGTCCATGGGCGTGGTGCCGGCGTGATTGGCGAAACCTTCGACGAAAATATTCCAGCGCTTGATGCCGACGATGCCCTGAACGACGCCGATGGCAGTGTCGGCCGCCTCCAGGAATGCACCTTGCTCGACGTGCAGTTCGATGTAACTGGAGATGTCACCGGCCTGCTTGCGGTTCTCGTGCAAGCGGTCGGGATCACCACCGATGTGCAACAAACCGTCGCCGATGGTTTTTTCACCCAGGGCCGTGAGACCGAATTCCCGCTCATCCACCGAACCCATGTATGAGCGGCTGCCTGTCTTGCCGCCTTCCTCGTTTGACCAGACGACGATCTCGAGCGGATGGTCGAGTGCATAGCCGGCTTCGTGCAGCGATCGTGCGACTTCGATTGCCGACATGACACCCACCACACCGTCGTAATGCCCACCGTCGGGCACCGTGTCGATGTGTGAACCCGATACGATGGGTGCCAGACCGCTGACTGTTCCCTGCCGGCGTCCGACCAGGTTTCCCGCCGGATCGATGCGCGGCATGAGACCGGCTTCGAGCATCAGCGAGGACAGGTACGACAGCGCCACGCGATTCGCGTCGCTGAACGCAACCCGCATGGATCCGCCGGATTCGCTCGTGCCGAAGGTTTTCATGTGCTCCATGGTCGCATTCAGGCGATCGCCGTTGACCCGTAATTCGCTCGCATCGTCTGCGGCGCATGCGATGTGAGCGCCCGGGAAGACGCCAAGGATAAACAGGGTGGCAATTGCAGGTTTCATGTTTGCAGGATTCGACAATCGTTCATAAACTGCATCAAATAAATGCGATGCTGACCATGCGACGGGTATTTAAACACATAATCACGCTTTGGCTGATTGTGGCTTGCTGTTTCACGGCTCGATCTTTCGCCGAGACCTCCAAGGTCGACTTGCTGGCGGCTGGACAAAGCGCCTGGCAACGGGTCGATCCCGGCTGGAGTTTTGCAGACGGCAAGCTTTCAGGCACGACGAAACTTATGGACGGCGCAAAGACCGATCCTGCAGCGAGTACTTTCCTGGTCAGCCGTACCGTGTTCGGTGGCGATGTCATTGTGTCGCTGGATATTGTATTCCAAGCGGGCCGCTACCTCGGCGTGTACCTCGATTTTGACCAGGATTCGCAGACCGGGATCTGGATGGCGACGGGGCATGCGCTCGCGGAAGATGCCGCTGATAACGAGATCGAACGGGCCTATATCAAGACCGTGGAAGACTCCTCCTGGGTGGTGCGCGCGACCGGCGAGCTCATCGTCCAGCCAGGGCACATATTGCGCCTGAGATTTGAACGGCAAGGCGATGACTACAGTATCTATCACGACGAGAACCTTATCGTGAACTATCGCAAGCTCGGCGGTTACGCGGCCGGGCCGCTGCAGATCCGACTCACCAACGCGAGCGCCGTCATTCACGGTCTTGCCGTCGAATCGGA
Organism: Woeseiaceae bacterium; assembly: GCA_033720315.1. Lineage (GTDB taxonomy): Bacteria > Pseudomonadota > Gammaproteobacteria > Steroidobacterales > Woeseiaceae > SZUA-117. The sequence goes on along the minus strand of JAWWCT010000015.1, from coordinate 22,865 downwards.
CTGGCAACGCCAGTCGCAATAAAGACCGATCGCCGTTGGTGTGATATCGAAGCGAGTTCGCTATCATGCCTGCGCGCCGGGAAAAACAACGGGGGAAATAAAGTGAGCGTATTCCGTAGCAGACGCCTGTCGTGCCGGCTGTGCCTGGCGATGGCACTGAGCATCCTTGCCCTGCCAATTGCTGCGCAGGACGACGAACCGCAGATGATTCCGGCGCCGGACCGTCGTCCGGGAGAAGGCGAGGGGCCCTTTGAGCGGCTGATCATTCGCGGTGCGACCCTGATCGATGGCACCGGGGCACCGCCGATCGGTCCTGTGGACATCGTCGTCGAGAACGATCGCATTACCCAGGTCGAATCGGTTGGTTATCCCGGTCTCCCAATCGACGAGGACAAACGGCCGCAGAACGCGACTCGCGAACTCGATGCCCACGGTTCTTACGTCATGCCGGGAATCGTCGACATGCATACTCACACCGGCGGCACCAGCAAGGCGCCGGAGGCCGAGTACAGCTACAAGTTGTGGCTGGGCCACGGAATCACCACGGTGCGCGGCGTGCCGAGCGGCGATATGGAATTTTCACTGGCTGAGAAAGCGCGCAGTGCCCGAAATGAGATCGTCGCACCGAGAATATTTTCTTATCACCGGATGGGCTCCGGGGAACGTTACGAAGACGTCGATATCCTGACACCGGAGCAGGCGCGGGACTGGGTGCGCTACGCCGCACGGCAGGGCGCCGACGGCCTGAAACTCGGCGCTTACCGGCCGGCCATCATGCGCGCACTCATCGAGGAAGCGCAGGCGCAGGGACTCGGCACGACCGCGCATCTCGGCCAGCTCGGCGTCGCGCAAATGAACATGCTCGATGCAGCGCGACTCGGACTTGAAACGGCGACGCATTACTACGGCCTGTTCGAGGCGATGTACGAAAACCATGACGTACAGCCCTGGCCGGCCGACATGAATTACAACAACGAGCAACACCGCTTCGGACAGGTGGCACGCCAGTGGAGCCTGGTTGCGGGCCGCGGCTCGAAAAAGTGGAATGCATTGCTGCAAGAATTTCTGGAGCTCGATTTCACGCTCGATCCGACCTTCACGATTTACTCGGCAGGTCGCGATGTCATGCGCGCGCGCAATGCAGACTGGCACGATATCTACACGTTGCCGAGCCAATGGGATTTCTACACCCCGAATCGCGAAAGTCACGGTGCGTACTGGTTCTACTGGACCACGGCAGACGAAATAGCCTGGAAGAACTTCTATCGCGTGTGGATGCAGTTCGTCAACGATTACAAGAATCTGGGTGGCCGTGTCACGGTCGGTTCGGATTCCGGATTCATTTACCAGCTATACGGATTCGGCACCATACTCGAGTTGGAGTTGCTGCAGGAGGCCGGTTTTCATCCGCTGGAAGTGATCCGATCGGCAACCATGTACGGTGCGCAGGCATTGCACAATCCGCAAGAACGGGAGATCCAGTTCGGCGTCGTTCGCCCCGGTTTACTTGCTGACCTGGTCGTCATTGACGAGAACCCCATCGCCAACATGAAGGTGCTGTACGGCACCGGCGCGGTGCGGCTGAACGATGAAACCGGTCAACCGGAGCGCGTCGGCGGCGTCAGGTACACGATCAAGGACGGCATCGTCTACGACGCGAAGCAACTCCTGGCCGACGTCGCCGCCATGGTGGCGGCGCAGAAGTCGGAACTCGGCGAGCTGAAGAAGTATTAGAGCAGTCTCTTGAACGATCGCAGCTGAAGCCGCGCATCATTTTGAGTACCGACTAAAGATCAATCCGCACCGACCGGGAGAGCAAATGATCTTCCCGGCGGGCGGATTGGGGAGCGGCTTCAGCCGCGATTCCTATTCAGTCGTCGCCGAGTGCAGGGCGTTGAAAAGCAGCTTGTAGGTTGCCCGCGGCTGTCCGCGAAACTGCGGCCGGAAGCCGAACAAGACCACCTCGCCATTGCCGTGCGGTACCCGGGCCATGGCCGTTTTCGATGCGATGTGCTCCGTGCCCTGCGCCCAGCCGCTCATCAGCACCTGCTCCGGATCGTCCGCGTAATTGACGATACTGTCGTACCGTGGTTCGGTCGGCATCGGATTGAGAGGCTGGTCACCTCTTACAACGGCATGGCAGTGGCGCTGATTCAGCAAATCGTCCACGCAGCCTTCCTGACCGAGGATGGTGAACGCCGCGCCGTTTACAAAGTTCACCGCGACTTCATCGGGCATGCCGTATCCCAGCGGGTCATCCGTTTGCACCGAGGCGCGCAACAGCGAGCCGGGGATCGAGAAATTCTCGCGCGATGCTCCGGCGACGACGTTGCGAATAGGCAGGCCGAACAGGTTGATGGCGAAGTCGCTGGCATCTCCGAATGTCACCAGGGTGCCGCCGGTTTGCACGAATTGTTGCAACGCGTTTGCGCCTTCGAGGCCCATGCCACCGACATATTCGTCAGGCATGGTGTCGGGCGGGTGCCCGGTCAGGATCTTTTCGACGCTGTTCTTGAAATACAGGCGTGCGTCCGGATGGGCCAGGACGATGGCATGGAAACGTGACAGGTCGCCAGCGCGAAGGTCACCGTCATGCAGGCTCACCGGCTCGAAGCCGTACTCCTCGAGGAGCCAGCGAGTCCAGCCTTCGTCCATGGAGGCAACATAGGATTTGTAGAGACCGATCACAGGCTTTGACAGTACGGAGCGGTCCGGCGTCGGGTCCGATCCAAGCCCGACAAAGTCGACACCCAGGGACCGCGCCAGCGCTTCGACTCGCGCCGCGGTTTGATCGCCCGAGGTTTCGACGACGAAGGAGCCGGCCTCGAAGTTGTTGCCGCCCGCGCGGAACGACAGGTTTGACCAGGCGACCGTTTCACCGTCGCCGAGCAGTGCGTTCACGGCCTTGACGCTGGCGTTTTGCCGGTGACTCAACGCATAGCCGAAGCGGCCGCGGCCGCTGACGGAACCCGGATCGGCCGAAATCGTTCCATCGAGGCGCGTTGCGTCCACGTCGATTTCTTCACCGACCTTGTCGACCGAAACGCCCATTTGCATCGGCAAAGTCCAGCCGGCGATATCGTAGGGGGGCTTGCTCGATCCGCTCGGATCGAGTCTCGTGTCGGGGTAGGTTTGCTTTTCGAGCAAGTCAATGAGGTAGGGTCGGAACGCCTGTGCGGAATCGATGATGAAGGAACCCGCCTCGTAGCGGTTGCCGGCAACGCGAAACGACTCGTTCGCGCGCTCGATTTCGATCCCGCCTTCGAGCAACAGGTTGACCAGGTTGACGGCTTCGTCGTCGTGTCGCTGATTGGCCGGTATGACGTAGTAACGGGTGCCGGCAATACCTGCCACGATGGCGTCCCGTCCCATCTGGTAGATGTTTTGCAGCCACTTCAGTCTTGAATCCGACGCGGCGCGCAGCACGGCAATCGAACCGGTGACCATGAAATTGACCGGTTCACGGAAGTGCGATTCGCCGCCCGGCCACGGGTACGGGTAGAGCACGCGTGCGTCCGGCACGCCGCTGATTTCCTCTTCGACAACGATACCGAGTGCCCCGGGCTTCGCGCGTTCTGCGATCGTTTTCGGAAAAATCTTCGGGTCGTAAAAGCGCGGCGACGGCGAATCGTGCCCGGTTTCCGTCAGTATGCCGATCATATTGTGAAAGTAGGGAACCGTCCGCATGCCACCGTTCCACCACATCGAAAACCCGACGTCGGAGATCGCGCCCGGCATTTTTTCGAGCGCAAAGCGATTACCCATGGCTGCGCCGATTTCATTCAATCCGGTGGTGACACCCGGGTGAATGATCGGGTTCACCGGGTCTGAATACGGTGGAATGACGATGCGGGCATAACCCGGGGAACTCTGGTGCTGGTTGTAGACGATCTGCGGGTACCATTCGTTGTAAATGACCTGTGCCACCGCTTTCGATTCGGGCATGTTGTTCATGAAGAAATCGCGGTTGTTGTCGTGGCCGACGTAATGGTGATACAGCTCCGGCGGATCGGTCTCCTCGAATGGCGTGCCAAGCTGGCTCTCGTACCACTTGCGAACGATTTCCAGGCCGTCCGGATTCATCATCGGCATCAACAGGAAGATGACATCGTCACGAATCTTGCGCATTTCTGCGGACTCCTCCGTCGCGACCCGGTAGGCGAGCAGGGGCGTCATCTGCCCGTGCGCCAGTTCCGTGGCGTGCAGCCCGCCGTCGATCCACACGACCGCCTTGCCCTCGTCGGCAAGTTGCGCGGCCGTTTCCCGGTCGACCCAGGCACGCGCCAATCGTTCGCTGATTGAGCGGTAGCGCTCCAGGTTCGCAAGATTTTCCGGGCTCGAAATGGTCAGCAGGTACAGGGTTCGGCCGAGTGCCGATTGACCGATTTGCCGCAATTGCACGCGATCGCTCTCTTGTGCGAGCTGTCGATAGAATGCTTCCATTTGCTCATAGCTTGCGAGCTTGTAGTCGTCGCCCGGTTGAAAACCGAATATTTCTGCCGGTGTCTGCGGCTCGCCCTGCGCGGTAACGGAGACAGCAAAAAGCATGGCTGAAGCGACAGCATTGACGATCATTTTCTTCAAGAACATTCCCGTGATTCCTTTGCTAGCGTAGGCAATGGTTGCGACCGATGGCCATGAAGGTAGCGATTCTAACGGAAACATTGTGGAGTGGCCTAAATCGGCGAGAATTACTGACCCCGGGCTTTGGAACGAAGTGCGCAACAGGCGGTAATTTCGCAAGATTCGCCCTTGTGGGCTGAAAATGGATTCGAAAAGCGTTTTCTGATCATTCGGCATTGCGCCAATCCCGGGCACCTGCTCATCATCGACTCCAGCCCATATCGGCCAATCTTCGCGGTACCGCCGGGCGGCGTTGGTTTGACGATGGTCAAAGCGGGAGAAAGCGGTAACATTAACCGCTTGAGTCCATTCATTTGCCGCCTGAAAACCAGCGACTGGATCGATATGTTCGCAGCAAATCCTTGCCGCCGTATTTCGACATCCGTGTTGTCCAGCATTGCGCTGGGACTGGTTTGCATTTCATTTGCGCAACGCTCGGCTGCCGCCGATGTACTCGTTGCAGTGGCTACCAACTTCGTCGATATCATGCGCAAGCTCGAACCCGAATTCGAGCAGGCCAGTGGCCACGAGCTCACCCTGGTGTCGGGATCCAGCGGCAAACTCTTTGCGCAGGTTGTTCACGGCGCGCCGTTCGACGTGTACCTGGCGGCCGACCAGGAACGGCCGCGATTGCTCGAACAAAAACACTACGCCGTCGCCGGCACGCGATTTACGTATGCCGTTGGCCGGCTCGTTTTGTGGAACTCGAAGAACGGGCTAAGCGGCCAGGATGGCGCGCAGGTCTTGCGAAACGGTAATTTTCGCAAGCTCGCCATTGCAAATCCGGCGCTTGCACCGTACGGTGCTGCGGCGGTGGAAACGCTCGAGGCGCTCGAGCTTTACGAACGCCTGTTGCCGCGGCTGGTGGTCGGCGAAAATGTCGGGCAGGCGTTCGCGATGGCCGCCACCGGCAATGCCGAACTGGCCTTCGTTGGCCTGTCATTCGTTAGCGACCCTGACAAGATCATTGCCGGAAGCCATTGGCAGGTGCCGCAGGACTATTACACACCGATCCGCCAGGACGGTGTGCTGCTCGAGCGCGCCGCTGCGAATCCGGCTGCCCGCGAGCTGTTGCGCTGGCTCGAGTCGGCGCCGGCCCGCGAACGGATCGCAAGTTACGGATACGCAGTGCCATGAACGCGGCGGATCTTACGGCACTCTGGGTCACACTGTATCTCGCCGCCGTCACGACGGTCATTCTGTTGCTCGTCGGTACGCCACTGGCCTGGTGGCTCGCACGCAGCCGCGGCCGCCTCAAGCCGGTGGTCGAGGCGGTCACCGCATTGCCGCTGGTCTTACCACCGACCGTGCTGGGTTTCTATTTGCTGGTGCTGTTGAGCCCCGATGCACCCATCGGCGCATTCTGGGTATCGATCAGCGGCGACACGCTCACTTTTTCCTTTGCCGGGCTGGTGGTCGCGTCGGTGCTGTACTCGCTGCCTTTTACCGTGCAGCCACTGCAAAACGCGTTCGAGTCCGTGGGCGAGCATCCCGTAGAAACGGCCGCCAGTCTCGGCGCATCGCCGCTTGATGCATTTGTCAGCGTCGTAATGCCGATGTCGGCCCGGGGCTACCTGACCGCGGCCGTGCTGACTTTCGCACACACGCTTGGCGAATTCGGCGTGGTGCTGATGGTCGGCGGCAATATCCCCGGGGAAACACGCGTCCTGTCCATTGCAATTTACGAACACGTGGAAACGCTGCGCTACGCTGACGCGCACGTTCTGTCTGCCGGCCTGCTGCTGTTTTCTTTCCTGGTGCTCGTGCTCGTTTACGCCATCAACCACCGGAATCCCCTGCATGTCCGCTGAGCAACTCGAGATTCGCATCGTATTGCGCGTCGGTGATTTCGATCTCGACTTTGACGAGTCGATATCGCTCGAGGGTGTCACGGCGGTCTTCGGGCCCAGTGGCAGCGGCAAGAGCACCTTGTTGCGGGCGATTTCCGGGTTTATGGCGCCCGACGAAGGTCACGTGCGCTGCGGGACGCAGACCTGGTTCGACAACGCGGCGAACATCGATATGCCGCCCCACCGGCGAAACGTCGGTTTCATGTTCCAGCATACCTGCCTTTTTCCCCACCTCGATGTCGACGGCAATTTCGAGTATGCGATCAAGCGACGCCGGCCCCACAGCACGCCGATCGAGCGCGCCGATGTGATATCTGCGCTGGACCTGCAGTCGCTGCTGCGGCGACGCGTCGGATCGTTGTCGGGCGGCGAGCGCCAGCGCGTCGCCCTCGGGCGCACCTTGCTCAGCAGTCCGCGCTTGCTGTTGCTCGACGAACCACTGGCGGCACTCGACAGGGAGCGCAAGGCAGAGATCATTCCCTACCTGCAATCGCTGCCGCGCAATTTCGACGTGCCGGCGATCTACGTCAGCCACGATGTCGACGAGATCGTGCAACTCGCCGATCGCGCGCTCGTCATGGCATCGGGGCGCGCCCCGTTACACGGCTCGATCGCCGATGCGGTCGATTGGCTGGACCTGCAGGGTTCGACGGACCGTTACGATGCCGGCGTCTTGGTCGAAGGCCGCATCACCGGCCACCATTCGCGGCTGCGTGTCAGCTATGTCGATCTCGGCGGCGACAAGTTAACGATGCCGCTCGTCGATGGCGTGCCTCCTGGGCAGCTGATCCGGCTGCGGGTGCGCTCGCGGGACGTCGCAATTGCGACCCATGAGCCCCGGGGCCTGAGTATCCGTAATGTGTTTCCGGGCCGCGTTGTCGCGGTAACCGGTGACGACAACCATGGCTTCGTCGAGGTGACGGTCGAAACACGTGGGGCGAAGCTTCGCGCCAGAATCACCCGCGCTGCGGCCGAGGATTTGCGGCTCGAGGACGGCATGCAGGTGTTCGCGCTGATCAAAAGCGTGACATTCGAACGGCCGTCATAACAATCGTCGACGGCGACCGTATCGAACGGCGGCGAAATCAGTCTTGATTAAAGGTCAGTACGAAAGACACCGGAACCGCCTTGCTGATGCTTGGCAGGTTGGCGATCTCACGCAACGCTTCGATGCCTTCGACCAGGTCGACGCTTGCCGCGTTGACGATAACCGGCTTGCGACTGGATACCATCAGACGGTCTTCGCCCAGGCGGGCGACGATCATTTCGGCCGGCAACACGACTTGCTGGTTGCGAAGCTCCAGGTTGATGTTCGCGGTGATATCGACGCTTTCACCCGGTCCGATCGCGTTCAAGGTGTTCATGTCGACATTGGCGCTTAGTTTCGCGGTAGGAAACAAATCGGTCTGGAACAGCATTTCGCGCATGCGCTCGTCCCTGATTGGAATCAACGTATCCACGCTGGCGAGCTGAATCACGACCGACGCCGCGCCGTCAGACGTCAGATCCCCGGATAATTCCGTAAATCGATGTACTTCGCCGGCATCGCCTGCCTTGACCGACACGAAACTGACCTGCGATGCGTCATTGTCCAGTGTCCATCCCGCGAGACAGCTGAGAGGTGCAAAAACAATGGCGCAAATCGATAAACGAAAATTTTTCATATTATTTCCTGGTGTCCGTAGGGTTCTTAGTCAGCAACGACTGTAAAGAAAAACTCGCCGGTTGAAAAATGCGAATCTGTCGCAACACACCGCCAGAGCAGGTAATACTCGCCGGGCGGAAGGGGCTGCTTCACTTCGATGTTGAAGGAACGCGCGACCTTGCCGGCGTCGAATTCCAGTTCGACCACGTCGCCTTCCACGGTTCTGCCTTCGTCATTGACGCCCGCGATAACGTGAAGTTCCAGGCCGGTCAACGTAACGTCGTTGTCGAAGCTGAGCGCCAGGGTTGATGGCGAGGTCACGAAATCGCCATCGGCGGGCACCGTCGAAACGATTTTTGCATGCGCGAGAGCAACACCGGGCAATGCGGCTGCCAGGATAAGCATCACAGTTGCCTTCACGTTGGACCCCCGAAGAACTCTTTGATTCAGCTTGCCGCAAGCAGGCAGTCAGCTTGCTCACGGCAACGGCAAGCATAGACGATCGCAGGCGTTGTGCCTATGCTCGACTCCGAGTGCCACTGAGGTGCGGCCGGGAATTCCCGGTGCCCGATACTGTCCAATGGCGCAATCGATGCAAATCTCGGGACCCGTAATAAACCAAACAATAAGTCCCTGTTTTCATTGAATTTACAACGTACGACCGGCGGGGCAAAGCATGGCGCAGGACAGCAAGGACATGAAACGGCGCGAGTTTCTGACGGCCGTCGGTCGCGCCGTAGGCAGTTCCGCGATGCTGCGAACGATGGCGGCGATGGGCATCGGCACGACGCTGTCCGCCTGTGGTTCGTCGTCCGCCGCACCGGGTTCCGCGCCGAACCCACCCGCTCCGCCCGCGCCGCAAACGCAGTCACCACGCCCCGGTGACTGGCCGGCCAATGTCGGTTCCGGCAAGTCGGTGATTATCCTCGGCGGTGGTATTGCCGGCATGACAGCAGCATTCGAAATGACCAGGCTGGGCTACAGCTGCTCGATACTCGAAGCGACAGCTCGTGCCGGCGGCCGCAACCGGACGCTGCGCGGTGGTGATTCTGCGCAAGAGATCGATTCGAACCAGGCATGCACGTTCGATGCTGACGATGACCTGTATTTCAACCCTGGACCTGCACGCATCGCGCATCATCATGAGTTTCTGCTGGGTTACTGCCGGCAGTTCGGCGTTGCGCTCGAAACTTTCGTGAACTCGAACCATGCAGCGTTGCTGCATTCGCCGAATGCATTCGGCGGACAACCCGTCGTTGCACGCCGCGTGCACGCCGATTCGCGCGGTCACATCGCGCGCTTGCTGGCGACGGCAATCAATCAGAACGCGCTCGACCAGGAGCTGACGGCCAGTGACAAGACCAATGTCTTGAATATGTTGTTGGGCTTCGGTGACCTGAGTGCCTCGTTTGCCTATGACGGAACGACACGTTCGGGGTTTCCCGGACAGGAAAATGTCGGCAGCCGGCAACGCGGCACGTTGCTGACGCCGTTGCAACTCCAGGAGTTACTTGTCGACATCGTGCTACAGAACCGACAGGATTTCGCCCAGCAGCTCGATCAGCAGCCGACGATGCTGCAGCCGGTTGGTGGCATGGACCGCATTGCGGCCGCTTTCGAAGCGCAAGTCGCGGGGCAGATCACCTACGACGCGATCGTCACGGAGATTCGCAAGATCACGGACGGTGTGCGCATTGCCTACAATCAACTGGGCACGCCATTGTCCGTCGATGCCGACTACTGCATCTGCACGATTCCGGCGCCTGTGCTGAAAGACATCGCCAACGATTTCGCCGCGGCGCATCAGTCGGCAATCAGCAATTTCAATTATTCCTCCGCAGCGAAAATCGCCTTTCAGTCGCGGCGCTTCTGGGAGCAGGAGCACAACATCTATGGTGGCATTTCGTGGACGACCCAGGACATTACCCAGATCTGGTATCCGAACAACGGTTTTGGCCAGACGAACGGCGTAATCGTCGGTTCGTACATTTTCGGCGGCCAGGCCGGTGTGAATTTCGCCAACCAATCGCCGCAGTCGAGAATCAATTCGACGGTCACTCAGGCAAGCGCAGTGCACCCGCAATTCGCCGCAGAGGCCGGCCGCGGCATCAGCGTTGCCTGGACGAAAGTGCCGTTCCAGCTCGGTGCCTGGGGCGTCTCGGACCCCGGCATATTGTTGACCCCGGACGACAATATTTTCTTTGCCGGTGAGCATCTCAGCATTCTCCAGGGGTGGCAGGAAGGTGCCATCCTGTCCGCATACCACGCCATCGACCTGGTGGTGCAGCGCGACCTCGCGTAACGGCTATTTCCGGGCGCCGAAACTGCGTACCATGACACTCCGGGAGGAGACTCGATGCGACGATTCGATCGCCATCTCTCTGTTGCGTTCTGGTTATTGCTATGTGCGCCTTTATCGTTGGCTCAGGAGTCGGGGCACGATCCGACCGTCACACTGCTGTTTACCAATGACATGGAAAGCGCCTACGAACCGGTGCCGGCGTTCTGGCTCGAGGACATCGATTACATTGGCGGTATCGCCCAGCTCAGCACCCTGATTCGCCAGCTCCGTGCCCGCGAAAGCAACGTCTTCCTGTTCGATGCCGGCGACATTTTTACCGGCTCGCTGTCTCGATTGACCGAAGGTGCCTTGATGTTCGAGTTCATGATTTCAATGGGCTACGACGCAATGGCGATCGGCAATCATGAATTCGACTATGGCGAGACAGTATTGGCCTGGCAGAAAAACCGGGCTCCTTTTCCCGTGCTTGGGGCAAACCTGTTTTACAGGGGGACCGGGATACCATTTGCCCGCCCGCATGCGATCCTGGAACGCAACGGTGTGCGTATCGGCGTGATCGGCATACTCGGGCAGGACGCTGCGAGCACGGCTGTGGCTGCGGACCACATCGACGAGCTTGACGTCACGGATCCCGCAGAAGCGGTATTGCGATCGGTGAAAGAACTTCGCGATCATGTCGACCTGATCGTCTTGCTCACCCACCAGGGGCATACGGCGCCGATGCAAACTGATGCAGAAATCGATCCTCGACTTGCACGGGATATAGACAAGGACATTGCTCTCGCCGGTGCCGTGCCCGGCATCGATGTCCTGTTTGGCGGCCATGCGGATGCCGGGACGCCCGAGCCGGTCATCAACGAGAAAACCGGCACGCTCATCATGCAGACCTACGGACAGGCGACGTACCTGGGCTTTCTGCAACTTACGCTGGATGCCGAGTCGCGGGAGATAAAAGCCTATGACGGCCGGTTGATTCCCGTCGACGCCGGGAAATTGCAACCCGACCCGGTCATCGAGGCGAAGAATGCGCGATATCGGGCCCGGTTTCCCGAAATTACCGAGGTCATTGGTTACAGCGAAGCGCGTCTGAATCGAAAGTATTTCGATGAATCCGATCTCGGCAACCTACTGGCAGACATACTGGTCGAGGCGACCGGGGCTGATATCGGCATGATGCACCCCGGCGGTATACGCAAGGATTTTCCGCAAGGTCCGATCGAAGTCGCCGATGTACTCGACACCAACCCTTTCGTCGATCCGGTCATGGTCGTCGAACTTTCCGGAGAGCAATTATTCGAGGTTCTTGAACAATCGTTTAGCCAATTGCGCGGTTTGATGCAGGTGTCAGGCATCGAGACGGTATATGACACATCGCGGGCTGTGCGACAACGGCTCATATCGGTGACGCGCGAGGGGCGCCCGATCGCCGCGGACGACAGGCTGACGGTAGCGGTATCGGGAATCATTGCCAGAGGCGGTGATCACTATGCTACGTTCAGGGAATCGACGCTGCTGCGCGAGTACAAACCGTTGGCTGAGCTGACCATCGAATATTTTCGCAAACACGAGTCCGTCGCGGTGCCGCGCGGCGGACGCCAAACGGATCTCGCCATGCAGGTGAATTAGTTTTGCAGATCATCGTTTTCCTTTTTTTGGTCGTCACCGTGGTCTGGGTAGTTGCCGCGCTGTTTCTTTGCGGTCCCGATCACTCGCAATACGACGATCCGGAGCCCGTACTGCACCGGGACCCGGGCACCGTCAGTGCCGACAACGCCGAGGTCAAAAAGCTCATCAACGTGATGTTCAGTGAGTTGCGCGGCGTTTCGCTGTTGCGTCGCATTTACAGGTTGCGTGAATTATTTGACGAAGGGTTCACCGGGTCGCCGATGACTGCAGACGGGCTTGGGGTGCAGATCACCGGCACGGAGGCAGGCGGCGTAGCCGCGGAGTGGGTCGTAGCGCCGGGGGCGAGCGGCGCACGGCGGCTGCTGTACATCCACGGCGGCGCCTTTGCCATCGGCAGTCCCACCAGTCACCGAATGATTACGGCAGCGCTGAGCAAGGCTTGTGGCGTGTCCGTGCTGGCAATCGACTATCGGCTGTTTCCCGAACACTTCCGGCGGGCTGCCATTGCCGATTGCAAGGCGGCCTACCGCTACCTGCTCGAAAACGGTCCGTCCGGCCCGGGCGATGCACAGGACGTCTACGTCGCCGGCGATTCGGCCGGTGGCAATCTCTCGCTCATGTTGTCCGCCTGGGCGAGCGAGAACCAGTTACCCACCATGGATGCCGTGGTCGCATTTTCGCCGTCGACGGATTCGACACTTTCCAACCCGAGCGCGCGACGAAACATTGCCACGGACCCGCTACTCGGGCCCGGGCTCGGCCCGCTCGCGCGCCTGCCGCGCCCGCTGCGGGCTTTGCTGTCTTCCCTGATGGGCATGCTGAATGCGTCCAGCGTCGCGATGTCGCCGCTTTTTGGCGAACTGCGCAATTTGCCGCCAACGCTCGTTTTCGCGAGCGACTGTGAAATGCTGCTCGACGATTCGCTGCGCTATGTCAACAAAGCCAGGGCCCAGGGCTCGCCGGTCCGCTTGCAGCTGTGGCCGGGTATGGTGCACGTCTGGCAGATGTTCCAGCATGTGTTGCCGGAAGCCAGGGAGTCGATCGACGAGGCGGCGGCATTCATTGCCGCACACAGTTCCGCCTCGCAGGCGGGTTCTAATCCGCAGACGGTTGCTGGAAGTTCTTGATCAGTTCCTGCTGAATCTGCTGCGGCACCTCGGCGTAATGACTGAAATCCATGGTGAAGCTGCCTTCGCCGCCGGTCAGCGATTTCAACCGCGAATGATAGGCCTGGACTTCCTTCAAGGGTGCCTTTGCCGATATCGACATCAGGTTATTCGACGCAACGTCGGTGCCACTGACGATGCCGCGCATACTTGCGACGTCGCCGGTAACGCCGCCGACTGCGTCCCCGGGAACGGTAAACGTCACATCGACGATCGGTTCCATGACGATTGGCGATGCATTGGCCACCGCCTCCAGGAAGGCCTTTTTTCCCGCCTGCACGAAGGCGATTTCCTTGGAATCCACCGAGTGATGCTTGCCGTCATAAACGATCACCTTGACGTCCTGCATCGGGTGTCCTGAAATCGCGCCGGAATCCAGTACCTGTCGAACGCCGGTTTCGACCGCCGGTATGAATTGCGACGGAATCGATCCCCCGACGACTTCACTCTTGAATTCGAATCCGCTGCCCGCGGGTAACGGTTCGATCCGCAGATAGACTTCGCCGAACTGGCCTGCGCCGCCTGTCTGTTTCTTGTGTCGATGGTGGCCTTCGGCATTCGACCTGATTGTTTCGACGTAGGCGATGGATGGCATCGAAGTTTCGACTTTCAGGCCGTAGCGGTCCTCGATCGACTCGAGAACGGCACGCAGATGTTGCTCGCCCAGACCGCGCAAAACGACTTCATTGAGGGCCGTGTTGTGGTCCAGTTTGAGCGACGGGTCCTCGGCCACCATGGCCTGTAATGCGTCCGACGTTTTTTGCGCATCGGCATCGTTTGTCGGCCGCACGGCCAGGCCGAACATCGGCCTCGGCAGGTTCATGTGCTTGAGGTGGAAATTGTCCTCGTCATGTGAATCGTGCAGAACCGCGTCATAGTGCGCCTCTTCGACGCGCGGAATGGCGCAGATGTCGCCCGGAAGTCCGATGTCCATCTGCTGATGATCGGCGCCATTCAGTTTCAATAGCTGACTGACCTTGATCGGCTTGCGGGCATCGCCGACGAACAACTGGTTACCGGGTTTGATGGAGCCCTGGTAAATTCGAAACACGCCCAGGCGGCCCTTGAACGGATCGATGTTGACCATGAATACCTGTGCCACAGCGTGTGCGTCGGGATCCGGTTTCAAAGTCACTTCTTCGGCATTTTCCCCTTCACCTTTCAGAAACACCGGCAAATTTCCCTCCGCGGGATTCGGCATGAGTTTCTCAAAAACATCCAGCAGCTCGGGAAGTCCGGTTCCCTCGGTTGCCGATACAAAACATATCGGCACCAGGTGTCCTTCACGAAGGGCTTTCTCGAACGGTTCGTGAAGTTGTTCCGGCTTCAGTTCGTCACCCTGCTCGAGGTAAATTTCCATCAACTCCTCGTCGACTTCCACGACCTGGTCCACGATGCGTTCGTGCGCCGCTTCAACATTGTCGAAGGCGGTTTCGGCGCCGTTCGGCTGGAAAAAACAATCGACCACGCTTTTGCCGTCGGCCCCGGGCAAGTTGATTGGCAGGCATTCCGTACCGAAGGTCTCGCGGATGTTGTCAACGATACCGGCAAGATCGGTATTTTCCGCATCGATCTTGTTAATGATGATCATGCGACACAGGTTCTGCTTTTTCGCCATGTCCATCATGCGAACGGCAACCTCTTCGACGCCGGCCTGTGCGTTGATAACGATTGCTGCCGTTTCGACGGCGGGCAAGACCGAAATCGCGCGCCCGTAAAAGTCACGATATCCGGGGGTGTCGATCAGGTTGACGTGGATGCCCGCATGGTCGAAATGACAGACGGCGGGATACAGTGAATGCTGGTCCTGTTTTTCTCGAGGATTGAAATCGGAGACCGTATCGCCCTTTTCGACGCTGCCGCAGTGCGGAATGGCGCCGCCCGCATGCAGCAGTGCTTCGGTGAGCTGGGTCTTGCCGGCGCCGCCGGGTCCGACCAGGCAGATGTTTCTGATGTCAGCGGTGGTATAGGCCATAGAGCTTTGCTTCTCCTTCGCGCGAGCCGCACGCCATGCCCTGGCTACAAAATATATCTGTAAATCAGTAAATTACCGATTTGTAGCCGCGCCATTGAGGCGCCGTACAAGGACCGGTGCGCACGGTTCATTTGTTTTTCTGGACCAGTCCGAATTTTCTACAATATAACCCTTTCCAATTCCAGTTTTCGAGACTTTCCCGGTGCAGATTTGCAGATCGGGCATGATGGTCTAAGCTAGCCGTGAGCCGCCGGCCCCGGCGCGATCTCAGGACACGCCGGTCGCCGCAAACAGACGATTTTTTGCGCGCCACGGGGACCGCACAGGGTCTCGTCCAGCAGGGGGATACTCAGTTGGCCAAAGACAAGTTCATTATTGCGCCACACATGCGGCTGCACGAATGGGTGGCCGAAGAAAAAGGATATTTCGAGGACGAGGGACTCGATTACGAATTCACCGACGCGTTGCGGTCATCGGATGGTAAGTTGCACGATCTTGGCAACAAGGTCGGTGCTTACCAGACATTCGAGGCCGGGCGCTCATGCAATGTCAGCAGTGCCTGCCACTGGACAATCAACGTGGCGGCTGCGAGTGGGCACGGAAAATTGTATCGCGACGCCTACTCGGTCGCGCCTGCCGCCATATTCGTGCCCCTGGATTCCGATGTCGAGACGCCGGCAGATCTTGCAAACGTTCCGATATCTGTCGGCTATCAGTCGGGCAGCCATTACTCGACCATCCAGGTTCTCGAACAGTGGCTGAAACCCGAACAGATAAAACTCAGTTTCAACGACGGCTTGCTGTTCCGCAGGCTCGAATTGCTCGATGAGGGCAAGATTCCCGCGGTGAACCTGTTCAGTGGTCCCCTGTACGTTGCAGAACAGCTCGGATTCAGAAAAATTTGCGATTGCACATTCATGATGGCGGGCATGGTCAGTGGCGACCCGGATATCGAGGACGTCCGCAAGTTTTACCGGGCCTTGCAGCGTGCCCAGCGCGATATCGATCTGCGGCCGGAACTGTATACACATTATTATTTGAAAGAGCTGCCCGAGCGATTTCACGACAGGATAGATACCAGACGCATGGGTCCCGGCGAGCGCATCGTCTTCGAACCGTACACACGCGAAGTTTTCGACGAGTCACGTGAATGGGTCGCAGCGCACGATATATTTCCCGATGGTAATTTGGGAACCGGTGACTACCGGCAGGCAACGATCGCCTGAGGTCTACTTCGAAATGGCATTCATAAAATCGATTCCGGAAGCAGAGGAAAGCGTCGCAGCGGTATTGCGACGGTTTCCGCAACATGCCAGGTTGATCACGGAACTGGCAGAAGATCTGATGCGCTCCGGCGACTGCGCGTTTACCAGCGAGCAACGGGAAATTATTGGTGCGTATACCTCGGGCACGAATAATTGCACCTATTGCTACGATACCCACAAAGCCACGGCTGAAGCGTTCGGCGTCGATCCGGCACTCCTGGAATCCATGCTTCAGGATCTCGATAGCAGTGCGGTCGATGAGGCGCTGAAACCGGTCCTGCGATTCGTCAGGAAGCTGACGGAAAGCCCATCGCGCATGATCCAGTCGGATGTGGATGCAATCTTCGACGCCGGTTGGAGCGAAAATGACTTCCACTACACGGTCATGATCTGTGCGCTGTTCAATTTCATGAATCGCATGATCGACGGATACGGCGTCGAGAATACTGCGGAAGGACGTCAGACCAGGGGCAGACTACTGGTCGATACAGGATATCGGGTCGTAACGGACGCACTTGATAATCGCTGAACGACGTTCGTAAAGACCCGGTTCAACTCTTAGTTTCGATTTTCCTGGCTTTCGGCTTTTTCATGTTTTCGCTTTGAATTGGGCAGGATTCCGCCGGCTCGAGGTATCTGCGCGAGCTGCGGCGAACAGAAAAATCGTGAGTAACGCAAAACACCCGGTTCCGAATTGCATCACGAATCGGGTATTCGTCGCGGCGACAATCTGACTCGTAACCCAGGGGCTGACGGCCGTGCCCACCGTGGCACCCAGCAACAGGCTGGACACCAGTCTGCCCGTAGGCACCCGCAGCATCTGCGTCGCAAACGACAGGACGATTTTCAACAATCCGAGGTTCATGAATCCCCACACGGCGGAGATGACGATCAGCGAGTCAACGTCGGTCAACAGCCAGAGGGGAACCGAAAACAGTGTGGTCGAAACGCCGACCAGCAGCACTAGCCGCCTGACACCGATTCTCAGGACCCACCATGAAACGAATACCTGGGTGGCAAACATGCCGGTCCAGTACTGGCTGACGATTTGCCCCGCCGATTCGCGGGCTGCGCCGAGCAGCGTTTCGGCATGGTTCGGCAGCCATAACAGGAATGCCCACTGGCCAAGGGTGTAGAGGAACAGCGACGCGATACAAAGCCACACCGCAACAGGCCAGCCGCCGTGGTCTCCCGGCACATTGCCGGATGCTTCCGCTTCCGGAAACTCGGAAGCGAGGCTCAGCAACACGACGAGCAGTGAAATAATCGCAACAAACTGGTAAACGCCCGCCCAGTGGACGCCGCGGACGACGAGTAACACGGCAACCCATGAGCAGACAATGCCCGCGACACTGAACGAGCCATCGGTAATGACCAGCATCGAAGCACGGCGCTCATCGTCGTAGGTTCGCGATATGACCAGAGCCGCCGCCGCCAGGCCAATGCCGCAACATGCGCCAACCAGGCCCAGTGGCGGTCCGATGAATGAAATGCTGACCGGCAAGGTGAGTGTTAAAAGACAAGCCAGTATCGTTGCATAGACTCCGATTAACACATTCCTGAGCCTGACGAGATCGAATATCAGCAATGCGACGATGGCACCAATGAGTATGCCGAAAGTCAGCCAGCCGAATTTCGCCGTTATCACGGTTACAGGCTGCGCGAAGTACTCGGCCATCGGTCCGGAAATAATGCCCATGGGTGCGAGCATGCCGGACATGATGAAGTAAGCGAGGAAGCTCGCCAGGGTAACTCGTTTTTTGTTATTCAATCGGACTTTTGTTTGCTCAGGTTGCCGATGTCTGCCAACCAGGTATCGTGACAGTCGATGATCTGTTCGACGGAAATTCTATCGAAAATGAAGGGGTAACCCTGAATCGTCTGTTCATGCGCTTCGGGGCTGTCGGCGCAACAATCGTCAACGATGCCGACCAGGAACCCGCGCTGCGCGGCGCTTGCGGCAGTCAGCAAGACACAAACGGATGTCACCAGGCCGGCGAGCAGCAGGTAACGTTTGCCGTTCTTCTCCAGGTACGCCTGTAACGCAGGTTTGTGAAATCCGTCAAACGACTGTTTGTAGATGACGAACTCACCCGCTTTTTCTGCGGCGAACGGGAATATTTCAACGCCGGGCGTGCCCTCGATGCAGGGAATACGACCCAGTGATTTGTAGCGCACCATCCAGTCCGATTCGTCGCTTTGAAACCGGGCGCGAAGATGCACGACGTCGATTCCTTCGTGGCGGCACAAGTGCAACAGTTGTGTCAGGTTTTTCTCATAGTCGGCAAGGTCCTGCGACATGCGCTCCTTCCAGAAGTCCTTTTGCACGTCGATCAGCACGAGTGCAAACGCGTCCCAGTTGCGCGATTCCTTAATCATCAGATGACCCCGATTGCCCACATGACGCAGACACTGGCAAAGGATACGATACCGCCGACAAGCGTCGCTCCGCCATACGCGAAAATCGCATCGCTGGCATTGAGTTTCGACAGCGAGGTGCACACCCAGAAGTAGCTCGAGTTGACGTACTTGATGATGACCGAGCCGCAGGCACCGGCCAGCATCGCGGCTTCCGGCGACAAATCGAGGTCCTGCAACATCGGCGCGACCAGCGAGGCTGCGGTGATGACGCCGACCGTGGTCGATCCGGTAATCATGTTACCGATGATGCCGATGACGAAAGGCAGCAGGATTGCCGGCAAGGCGTAGGCTGCAAAAAATCCGCTGATGGCGGCGACAGCGGGGGTGCCTTTCAGAATCTCGCTCAGCGATCCGCCCAGACCAGTCACCACCAGTATCATCGCGGATATTCTCAATGCTTCTTCGATCCATGCCGATCGCGACGCTTTGCGTTGCTCCTCAGTGCGGATGTTCCGGTAGGACAGCCAGACACCAACGCTGAGTGCTGCCACCGGCCAACCGATGTAAGCGAGTGCATTGCGCAACCAGTAGCCTTCGTCGAAAACCAGGCGCGATACGCTCTGTGCGGAAATCAGCAAAATCGGCACCAGGATAGGGGCGTAGGCGCTCCAGGGTCCCGGAAGTGGCTTTTCGTCATTGCTCGCAAAAATGTCTTCGCCGGCAAACTCGTCCGACGCCATGACCGGGATACGCGGGCCGGCGACGAACTGGCCCCACAACCAGCAGGCGCAAGATCCGGCCAGGCAGGCGATCGAACCGAAAATGATCGTGGCCCCGATGTCGGCACCGACCAGCGCGGCGGCCGCAAGTGGCCCGGGTGTCGGCGGCACGATTGCATGCGTCAGTTGCAGTCCGCCGACGAGTCCGACCGACATCGTGCTGATGGTGACGTTCATGACTTTGGCGGCGGAATGCACGAGTGGATTCAGGATGACGTAGGCAACATCGGAAAAGATCGCGATGCCGAGTACGAACCCGGTCAGCGTCAGGGCCAGCGGCATTCTCCCCGCGCCGACCACCTGCACCATGGTGCGAGTTATGGTCTGAATCGCTCCGGTGTGTCGCAGCCCTTCGGCAATGATCGAGCCGAGCACGATAACGACGCCGATGGAACCGAGTGTTTTACCGAAACCCGTCTCGAAGGCGGCTATGAAATTGTTCGTCTGCACGCCCGGTATCAGGCCGAAGAGCAGCAACGGCACCAGCAAGGCGAGAAATACATGCCAGCGCCATTTTGCGATCAGGAATAACAGCAGCACGATGACGCCGAGAAACGCGAACAACGCCAGTAGTGGGCTGTTGGTGACTGTGCTCGACGGGTCCATCAGACGCTGGCGCCTGCAAGCTCGTTCAATGCGGCCTGGACACCGCCACTTTCGTGTGGCACGTCGGCCAGCTTCAGTCCGAGCTCTATGCCGGAGAGCGTTCCGGCGAGCGACAGGTCGTTGAAATGACCGAGGTGTCCGATACGGAATACGGTATCGGCCAGTCGGCCGAGGCCCGTACCGAGCGACATGTCGAAGTTCTCGAGTATCACTTTGCGTAAACCATCCGCACTGTGCTCACCCGGCATCAGTACCGCGGTAAGCGATGCACTGTACTCATCGGGATTCTGGCAGACTACCTCGAGACCCCAGGTTTCCACGGCGCGCCGGGTTGCGGCGGCGTGTCTCGCGTGGCGCGCGAACACCTGCTCCAGTCCTTCCTCGTGCAGCATCGCGATCGCTTCGCGCAGCCCATAGAGCAGGTTGGTCGCCGGCGTATAGGGAAAATAACCGGAGCGATTGGCATTCAGCATGTCGTCCCAACTCCAGTAGGACCTTGCCAGGCTTGCGCTTTTGCTGGCCTCCAGCGCTTTTGCGGATATCGCATTGAACGACAGGCCCGGCGGCAGCATCAGCCCTTTCTGTGAACCGGCAACCGTGACGTCGACGCCCCAGTCGTCCATGCGGTAGTCGATCGAAGCGAGCGAGGAAATGGTATCGGCCATCAGCAGCGCGGGATGGCCGGCCGCATCCATGGCCTCCCGGATGTCTGCAATGCGGCTGACCACGCCGGTCGAGGTCTCGTTGTGCACGATACAGACCGCCTTGATCTTGTGACCGGCATCGGATTCCAACACTTTATTGATCGTTTCGGGATCGGCGCCGTGCCTCCAGTCGGTTTCGATAACGTGCGGTTTCAATCCGAGACGCGCTGCAATCTGCTGCCACAGGTAGGCAAACCAGCCGGTCTCGCACATCAGGACGTTATCGCCAGGCGACAGGCAATTGACCAGTGCGGCCTCCCAGGCCCCGCTACCCGACGACGGGTAAATGACCACCGGCTGTTGGGTCTTGAAAATCGGCCGCAGCCCGGTCAGCACCTCGTGGCCGAGTTCGGCGAACTTCGGTCCGCGATGATCGATGATCGGCTGATCGATGGCGCGCAGAATGCGGTCCGGTATATTGCTCGGTCCCGGAATTTGCAGGAAATGCCGGCCGCTTGCGTGACCCATCACCAGTCCCCTGATCCTGGCTGAAGCGCTAAAGATACCATGTGCATCACAGTGCCCCGCAAGGAACGTTAGAATTGCAGACTATGCAGTCACTCCAAAAGCGATTGGCGCGGGAAATCAAAGGCGAGGTGTTATTCGACGACTTCTCGCGCGGTCGCTATTCCGGCGACGCGTCGATCTACCAGTTGATGCCTTTGGGCATCGTCATTCCGAAAGACGGTGACGATGCGATACGTGCGCTCGAGATTGCCGCTAATGCAGGAGTGCCGATATTGCCACGCGGCGCAGGCACCTCGCAGTGTGGTCAGGCCGTCGGCGAGGCGCTGATTATCGATAACAGCAAACATCTTGCTGGCATTCACGATCTCGATGTCGAAAATCGCACCGTGTGGCTCGAGCCCGGCGTGGTTCTCGACGCATTGAACGCATACCTGCGGCCGCATGGGCTCTGGTTCCCGGTCGACGTTTCGACCTCGGCGCAGGCCACGATCGGCGGCATGACTGCCAACAACAGCTGCGGCGCGCGTTCTATTCGCTACGGCAACATGGTGCACAACGTGCTGGCCGTGGATGCCTGGTTGGCGACGCATGAACGCTACGAATTCGGCGAGGTTACGAACGGTACCGGCGGTTCGCAGGGATATCGTCGCCTGGTCGACGCGGTGCGCACGATATACGCGCGAGAGCGCGAGGAAATCGCGACGCGCGTGCCTGCGGTGCAACGGCGGGTTGCGGGTTATAACCTGGACATGGTCTCGGGCGGCCCGTTCAACATGGCGCACATGCTGGTCGGTTCCGAAGGTACGCTGGCATCTTTTCAGCGTATTAAGCTGAAGCTCGCGGCGCTGCCACCGCATAAAGTCCTGGGCGTCGTGCACTTTCCGACTTTTTACCAGGCAATGGATCTGACCCGGCACATCGTCGTCCTGGACCCGTCCGCCGTCGAACTCGTCGACCGCACGATGATCGAGCTGTCCCGCCGCAATCCTGCATTTCGTGACACGGTTGCACAAACCGTGCATGGCGAACCGGACGCCATACTGCTGGTCGAATTTGCGGGTGAGGATCGCGCGCAGCAGCTGGCAAGCTTGCGCGCGCTTAGCGACCTCATGAGCGATCTGGGATTACCGGGGAGCGTCATCGAAATCGAAGACGCCTCATTGCAAAAAGCCGTCTGGGAGGTGCGCAAAGCCGGACTCAACATCATGATGTCCATGAAAGGCGACGGCAAGCCGGTGTCTTTTATCGAAGACTGTGCCGTCCCGCTCGAGCACCTGGCCGAGTACACGGACCGCCTGACGAGGGTCTTCGAAAAACATGGCACACGCGGCACCTGGTATGCCCATGCGTCTGTCGGCTGCCTGCATGTGCGTCCGGTACTCGACATGCGGACGGCCAGCGGTGCGCAGAAAATGCGCGCGATCGCGGAGGAAGCCTGCCAGATGGTGCGAGAGTACAAGGGTTCGTATTCCGGGGAGCACGGCGATGGCCTGGT
>JAWWCT010000014.1:0-65126 GCA_033720315.1 Woeseiaceae bacterium | reverse complement strand
GTCGCAGAATGCGTCGATCGATTCCTTATCGCCATGCGCGACGACACGCACTTCGCCGAGGCGGTTCTGCACCTCGCCGACCAGCCCGTGTTGCTTCGCGATACGATAGACGAACGGGCGGAAGCCGACGCCCTGCACGTGGCCGCTGAGAACCACCTGCACCGTGGTTTCGACACTCCCTGAGATTTCGCACGCCGGTTTCATGACGCGATTCTCACGGCGCCGCCGGCCTCGCGCGTCGCCGGGCTGACCGGGGGCTGCCATCCCAGCCGTCGGTGTGCCGCCAGGAACAGCGGCGTCCAGGCATGCGGCGTGCGATGCACGAAGCGGAAGCGGGCGACGTGATAACTGGGGTCGAAGCCGTAGAAGTTCAGCCGCATCCGGGCCAGTTCCTGTTCGCGATATGCCCTGAGCGGTTTACGATGCTCGTCCTCGCGGCGGCTACGGCGTTTAATGCGCAGCAGGCGTGTGAAACCGGCGCCGTTTGCGAGATCGCTGGCGAGCGTCGTCGCTTCTGCGTGAAATGCGTGACGCTCGCCCGGCCCGAGGTAGTCGGCGAGCCCCATGCCGACGGCGTTGCTGGCGAGCAGCGGCAGGCGATTGCCCATCACGGCCTCGATGCCGTCACGGCCGACGCGCTTTGGCAACAGGTAGGTCCAGTACTCCGAACCGTAAAGGTTGCCCATGTTCTTGTAGTGGGGGTTGAGTACCACGCCATCGCGCACCAGCACCCGATCGGCGGCGAGCGCGAGGAAGACGCCGCCGGCGCCGGCGTTGCCGGCCAGCGCGGCTATGGTGGCATGACTGGTGGTATTGATAATGGCTTCGGCCAGATCGTCCATGGCATTGATGTTGGCCCACGACTCGTCGGCCGGGCTTTGCGCCGCCTCGATCAGATTCAGGTCCAGACCGTTGCAGAAGAAATCCGCACCGCCCATCAGCACGATGACCCGGGTCGGTCGGGATACGGCATAGCGATACGCCTCGAGCAATCGCCGGCAGCGCGCGGTGCTCATTGCGCCGTTGTAAAAATCGAAGGTGAGGTAACCCACCCGGTCCCGTTCCACGTAGGCAATATCACGGTATGTCGAAAAGCTCGCCGCGGCCGCCAGCGGCAGACGGTTTTCGGGCAGAGTAGCGATTTGTGCGGCGAGGACACGGCTCGCGGGCAATTTGAAAGTGCTTGCATCGGCATCGATCGGCCGCAAGCGACCGAGCCAGATCGCGCCGTCGACCGTTGCCCGGCAGACCGCGTCGTTGCGATGCGCGATAAGCGCTCCCGGCGAGCCTCGAAGGTGTTCCTCGGCATGCGCGTCGAACACCCGTACCGCCTCACCACAGATTTCATCCACGACGCCCGGGTTGCCGTCGCCGGAATAGATTTTTCTCAAGACCGTGGCCGTGTCATCGCTTGCCCAGTCGATGCGGCGGTCCGCCTGGCGCATCGCATCCTGCCAGCTGCCGCGCACTTCCGTGTCATGGTCATCCACCGGGCGCGGTGACCAATCACCGGCGCTCTTTCGCCCGATTGCCTCGAGCACTGCTGCCGTCGCTGCCTCGGTGACCTCGAAGCGATACAAACTGCTCTTGCGGGTGTTGCGCATCGGAAATTCACGCCAAGCCCAGACAGGGCCGGCATCCATTTCCGCCTCGGCTTGCAACACCGTGACACCCCAGCGTCGCTCCTGGCGAAGCACTGCCCAGTCCAGGGCCGACGGACCGCGGTCTCCACGGATGCCCGGATGCACGATCAGGCAGAGACAGCGCCGCCAGACGGATTCGGGGACGGCCCGCTTGAGGAATGGCGCCACGATCACGTCGGGCCGAAACAGGCGTACCGCGTCTTCAGTGACCGCATCGCTGATGTCCAGCTCTACCGACACGTGGTGGTCGCGCGCGGTCAGCTCGGCATACAACCGCTGGCTAAGGCTGTTGAAACTGTGCGTCAGCAGCAGGATTCTCATGATCGGCCTCAGGCAGTGGCTTGCGCGTGATTCCGGTAACGGTAGTACGCAGCGCAGGCGCCTTCATTCGACACCATGCAGGAGCCGATCGGGTTTCGGGGCGTACAGACGGTGCCGAAAATCGGGCAGTCGGACGGCGTCTTCACGCCGCGAATGATGGCCGGGCACTGGCATGCCTTGTTTTCGCCAACCGGTTTTTCGATCAGTTCGAAGCGGCGCTCTGCATCGAAGGCGGCATAACGCCCCTTGATGCGCAGTCCGCTGTAAGGAACCTTGCCCAGTCCCCGCCACTCGAATTCTGGCCGCAGCTCGAACACCTCGGCGACCAGTTCCTGCGCCTTGCGGTTGCCGTAGCGGGTGACGCCCCGGGTAAATTGGTTCTCGACTTCGGCGCGTCCTTCATTGAGCTGACGGACCAGCATGCGGATGGCCGCCAAAACGTCGAGCGGCTCGAATCCCGCGATCACCACCGGCCGCTGATACTCCTCGGCGAAAAACTCGTAAGGCCGGCTGCCGATAACGGTGCTGACATGCGATGGACCGATGAAGCCATCCACCCTGACCTGACCCAGGTCACGAACCTCCGGCGCGTCGAGAATGCTCTGAATTGCCGAAGGTGTCAGGACATGGTTGCAGTAAACACTGAAATTCTCGAGCTTGAGCCGGGCCGCCTCGACGATGGCCAGGGCCGTCGGGGGCGTCGTGGTTTCAAAACCGATCGCAAACAGAACGACCTGCCGCTGCGGATTTTCTCGGGCCAGTGCCAGTGCCTCCGCGGTCGATTGAATGATGTGCACGTCCCGGCCATCAGCGCGGGCTTTGAGCAGGCTGCGTTTGCGCGATCCCGGGACGCGCAACATGTCGCCATAACTTGCGAGGACGACATCGTCCCGAAGCGTGAGCTCGATTGCCAGGTCCAGCCGCGCCACCGGAAGGACGCACACGGGGCATCCCGGGCCGTGCACGAGCCGAATGTTTTCCGGCAGCAAGTCCGGCAGCCCATGGCGAAAAACCGCGTGCGTGTGGCCGCCGCAAAATTCCATGAGAAAATAATCGCGATTTCGATCGACTTCATCGTAAAGTGCGCGCGAAATCGCCGTTGCCACGGCGCCGTCACGAAATTCGTTAATGAAGCGCATTGGCGTCGAGCCCGATGGTCTCGGCGATCTGACGAAACAACGCCAGCGTTTTTTCTGCTTCCTCGACGTCCAGACGGCCAATGGCGTGACCGACATGCACGATCACGTAGTCGCCCACGCCGACGTCGTCGACCAGCGCCAGCGAGACCTGGCTCCTGACACCGCCGACTTCGACCAGCGCCTGATCGGGCGCGGGAATGTCAATGACTTTTGCGGGGACAGCGAGACACATGCGTCATTCCATCGCGCGATGCGCCTGAGGAGATTGCAGCACGGCTGCATCGACGGTCCGGATTGCGCGGCTTTGCCATTCCAGCCAAGTCCGCCAGGCGTCCATGCCGAGACCGGTCCTGGCGGATATTTCGAGCACGGGCGCATCGTTGCCGAGCTCGCGAACGTGCCGCGCCACCGCGCCGGCATCGAACTCGGGCATGGCGGCTTTCAGGTCGCATTTCGTGATCAGCACGAGGTCGGCCGCACGAAATATCACCGGATATTTTTCGGGCTTGTCGTCCCCTTCCGTCACCGAGAGCAGAACGACGTTGCGGTGCTGACCGAGGTCGAAGCTGGCGGGGCAGACGAGATTGCCGACGTTTTCGATGAACACGGCGTGCAGATCGTCGAGCGGTAATTCGTGCAACGCCTGATGCACCATGTGTGCATCGAGGTGGCAGGCGCTGCCGGTAGTAATCTGTATCGCGGGGACGCCCTTGTCCCGGATTCTTCTCGAGTCATTCTCGGTCGCCAGATCGCCTTCAATGACCGCCAGACCGAACTGACTGCCGAGCGTATCGATCGTCGCCTCGATGAGCGACGTCTTGCCGGCGCCGGGAGACGACATCAGGTTGATTGCAAATACTTGATGTTGATCGAAATGCTCGCGGTTGTGCCTGGCCTGGTGATCGTTTGCCGCGAGCAGCCCCTGCAAAATCTCGACCGACTCGGAACCCGAGGCGGTGTGGGCGAGGCTGCCATTTCCGGTAACGAGATGGGCATTTCCGGGCGTCACGTTGCATCCGCAGGTATCACACATTTTCCAGCTCCTCCCGGTCGGTACGCATCTCGATCCTTTGCAGCAACAGTTCGTCGCCGCTTACGAGCTTGGTTCGCCAATCGCCGCAACGCTTGCATACCAGACGATTAACCCTGGCCTCGGATTCGGCGCCACAGCTCGAACATCGCACGCGGATCGGCGTTTGCCGCAGGTGCAGCGTCGCGTCGGCGGCAACGGTGCCTGCCGCGGCGAGGGGAAACGCGCTGCGCATCAACGGCGGTTCGACACCGGACAACGGCCCCATCTTGACGAAGATGTCGGTAACCAGGCCGGCGCCATTAGCCGTGGCAACCGCCTCGACTTCGACGATCAACGCCTGGCATATCGACAACTCATGCATCGGCGATCGTCCTGAGTCGCATAGGGACAACAAGACACATGTGTCACTCTACCTTCCGCCTCACCGAGGAAATTTTTTATGCATTTACGAGCCGATCTTAGACCTTTCGCGTAACGATGCACCGTACGTAATAACGCCTATTCCGATGCGACCGTCACCTGTCTAGTGTATGAAATCGCAGGGAACCACAAGCGGAATAGAGCGAAGGAGGATTCGCCGCCCGCGATACAGGAATTGAAACGTGCTGCCTGAAAGCGAGGACAAAAGGCGCATGAAGAATCTCGTGCTGGGCATCGGAAACACATTACTTACCGACGAGGGTGCAGGTGTCTATGCGATGCAATTCCTGAGAGACAGGTACGATTTGCCGGACACCGACTTTATCGATGGTGGCACACAAAGCTTTTCCCTGGCCGCTGCAATAGCCGAGGCCACAAATCTGATCATCTTCGATGCAGCCGAAATCGGCGCTGAACCGGGATCGGTTCGTATTTTCGAAGGAAGCGACTTCGAGGATTTCCTGATGTCCGGCTGTCGCAGTGTCCACGAAGTCGGTTTTGCCGACCTCATGGACATCACCCGGCTGATGGATTGCACCCCCGAAAACTGCGCCCTGATCGGCATTCAGCCGGAGTTCGTGGACTGGGGCGATCAGCCCGGCCAGGCGGTCCGCAGTGCAATTCCCGAAGCCGCGGCACAGGGTGCCGCGCTGATTCAAAGATGGCTGGCAACGCCAAACGACATGCAAACGCACCGATGAAAAAATTCAAGAATATCCCGGTCAATGCCGAAATCGCGACCGGCAACGTGACGCCGCTTCTGCATGAAATCCGACATGCATTGAAACGGCTCGCCAAAGGCAAGCAAGGCACCACGATCGACCTGCGGCGACTGCCGCTCGCACCGGGCGAGGAACAACGGATCGAACGTATTCTCGGTACCGGGGAAGTCCGTGCCGAACTCAATGCGCTCGGACCAACCATCGTCCAGGAAACCTCGTTTTGGGGCGTATGGCTGGTGACGCACCGCAATCGGGACGACGAGATCGTTGCACGGTTTATCGAAGTCACCCGAATACCCGAGATTCTGAAGTCGCAAGTGGAAGACATCGAACTTTCCGTGGAAAGACTCGAGGACGAATTGCTGGTGAGTGGCGAAGTGACGGTACCCACGCGCGAGATGGCCGCTACCGAATGAGGAGAAGCGAATATGCGTGACCGACAAACCCTGGGCCAATTCCTTAAGGAAAGTGGCGTTTCACGCCGCGGTTTCCTGAAATACTGTTCGGCTACAGCGTCGTTGATGGCTTTACCGCCGTCAGCCATCGGGCAAGTCGCAGAGGCGCTGGCATCTGCCCGCCGTCCCTCCGTCGTTTGGTTGTCTTTCCAGGAATGCACCGGATGCACCGAATCCCTGACACGCTCGCACGCGCCAACCGTCGAATCCCTCATCTTCGATGGGATCTCGCTCGATTATCATCACACGCTGCAGGCTGCCTCCGGGACTGGCGCCGAGGAGGCGCGAATCGCGGCTATGGAGGAGAATTCCGGTGACTACATACTGGTTGTCGACGGCTCAATTCCGGTCGGCAACCCGGCCTATTCGACTATCGCCGGGATCAGCAATCTCGACATGTTGCAGGAATCGGCAAAAAATGCCGCAGCGATTGTTGCGGTTGGTACCTGTGCCGCCTTTGGCGGAATTCCACACGCGAGCCCGAATCCCACCGGCGCGGTCGCAGTATCCGACATCATTACGGACAAGCCGATCATCAATGTCTCCGGCTGTCCGCCGATCCCCGTCGTGATCACGGGTGTGCTCGCCTATTACCTCACTTTTGGCAACATTCCCGAACTCGACGATCTCGGCAGGCCCACCGCATTTTTCGGCCAGAACATTCACGATCGCTGTTACCGGCGGCCGTTCTACGAGCGCGGCCAGTTCGCGAAGACCTTCGATGACGAAGGGGCGCGCAAGGGCTGGTGTCTGTACGAGCTCGGCTGCAAGGGGCCCACGACCTACAACGCCTGTGCCACGCTTAAATGGAACGAGGGCACGAGTTTTCCGATCGGCTCGGGTCACGGCTGCCTGGGATGCTCCGAACCGGACTTCTGGGACCAGGGCAGTTTCTATCGACCGATTGCCGCAGGTATGTGGGGTTCCCGCGAAGCACTGCTCGGTGCCGCAGCGGCAGGCGCCGTCATTGGTGCCGGTGCGGCGATGGCGGCTCGTGCTCGCAAGAAGAAGGCCGACAAGAAACAGGAGGCATCAGGTACATGAGCCTGCTCGAATTCGCCCGTGGCCCGGCGCTGCAATGGTCACTGATCATTTTCGTTTTCGGTGTCCTGTGGCGCATCGCCGGCACCATGCTGATCGCGTCCAGAAAGGACCTTTCGAAACCGAGGCGTCAGTCTGCTGTCCGCGATGGCTTGCTGACGATTGCCACGCGCTCGTTACCGGAGCACCAGTTCGAGAAAAAGATTCGCTTTCAGCACTACACCGGATACGCGTGGCACGTAGCCCTGTTCATTTCCGTACTGTTTTTTGCGCCTCACATCCTGTTTTTCGAGTCCGTGCTCGGCTTCGGCTGGCCGCACCTGCCCAATGACATCATCCTGGTAACGGGCGCGATCGCCCTGGCTATTCTTCTGGCACTGCTGATTCGTCGTGGCATGCATCCGGTGCTGCGACTCATATCGAATGCAGACGACTACATCAGTATCGTGGTGGTCATCGTCCCCATCATTACCGGCATCCTGGCGTTCGCGCATATCGGTGCGCGCTACGAAACGCTGCTTGCGATTCATTTCCTGAGCGTCGAAGCGATGCTCATATGGTTCCCGTTCGGCAAGCTGATGCATACCGCACTGACGTTCCCGTCCCGTTACGAGGCCGGCGCCAGTTACGGTCGCCGGGGGGTGAAAGCATGAATATGGCCGCGTTCGAAGAATTTCGCGCCTCGCTCGATCGACTCGGCATGGACGAGGCGGCCGACGCGATGACGCCCGAAGAGCGCGTCGATCGGGCCAAGCAAACGTTCCTGCGCAAGATCGATTCCAACATGGCGGTCGATCTGGAAACCTGCATTCACTGCGGCATGTGTGCCGAAGCCTGTCACTTCTACGATGCGACGCAGGACGAAAAGTATTCACCGGTCTACAAGTTCGAGCCGCTGCGTCGATTCTATCGCCGGGAATTGAGCCCGATGCGCTGGTTGTTGCGGCCGTTCACGCGCGACATCTCGGCGGCAGATCTCGAGAAATGGCAGGAACTGGTTTACGAAAGCTGCACCGGCTGCGGCCGCTGCGACATGATGTGCCCGATGGGCATTAACCTGTCCACCCTGATAAACGTGATGCGGGAAGGCCTGGCCAGTGCAGGACAGGTACCCGCCGAACTCAAGGCGTTGCAAAAAGAACAGCGCGACAACGGCACCGTGCTCGGCGTCGGCCCGGACAATGTGCGTGCACTGGCCGACGACTTGCGACAGCAGGGCATCGAGATCCCGTTGGACCGGGACAGCGCCGAGGTGATGTTGCTGACGACTGCCGTCGAAATCATGCTGTTCCCCGATGCGCTTGCCGCAACGGCGAGGATTCTGAACAAGCTCGGAGCAAACTGGACCCTCTGCAGCAACGGCTTCGAAGCGAGCAATCTAGGCCTGATCTCGGGCGATGAGAAAACCCAGCGCAGTGCGACCGCGCGCATTGTCGAGCAGGTACGAGCCCTCGGCGCGAAGACTGTCATCCTTCCCGAGACGGGTCACGCCTACCAGGCATTGCGTTGGGAAGGCGCCAACGAGCTGGGCAAGCCATTGCCGTTCGAAGTGCTCGCGGTCTCGGAATTCATCGCGCGCGAGTACGACGAGGGCCGTTTGCAGCTCAAGCCGGCGGGCAACGGCGAGTCCGTTACCTACCACGACCCGTGCCGGCTTGGCCGTCACGGCGGCGTCATCGGCGAGCCGCGGGAGTTACTCAAGGCGCTCGGCATGGACTTTCGCGAAGCGGACTCCAATGGCCGCGAGAACTATTGCTGTGGCGG
Source organism: Woeseiaceae bacterium (assembly GCA_033720315.1). GTDB lineage: Bacteria > Pseudomonadota > Gammaproteobacteria > Steroidobacterales > Woeseiaceae > SZUA-117. Next base: position 56,588 of record JAWWCT010000014.1, on the reverse strand, counting down.
CGGCTGTGCCGAGTACGTCATCAAGCGCTCGGCGCCGCTGCGGCAAAAGGCGTTCGAAATCAAACAACGCGAATTCGATGCCACCGGCGCCGACGCTGTCGTCACGTCGTGCGCCAATTGCAGGGTGAATTTGACCATGGGGGCGCAGAACGCCGGCTGGAAAACGCCGGTGCAAAGCCTCGTTGAACGAGTAGCGGCCAACCTGGCCGAGTAACAGAACACATAAGGCAGGTAGTGACATGAACGATCGAGTCGTCGTTGATCCGATAACCAGGATCGAAGGGCATCTGCGAATCGAAGCACAGATGGAAGGCGATCAGATCGCCGAAGCGTATTCCTCCGGAACGATGGTGCGCGGTATCGAGATCATCTTGCGCGGCAGGGATCCGCGAGACGCCTGGGCGTTCGCACAGCGAATCTGCGGCGTATGCACACTCGTGCATGGCATCGCATCCGTGCGTGCCGTCGAGAACGCACTGGACTACGACATCCCGACGAATGCGCAGCTGATTCGTAACCTGATGATCGGTGCTCAATACGTACACGATCACGTCATGCATTTCTATCACCTGCATGCACTCGACTGGGTTGACGTCGTATCGGCACTCGACGCCGATCCGCGCGCCACGGCGGAACTGGCTCAGAGCATCAGCAACTATTCCAAGAGTTCGCGCGGCTATTTCGCGGACATGCAGGCGAGAATCAGAAACTTCGTCGAGGCGGGCCAGCTCGGCATCTTTGCAAAAGCCTACTGGGGGCATCCCGCGTACAAGTTGCCGCCGGAAGCGAACCTGATGGCCGTTGCCCACTATCTCGAGGCATTGAGTTGGCAACGGGACGTTGCAAAGTTGCACACCATCTTTGGCGGCAAGAATCCGCACCCGAATTTCCTGGTCGGGGGGGTGCCAAGCCCGATCGATCTCGATTCGGATTCCGCGATCAATTCCGCGCGGCTGGCAACGGTTCAGGGCATCATCAGGCAGATGCAGGAATTCGTCGACCAGGTTTACGTTCCCGATACCCTGGCGATTGCCGGATTCTACAAGGACTGGGGCGCACAGGGCGAAGGCGTCGGAAACTTCCTTTCCTACGGCGATTTTCCGGAGAAAGGCACGGATGACCCGTCGACGTTGCTGTTTCCGCGCGGCGCCATACTCGGCCGCGACCTGTCCACGATCCACGAGGTCGATCTCGATGCCGAAGACCAGGTGCAGGAATACGTCGCACATTCCTGGTACGACTACGGCGATGGCAAGTCCGTGGGACTGCATCCTTACAAGGGCGAGACCGAGCTGCATTACGACGGTCCGACGCCGCCCTACGAACATCTGAATGTCGAAAACAGTTATTCCTGGCTCAAGTCGCCACGCTGGAAAGGCAACGTAATGGAAGTCGGGCCGCTGGCGCGCGTGCTGATGCTGTATGCGACCGGCCACGAGCAGACCCGCGAACTCGTCAATTACACGCTGCAGACGCTCGACGTGCCGGTCGAAGCCCTGTTCTCGACTCTCGGCAGGACCGCTGCGCGAACACTCGAGACCAAGGTTGTCGCCGATAACATGCTGACCTGGTATGACAACCTGATTGCCAATATCAAAGGCGGCGATACGCGGACCTTTAACGAAAAACTCTGGGAGCCGTCCTCGTGGCCGAAGCGGGCGCTCGGGGTCGGTTACACGGAGGCGCCGCGCGGCGGCCTGGCACACTGGATCGTCATAGAGGACGGCAAAATCGCCAATTATCAGGCGGTCGTGCCAAGTACCTGGAACGCGGGACCGCGCGATGCGGCCGGACAACCGGGACCGTACGAGGCCGCGCTTGCCGGTCATCGCCTGCACGATCCCGAACAACCGGTGGAAATATTGCGCACGATACACAGCTTCGATCCCTGTATCGCCTGTGCGGTGCACCTGACCGATCCGGCCGGCGAGGAAATCGTCAAGATAAAAGTTTGTTAATATCAGGGGATAACCATGCGACTCACGTCTGTCATCCTTGTGCTGATCACGTTATGCGACAATCTGAATGCGCACCCTCTGGGGAGCGACTCGAGTTTGGGCGCGCAACTGACTCACCAGCTGTTATCCTTGCATCACCTGCCGTTCGCAATTCTGCTCATGGTGGGCGGATTTATCCTGGTCAGGAAACTGCAAAAGCATCGGCAGGAAAAATAAGGGCTTTTTCGGTAACTCCGTAGTTTGCAATGACCGCCACTGCGGTATAAACCCCGAAACATTTTCCGCGAAGGTTGTGCAATCGCACGCCAGGAGACAATTATGTGCTCAGAACTGGTGCAGCAAAATGATCCTCTCGCCGAGCGATTCGCCGGCAGCTCTGTACCGCAGACGCTCAAGCGGTTGTTCCACGCGACGCGGCCGAAATTCTATCCGGCAAGCATTCTTCCCGTCATTGCCGGAAGTATTTGGGGATTCAGAGTTTCGGGTGGATTCGAGGTCGACATTTTTCTGCTGGCACTGCTTGCAACGGTATGCGTACATGCCGCGGCGAACGTATTGAACGATGTCGACGATGATTCCGGCGGAACCGACCGCATCAACAGCGACCGTATCTACCCGTACACCGGCGGCTCCCGGTTCATCCAGACAGGCATCATGTCATCCCGGCATATGGCAGGCCTCGGCGTGGCGCTGCTCGCCATGGCCGGCGTTGCGGGTCTCGCGCTGTTACTCCTCAAGGGATCGATGATCCTGGCGTTCGGCGTAGCAGGCGTCGCGCTCGCCGTGCTCTATTCGCTCGGCCCTGTCCGACTCAGCGGTCTCGGGATCGGTGAGGCGGCCGTCGGCATAGGCTTCGGCGTTCTGCCGGTGATGGGCGCCGCCTGGCTGCAGTCCGGCACCATGAACGTGGATGCGTTGCTGTTTTCCCTGCCGGTCAGCGCCTGGGTCGCGGCGATACTGCTGATCAACGAAGTGCCTGATATCGCCGCCGACGGCCAGAGCGGCAAGCGAACCTTGCCGGTCCGGCTTGGCCTTGGCGGTACGCGAATCGTGTACCTGGGGCTGCATGCGTCTGCATTGCTGGTGACGATATACATGGCCATGGCCGGCCTGCTGCCGCTGGCAACGCCGCTCGGGCCCGCCGCACTGATGCTGCTGGCGTACAAAGCGTCGCTGGCTATATCGCAGGGATTGCAGGATCGGGAGGCGATGCGCAAGGCCATCGAGGCGACCCTCGGTATCCACATGCTCGGTATTGCCTGGCTTTGCGGCGCCACCCTGTATTCCGTGTTGTCATCCTGACAATCGCGTATGGACTTCATGCTGCAGTGGGCCCGCCGGCAGGTCTGAATGCGCGTTGAGATAAGGAAAGGGCTCGACATACCGCTGCGGGGCCATCCCACGCAGGAAATCGACGAGGCAAACACCGTCTCGACGGTCGCCCTGCTCGGCCCCGATTACCCCGGCTTGCGGCCCGGACTCGCTGTTCAAGTCGGCGAGCGTGTTCGCCTGGGGCAGACGCTGTTCACGGACAAGCGAGATCCACGGGTTCGTTTTACGGCGCCGGGCAGCGGAGAGGTCGTCGCCATCAATCGCGGCGCCAGGCGAGCGCTGCTTTCCGTGGTGATCCGAGTTCATGGCGACGACGAAGAGTCGTTTGCTGCTTTCGATGCACAAGCCTTGCCAGCCCTGGACGCGGACAGCGTGCGCGAGAATCTGCTCGCATCCGGCTTGTGGACGGCGTTTCGCACGCGGCCGTTCAGCCGCATACCATCACCGGCGACGCGGCCCGCCGCGCTGTTCGTGACGGCCATCGACACCAATCCGCTTGCGGCGGATCCGTCCGTGGTCATCGCGGGCGCCGAACGGGCGTTCGCCAACGGTCTGGCCGTCATCGGCAAGCTGACGGACGGGCCGCTGTATGTCTGCACAGCGCCGAATTCGAGCATTCACGTTCCGCGGGATGAACGAATCAGGCAGGTGGAATTTACCGGTCCGCATCCTGCCGGCCTGGTCGGCACACATATCCATTTCCTGCATCCGGCAGGCGATGGATCCACGGTCTGGCACCTCGGCTACCAGGACGTGATCGCCATCGGCCGGCTCATGACCAGCGGCCGCCTGCCGGTGGAACGGGTGGTCTCGCTCGGTGGCCCGTCCATCGGCGAGCCGAGGCTGGTACGCACCCGCATCGGCGCAAGTATTGCCGATCTTTTGCGCGACGAGATCGCCCCCGGGAAAGTGCGGCTGGTATCCGGCTCGGTGCTATCCGGCCACCGTGCAACTGGCCCGCTCGGCTGGCTGGGACGCTACCACTGCCAGGTGAGCGTGCTGCGCGAAGGCAGCGAGCGCGAATTCCTTGGCTGGCTGAAGCCCGGGTCGGGCAAGTTTTCATCGCTCAGGGCGTACACCTCGCACCTGCTGCACCGCGGCGGCTATGCGCTCACGACGTCGCAAAACGGCAGCCCGCGCGCCATGGTGCCCATCGGCGCCTTCGAGAAAGTCATGCCGCTCGATGTTCTGCCGACCCCGTTACTGAAAGCGCTGGTGGTGCGCGATCTGGATCAGGCGCGCGCGCTGGGTTGTCTCGAACTCGATGAGGAAGATCTGGCGCTGTGTTCCTTCGTCTGTAACGGCAAATACGATTACGGGCCGTACCTGCGCAAAGTGCTCGACGAACTGGAGCGAGAAGCTTGATCCGTGCGCTGCGCGAGTTTCTTGATCGGCAGGAACACCTGTTCGTGCGCGGCGGTCGTTTCGAGAATTATCACGCCCTGTACGAGATGGTGGACACGCTGTTCTTCACGCCTGCGGACGTCACCCGGGATTCGCCGCACGTGCGCGATTCACTGGACCTGAAGCGGGTAATGATTCTCGTCGTGATCGCCGCCACACCGTGCACCCTGGTCGGCATATGGAATACCGGTTACCAGGCCAACGCCGCCATGGCCTCACTCGGTATCGATGCCGTTGCCGGCTGGCGCGGCTGGCTGTTGCCGATGCTGGGCGCCGGCCTCGAGCCGTCGAATTTTTACGACAATTTTATCCATGGGCTGCTGTACTTCCTGCCGATTTACATCGTCACGATGGCGGCCGGCGGATTCTGGGAGATTCTTTTCGCCGGGGTCCGCAACCACGAAATCAATGAAGGATTTTTTGTCACTTCCCTGCTCTACGCCCTGATACTGCCCGCGACGATCCCGTTGTGGCAGGTTGCGCTGGGCATAAGTTTCGGCGTGGTCATCGGCAAGGAGATATTCGGCGGTACCGGCAAGAATTTCCTAAACCCCGCACTGACCGGGCGCGCATTCTTGTATTTTGCGTATCCCGCGGATATTTCCGGTGACTCGGTGTGGACGCCGGTCGATGGTTTCAGCGGCGCCACGGCGCTCGGCACCAGCGCGCTGGACGGGATGCGCGGTGTGCTGGATTCCGGCCTTACCTGGACAGCCGCGTTCCTTGGACAGATGCAGGGATCGCTCGGCGAGACCTCGACCGCGGCCTGCCTGTTCGGCGCGTTCTTACTCATCTATACCGGCATCGCATCGTGGCGCATCATCGCCGGCGTCTTCGCAGGACTGGTCGTCCCGGCGATGCTCTTCGGCTCCGCGGACAGCCTGAATCCGATGCTGTCCATGCCCTGGCACTGGCACGTCGTACTCGGCGGATTCGCGTTCGGCGCGGTATTCATGGCGACCGATCCCGTGACCGCGCCGGACACGCTCGCCGGACACTGGGTGTTCGGCATCCTCGTCGGCGTGCTGACCTACGTCATACGCGTATTCAACCCGGCGTTTCCCGAAGGCATCATGCTGGCAATTCTTTTCGGCAACATTTCCGCGCCGATTATCGATTACTTCGTCATTCGCGCGAACATCAGGCGGAGGCAAAGACGCCATGCCTGAACGGGACAGTTTCGCCAATACGCTGCTTGTTGCCATCGGGCTGAGCCTGGTCTGCTCACTGCTGGTGGCAGGCACCGCGGTGCTGCTCAAGCCGAATCAGTTGGAAAACGCAGAACGCTTCAACCGCAGAACCATACTCGACGTTGCCGGGCTCTATGAGCCGGGTGTCGACATCGACGGCCTGTTCGCAAGCTTCGAGGTTCGCACCGTCGACCTGAGCAATGGGCAATACGTGGACGCAATGGAAGTCGGCGTCGATGTGCCCATCCCGGACGAGCTCGACCTGGCACGCATTCACCGGCGCGCGAGATTTCAGACTGTCTATATCCTGCGTACCAGTGGCGACATCGAGCAGGTGATCCTGCCGGTATACGGTTCCGGATTGTGGTCGACGATGCGCGGTTACCTGGCCGTCGCGGCTGACGGCACGACGATACGCGGACTCGGATTCTACGAGCACGGTGAAACACCCGGGCTGGGCGACCAGATCGACGATGCCGAATGGCGCACCCAGTGGTCAGGCAAACGAATTTACGATGACCAGGGTAACGCGCGTATCGAGGTCGTGCGGGGAACCGTGCACCCGGGAGCTGCAGCGGTGTACCAGGTCGACGGCATTTCGGGCGCAACCCTGACCGGAAAGGGGGTTACCGATCTGGTGCGTTACTGGACCGGCCCGCATGGCTTCGGCGCCTATCTCGGCAAACTCAGGGAGCAATTCGATGCTGCGCGATGATGCGAAGAAAATCCTGTTCGAGCCGCTGATCGACAATAACCCGATCACGCTGCAGATACTGGGAATCTGTTCGGCGCTTGCCGTTACCACGTCTTTACTGCCGGCACTGCTCATGTGTGCTGCACTCGTTACCGTCGCTTCGCTCTCCGGCGCCGCGATCAGCAGCATACGGCAGTACATTCCGACCAATATCCGCATCATCGTACAGATGACCATCATCGCGTCGTTCGTGATCCTCGTCGACCAGTTTCTCAAAGCCTATGCATACGAGACCAGCAAGGAACTGTCGGTCTTTGTCGGACTGATCATTACCAACTGCATTATTCTCGGACGCGCCGAAGCGTTCGCGATGAAAAACGGCGTCGGTTTGAGCTTTCTCGACGGCCTCGGTAACGGCCTGGGTTACAGCGCGGTGTTGATCGCGGTTGCGACGATTCGTGAGTTGTTCGGTGCCGGCACCTTACTGGGCTACCCCGCGCTGCCGCTTGCCAGCGACGGCGGCTGGTACCAGGCGAATGGCCTGATGCTGTTGCCGCCAGGAGCGTTTTTTATTATCGGCTTGCTGATCTGGGCAATCCGCAGCTGGAAAACCGAACAAGTCGAACATCCGGCTTACCAGATTCACGAGATTCACCGTCACCAGGTGTTGTGATGGAAGCTTACGTAAATCTTTTCATCAAAGCCGTTTTTGTCGAAAACCTGGCGCTCGCATTTTTTCTCGGCATGTGCACCTTCCTCGCCGTGTCGAAGAAAATCGAGACGGCGATCGGCTTAGGCCTTGCGGTCATTGTGGTCCAGTTCATCACCGTGCCGGCCAACCAGCTCATCAACAGCTACCTGCTGGCGGACGGTGCGCTGGCCTGGGCGGGGTTGCCGGACGTCGACCTGAGTTTTTTGGGCCTCGTCTGTTACATCGGCGTCATCGCCGCCATGGTGCAGATTCTGGAGATGACGCTCGACAAATATTTTCCAAAGCTCTACAACGCGCTGGGGATTTTCCTGCCGCTCATCACCGTCAACTGCGCCATACTCGGTGGCACGCTGTTTACCGTGGAGCGGCAATATGACCTGGCGGAGAGCCTGGTCTATGGGCTCGGCAGTGGCACGGGCTGGGCCATCGCAATTATCGGCATTGCCGGCATCCGCGAAAAACTGAAGTACAGCGACATTCCCGACGGTCTGCACGGTCTCGGCATCACCTTCATCATCGCCGGCCTGATGTCGCTCGCCTTCATGGGCTTCTCCGGGATACAGCTTTGAGTACGGTGGTGCTGGAAATCGGCCTCGGCGTTACGCTGTTCACGGCGATCATCGTGGTCCTGGTGCTGGTGATTCTTGCTGCGCGATCGCGACTCGTCGCCACCGGCACCGTTCCGGTCATGATCAACGGCGAACGCGAACTGCACATGCCGGTCGGTGGCAAGTTGATGGTCGGACTGGCAAATCAAAACATCTTTCTTCCCTCCGCCTGCGGTGGCGGTGGCACCTGCGGCCAGTGCCGGGTGCAGGTCATGAGCGGCGGTGGCTCGATCCTGCCGACCGAGACGGCGTTGGTCAGCCGGCGGGAAGCGGCGGATTTCTATCGCCTCGCCTGCCAGGTAGCGATCCGCCAGGCGATGGAAATACGGCTCCCGGACGAGATTCTCGGCGTGCGCAAATTTTCCTGCACGGTTCAATCCAACGACAACGTGGCGAGCTTCATCAAGGAGCTGGTCTTGCAGGTACCGGAAACTGAAGAGTGGGAGTTTCGCGCTGGCGCCTACGTATTGATTGAATGCCCGACCGGGCACGTTCGCTTCGCCGACTTCCAGATTGACGAACGCTACCTCGAGGAATGGAATCGCCACGATTTGTGGCGATACGAGTCGCACGTGAGCGAGGCAACGTCGCGCGCCTACTCGATGGCGAATTTTCCGCTCGAGGGCCGCACGATCAGGCTGAATGTGCGCATTGCCACGCCGCCTCCCGGGTCCGGCGAGGACGTACCACCCGGCAAGGCATCTTCGTACATCTTCGGCCTGCGTCCGGGGGATTCGGTAACGGTCTCGGGGCCGTTCGGCGATTTCTTCGCCAGGGATACCGACAGCGAAATGGTGTTCATCGGTGGCGGTGCCGGCATGGCGCCAATGCGCTCGCATATCTTCGACCAGTTGGTGCGCCTTAAAACCAGGCGCAAGATAACGTTCTGGTACGGCGCGCGGAGCGTGCTCGAGACCTTCTACGTCGAGGACTTCAATAAGCTTGCGGCACAATACGACAATTTCGAATGGCACCTGGCACTGTCGGACCCGCAACCGGGTGATAACTGGCAAGGTTTCACCGGCTTCATCCACCGGGTGCTCTATGACCAATACCTGTCCCGGCATTCCGCACCCGAGGACTGCGAATACTACGTTTGCGGTCCGCCGATGATGAATACCGCGGTGCTGAAGATGCTCGACGATCTCGGTGTCGGCGCGGATAACGTGATGCTGGACGACTTCGGTGCCTGACCGGCGAGGCTCGATATGACATTGATTACGACTTTGTTGCTGAGTTTTTTAATTGTCCTTGGTGCCATTGGTGCCATGGCCCTCGGTGTGCTGCTCGGTCGCGGAGAAATTCGCGGCAGTTGCGGCGGCATCGCCGGCAACGGCTGCAAGATTTGCGGTAAGGATACCGACCATGCCGGCAACGAGGCCGCGAGGCAATCTCCTGTATTGACTGAAAACCGGAGCTAGCGATGCCACAGAAATCCGCGCTGGTGAAAGACTACATGTCGGGAAAACTGCTGACGTTCAACCCGGATTCCGACGTCCTCGACGCAATTCATGAACTGGTGCAGCACCGGATTGCCGGCGCGCCGGTCGTCGACGACCATGGCAATCTCGTCGGCATGCTGTCTGAACTCGACTGTATGAAAATCGCCCTCACCGCGTCCTATCACGGCGAGCGTGGCGGTCCGGTAAAGGAATACATGACTCCCGAGACCGAGACCGTCGATGCCGACATGAGCATCATCGACCTGGCACAAAAATTCCTGGAGTCCGGATTTCGTCGTTACCCGGTCGTCAAGGACAACCGCCTGGTCGGCCAGATCAGCCGGCGGGACGTATTGCGCGCCCTGGAAGAAATATCATTGCACCGGAATTAACCAAATGAAGCCGTGGCTTAGCGGTCCGGTTCATACAGCCGTGCCGCATCGATGTAGATCTTGTAGTTCGCTATCAGGTCTTTTGCAAACTCGAATACATTCACGAACGGCAGACTTATCTCCGATCGATCATGCCGCGTATAGGTAACCTCCCCTTCGCATACGAGCGTGCTGTCGTTACCAACAACATTGTGCAACGTGTGCCTGCAGCCGGCTATCGTCGAAAAAAACTGCCTGACCGCGTCGCCTATCGCATCCTTGCCCGTGACCGGCGGTGCTGAGCCGAACCTGAATGTCGCGTCCTCGGTGAGGAAGCGCAGGAAAGCCTCCGTGTCCTGCCTGTCCACGCTGGCGAACAACTCGGCGAGCGTTTCGGTTGCGGCATTGCCGCCGCGTATTACGGGTTGAGCCACGGTTCAAAGTCCGGGACCGCGACCCACTCGCAGGTGACACTCGGCGCACAGACCCAGCATCTCGCCGTACAGCTCGGCACGCTGTGCGGGCGTCCTGGCAGCGGTTCCCTGCCCCGCAAGCACATGAACGCGATGCGCCAGCTGGTCGATGATCTCCCTGTCCACTGAATCGTCATCCGTAAGGTCGTCGGGGTGCAAGGGCACATCCACCAGCATCAGGGTGCCGCGATTCCAGGCCGCATCCGACGGCCCGATCAGGCCTTCCCACAGGCGGTCCGCCGCCCACTGGTGCCGTTGCATGTGGGAGTTGGTATCCGACCATTCGGGCGGTTCGCGATCAAAACCGAATTCCAGCTGGACTTCGTTGACCAGGTGGCAGTTACTGCAGGTCCTGGCCATCTGGCTGACCGAAATTGCAGCCGATTCGAAATCCTGCGCGTTGTTGACCTCGCGCGCATACTGGCGCATGAGACTGACGTACGGTTCGAAATTCGCCGGCAATCCGTCCACGGTTTCGTGGTCCGCAAGCCAGATCGCCGGCTCACGAATGCCATCGAGATTGCCCATGATAATAAAGGATTTGATCGTGGATATGCGCGCAAGATGCTCGTGCATGTGTTCCGCGACTTCGGATTCGGCCTCGTCGATGTCCTGCGCGGCGAAAGCGCTCACTGCCAGGACCACGATCGAAACCACGTAAACTATCTTGTTCATCGTCGTATACCCCGTCAGTCGGCTCCATCGAGGGCTATGGCAATTTCGTCGTACGCAAGCTCCCAATCGTCGGGTAGCGTGTGCGCGACGCCCTGGTGGCAGTCGATACATGTCTCGCCCCGTTCCTGCTGGCGCTTCAAGGTATGTTTCCTGCTTGCGCTCAACTGTTGACGGTCGAGGTCCATATGTCCCAGTTCATGACAGTTGCGACATTCATGGGAATCGGACTCTTTCATGTCTTCCCACACTCGCCTGGCGAGATAGAGTCGTCGCGCCTCGAATTTTTCCCGGGTGTCGATCGTACCCATTAGCCAGTGGGGCACTTCATGGAGAGTCGCCTGAATCTTGCGTCTGACTTTCGGAAACCACTCTTTCGGCACGTGACAATCGGAACAGAGTGCCCGTACCCCGGTGCGGTTGGAATAGTGGATGGTTTCCGTGTACTCGGTGTAAACGTTTTCTTTCATGACGTGGCATGAAATACAGAACGCCTCGGAATTCGACCAATCGAGGGTCAGATTAAAGGCGGTCCAGAAGGCGACACCCGCGACGAACAGCAGATAGCCGCCTGGCGGAATACCGAGCCAAAACCATTTTCCGGGCCTGCGCCAGATTCTTGCCCACCAACCCTCTGATTTCGGGCGATTGCTGTCATCCACGATCAAGCTCCCTGGTTAAATTGTCGAGATTGGCGGCAGCCGCGCCTCGTGCTGCTCCAGCCCGCCAGCGTCACTGTTGGCTGGCATAGTAATGAATCAGCGCTTCTATCGACGCCGCGTCCAGCGGATCGATCTTTTCCTTCATTTTGTTGTCGAGCATCTTGCGATCGCCGGACGCGTAATCCGCAAACACCTGTTCGAGGTACGGCATCCACTGCCCTGCCAGGATGCTGGCATCGTCATCCGCGTAACTGCCGCCATCGGAGTGACACTTTTCGCACTCGCTCCGATGCAGCTTGGCCCCAACCGCGGCTTTGGCAGCGTCGAACTCCTGCTTCGCGGCCACGAAGGTCTTGCCGGCGTAGTATTCGGCAATTTCCGGGATCTCCTCTTCGGACAGGCCCCTGGCGACCGCGCACATATCGGTAGCCGGCTTGCTGGTGTCGCCGGACCGGTATTCGGACTCCCGGCACACCCGCCCTTCCTCGGCGTATTCGAACATGTATTCCTCGAGGATGAACGCCGATATGCCCGCAATGGTTGGAACATCACCTTCGGTACTGACTCCATCCTTGCCGTGGCAGCTGTCGCAATCGTCTATATCGTCCGCGAGGTCCGCCGCCGCAAAGGGGGTCAAAACACACAGGCTCAGGCTGATTACAGTCCATCTGCTCAATAATCCACCCCATCGAGACATCATTTTGCCCTCCCGTAACTAGTCATTCGTGGCAGACGTCGGACGCTTTTCGACAGCGTCTTTGTAGTGAAGTCGACTCGAGAATGACATCAGTAATAGTACGAATACTGACACCCCCGTTCCCGAGGTAGGGTTTTCGATCATAACAAGGGAATACCCCACGAATCTGGCGCTTGCATCGCGTGGCTGCCTGCTGCAGGGGGCAAGAGTACCTGTTCGATCAGTTCATAACGGTCTCGGAGGCGAAGCGGAACTTGCCTCAACACAGACGAGGAATGCATGAACATGAATGTACGGAAATTCCGCGGTTGGTACCCACTTGGTTTGCTGGTCACGATTTTCGCGCTGGCTGCATGCGACGGCAGCGACGGCGCTCCGGGCGCCGCAGGTCCCGAAGGTCCGCCGGGACCGCCGGGACCGCCGGGAGCCGGCAGCGGCCTGCCAGTATCGTCCGCGGAAAAGATCAACGTCATCGTCACCAATGTCTCGGTCCCCTCGGGCGGTGGCGCACCGACGGTTTTCCTTACCCTGACGAATGACCTCGGACAGGGCCTGTCGGGCCTGCCGGCGGCGAATATTCGTTTCGTGATCTCGCAACTGACGCCCGGTACCGCAGGCGGCTCGAGCGAGTGGCAGTCGTATATAACCCGCGACAGCGGCGGCATTGCGAATGCCCAGGCGACCACGGAAACGGCAACATCCGGAACCTACATCGACAACGGTGACGGCAGCTACGAGTACACGTTTGCCAATGCGTTGACCGACTACCCCGCCGGCCCGGTATTCGACGAAAACAAGACGCATCGCGTGGGAATTGAGATTCGCACCAACTCCGGTGGCTTCCTGCCGGAAAACATCCCGGCCGACAACGCGCCATTCGATTTCCTGCCGACGGGCGGTACGCCGTTGTTTACCCGGCTCATCGTCGACAGCGACACCTGCAATGCCTGTCACGACAATCTCGAATTGCATGGCGAAGCGCGTTTCGACGTCGAGTACTGTGTGCAATGCCACAACCCGTATTCGATCGACGGCGACACCGGCAACTCGGTCGATATGAAAATCCTGATCCATAACATTCACGCGGGACGCGACGGTTACCAGATCATCGGCTTCGGTGGAACCTTGCACGACTACTCGGACGTGGTGTGGTCGCAGGACCTCAGGAACTGCACGACCTGTCACGAGGAAGACGACGCGAATACGCCGCAGGCGAGCAATTACAGGCTGGTCGCCAATCGTACAGCCTGCGGTACCTGCCATTACGACGACGGGATTGCCGGAAACGACGAACACGATTTTGCGATCGAGGATGGTATGCACCCCGGCGGCCTGAATTTCAACGACGACACGCAATGCCTGGACTGCCATGGTCCGAACGGCACCGTCACCGATTCCGACGGCCGGCTGGTACAGATCCCGGTCGCCCACGAAATCCTGGAGAAAACCGAAGGCGAAAAATTCTCGCTCAACATCCTGAGCGTCACGGACACCGGCCAGGGGCAGATGCCGGTCGTCACCTTTTCGGTGACCGACCCGACCAACGGCGACGCACCCTACAATATCCACACGCACCCGGCATTCACGACCTGTGCTTTCGGCGCAAGCCGGCTTGCGGTAAACGTCGCCTGGAGCACCACGGATTACGCCAACATCGGCAGCGGCAGCTTGCCGGCATTGCCGGTATCCATGAACCCGCTGGCAGCTTGTGGCGGGGCATCCACGGACAACGGAAACGATACGTTCACGGTTACGTCGCCGGTAGCGATCCCGATGACGGCCAGCGGATCCTTGTCTGTCGCGATCGAAGGCCATCCGGCGGTCGACGTCGACAATGACGGCTCCGCGGAACGCATCGCCGTCACCAACGCGATTTTCTATGCGCCGATCACCGACGCCACTGCGGTGGCGCGGCGCGACGTTGTAAACATTCAGAAATGCGACGATTGCCACAACCAGCTCTCACTGCATGGCAACAACCGCACCGACAACCCGGCGGTGTGCGTGACCTGCCACAACCCGATGATGACCGACATCAACCGGCGCGGCGGCGGAGACTGCCTCGCCGACTTCGGCGCGGACGACCAGTCGATCGATTTCAAGCGCATGATCCACGCTATCCACGCGTCCGGCGAAATCGGCATGCCATTCGAGGTTTGCGGATTCGGCAACAGCTCGCATACTTTCGACTTCCACTACCCGGGGAGGCTCAACAACTGCGAAGGCTGTCACCTCGAAGACACCTATTATCCCCTGGACGCGGCCCAGGTATTCGGCACCACGGTCGATGTCAATGACCCCATGATCCTGACCGACGATGTCGTCATATCCCCCACCGCAGCGGTGTGTTCGGCATGCCACGTCGATGCGCTCGACACCGTTCATATGGAGCAGAACGGCGCCGACTTCAGTGCCAGTAAAGCCGCTGATGGCAGTCTCGTGTCCGCCAGCGTCGAAACCTGTGCGACCTGTCATGGACCGGGCAGGATTGCCGACGTCAAGGAGATGCACGAAATCGGTTCGTTCGAATTCAATTGATGCCAGGAACTTGACTAAAGTCATGGGAACCTGGTTTGCCGCTCACAAGGCTGGCGCCGCCTGACGGGGAGTTGCATGCGAATCGATCAGCAAGGGAACGACCGAAAGCGACTGTTGTTCGTGCTTTGCGTCCTCGCTTCGCTCACCGCCAGTGCACAGGACGAGACCGAAACGTCCTACAGTCGCAGCGGCGCGGATACCTGCCTGGCATGTCACGACGATGACGTTACCCTGGCGCTGTTCCGGACCCGGCATGCGGTGCCCTCGGACGGACGCGGTCCGTTTGGCAGCGGGCAGCTGCAATGCGAGGCCTGCCACGGGCCCGGCGGGGCACATTCGCCGCGCATGCGGCGCGGCCAGGAGCGACCGCCCGTCATCACTTTCGAAGCCGACGACCCGACGCCGGTCGCAACCCGGAACGGCATGTGCCTTGAGTGCCATGAAGCAGATGTAGGCTTCGGCTGGCATGCCGGACCGCACGATAATGACGAGGTGGCCTGCGCAGATTGTCACGTCACGCATGCGGCGCGCGACGCGGTTCTGCATACGTCGACGCAAACCGAGGTGTGCTTCGATTGCCACCAATTGCAGCGTAGCGAAACGCTCAAGGCATTTTCCCATCCGTTTCTCGAAGGAAAGATGGACTGCTCGGGCTGTCATAGCCCGCACGGGGACACAACGGCATTGCAGCTGGTGCGCCAGACCCTCAACGACACCTGCTATGACTGTCACGCCGAAAAGCGCGGCCCGTACCTCTGGGAACACGTCCCGGTCAGCGAGGACTGCGGCTTGTGCCACGCACCGCACGGATCGAATCACCCGGGCATGCTGACCAGCCGGGCGCCATTGCTGTGCCAGAGTTGCCATGCGCCGGCAGGGCATCCCAGCATCCCGCAGGGCCCAGGGGGGCTCGCGGACGGCATGCCGTCACAGTTCCTGCTGGGACAAAGCTGCATGAACTGTCACGAACAGGTGCACGGCTCAAACCATCCATCGGGTTCCAAGCTCATGCGATAGCAGTTCGGGTGTCGATAGAAGAATCATTACCAGGAAACGAAATGCACGGCCTAAGCAGCTCGACATTGGCAAAGCTTTTAACACTTGCTCTCGGTGTATTCGCCGTACAGGCGGCACATTCGCAGCAAGTCGATACGAGTGAATGGAGTTGCGAGTTTTGTCCGTTTGCCACGGGCACGCACGCAGACCTGTCGATCGGTGCCGGCAGCGTCAGCGACGACTCGGCGTATTTCGGTGATGCGAGCGGCTACAGTGAAGAAGGTGCCTTTGTTGCCATCGATGGTGACGGTTCGATCACGGGTGACACGCACCAGCTGAGCTGGCACGTCGAGGACCTCGGGCTCGACTCGCGGTACGCAGAATTGCGTGGCGGCCGCCAGGGCACCTTCGGCTACGAGGTAGCCTACCGGCAATTACCGCATCATCGCTATTTTACGAGCGACACAATCTTCCGGCAGGCCTCGAACGACAGCCTGTCCCTGCCGGCCGCTTGGGTCAAAGCGCCGCTGACCTCGGGCTTCACAGAACTCGATGCAAACCTGATGCGCCGTAATATCGAAAGCGAACGCCAAACCTGGCTGCTAGGCGGCGAGTACCTGGCTAGCGGACGCATCGCCGTTTCGGCAAGTTTGAGGCGCGAGGAACGCGATGGCGTCGATTTGATCAGCGGCAGCTATTTCACGCAATCGAGCCATTTGCCCGGCCCGTTCGACTACGTCACCGACATCGGCGAGTTGGGCGTCCGATACTCGGGGGACAACGGATTCATCGCACTCGACTATTACCTCTCGCAATTCGACAACAACTCAGACAGCCTGACCTGGGAATCCCCGTTCACCACCGTTCCTGGCGCCGAATTCGGCAGGCTTGCGCGGGCGCCGGACAACGACTTCATGCAATTGTCGCTATCCGGAAATTACCGCTTCGCGTCGTATTCGACCGTCGTCGCTTATTCCCTGGCAGCCGGCCGCATGCAACAGGACGCAAACTTCCTGCCCTACACGATCAACGGAAACCTCAGCGCCGCTCCGTTGCCGCGCAGCAACCTGGATGCCGACGTCGATACGCGCAACGTCGCTCTGTCCCTGACCTCGAGGATAATCGACAAGGGGCGTGTCAAAGTCTCCTACCGCTTCGACGAGCGTGACAGCAATACCGCGCAGGATATGTGGACGCGCATCATCGCCGACTCGTTCGTTTCGGTCGAGTCCGAGACCAATATCCCGTACAGCTTCGAAAGGGCTGCGTTCAGCCTGAGTGGCGAATACCGCCTGTTTGATTCGCTTCGCGTTTCCGGCGGATACGACCGCAAGGAAGTTGACCGCGATTTCCAGGAAGTCGCTGAGCAAACGGAAGACAGTGGCTGGGGACGCCTGCGATGGCAACCGAACCCCGTCATTCAATTGAGCGTCCGCGGAGGCGCATCGGAACGCGACATCGATCGCTACAACGAAGATTTCGCGGTGATGCTTGGCCAGAATCCGCTGCTTCGTAAATACCACCTCGCGTATCGCTATCGTCGTTTCGGCGAATTGACCATTGCCGTGGCGCTGCCGGAAGTTCCGGTCAGCCTGACCTTCAAGGGTTCCTACGCCGACGACGAGTATTCGCAGTCGCGACTCGGCCTGCTCGACGGCGACGATCTTCAGCTGGCGGCCGACCTGAGCTGGAGTATTGACGACAACAAATCCCTATACCTGACCGGCAGCTATCAAAACCTCGAATCCCTGCAGGCGGGCAGCGAGCAATTCGACTTACCGGACTGGCGCGCCACCAATCGCGACGATTTCTATACCTACGGGGCCGGTTTTCGAGCACAGAACATCGCCGATCGTTTCGATTTCGAGTTCGATTACCTGCGTTCCGACGGCACCTCGGAGATCCTGTTGACTACCGCCACCGCGGGGATCAGCGCGTTTCCGGATCTCGAGTCGACGCTCGACTACCTGCGCGCACGGCTCACCTGGCAGCGCTCCGAGCGCAGCAAGTTCGACTTTAGCCTGCGCTATCAACGCCTCGAATCGGAGGACTGGGCTTTGCAGAACGTCGAGCCGGCAACGATTCCCGAGGTACTGACGCTGGGCGCCGACCCGTATGACGACGACCTGCTCATCGTCGGCGTCGGCTTTCGCTATTCGATCGGCGGCACGTCCGATTAGGCGGCAATACCGGAGCTCGTCGCGCTGGACGGCGACGCCAATTTTCACATAGTATCGCCTGCCGTCACGGCAAAAAAACGTCCAACAATCAATCCACTCCTGCCGTCGGATCGACCCCATGAAAAAACACCTGCCAGATATCGAGATCGCACAGGCGGCCAGCAAGCTGCCGATCCAGGAAGTTGCCGAAAGCATTGGCGTGGCTGCCGATGAGATCATTCCCTATGGCCACGACAAGGCGAAGATCTCCTATGACTGCCTGTCGCGCCTGAGTAGCAATGGAGACGGCAAACTGATCCTTGTGACCGCGATTTCGCCCACGCCCGCGGGCGAGGGCAAGACGACCACGACAGTGGGGCTCGGCGACGGGTTGAACAAGATCGGCAAGAAAGCAATCGTCTGCCTCCGGGAGCCAAGCCTCGGCCCCTGCTTCGGCATGAAAGGCGGCGCCGCGGGTGGCGGTTACGCGCAGGTGGTGCCGATGACGGATATCAACCTGCACTTTACGGGTGACTTCCACGCGATTGGCGCGGCGCACAACCTGCTGGCCGCCGTGATTGACAACCACATGCACTGGGACAACCAGCTCAATATCGATCCACGCCGCGTCACCTGGCGTCGCGTTCTCGACATGAACGAACGCGCATTGCGAATGATTACCTCGGGGCTCGGCGGTTTCCACAACGGAGTCGTGCGCGAGGCGGGATTCGATATCACTGTCGCATCGGAAATAATGGCCTGCTTTTGCCTGGCGGAGAACCTCGAGGACCTGCGCAAACGCATCGGCAGTATCACCATCGGTTACACGCGTGACCAAAAGCCGGTACGTGCCGATGCCCTGAAGGCCGAGGGTGCATTGACGGCATTGTTACGCGATGCCTTGCAACCCAACCTGGTGCAGACGCTGGAGAACAATCCGGCACTGATGCATGGCGGGCCGTTTGCGAACATCGCGCATGGCTGCAACTCGGTGATCGCGACCAAGGCGGCTCTGAAGCTCGCCGACTACGTAGTCACCGAGGCCGGATTCGGCGCGGACCTCGGCGCGGAAAAGTTCTTCGATATCAAGTGCCGAAAAGCCGGGTTACACCCCGACGCCGTGGTTCTCGTCGCAACGACCAAAGCCCTCAAGATGCACGGCGGTGTGGCGAAAGACGACCTGAACAAGGAAGATGCCAACGCGGTCATTCGCGGCTGCGCCAACCTCGGCCGGCACATCCGCAATCTCGGGCAATTCGGGGTACCGGTGATCGTTGCGATCAATCACTTCGTTTCGGATACCGAGGCGGAGCACCTGGCTATCAAGAACTATTGCAAGGAATTCGACGTTGATTGTGTCGTGTCCTCTCACTGGGAAAACGGTGGCGAAGGTGCCGCCGAGCTTGCCGAGCAGGTGATCGACCTGGTCGATAATCACAAATCGCAATTTCGACCGTTGTACAAGGACGATCTGCCGCTTTGGGACAAGGCGCGGCGTATTGCTCGTTCTATCTACGGTGCCGATGACATCCAGGCCGACAAGAAAATCCGCCAGGAGTTTGCGCAGTTCCAGGAACAGGGCTACGGCCGGTACCCGATCTGCATGGCCAAGACGCAGTACAGTTTCTCCACGGACCCGCAACTGCTCGGCGCGCCTTCCGGGCATGACGTACAGATACGCGAACTCAGGCTTGCCACCGGCGCGGAATTCCTGATCGTCATTTGCGGCGCTATCATGACCATGCCGGGACTGCCCCGCGTGCCGGCAGCGGAACAAATCAATGTAACGCAAGACGGCCGAATAACCGGTCTCTTCTGATAACAAAGGGCCGAAACATGCGATTCAGTCGCGTTTTGCTTTTAATTTCCCTCGTCGCCGTCGCGGTCAACGCAGCCTACGCCAAAGGCGAGGCACAGCGGCGCTGGGAACGCATGAACCAGATTCGCCAGGAGAAATTCGACCTCGTCCTGCCCGAAGTCATGCGTGAAAACGGCGTCGATATGTGGATCACCGTCAATCGCGAAGGCTACGAGGATCCGCTGACCGAGGATTTCGGCAAGGGCTATGTCGGCGATTACGGCTACTACATCTTTACGGACCGCGGCGAAGGCCGCATCGAACGTGCCATCCTGGGGGTCGGCACTGCATTGGTCGAGGAAAACGGCGCCTACGACATCATCGGCAGCAGCGCAGAACTCCGCGATTTCGTCACGCAACGCAATCCGCGCACCATCGCCTTGAATTATGCACGCAACATCGGCGCTGCCGATGGCCTGAGCCACACGAGTTACCAGAAACTCAGCGAAGAACTCGGCGAAGAATTCGCAAGTCGCTTCGTATCGGCGGAAAAACTCGCATCTGATTTCCGCTCGCGGCGGGTCGCTTCCGAGATCGCAGCGTTTGCGTGGGCCGGAGAAATGTCCCGCAATATTGCGGAACGGGCGTTTTCGAACGAGGTCATCACGCCTGGAAAAACGACGCTTGCCGATGTCGCCTGGTGGATGCGCGAGCAGCAATTCGAGAACAACCTGGATACGTCTTTCGGCATGCCGTCGGTGTACATCACCGGCCCTGACGGATTCGTGGCGCTGTCCGACGACCACGTCATCCAGCGCGGCGACTTCCTGGCCATCGACTGGGGCGTTGGGTATCTGAATTTCTACACCGATATCAAACGCCACGCTTATGTCTTGAAGGAAGGCGAGACGCATTTACCGGCCTCCTATCAAAACGCGTTCGATAACGGTCGAGCCGTACGAGACATCCTTAAACAAAACATCAAGGCAGGCAAAACGGCGGGCGAGACTTTCGACATTCTCAACGCACGTATCAACGAAGCCGGTTTCCGGGTCATGGAAACGTTCAACGAACCGACAGACGATCCGCGCAACATCGACGTCATCATCGGCTGCCATTCGGTCGGCAACCTCGGTCACGGCATCGGCCCGTCGATTGCCTGGTTCAACCCGGAACGCATGACCTACATGATCCAGCCGACCAACCTGTTCTCGATCGAACTGTTTGCCTACACCGCAATACCGGAATGGGGCGGCAAGAAACTGCGTATTCCGCTGGAGGACGACGCCATCGTCACCGAACGGGGTGTAGAATGGCTGTATCCGGTGAACCAGGAAGTCCTGCTCATTCGATAAGGTCTTGGGAACAATGCAAAACGTCAGGTCATCGATTGTAGCCGCCGCCCTGATATTGCTGTCGACGGCAGCGAGCAGCCACCATTCCTTCGCGACCCACTACGACACCGGCAACATCGTGCAGATCAACGGCGTGCTCTCGGACGTAAAAATGCGCAGCCCGCATTCGTTTTTCGAGGTCGATGTGGTCAATGAAAACGGCGAGACCGAAACCTGGGAGGTCGAGGCACACGCCGTACCCATTCTCAGGCGACTCGGAATCTCGAACGAGACGCTGAAAGTCGGCGATCCGGTCATGTTCCGCGGCCCTCGCAGCCGCAAGCCGGAGAAATTGCTGCTGTTCGGCGCGGAGATCGAAACGGCGACGGGCGAGCAGTTCGAGATACTCAATTCGATCCGCCAGGCCCCGGAATACGCGGGCGAAAATACGCGTACCGATGTTACCGGCGTCGACCGCTTTACCGGCAAGTGGATGACCTTCATTACCGGTCAGAAGGTAGCAGCTTCGCCAATGCCGCTGAGCGAGGCCGGGTTGCAGGCATGGCGGGATGCCGACCCGAAGATGAATTCGTCGTCCAAATGCGTGCCATCGAACCTTCCGTCGCTGCTGATGATTCCCTACGTTTACGAGATCAAGCGGGATGGCGACTTCGTCGAAATTTTCCATGAGTACGCAAGGGTGTATCGGCCAGTCACGCTCGGCTCGAACGTGCCGAACATTAGCGACCCGAGCTTCGGCTTGCGTACCGGCAGGTACGAAAACGACGCGCTGATCATCGAATCCGTCGGCTTCCCCGCGCTCTCCGGTGGCCTCGCCTCGAGCTGGGATCCCAACGGCAACGGCTACGAAATTCCGTCCAGCGCGCGCAAGAGACTCATCGAAAAATACACGGTCAACGAGGACGCGTCGGTGTTGACGCTCGAATACACGGTGACGGATCCCGTGTATCTCAGCGAACCGTTTACCGCAAACGTCGTCTGGTACAGAATGGCCGACGACTCGCCGATCTACGACTTCAGCTGCGATGCGGAAATCGCGACACGTTCGACGCAGAACGCCGCTGTTTTGAGAAAGTAGCGAGCTCCCGCCGGTAACCATGGTCCAGTCACCGCGCCCGACGTCGTCATCGCCGACCTGCGGACGAGTTTTCGCTTCAGTCGTTAGGTCCGCTGGACACGCCGACGCCGGAGCCGAGTAATGCCGGATCGTCACGGGTGACGGATCTTATCGGTCGCGACTCGAGATACCTGCCACAGGACGATCTGCGAATTCCGGAACCCGTCTGGCGCCGTTTTTTACACGTGCTGCGGTTATTATCGACATAGTCAACCGTACCCAGTCCCGCGGCTTCTGCGACTTCCTGTGCTGTGGAAGCATCACTCGCAAGTTCCGGACCTTGCCCGTCATTGACCACCGGCGACGAGCTGCACGCCGCCAGCATCAGCATCGAGCTGCAAAGCACAGATCGGACAGGTAAGAAATTCGCTCTGGTCATGGTGTTCGAACCGCATATTAACATGCCCGCATTGCGCGTTTGGCGCATCGCGCCTGCGAATCGCAGCCTTCGCAGTCGCCGGGGTTTGCTTACCAGCGTATGTCGACGCGCAACCCCAGGGCCTGTCCGTCGCTCCAGGCCGATGCCCGCACATTGTCGGCAAAACGGTCTGTCAACAGATACGAAGCAAGGATTCCCACGGCGGCACCGCCGAGTACGTCCGTGTAGTCATGATCGTCGGTTTCGACCCGCAGCCAGCCCGTGTAGGACGCGACCAGGTAAGCGGGCAAACCTCTCTTCCAGCCGTAACGTCGTTGAATAAAGGCGGCGGTGCCGAACGCGATGGTTGCATGACCGGATGGAAACGCATCGTCACTGCTGCCATTGGGTGCGTCGTCTTCGATCAGCGCATTGAGCGCCAGCGTGGCGAGGGCAGCAGCGCCGAGGGATTTCGTCAGCTGCCAGGCTCCCTCATCGTCATCCTCCACGAGGGTCAATACGTAGGCGCTCGCCGGCAGCGCCAGCATCAGCACATCCGCCTGTTGGTCCTTATCGGCACGACACGTTGCACTGATCAGCAGCAACGGTACAAACCACAGTAGACGCGTCACTCGCCGCAGTGCGCGCGGATAACCTTCCTTCCGCAGTGCATGCGTCGCGAACCGGTGGAGCACCTAGACAATCCGCGCCAGGGTGTATCCCGCCATGACAATCACCGCGAGCGAGCTCCAGGTCCAGCAGAAAGCACGGATATCGTGAATCTGCGCTGTCGTGTAAGCGATGAAGTGCACCGCGCGCGACGCCACATAGGTCCAGATCAGGATCTGCGCGAGCAACAGCGGCGGATCGACCAGCACGAACAGGAGACCGGCAGCCAGGAACGCGGGGATGCTTTCCAGGTCGTTGAGGTTCAGGCGGCGCGAACGATCGACATATTCGTTGACCTCGAGCTGCGACGGGTCCGGGTTCGGATTCAGCGGTGTCTTCTTCAGGTCTTCCGGCGCGCGGTATCCGCCACCGACCTTGACCATGCGATACACGGTCATCCACGGCTGCAGCATCAGTTTCAGGATCATGACGCAGGCCGCGATCAGGTAAGTGTGAAATACCGGGTTATCGAGGGTCAGTAAAACGGAGAGGTTTTCCATCATCAGATTCCTGTTTTTTTAATTTGCACTTTTGGCTTCATGGGCGCGATTGACGACATATGCCCGCAGGGCCTCGGCTTCAGGTGCCGTCAGATTGTCCGCGAATGAAATCATGCCGCGATCGGCTAGCGCGCCGTCGATAACGACCGAACGCCAGGCATCCTCCGTCGCCAGCATCGGTGTGTACCGCAAATCCGGAAGCGTCCCGCCGCTGACGGCATTGATGCCGTGACACGCCGCGCAATTTCTCGCGTAGTGAACGCGCCCCTCCTCCACCATGACCTCGTCACCGAATGCCGGCGGCGGTTCCGACCTTGCGCGCATTGGCGGCGGTGGCGGCAGCTCTGCTCTTCCGCCGAGCTTGAAAGACAGCACGCGGCTGATGTTGCGTTTGTCACCATCCGGATTCAGGACTTCGCCGAGCAGCATTCCATATATCGATCCCCAGCCGGCGAGGACGGCGACATATTGTTCGTTGTCGACGGCATACGTCACCGGTGGCGCCGTGATGCCGCTTTGCACATCGAATGTCCAGAGTCGTTCGCCGTCGGTCGCGCGATAAGCGACGAACTCGGCATCGGCATTGCCCTGGAATACCAGGTTGCCCGCGGTCGACAGTACGCCACCATTGTGCGATCCCGGATTCGGCGCGCGCCATACCTCGCGCTGTGTTACCGGGTTCCAGGCAAGCAGGCGACCCTGGTCTTCCGGCAGGAAGTCCACGTTCAGGGGGAAGTCGGCGGGGTTGATGTCCCAGTTGTTGACACCCAGGTTGACGCCGGTCGCGCGAAACTTAAATCCCTCATCGAGAAAATACACATACGGCTGCTGCTTCGCCGGAATGTAAACGAGTCCGGTATCCGGGCTGTAGGACATCGGCTGCCAGTTATGGGCGCCGCCCGGTCCCGGCACGATCTTCACGGCTTTTCCTGTTTCGTCATAGCGTGCGAACTCGGTCTCGACCGGACGTCCCGTGTGCGGATCGATATGCGTGGCCCAGTTGACCGGCATGATGTTCTCTGCCGAGATGAACTCGCCGGTTTCACGATCGAGGACGTAAAAGAAGCCGTTTTTCGGCGCCTGCATAATGACTTTGCGCAGCCGCCGGTCGATCTCGATGTCGGCGAGGATCATGTGCTGTACCGCCGTGTAATCCCAGGTATCGCCGGGCACGGTCTGGTAGTGCCACACATACTCACCCGTGTCGGGTCGCACGGCGACGATCGAGCAAAGGAAAAGGTTGTCGCCACCGCCGGGACTGCGCAATGCGCGCGGCCAGGGCGAACCGTTGCCGACACCTATATATAAGAGTTCGAGCTGCGGATCGTAGGCGAACGAATCCCATGCGGTACCACCACCGCCCTGCGACCACCAGGTGCCGGTCCAGGTCTCTGCCGCCATTTTCATGGTGTCGTTTTCGAAGCCTTTCGAGGGATCGCCCGGCACCGTATAGAATCGCCATACCTGTTCGCCGGTCTCCGTGTCGTAGGCCGTGACGTAACCGCGAACGCCGTATTCGGCACCGCCGTTGCCGATGATGACTTTGTCCTTGACGATGCGCGGCGCACCGGTGATGGAATAGCGGAAACTGCGGTCGGTGGTCTGCGTTTCCCAGGCGAGCTCACCGCTTGCCGCATCGATGGCGATCAGCCTGCCGTCCAGCGTGCCGGCATACACCCGCCCTTTCCATACGGCCGCGCCGCGATTTTGCACGCCGCAACAGGACTTGGAATCCCATTCCTTCGGCACCTGCGGATCGTATTGCCAGAGGAGTTCCCCGGTCGCGGCATCAATGGCCTGTACCTTGCTCCAGGCACTGGTCGAATACATGACGCCGTCGACGACCAGCGGCGATGCCTGCTGGCCGCGATTGGTGTCAAGGTCGAGGTACCAGGCCAGGCCGAGGTCAGCGACGTTGGCTTCCGTAACCTGATCGAGCGGGCTGTAGCGTTGCTCGGAATAGGTCCGCCCGTTGCTCAGCCAGTTGCCGGGCTCCGAATCGGCATCGCGGATTCGTGCCCCATCGACCAGCGCCGTTTTTCGCTGTACCGCCTGCACCCCCGGTGGTTCCCCGGCTGCCTCGCTCGGTGCTTCCCGGCTGCATGCGCCGAGGATCAGGCAGGAAATCGCAAGGGTACAGCGCACGGCAGGCATTCGCTGGCAGAAATCGAGCATCATAACGTCCCCTTTGTTGCTGTTTTTATTGATTATCGGCCCAAGCATAGGAGAGGCAGCCGCTGTTGACCAGCAATATGCAGCAATCAAAGCGCATTGCCGTTGGCTTTTTGTCTGCTACTGTTAAGGGAGCTGCGCATGATCCATAGCTGGTGTGCCGGATCCTGGCGCCGCGTTAAATTCCAATAATAACGATGGAGAGAACCGAAATGTGGATACTTGAGAAGGGCGCTCGTTTGGCAACGTTGCTACTTGTTTTATCTGGCCTGGCGTTTGCGCCTGCGGCCATGGCCGATGATATGGATGACATCATGTCGTTGATATCCCGCTACGGCGATACTGAGGGAGATCTGGACGCGCAAAGCAGGTTGATTCGCGACGACAGGGTCATGATCACCAACATTCGGCAAACTGATAATGCGAAAAACATGATGATCCAGAAGGAAACGCGAGCCGCTATGGAGGCAGTCAATGGCGGCAAGACCCGATGGATTACTACGATCGAATCACCACATGTTGCAATCTACGGTAACACCGCGGTCGCCAGCTTCGTGCGCACATTCACGGTGCTTCCGCACAACCAGCCGCCTGCCGGCGGGAACCCGAACTGGGTCACGCTGGTGCTGGTCAAGGAAGGTGGCCGCTGGGGCATTGCCCACACGCACATGTCGCCTGCTGGCGGAAACTAAGTAATATAAAAACAGGGCGGATCCGGCAATTTAATTTCGCCGGCTCGACCTTTTCTACTCGAGCCGCCATCGACCGATGGCGGCTTCCTTTTTCAGGACTCGAACCACCTGCGTGCCCAGGCCTTTGATCGAAACCTCCACAGGTCCGTCGACGTTTTGCAGGTTGGCATGGTGAATGGATTTGCGCTTGGCCGACGGTTTGAACGCGGTGCCGCAGGATATGACATCACCGGGATGCAGCGTCTGGAACTGGCTCAGGAAGCTCAGGATTTCGGCAACTTTGTAGTTGTAGTAACGGGTGCTGTCCTCGGCGACCGGTTCGCCAGCGACTTTGCAGGTCACGTCGAGATTATCGGGGTCGGGAATTTCGTCACGGGTGACGAGCCACGGCCCCATGGCGCCGAATCCGTCGCTGCCCTTGTATCGCCCGGCATATGAGAGATGCTGTTCGCGCCGTTGCAGTTTCCCGGATTCGTCGGCCGACGAATACAGCGCGTAATAGTGGAACAGGTCCTCGGCGCGCATGCCGTTGCCGGTGAAGTCATTGAATATCGTATAACCGAAGATGTGGTCGTTTGCATTTACGGCGTCCACGTCTCTCGCCGTGCGGCCAATTACGACGGCCAGCTCCGGCTCCGGATGCACGCTGCCGTAATAGGAGCGGATTTCGAGCGTACCCTTGTGGCCGATCAGGCACGATGCCGGTTTCAAGAAAAAAGCGGGATGATCCGGCGCGCTGATCTTGCGTTCGTTGCTTGCCGAGTTGTTCATGGCAATGCCGCAAATCTTTCCGGGGCGTACTACGGGTGGTAGCCATTCGAGGGTTGCTTGTGAGATTACGACGGCGTCTTTCTCGTTGTCGGCGACAGACGAGGCGAATTCGAGGCCGGCCTCGCCGGCCTCGATCAGCGCCAGCAATGACCGTGGCGCGCCGGCGGCGATACCCAGGTCGACAATGCGGTTTTGCGGCGCGGCGACGCCGAAGCTATCCCGTCCGTCAACCCGGAAACTGGCAAACTTCATCGACGTGATTCAGACGTAGATGATGATCGATGCGAGCTCGGCGTCACAGTTGATCAGGTCGACCCGCTTGTGGCGAATCTTGTAGCTGTCACCATCGCGGACCAGCTCATGGGTATAGGTCCCCGCGAACGGCGTCTGCTTATCGCGGTAATACATGAAGCAATGAAAATTTGACGTGACCGTGCAGTTGCCGGTCTTCTCGTCCATCTCCTGCACCTGGATGTTGGAGATGATGTGCGACGAGCGGACCTTGTAGTCCTTCGATGCCGCCCGCGGGTGGACGAAATTACGACGCCGGACTTCCATGATGACGCGGTCGTCGTAGAACAGCGAAATATGATTGAGCGGGTCTTCCTGGTCTTCGATAGCAGGCATCCAGTAGGTGCCGTCGTCTGTGTAAAGCTCGATCCAGCGGTCGAGGTCCGGCCGGTCGAGGAACGATGCCTCCTTGTACAAGAGTCGCTCAATTTCGCGGAGCGACTCGGTGCTCGCGATGACGCTGGTCATGTCAGGTCCCCGTCATGTATTCGGTCCAGGCGGCATATTGTGTGCGCACATCGAGATCGCTGGTGCCCTTGCCGACTGTGCGGTCCTCCAGTACCTCGTCGCGGCCGAAATTGCGGTGCATCTCGATCCAGTCGCTGCCGTTCGATTTCAACCCTTCCTGGATGCGCTCATAGGCGACCAAGTCGTCCGGGCCGACCATCGAGCCGTTTGCATTGATCAGTCGCGAATACAAGAGCGTGCGCTGCAACATCGAATCCGGCGCACCCTTCAGGCGAAACGAATGTGTCTCGATGACCGTCTTGTTGTAGGCCACCGGTCGCACGACGCGGATGTTCTGCACCGCCGATTTGATCGTCAGCGACGGGTAGTAAAGCGTATTGTGGGTGTTGAACGACAGGATTTCGTGCATCCGCTCCTTGCCGTAGGCCTTGATCATTGCCGCCTCGTAATCGGGATCCAGCGAGTAGTCCTTGTGTATGCTGTGCTGGCCGCCGTCGTAGTGGTGACCGTACTTGAACCCGGTGATGCCCATGTCTTCCATGTACTCGTAGGACTGGCCGAATGGCGGAAGGATTTCCGCCTCGTCGCGGCGCGGGGAATCCTCGGGCAAGGTGCGCATGTAGTCTTCTGCGGCATCGACGACGGAACGATGCACGACCATAGGGTGCATGGTGTCGTTGAGGTTTTCGAGAAATGGCTTCCAGTTGCACTCGTGCACGTAGCGCAGGATACCGCCGGCGGCTTCCACTTCCCCTTCCGGTGCGCGGTCGCATAAATTATCCATCACCGCGGCAGCGCCGCCCATCCAGGTTTTCAGGTCAGGCGCGTCCGGGTTCATGGTGGCAAACACGAAGCCGCGGTAGCTTTCGTATTTCGCGAGCTTCTGCATGCTGTACTGGGGATCTTCCTTGTCGAAGCCGGTGCCTTCGTAGCCCGCCAGGTGCGGCACTCCGAGCAGCTTGCCGTCGAGTCGGTAGGTCCAGCCGTGATAGCAACAGCGAAATCCGCCGATTTTGCCACAGCGCTTGTCGACCAGCTTCGTACCCTTGTGCCCACAGCGATTGTGCAATACGTGCACTTCGTTTTTCTTGTCGCGCACCATGACGACCGGCATCTTGCCGTAATTCAGGGTGATGTAACTGCCGGCTTCCGGCACCTGGCTCTCATGGCCGATATAGATCCACGAACGACCCCAGATGCGCTCCATCTCCAGGTCGAATATTTCCGGATCTGTATAAAGCTTGCGGTGAAAGCGCGTCGGTTGTACCAGCTGTTTCAGTTGTTGATTGCTGTAACTCATATTTCAAACTCCCTCAGCGCTGCAATATTTCCCCTTGGGAGCGGCTTTAGCCCGTGGGAGCGGCTTCAGCCGCGATGCCATATTATCCCTCAGCGCTGCAGAATTTCGCCCGTGGGAGCGGCTTTAGCCGCGATTCCTTATCCCGCTCAACGCTGTAGTATTTCCCCTCGCGCAACGGCTATCGCCAGCGCTTCGCTCGGATTCGGCGGCTTGGCTGCGGTTCGCAACTCCAGCATCTCCTCGTTTTCCTTTTCGGCCAGGATTTCCGCGAGGTTCTTGCCGGACAGGTACTGCGGCGCCCAGAACTGGTCATTGTGGCCGTAGTGCGCCGCCGCCATCAACACGAAATGTGGCTGGTTCATGATCATACGACCGAAGGCGACGATGTCGGTTCTGCCAGCCGCGATCAGTGTGTTGGCCTGGTCGGCCGTCGTAATGTTTCCGGCAACAATCGTCGGCAGGCCGACCTCGTTGCGGATCTGGTCGGCGAACGGTGCCTGGAACATGCGTCCGTAAATCGGGTCCTCATCCTTGGTTACCTGGCCGGTCGATACGTTGATGATATCGAGGCCGCTGTCCTTGAGCATCGATGCGGCCGCCAGCATGTCGGCTTCGGACAGGCCGTCCTCGACCCAATCGGTCGCAGAAATACGGGCACTTACCGGCTTGTCGGCAGGCCAGGCAGCACGGCATGCCTCGAGCACCCGTAACGGGAAGCGCATGCGATTTTCGATGCTGCCGCCAAACTCGTCCGTGCGCCGGTTGGTCACCGGGCTGATGAAAGACGACAACAGGTAACCGTGCGCCATGTGCAGCTCGATCATGTCGAACCCGGCACGTTCGGCGTTTTCGACCGAGGTCACGAAATCGGCCACTACCTTGTCCATGTCGTCCATCGTCGCCTCGCGCGGTACGACGCTGTGCTTGAGGTACGGCAGCGGCGACGGAGCGATGATATCCCAGCCGCCTTCCGGCAGGGGTTCATCGATGCCTCCCTGCCACGGCAGGCAGGTTGCGCCCTTGCGCCCGGAATGACCGATCTGGGCACAGAATTTCGCCTTGCTGTTCGAGTGCACGAATTCGACAATGCGTTGCCATTTCTCCGTTTGCTCGTCGCTCCACAGACCGGAACAACCCGGCGTGATCCTGCCGTCGGCCGACGGACATATCATTTCGCTGTTGAGCAAACCGGCACCGCCCACGCCGCGTTCTCCGTAATGCATGAAATGCCAATCGGTCGGATTGCCGTCCTGCGCACAGTACTGGCACATGGCGGACAACTGGAAGCGGTTCTCGACCCGCATGTTGCCGATCCTGAACGGTTGGAACACCGGTACCGTTGGCTGCTCCGTGTCGATGTCGGCGAAACCGGTATCGGCCTTTGCCTGTATTGCAAACCAGCGATCGACGCTCTGAATGTATCCGGGATCACGCAAACGCAGGTTTTCGTAGGTTATGCGCTTCGCCCGGCACAACATGTTGAATGTGAACTGCTCTGCCGATTGCGTGCTCGCATAGCGGTCGATGTGCTCGAACCAGCTCAGCGAAACTACGGCCGTGCGTTGCAATCGATCTGCTTCGTCCTTGCGAATGCTCTGGTATTTCTCGAGCGCGGCATTGACGTCGTTGCCGGATTCCCCGAAATACGAGGCGAGTGCGATCGCGTCCTCCATGGCCAGCTTGGTGCCGGACCCGATGCTGAAATGCGCCGAGCGTACGGCGTCGCCGAGCAATACGATGTTTTTGTAATAGAGCTTTTCGTTGCGCACCACCGGAAATGTTCGCCACACGGAACGATTGGTGATCAGCGGATGCCCGTCGAGAACGTCCTTGAACACTTCCTCGCAATAGGCCTTGGTTTGTTCCTCGGAGGACTTGTCCATGCCGGCCGCAGCCCAGGTCTTTTCGCTGGTTTCGACGATCCAGGTGGTCATGCCCTCTTCATAGCGATAGGCGTGGACCCACCACCAGCCGTGCTCGTTTTCTGTAAACACGAAAGTGAAGTCGTCCAGCGGTTTGGTCGTCGCAAGCCAGCAGAATTTGTTGGCGCGCCAGTCGAGAGTGGTCTGAAACTCGTCCTGGTAGGTGTCGCGAATCATCGACGTGATACCGTCGCCCGCAACGACCAGGTCGTGCTTGTCGATTTCGAGCTGGTCCACGTCCGTTATGTCGGTATTGAACCTGAGCTTGACGCCAAGCTCCTCGCACCGGTCGTGGAAGATATTGAGCAGTTTCAGACGCGACATCCCGCAGAATCCGTGACCCTGGGAATTGATGGTCTTGCCGTGAATCTTGTTGTCGATGCCGCCCCAGTAGGCAAATTGCTCGACGATACGCTTGTAGCTTTGCGCATCGGCATCCATGAAGCCCCTGAGCGTCTCGTCCGAGAAAACCACGCCGAAACCCCAGGTGGATCCGCGTTCGCCACGTTCGATGACGGTAATGTCATGCGCCGGGTTAAGCTTTTTCATGAGTATCGAAAAATACAGTGACGCGGGACCGCCGCCGAGACATACGATTTTCAAGCCTTTTGCCAAGTCATCTTCCTTTTACAATGTGAGCGAGCCGAGGCTCGCGCCGCCACACACAAAAATACACTGTCCGGTGACAAAACCGTTATCCGGCGACAACAAGAACATTACCGCGCGCGACACGTCGTCGGGCCGACCGAGCCGCTTGACGGGCACGGACTCGGCAATTTGCCTGGCCTTGTCGCTGTCCTCGGGTACCACTTCGGTAAACATGTCGGTCACGATCGGCCCGGGTGCGACCGCGTTCACCGTGATGCCGTGTTTGCCGAGCTCCATCGCCCAGGTTCGGACCAGGCCGACCTGCCCTGCCTTGGTCGCCGAGTAGCCCGTCCGTGTCTCCAGACCGAGCATGGCACGCGAACTGATCAGGACGATGCGCCCGAACTTTTTCGCCTTCATCGCATTCAGTACACCCTGCACAAGAATAATGCTGGTGTACAGGTGCAGCCGGGACAGGTACTCGACATCCTCGAGCCTGACGTTTTCGACGAGGTCGGGGCGAATGACGCCCGCATTATGCACCAGGCTCGTTATTTCGTATTCCTTTGCCAGCCCGTCGATGGCTGCGCGTGTCGCGTCGACATCCGAAAGGTCGACCTCGACATCCGTCACGCGATCGCTGTGCAATTCTGATTTGCGGCGGGAAAGATTCAATACGTGATAACCGTCGTCCAGCAGGTGCTTGCATATGCTCGCGCCGATGCCGGCGCTGCCGCCGGTCACCAGGGCAACGGGTGTCGATGTGCTCATGCGTCACTCCTCTCCACCAGCGCCAGCACGCGCAGCGGGCTACCCGAGCCGTTCTTGATCTTGAGCGGCGGGCACAATAGGATCGTCCCGGTGGCCGGCAAGCGGTCGAGATTGCTCAGGCACTGCAGGCCGTATTTGCCCGCACCGTGAAACAGGTAGTGCGCAGGATACGGCGGCGTCAAGTGCGCCGCCTGTCCGGCGTCGGTGCCGACGGTTTCGGTGCCGAAACCCGCGATGTCTCTTTCCTCGACCAGGAATTTCACCGCATCCCCGGACGGGCCGGGCGAATGCGCGCCGTCCTCGCGCATATTGAGATAAGCGGCGCCGGTCTTTTTCGACCAGTCCGAACGCATCAGGACCCAGCAGCCAGGCGGTATCGTGCCGTGCGCTTTCTCCCATGACACGATGAACTCCGGCTCCAGTAGAAAATCCTCGTCACTGGCACACTCTTTCGAGCAATCGATGACGCAGGCCGGTCGCACGAATGCATCCACGGGTATCGAATCCACCGAGGCGTTCGGCAGGTCCCTGCCCGAAATCCAGTGGACGGGTGCATCGAAATGCGTGCCGGTGTGTTCGCACATGGAAATATTCTGCCAGTACCAACCCGGCCCGCGCTCGTCGTAGCGTGACACGACTTCGGCACGAAACGGCGCGCACTGACCGAATTCGGGCGGCAGCACGATCACCGGGAATTCCGGGTCGAGCGTGTGCGTGAGATCGATGACCTCGACTCTACCTGCCGCCATTGCGGTCGCGAGATTCGTCAGCATGTGTGCGTCGCTCATACCGCCTGCCTTTCGCCGCTCATTCGCAATTCGCGTTCGAGAACAAAGGGATCTTCGCGGAATCGGCGCACGATGTCTTCCGCGACCGGTCCGAGCGTCACATCCTCGAGACCCTGGGTAAGTGCATGCACTACCGTGTCTGCGAGCCGGTCAGGCGTGACCTTCGGCGGCGGCAACGGCTGCCGCCAGCTTTCTTCCAGCGGTCCGAACAAGATGTTGATGACCTTGACGCCGCTGCCGGAAAAGTCGTTGCGCAGACACTGGCTCAGCGAATACGCGGCGGCCTGGCTGGCGGTCGTGGTGCCATAGACCGGCCAGTTTGACAGGGCATAAACAGACAGCAGGTTCACCCAGGCACAGGCGCTCACATCGCCGTCTGCGCCGCGCCCGCGCATCGCCGGCCCGAACGCCTGGATCAGGCGCATCAAACCGAAGTAATTGGTCTCCATCTCGTCGCGTGCCGTGAGAATGCCGTTTTTCTGCATCGCCGAACCCGGTCGTACATATTCGGCGGTATTGATGAGGATATCGGTTTTTCCGCCGATCTCGCCGGCCAGCTCGTCGACCGATACGGTATCGGTGACGTCGAGCGGCATGATCTCCACGCCATCCATGCCGGCCAGCTCGGCTTGTCCCGGGTACGGTCGCCAGTCCTGGGCGATGCCGACGAATATCCGTGCCGCGCCCGCTTTCGCCAGCGCAGCCACCGTTTTTTGCCCCAGTTCGCTGCGGCCGTCGGTCACCAGCACCCGCCGGTGCTTCGGATTACAGGTCAGTTCACGCAATTGTTTGTCGTCCGCCATGTTGGCCGTCTCCTTGTCGGGCAACGCCATCAATACGCCCTGCCCCGATTTGTCCGTGCGGGCGATCATTGTTACCCGCTCGTTAAGCTTAACGTCGCCGTGCAGGTGAGCGACCACCACCGGCCCCGCGTCGAGTTTTACGGTGCCGATGCGCCACGGCATACGCTCGCGAAAATAGGTGTTGACGCTGGTGCGCAGCGTGGTTTCGCTGATGAGCACGCCGCCAGCGTCAATATCGCGCCACTCGAGCTCCGTCGACCAGCATGTCGGGCACAGCTCGCGCGGAGGATAGGTAAACCGGTCGCATGCGCTGCACGCCTGCAGCATGAGCCGGCCCTGTGCAGCGGCGGCGGAGAAAAACACGGCCCGGCGGCTGCGCGCGTTCGGCGGCAGGGTCGGCGAGACGGTCCGCTTTTGCGGGTCTTTTCTGGGCGGACGTTGCAGCGCTTCAGTCATCGTCAGCCCTTTTGCAACAACACCGCGCCGGAACACAACCCGCGATCAAAATTGATAATGCCGAACCCGGATACGGCAGCGACCCGGGCGTCCTTTACCGCGTTGTCCGTCGCCTCGCCGGTCAACTGGCGAAGTGCCTCGACGAGCCCGAGAAAACCGCCGGCAGCACCGGCCTGGCCGACCGACAGCTGGCCACCCGAGGTGTTGTGCGGGAACGAGCCGTCGACGGTGAAGGTGTTGGCGTCGATGAACTCGCTGGCCGCACCTTTGTCGCAAAAGCCCAGGTCTTCCATCTGCATGATGCTGATGACCGGATAGTCGTCGTAGGTTTGCAACAGGTCGACCTGCCCGGGCCCGATACCCGCCATGCTCCAGAATTCGTCGGCGTCGAGGGCCCAGCCGCCGCGAATCTGTATCGGATCGTCGGCAAACGCATTGTGACGTTCGATCGTCGAAAGAATCGTCGCATACGAAAGATCTTGTGCTTTCGCGTCCTGCTCGCGCATGACCAGAAAACCTTCGGCGCCCGCGCAAGGCATCACGCAGTCGAACAGCACCAGCGGATCGGCGATCGGCCGGGCCTCCATGTACTGCTCGATCGTCAATGGCGTTTTCATCAGCGCGTGCGGATACTTGAGCGCATTGTCGCGTTGTGCAACGCAGATCTTTGCGAAGTCCTCGCGTCGCGTACCGTAGGTCGCCATGTGATGACTGGTCATCAGCGAGAAACTGCCGTTCGGCCCACCCGCGCCGTAGGGATAAGACGCGTCCTGTGAAAACCGGCTGAAGGTGGTCAGCATCGACCGAAAGGAATCGACATGATTGGTGTCGCCGGCGATGCAGGCGACGACCTTCGCGTCACCGGCCTGCACGGCACGTGCGGCGCGTCGCAAGGTCATTACGCCGGATGCGCCTCCGGTCGGAACATGATCGAGCCAGCGGGGGCTGAGCCCGAAGTGTTGCGTAAGCCCGGCGGCGGTATCCGGGAACAGGGTGAACGACGACACGCCCAGCCCGTCGACGTCGCCGGCCGACAAGCCGGATTTACCGGCCAGCCCGGCAAGCGCCCTGGCCAGCCACCAGTGGGCAGGCTCGGGCGAAAACCGCTCGTAAGGGACGCTCACCGGTGCCGTGACGACGACATCCCCGTAATCGCTTCGATTGTGATTCCCCTGCGCCACTTACCCGGCTTTTCTTCTTTTCATCGTCCTGAGGTCAATGCACTCGTTGTTGGCGACGCGCTCCGCGGCCATGCGCTTCAAGTC
The DNA here is from genome assembly GCA_033720315.1 of Woeseiaceae bacterium. Lineage (GTDB taxonomy): Bacteria > Pseudomonadota > Gammaproteobacteria > Steroidobacterales > Woeseiaceae > SZUA-117. The sequence continues at coordinate 20,596 of JAWWCT010000014.1, read as the reverse complement.
GCCGCGGCTGACTTTCTGCGATGCCGTCAGCGGCAATTCCTCGACGAATGCGATGTAACCTGGCGTCTTGAAGTAGGTCAGCTGCTCCATACAGTGCCGGAATATGCGCTCCGCGTTCGGATTTCCCGCAGCCGGTATCACGAAGGCAAATACCTCGTCACCGCGCAGCTCGTCGGGCACGGCGCATACCGCACAATTCTTGACTTCGGGACTTTGCAACAGCGCAGCCTCCACTTCCACTGCTGCAATGTTCTCGCCGCTGCGCCGGATCACGTTCTTGCGCCGGTCGACGAAGAACAGGTTGCCGTCCGGCCCCTGCCTGACGACGTCCCCGGTATGCCACCAGCCGCCACGCCAGCCTTCTTCGGTAGCCGCTTCGTCTTTGTAATAGCCGCTGAAGAAATTGCGTCGCGGCGCTTTGCCTTTCGAACGCACCAGCAATTCGCCGGCCTCACCCGCGCTCAGGTCTTTGTCCTGTTCGTCGACGATGCGGTATTCCATGAAGTCGCCCGGCTTGCCGATGCAACGCTCGCCGACGTGTCGTGGCTCTTCGTACGCGATCGTCAGGGCGCCGGCGCCGGTTTCCGTCATGGCCCAGGCGTCGACCAGCGGAAAACCAAAGCGCTTCTCGAACCTGGCCTGGTGGCGCGGATCCGGGCCTGGTCCGAAGCAGAACTTGATTTGCCCGGAAAAATCGTCGGACGCTTCCTCGGGCAAGGTCAGAAGAATGGCGACCATCACACCGAGGCAATGAATAATGGTCGCGCCTTCCTCGCGACAGGTCTGCCACCAGGAACGCGGATGAAAACGGTCGAGCTGTACGACGCAGCCACCGCACAACATCATGGCCATGAACGAGGTCGCCAGTGCATTCATGTGGTTCGGCGGTAACGGCGTCAACAGGCGATCGGTGGAGTCCATGGCACAAATACCACCGAGAGAGTTGTACCACTCACCGAGCGCCAGGAAGTACTCGTTCGACAGCATGCACGCCTTGGGTTTGCCCGTGGTTCCCGAGGTATAGACGATCGCCGCCTCGCTAGCGGGGCCGGTTGACACCTCGGGCGCGGTCGCGGTTCTATCGGCAAGCTCCGACTCGCTGAGCACAACGCTGCTGCCGTCCAGCAATGTTGCCGCACGCTCACGATAGTCGTCGGCAGCGACCACTAGCCGGCAGTCGCTGTGCAGGATCATGTATCGCAAGTCCTCGTCGGTTCCAAGCGAGTGCAGGGGCACGATGCTCACGCCGAGTGCATTGAGCGCCAGCAAATGCAGGTAGACATCGACGCGACTGTCGAGAATCAGCGCGACCCGGTTGCCGTGGTCGAGACCGTGCGCGGCGTAGTTTGCTGTCAACTCCTTGGCACGTTTCCTGGTTTGCTGGTAGCTGTAGGAAATGCCGGCGGGATTGTTATCCGCGGTATTACCGGGCGGGGCGCGCAGGAACGCATTGTCGCCAAATCGCTCGGCGCTGGCCGCGAACGCGGCATGTACGCTTGCGAATTGCGGAGCACCGCTCATCTCGACGGCGGTGACCAGTGCGGCGGCAGCAGGCGACGGCGGCCGTCCGTCGACAGCGTAATGCCCGGCTCGTCCTTGTTTTCGCGATCCCACAGCTCGCAGGTCACCTGTTTGTGCCTGGTATCGAGCGCTTCGCAGTAATTGGAGTAGATACACACGCGAATCTGCTCGCCCATGCCGAGTTTCATTTTCAGGTACCAGTCCGGATCGGCGATCGACTGGCGTGCTGCCGCAATGATGTCGGCCTCGCCGTCTTTAAGGATGCGTTCCGCTTCGACGAACCCGTGAATACCGCCGGCAGCGACCACCGGCGTCTCGTAACCTGCCTCGCGAATGGCGTGCCGGATCCGGGTGACCGCCGGCAAATTGCGGCCAAACGGTCCTTTCTCGTCGGAAATATACTGCGGCATGCACTCGTAACCGCTGCGGCCGGTATACGGGTAGGCGGCACCTCCGACTTTCGGCTGTTTGGCGTCCTCGAACTTGCCGCCGCGAGACAACGACAGGAAGTCCATGCCGGCACGTGCGAATTCTACGCCGAAGTAAGCCGAATCCTCGACGCTCGAGCCGCGTTCGATGCAATCCTTGGAAAGAAAACGGCAACCGACAACGTAATCGTCACCTACGGCTTTACGCACGGCGGCATACACCTCGATCGGCAAGCGCACGCGACCGGCGCGATCACCGCCATAGCCATCGTCGCGAGTATTTCGGGCTGACAGGAACGACGCCATGGTATAGGCGTGCGCGTAATGCAGCTCGACCCCGTCGAAGCCGGCTTCGCGCGCCCTGACTGCGGCATCGGCAAACAGCGACGGCAAAGTTTGCGGCAACTCGCGTATGTGCGGCAGATGCGTATCGGTGACACGTTCGCGGTATCCGTAAGCGAGCGCTTCGTATTCGCGCCGGCTCAGTGCCTCCTGCAGTGCCTCGTCGTTCAGTTCGCAAAACTTCGCACGTATCTCGTCGTCGGACAGCTTGTCATAGAAATAGGCGCGATGTTCGTCGGTGACCTGCAGGTATTTCTGAAAATATTTCTCCGGCGGCGGTCGGCGATTGATTCGCAAGAAATCGATGATCTGGATGAAAAGCCGGGACTGGCCCTCGCTCCTCTCGCGAACCGTTTCGACGAGCTCCCGCAATCCCGGGATGAATCGATCATGCCCGATGCGCAACAGGGGTCCGCTCGGGATGTCGCGTATGCCGGTTGCCTCGACGACGATGGCGCCGGGTTTGCCCTCGGCATAACGACCGTACCAGTCGAGCAGATCCTTCGTCATGAAGCCGTCTTCCGTCGCCCGCCACGGCACCATCGCCGGCACCCAGGTGCGTTGTTCCAGGGTAATCGGGCCGACGTCGATCGGGCTGAACAAAAGTGACGCCTCAGCTTCCTCGCGCGTCGGCCAGGGCCCGGGCTGAGGCTTGTATTTAATTCTTTCTTTAGGGCGCCACATACTGTTCCTGTAATCGGGTGCGGATCTTGTCGGGTATCGGGATGGTCTCGAAGTCGCGGCCGTCTCTCTTGACGAACACGATTGTTTGCACGTTTTCGAGCAGACACTCGTCGTCGCGAACCAGCCAGCAGGTGTATTGAAGCGATTTGTTGCCGATCCCGGTCGGGCGAATCCAGATTGCGATGGTTTCCCCGGCGCGTGGCAGTTCGCGGCAGCGCGTTTGCATGGCAACCGTCGGTATGCCGCCGCCGAGCACCGTATGCAGCTCGCGGAACGTCATGTCCAGCGCTCGCGGAAACCATTGTTCCACGGCCGCGTTCAACAGCTCGTAGAATCGTGAAACCTGCAGGCAGCCGGTGCAATCCGTGGTCCATGCCGCGAGCCTCATCGGGTCGGCCTGGAATGCCGGCTTCGTCGGCCGATGTGCGGCGTTGTCCAGCCCGCCTCCGGCGAGCGATTCGATGATGAAATGATCGTTGCCCTGCATGCGCCCGGTAAAATTCCAGTCATCGCCGGACGTGCATGTAACGCTCAACTCGTCGGCCAGGTAATTCGGTTTGAGAAATTTGGTCTGCATGGCAAACGGCGGGCTGGCAAATGGCAGCTCTTCGAACAGCTCACCGAGAATCTCGAAATACCGCGGATAAAAAACGATGCTCGCACCATCGATGTGTGAAAAGCGAATAATGGCGTTACGTTCCATAACCCGCATAGTACGGGGCCGGGTCGGACCGCTGCAATCATTTGAAATTTAATGATTATGCGCCGTCAGCCCGGCGCCCGATCCCGACCGGCCCCGAAAAGTCCCTGAGTCCACAGGCACTTGCGCTGGCGCGCCGCCGCGCTTGTTGAGAGTGCCGGTAACAGGTATTTTCTCCGGCGGAAAGATCAATAACAACGACGCACCTGCCTGGGGGGCTCCGATATGCTGGAAATCACGACCATTGACAATAAGAAGGCGTCCATCGATGACTCGGCGCTTGCAGACCTGAAATCGTCGGTCAAAGGCGAGGTTCTTACGGCAGGTAACGGCGCTTACGACGAGGCTCGGGGTATCTTCAATGCCATGATCGACAAGCGGCCCGCGCTGATCGTGCAGTGCGCCGGCCCCGACGACGTGGTGCAGTGCGTCAGGTTTGCCAGCAGCAACCGGCTGCTGACGGCGATTCGCGGCGGCGGTCACGGCATCGCGGGCAATGCCGTTTGCGATGGCGGCTTGATGATCCATCTCGGCAATATGAACGGCGTGCGCGTCGATGCCGACAATCGAGTCGTGTGGGTCGAAGGCGGCGCAACGCTCGCCGACCTCGATGCAGAGACCTCGAAATACAATCTCGCCTGCCCGGTCGGCGTTGTCTCGCGCACAGGGGTCGCCGGCCTGACCACCGGCGGCGGCTATGGCTGGTTACGCTCGAAGCACGGCATGTCGATCGATAACCTGCGGGCCGTGGACATCGTCACTCCGGACGGCCAGCTGAAGCGTGCCAGCGAATCGGAAAATCCGGACCTCTACTGGGCGATTCGCGGCGGCGGCGGCAATTTCGGCGTGGTGACGACGTTCGAATTCCAGGCCCACGAGATTCCGCCGGAAGTCATGCTCTGCAACCCGGTGTACGAAGCGAAACACGCGGCGACGGTGCTGCGCGGCTGGCGCGAGTTCATGCAGACCGCTCCGGACGAATTCACGACCGAGTTCTTTTTCTGGACCATCCCGCCGGTCGAGGGCTGGCCGGAAGAAACCCATGGCAAGGACGTCGTCGTGCCGTGCGGTGTTTACCTCGGCCCGCTCGACGAAGCGGAGAAATTCATCCAGCCGCTGCGCGAGCTGGCGCCGGTCCTGCTCGATATCAGCCAGCCGATGCGCTTCGTCGATATCCAGCAATTATTCGATCCGTACCTGCCGTACGGCGAGGTCATCGGCTACTGGAAGGCGCTGTACATGGACAAGATGGACGACGACATGGTCGACACGCTCGTCAAGCACTTCATCGAGCGGCCTGACGGCGCGAAACTCTGTCCACTGGTCCTGCATTTCCTCGGCGGTGCCAGCCAGCGCATTGCGCCGGATGCGACGGCGTTCCCGGGACGCAACTGGAAATACCTCATGGAGTACAACCTGACCTGGAACGACCCGGCCAAGGACGAGGCTTGCACGCAGTGGGTGCGCGATGCGTGGAATGAAGTTCGCGTGAAACACGGACAGTTTGCGGGCACCTACCTCAATATCGACAGCTACAACGAGGACGGTCTCGAGTGGGTGCAGGAAACCTACAAAGAGAATTACGCGCGGCTGCAGCAGATCAAGAAAAAATACGACCCGGAAAACCTGTTCCGGCTGAACGGCAACATTCTGCCCGCAGCCTGACGCCTGCATCCAGTGTCATGCCGCGGGCTCGTGGCACAAATCAGCGTGGAATGACTGCGGTGGTTTCGATCTCGACGAGAGCGTCTTTTTCGACCAGATCGGCAATGCCGATCACCGCCATCGTCGGGAAGTTCTTGCCCATGATCTCGCGGTAGACCTGACCGACGTCCTTTAGGTTCGCGCGATATTCATCGAGGCCTTTGATGTACCAGGTCATGCGCACCACGTGCTCCGGGCCCGCACCGGCTTCTTCGAGGACGGCAAGCGTGTTTCTGAGTGCCTGCGCAAACTGCGCCACGAAGCCGTCGGCGAGTTGCTCCGATTCGTCCCAGCCGATCATGCCGGCGACGAAAACTTGCTGTCCGTCGACGAGGATGCCGTTCGAATAGCCCCGCGGCCGCGGCCAGCCTCCTGGTAACAGTGCTTTCATTTTTGCTGACCGCCATAGGTTTGCCGGGCGATGATGATCTTCTGCACTTCACTGGCACCCTCGTAGATTCTAAGTGCGCGTATTTCCCGGTACAGCCGCTCGACCATGTTGCCCGTCACGATGCCCTTGCCTCCGAACAACTGCACGGCGCGATCGATGATTCTCTGCGCAGCCTCGGTGGCATAGTACTTCGCCATCGCGGCCTCCCGTGTCACCCGGTCCTGGTAGCAGTCCTTGGCCCATGCCGAGCGGTATACCAGTAACGCACTCGCATCAACCTGCGTCGCCATGTCCGCGATGGCGGACTCCGTCATTTGCAACATGCTCAGCGGCGCACCGAACAATTCCCGCGTGCTCGTATGCTGCACTGCCTCATCGAGTGCGCGCCGTGCGAATCCGAGGGCCGCCGCGCCGACCGTGGTGCGAAACACGTCGAGCGTCGCCATGGCGATCTTGAAGCCTTCGCCGGGCTCGCCGATGCGCTCGGTCGAGGCAACCTTGCAGTCACTGAAGGTAATGGTTGCCAACGGATGCGGGGCAACCGTGTCGATCCGCTGTGTCACCTCGAGCCCGGGGTTGTCGGATTCGACGACGAAGGCACTCAAGCCTCTGGCACCCCGCGCTTCACCGGTCCTGGCGAAAACGCAATAAACATCCGCGATGCCGCCGTTGGAAATCCAGGTCTTTTCGCCGTTGAGGACGTATTCGTCCCCGACCCGCTCTGCCCTGGTCATGATCGCTGCGACATCGGATCCGGCCTCGGCCTCGGACAAGGCAAATGCTGAGATTGCCTCGCCGGCCGCAACGGCCGGCAGCACGCGCTTGCGCTGCGCGTCGGTCCCGTACAACGAAACGGCTGCGCTGCCGAGGCCCTGCATCGCAAACGAAAAGTCGGCAAGGCCAGAGTAATAAGCCAGCGTTTCCCGGCAGACGGCGAGACTCCTGACATCGAGCGTCTTGTTGATGCCGCCCCATTTCTTCGGAACGCAGTACTTCAGCCAGCCTGCGCTGCCGAGATCGGCGACCAGCTGCCGGCAGGCATTGTCGATGTCATCGCCTTCGTCGAAATCATACTGCTCGCACCAGGCGCGCAGTTCGCTCCTCAGTTTACGATGGCTGTTGTCGAGAAACGGCCAGTCAAGATAGGTCGTGTCCGCCACTAATTTCCTTCAAATTCGGGTTTTTCTTTATTGACAAATGCATGATAGGCGCGCTCGAAGTCGGCCGTTTGCATGCAGATGGCCTGCGCCTGCGCTTCGGCCTCGATGGCCGCGTCGAGCGACATGTCCCATTCGACGTTCAGCTGATTCTTGGTAATGCCGTGCGCGAAATTCGGGCCGGCCGCGAGCTTGCGCGCCGAGTCGACCGACTGATCGAGAAGTTCGCCGGGATCGAACAGCGCGTTGAGAAAACCCCAGCGCTCACCCTCCTCCGCACTCATCGAGCGCCCGGTAAACAGCAGTTCGGATGCGCGCCCCTGGCCGATCAGTCGTGGCAGTATCGCGCAGGCGCCCATGTCTGCGCCCGCGAGCCCGACCCGGGTAAACAGGAACGCCGTCTTGGTGCGCGGCGTGCCATAGCGCAGGTCGCAGGCCATGGCAATGGCCGCACCCGCACCGGCACAAATGCCATCGATGGCGCCGATGACCGGTTGCGGGCAATGGCGAATCGCTTTGACCAGGTCTCCGGTCATGCGCGTGAATTCGAGCAGTCCCTTCATGTCCATTCTGGTCAGCGGGCCGATAATTTCGTTGACGTCACCGCCGGAGCAAAAATTTTCGTCGGCACCGGTGATGACGACTGATTTAACCTCGTTGTCGTACACCAGTGACCTGAAGGTATCCCTGAGTTCTGCGTACGACTCGAAGGTCAGGGGATTTTTCTTTTCGGGGCGGTTGATGGTGACGATCGCCACGCCTTCGCTGTCGAGCTCCCAGAGAAAATGCTCGGGTTTTCTTTTCGTCATCACAACCTCACATCACTTCACCGCCGGCAACCGCGATCGACTGGCCATTGATCGACGCCTGGCGACAGACCCACAAAACCGTATCCGCCACCTCATCCGGTTCGACCAGGCGCCCCTGCGGATTGACCTTGGTCAACTCTGCCAGAGCTTCATCCCTGCCGCGGCCGGTTGCCGAGATTATCTTTTCGATTGCTCTGTCGACAATCTCGGTATTGGTATAACCCGGGCAAACCGCGTTAACGGTAATTCCCTTGTTTGCATATTCGAGTGCCAGCGCCCGAGTCAGACCGACCACGCCGTGCTTCGCCGCGCAATAGGCGCTGACATACGCGTATCCCTTGAGCGCAGCCGTGCTCGCAATATTCACGACGCGTCCCGAGCCTGCCTTTAGCATATCGCCGATCACGGCCCGCGTGCAGTTATAAACGCCCGTCAGGTTCACCGCCAGCGAGCTGTCCCACAACGCGTCGTCCATTTTGGCAAACGCTGATGCCTCGGCGGCACCGGCGTTGTTAACCAGTATCGCCACAGCGCCGTGCCTGTCGCTTGCCGACGCAAACGCGGCCGCGACCGACTTGCGATCGGTCACGTCGGCCACTTCGAAAGCCGTTCCGAGTTGTTTCGCCTTTTTATCCAGCTTGGCGGCGCTGCGTCCCATCACCGTGACGTCGCAGCCAGCCTGCGCCAGTGCAGCGGCGATAGCGGCGCCGATGCCGCTGCCACCACCCGTGACCACCGCGTGTTTACCGGCGAAAAAACTCAATGCACGGTTTCCATGGTTGCAATGGTCTCACCGAACACCTGGCCCTGCTCGTCGGCCAGTGCCGCCTTGTGCAACCGATGCATCGCCCGTGTGCGTTCGGCCGGCGGCAAGCCGGCGGCCACGTCGACGGCCGCCCGGTAACGCGTCAGCCCGCGCTGATAGGTATCGCCGTAGCCTCTCACGATCTCGATGCAATGAGCGATCGCCAGCGCATAATCGTAATCGTCAACGGCAGCATTGATGACACGATCCAGCCAGTCGTGGATCAACTCCTGCTGTTTCTTGAAGCGGTAAGTGAAGCGTCGAAATCGACGAAACTTCGAAAAGACGTACAACATGAGAAATCCCATGACCCCGGTCGTCTTGATATTGCGGCCTTTTTTGAAAAACGGCGACAGAATTTTTTGCGTGGTTTCGGAATTCAAGATGAAGGCACCGATTGGTGCCGGCAAGGTATCGCAGATTTCCTCTATGCGGGGATGAAAATATTCAATGACGTGTACGGGCTGATCGGGCGACGCGACGACATCGTCGCGGATCCTCGCAAAACGCTCACCGCGGGTCTTCAGGTCGGCGACGCGGATGGTGTCTTCATAACACATCTGCAACGCGAGTTGTCGTGCTACTTCCGCGGTCAGATGGTACTCGTTGCTGCCGGTGTCGATTACGGATATTTCCTTGACGCGATCGAGATAAGCGGCGGCATATTTCGCATCCTGGTAGTCGAGCACCCGCAGCGCGCCGTGCAACGCAAGGTTTCTGACCGCTTCCGGTAACTCACGGTCGATTCTTTCATTTAGCGCTGCGCCATTCGGGCCGGCGGGCTCGGCAACCGGAATGGCAACGTCTCGTGGCGGAGCATGCTCGCCAACGCCGTCGAAGCCGGCGGCAAAGCCGGCGAGATTCGCCTCGACCGCCCTGCCCGATGCGCGAATCGCATCCTCGAACGCCTCCCTGGGGAAAGGCAAGGTACCCGAGCCTGCAATCGCGCCGAGAATGACGGAGCTGATCACGCTCCCGGTGCTGGCAGCCGCTGCTGCCATGTCGAAACAAATGAACTTCTTGGCTGCTTTTTGCGCTGCGTCCGCGACCGGCGCCTGGTCGAATATGCCGTCGCCGAGCGCGTCCTTTTCGAGGACCGAATAGATACGATGGCTGCTGGCGATCAAGGTCGTGATGTTCGGTGTGACGAAGCCTTTCTGTATGGCGCGTCCGGTTTCCGCCATCTCTCCGGCGACCACCAGGTCTACGTCACCGGGAACCGGATACGGGGTAAAAACCGGATCCTTGCCGATCGCTTCCGCGCGATCCCTGGGAAACATCTCGACACAGTAGACGGTTGCGCCCGTCCGTTGCGCGACGCCGGCCACGAACGTCGACTGCGCAAGGTAGCCGTTCGCTTCGGCGACGTCGACCAGCCAGTTGGTCAGCACGCCGCCACCCTGCCCGCCGACAGCGAGGATCGCGATTGATATCGGACGTTCCCGCGAATCGACCATGCTCAGGCTCTCTGCAGCCGCTGCCGGTCGGCGCTTCTTTGCAGCCAGCCGATAATCCTTTGCCGCCAGCGCATCAGGAATTTGTCGAACCCATTCGGATTGAACACGATCTGCGCTTTGTAAAACGACGGGCAAAGCACTGCCTCGTGCGCCACCTCGCCGCAGTTGCCGCAGCCGACGCAGCTGTTATCGATGTACGACACCGGCTGGCGCTTGAGCGGGTCTGGATTCGGTTTGATGGTCAGTGACGGGCAGCCGCTTAGGCGCATGCAGGCGTGATCGCCGGTACAGGTATCGGCATCGACGCCGAAGCGGTCGACCAGCGTCCGCTTGCCGTCGCCAATGGCCTTTGCCATCAGCGGTTTTTCCCGGCGCTGCTTGTTCAACATGCATTCCGATTGCGCGACCAGCACTTTGGGTCCGGTGCCTTTCTTTGCGATTGCTTCTTTGAGCGCCTTGCGCATCTCGCCGATATCGTAGGTACGAACGGTTTTGGTCCACTTGACGCCGACGCCCTTTACCGCGCGTTCGATCGGATGCTGGGTGCTGCGGTTCTCCGAATCGCCCCTGCTGGACAACAGATCCTGGCCGCCGGTCGCCGCCGAGTAGTTGTTGTCGATAACGATCGTGAGCCCGTCGCTCTTGTTGAAGACTGCGTTACCGATGCCGCTCGTGAGCCCGTTGTGCCAGAAACCACCATCGCCCATGATCGACAACGCCGGGCGATCGCTGTTCGTATTGAATGCCGACGCAGCGGCTGCGCCGAGGCCATACCCCATGGTCGTGTTGCCGATGTTGAACGGCGGCAAGGTGGAGAACAGGTGGCAGCCGATGTCGCCGGACACGTGGAATTCACCCAGTTCCTGCTGCAGCAATTTCAGGCTCGCGAATACCGGCCGTTCCGGACAGCCGGTGCATAACCCCGGAGGCCTGGGCGGCACGTGAGGATTGATGTCTTCGATGAATTGCCCGACCAGTTGCATCGGATCCGCCGGCGCCGAGTACGATGTGTCGTAGCGTTCCAGGAATGCGACGACACCGCCGCGCATGACCTGGCTGGTGTACTCACCCGCCATCGGCAAGACGCCCTTGCCGACGATTTCGGTGTCGCTGCCGGACTTGCGGAGGATACTGTTCAGGGCTTGTTCGATATAGTTCGGTTGGCCCTCCTCGACCAGCAACACCGCACGTTTACCTTTGCAGAAGTCGTTGATCTCGTCGTCGATGATCGGATACGCGACGTTCAGGACGTAAATCGGTATGTCGCTCGTGCCAAACGCGTCGGCGACGCCCAGGCGCTCCATGGTTCGCAACAACGTGTTGTACAGTCCGCCCTGGACGATGATGCCGATGTCATCCCGCTTGCCCTCGAACACCTCGTTCAGTTCGTGTTTCTTGATGTACTCGACGGCGGCGGGCCAGCGATCCCTGACTTTTTCCTGTTCGTGCTCGAAGGAGGCCGGCGGCAGTACCACCCGCGCGGTATCGCGAGTGGGGTTTTCCATCGCCTGCCGGAGCGACATCGGCGGCGGCTTGTTGTCCTTGGCGATAAAGCGGCCGTGTACGTGACACGCGCGAAGACGCATTTGCAGGAACACCGGCGTGTTGCTTGCTTCCGACAATGCAAAGGCATGCTCGACCGCGTTCACGATGCCAGGTATGTTCGGCCGAGGATCGATCAGCCAGATCTGGCTTTTCATGGCGAACGCGTGCGAGCGCTCCTGCATGATGCTCGAACCCTCGCCGTAGTCTTCGCCAATGATAATGACCACGCCGCCTTTCACGCCGCCCGAGGCGAGATTCGCCAGTGCATCGCTTGCGACATTGGTGCCGACCGTCGACTTGAAAGTCACGGCACCGCGCAGCGGGTAGTTGACGGACGCGGCCGCCATCGCGGCAGCCGTTGCTTCGCTGGCACTCGATTCGAAGTGCACGCCAAGTTCGCCGAGAATTTCCTGGGCATCGGACAGCACGTCCATCAGGTGCGAAATCGGCGCACCCTGGTAGCCGCCGACATAGGCAACTCCGGATTGCAGCAGGGCTTTGGTGATCGCGAGTATGCCTTCGCCCGCGAATTCCTCGCCCTCACCGAGGCGCAGCTTCCTGACTTCTTTTTTGAAGGAGCGTTCGACCATGTCACTAGTGTATACGGCTATGATCCCTCGATGCCGGCTTATTTACGGTATCCGTTATGTCCGCGACCAGTCGAACAGAATACCAATTGCGAGGTCACGTTTCTCGTCGGCCGTTGCATATGCTTGGACACATTCCCGCGGCGCAAATTCATGCGTAATCAGCCCCGACAAATCGATTCTTCCGGATTTGACCCAGCGGTAGAAGAGCCGGTCGATACGCCGCTGATCCCAGCCGTCGCGATCGTGACTGTCATGCGTCGCCTGTATTGTCAGGCTCTTGGTCATCAAATTCGAGGTCAGGCATTGCCGTTCGGGGAACCCCGTGTCGCCGAGCAGGATCACCTTGCCGAACTTTGCCGCCGCGGCAAGCGCGTGACCCAGCGCTTGCGGGTTGCCGGTTGTATCCACGACTACCGACGGCCCTTTACCGCCATCGATGTCGCAAATTTGCTGCAAGTGATTACCGACATCTCCAACCAGGGTCGAGGTCGCGCCGCCCCGCTTGGCGTGTTGCAGTCGCGTTTCAGAGAGGTCGGCAACCGCGATCGTATCGACGCCCGCGGCGGCAGCCCAGCGAACGGTCATTTGCCCCACCGGTCCGGCGCCGATAACAAGAATATGCAACCCGGGTGCGAAACGCGCGGCCCATGCGGCCCGAAATGCGGTTTTTGCGAGGCCGGCCCAGCAGGCCGAGCGCCGGTCGATGCCGTCGGGCACCGGTGAGCAGCGGCTGGACGGCTGAACCTGGTGCGATCCGTGCGCCATGCGCATGAAGATGGTGTCGCCGATCCTGAACTCGTCTACGCCGCCACCCGCGGACTCGACGATGCCGACCGCCTGCATGCCGGTTTTCAACTGCGGAAAGGAAAACATCCTGTCGAAGTGCGTACCCGGCGCGTATTTCTCGTGCAGGATGGTGGTTTCGGTGCCGATGCTCATCAGGCTGTAAAGGGTGCGGACCTGGATGTCGCCGGGCCCGAGCTCGGGAAGCGTGAATGATTCGAGGGCGACGACGCCCTTTTCAGGAAAGACGATACGCTGCGGCATGCTCGATTCCAGGGTCGGCCCCGCAATTTAGCATGGCCCGCGAAATTCATGTGACAATAGCCCGAAACTCCTGGACGTGTTCTCCAAAGGCGGGTGGGGATTTTGACTGTTGCAGTCATCACCGGATCGAACAGCGGCTTCGGCCTGCACGGTGCGCTGGCATTCGCGCGACACGGCGCCGTGGTCTACGCCAGCATGCGCGACACGTCCAGGGGTACGGAGTTACGCCGTATCGCATCCGAGGAAAGCCTCGATATCCGCATCAGGACGCTCGACGTCACAAAGCCTGCGTCGTTTGCATCGTTCATCGACGAGGTCGTCGCCGAGGCGGGACGTATCGATGTGCTCGTCAACAACGCCGGCGTCCTCAAGCCCGGCGCGCTGGAAGATTTGAGCGAAGCGACGTTGCGACTGGTATTGGAGACGAATCTCGTCGCACCCCTGCTACTGAGCAAAGCCGTCCTGCCGCAGATGCGCAAGCAGCAAGACGGCTGCATCATCATGATCAGCTCGCTGTCCGGCCTTGCCGGGTTACCGGGCGACGTGGCGTACACGGCCAGCAAGTTCGGACTGGAAGGAGCCACGGAAGCCCTGCGGCACGAGGTCGACCGTTGGGGCATCAAGCTGGCACTGATCGAACCCGGTATGTATGCGACGGGAATGTTCAATACCAGCAAGGGCGGCCTGTTGCCGGACGGTTACCCTGCCGACTCACCCTACCGGGCATTCGTCGAGCAACGCCTGCGTGCATTGCAGGAACGCCTGCCCGAAGCGAACGATCCCGCTCCGGTCGGTGCACTGATGGTCGAGATCGCGCAGTCCGATAGCAAGCAATTTCGCTGGCCGGCGGATCCGCTTGCCGAGAAAGTGCTGGCGACGATGCTTGCCCAGGACGATGCGAGCCGGGATGCGTTCCTTCGCGATGTCGGCGCGAGCGACTGGTGGTCGAACGGCGAAGACGCGCCTTCTCATTGAGGAACCGGGAGAATCATGCCCAAGCTCGCACACGTTTGCATCGAAACCGACGACCTCGACAAGACTGAGAAATTCTACGAAGCGATCGGGCTCGAACGTCGCTTCGAGTTCAGGAACTTAGAGGATGAGCTGGTCGGCTTCTACCTGGCCTTCGATGACAACTCTTATATAGAGGTCATCAAGACCGGCAAGCCGAAACCCGAAGGCAACGTCAGGCACTTCGCGATCGAAGTGGAGGACGTCGACGACATACACGAAAAACTCACAGCGGCAGGCGCGACGGTCAGCGACAAGGAGTTCTGCAAGGACCGGATCTGGATGGTGACCTGCCGGGACCCGAATGGCATATTCATCGAGTTTCAGCAATACACCAGCGACAGCATGCAGCTGAAAGGTGGAGTCTGCGAGGTCGATTACACGCCGTAATCGGCATGGCCGCCGGAGGTGCTCGTTAGCGCAATCCGCTGGTGATACCATGGCGCGCGGAAATAACAAGGATAACAATGCAGGCTAGTACCACCGGCGCTTTCATATTCGGTTTATATCTCGTCGCAATCATTGCGCTGGGCCTGATTGCCGCGCGTTATCAGAAAACCGAAGCGGATTTCTGGGTCGCAGGTCGCCGCTTCGGCCTGGTCGTGCTGGTGATGGCCAATATGGCCGCCGTCATGCACGGTGGCGCGATTCTCAGTGGCATCGCCTTCACCGGCACTTTCGGCGGTGTGGCGATCCTGCCGTACATTTCTTTCGTCGGCGGCGCGGCCATCATCTTTTACCTGTTCGCAAAGAAGCTGCGGCAGTCAGGCGGCTTCACCATCCCGGATTACATGGGCGATCGCTTCGCCAGCCGCGGGCTCAGGGCCTGGAGCGCGATCGTCGTCGCAGTCTCGAGCACCGTGTACCTGATCGCACAGCTGCGCGGCATGGCGTTCATCCTCGAGCGCCTGCTCGGCTTGAGCTTCATGGCGAGCCTGATCCTCGGCACCGTGATTTTCGTGGTGTATGTCGCACTCGGCGGATTGCTCGCGGTCGTCTGGACCAATATCGCGCAGTTCATTTTCATGTGGGTGGGCCTCTTGATCCTGGTGCCCTACGTTTACGATGCGGTCGGCGGCTGGACCTCGGTGTTGACACAGGTCGAAGCCATTGCGCCCGGGTGGACCTCGCCGACCGGCACCCGCTGGTCGGGCTGGTACATGGTTTCGTGGTACGTCATCTGGCTGGTCGCCTACTCGACCCGGCTCGAGCTCGTCACCAAGATGTACGCGGCGAAAGACGACCGCATCGCGCGCGCGTCGGTGCCGATCGCCATCGGCCTGGTGATGTTGTTCCTGCTGTACGGCAATTTTTACCTGGGTGCCGCGGCGCGCATCATGGTGTGGGACCAGCTTGCCTCGGCCGACCAGGCCTACCCGGTCCTCGTGACGCAAATGTTGCCGCCCGTGCTCGCCGCGGTCGCGCTGACCGGTATCGCCAGTGCCGCGATGTCGACCACCGATTCGCTGCTGCTCATGTCCGGGTCGGCAATTGCCCACGACCTGGTACGCCGCTGCCACGATGAGCCGAAAGGCATTCGGCGTGACGAGAAGCAGTACCTGAAGATCTCGCGACTGGCCATCGTCGTGGTCGGTGTGGTGGCGTTCGTGCTGGCCATTCCCGACGTGGCGCTCATCCTGCGTATCGTCTCGTTCGCGATCGCCATTGTCGGCGGCGCATTCTTCTTCCCGCTGCTGGTCGGCATGACCTCGCGGCGTGTCAGTCGCGAAGCGGCGCTGGCATCGTCGATCGGCGGCACGCTGGTCACCTGTATCTGGATCTACGGTTCGCTGGCGAACGCGGCCTGGGCCAGCGTGGTACACCCGGGCATCGTCGGCCTGGCAACGGCCGGCGTGCTGATGCTGGTAGTCACCCTTTTTACCCCGCCGGTGGATCGCCAGGCGGTCGACAAGTTTTTCCCGGAGGCCACATGATACTTGGACTACCCGCCCTGAGCTTCTGGCTGCTGCTGGGCATTCCGGCGATAATCCTGGCGTATATGCTGTACGATTGCTGGCGCATCCTGAGCGGACGCAAAGACTAGCCGGACAACAATAATTCGCGATTCTGAGGGGAATACCATGTCACACCGCATCCAGACTCCCGACTTCCTGTCGATCGGCGCCTTGATAACGGCGGCACTTTTCCTGGTAGCCTGCGAAGCGCCGCAGCAGCAGGCAACCGACGACGCGATCAGCCCGGAAATGAGCGTGACCAAACTATCGATGGACATCGTGCCGGGCGGCCCGTGGGGCGACGGCGACCAGCTTGGCATGGCCAACACGCTGGGCGCCGGTACCTGGATGCGCTGCGCTCATTACCTGACGGCCGAAGGCGCGCAAAGTTACGAACTGTCGCATGTTCGCTCGAACGACATGACGCAATCGCCGTTCGGCGTGCCGCTGGTATACGAGTACCGGCCGACCGTCGGCATCCCGTTCACCAGGCACGCGTTCAACGGCGAGCAGGTGGTCAGTGGCGAACCGGGCGCGCAAGGCACGCAGATGGATGCGCTGGGGCATTTTGCCTACCTCGACGAAGCATGGACCGGCGAGGGTGATTTTCCGGCTGACGGCGCCCGTTACTACGGCGGTTATGGCCAGGCCGAGGTCAAACCGACGCCGGACTCGCCGCTTTTGAAACTCGGCATCGAAAACGTGCCGCCGATCATCACCAGCGCCGTGCTGCTGGACGCCCGCGCGCATCTCGGCGGCGGCGAGCCGCTGCCGGCGGGTCGCGCCATCACCGCCGCCGATATCGATTCCATGCTGGAGGCCCAGGGACTCGGCTGGCGCGGCATCCTGCCCGGCGACGTACTCTATATATATACGGGCTGGAGCGACATCTGGGAGGACGACGAGTACTACACCAAGGGCCCGGGACTGGCGAACGACGCCCTGGCCTACATCGAGGAACGCAAGGTAGTGCTGGTCGCGCTGGACAACCCGTTCACCGACCCGGTCAACGAAGGCCAGCTGACCGGCCAGGCCGGACCGCCCGAGGGCACGCCCGATGGCCTGCCCTTCGTGATTCACCATTACAACCTGACCCAGTCGGGCATCCACCAGATCCAGAACATGAAACTCGACGAGCTGGCCCGCGATCGGGTGTGGACCTCGTGCACCATCATCCTGCCGCTTCGGTCGCAGGGTAATTCCGGATCGCCGGTGCGGCCGGTTGCCATCGGCGTGTCCCACAAAGACATGCAATAAATTGCAGGATGGCTGCGGATTGACATCGGGAATTGCAATATTCTGACAGCAGACAGGTAAAATCCCGGGTCGGATAAGGCATTAAACTCGCTTCTATCAAGGGGGAAAATCATGAAGAGTCGAAGCGGATCTGTTGCGCCAGTTGCAATAGGCGTCGCTGCTGCGCTGGCGTTTTGCTCAACGCAGCCTGCGTTGGGGCAGGGTGTTCTGGAAGAGATCGTCGTCACGGCGCAAAAGCGCGAACAGAATATCCAGGACGTCGGTATTGCGATTAACGCGTTTTCGGGCGATCAAATGCGGGATCTCGGCGTCGAGCGCAGCTGGGACATAGCAGCATTTTCGCCGGGCGTGCACATCAGCGGTAACCTGGCGGGACAAAATACTCAGTTTTCGATCCGCGGCGTCACGCAGAACGACTTCAACGACATCATCGAGGCACCAAATGCCGTCTACCTGGATGAAGGCTATATAGCCGTTGCCCAGGCACAGACCTTCGCGACCTTCGATATCGACCGTGTCGAAATCCTGAAGGGGCCGCAGGGAACCCTGTTCGGACGCAACGCGACCGGTGGCCTGGTGCAGTACGTGAGCAGGAAGCCGAGCTTTGACGAGGTAGAGGGATACGCCGAGCTCATGTTCGGCGAGTTCGACTCGAATTCGGATGCCAGTCAAACCCGCTTCGAAGCCGCCGTCGGCGGACCGTTCTCGGACCGGGTGGCTGGACGCATCGCGGTCCTGTACAACGAGCACGACGGCTATCTGAACAATCTCTATCCGGATCCGAACGACCCGTTCGGCGCAGTTGGCGCCGGCTTCCTCGGCGTGCCCGGGGCGGGAAATGACCCGGGCCCGGGTGCCGGTGCCGACATGGGGGACGACGACACGCTCGCGCTGCGCGGAATCCTGATGGCCGAGCCGAATGACGACACCATGATCACGTTCTCGGTAAATTACGCCGATACCGAGGTCGCGACCGGTCCCTACCAGTCGAAACCGACGATCGGCGTATTCGACGGCGTGGCGGGCGTTGGCGAACTGATCAATGTCATCGACGTGTCGCCGACCGAAACCCGGTTCGGCATCGCCGCCGATGGCAGCGAATTCGGATCGGACGCCGACAACGACGGGCTGTTCGGGGTCGCCGACCCCGATGGCGAGGCCTCGACGGCGCTCGGCGTCAGGCTGCAGCCGGGCGCCGATTTCTTCGGCTACATCGACCCGGACGGTGAAGGCTGGGATACCGCAGGCGATTTCGCGTTTGCGGACTCCGGCATGACGGAGACCTTCGGCGCCAATTTCCGTGTCGAGTACGACGTCAACGACTCGGTGCTGTTCACGTCCGTCACGGACTTCAAGGACTACCAGAAACTGCTGTTCATCGACGTGGATTCGGCGCCGCTAAACCAGCTCGCCAACTATGCGGGCGTGGATGCCACCAGCTTTACGCAGGAGTTTCGCCTGAACGGCGAGACCGACAATTCACGCTGGGTACTCGGCTTTTACTACCTGAATATCGACAGCATGTCGGACAACGGCCTCAAGGCGCCGGAAAATAGTATACCGATCATTCTCGATCCGCTGTTTTCCTCGATCCCCGCATTTTCGGGCGGTGTCGATATCGGCGTGCAGGCGGATCTGCAGACGGACTCCTATTCGCTCTTTGGCCAGATCGAAAGAGATTTGAGTGCCGAGGTGACCCTGACCGCCGGACTGCGCGTGATCCAGGAAGAGAAAGACTACTTCATGCGGCAGGGTTTTTTCGTCAGCAATAATTCCCGGACGGTTAACGTCGGCGATCCGCTGATCAATATCCGCACCGATTTCCTGATGGTGCCGGATTTTACGGCGGACACCTCGGACACGCTCTGGACCGGCAAGCTGCAACTCGATTGGCGGCCATCGGATGACCTGCTGCTGTATGCGGGGATAAACCGTGGTGTCAAGGCCGGCAGCTTCAATGCGCCGATTCCGGGCGGTCTCGGATTCCCGGACAGCACGCTACCGTATGACGAAGAGGTCCTGCATTCATTCGAGGGCGGTTTCAAGAAAACGCTTGCAAGCGGCAGGACCCGGGTCAACGGTGCGGTGTTCTATTACGATTACAGCGACTACCAGGCCTTCCTGTTCACCGGCGTGGCAGGCGTCGTCGTGAATGCGGACGCGGAAAATTACGGCATAGAACTCGAAGTGCATACGTCCCCGGTCGACGGCCTCGACGCGATGCTCAGCTTCTCGTGGTTCGATGCAACGGTCGAAAACGTGCCATTGCGTATCAACTCGCCGTTGCCACCGATCGACGTCGATCCCACCTACGCGCCGGAGTTCCAGGTTGCGGGTCTCATTCGTTACGAATGGCCGGCATTCGGCGGCATGATGCATGTCACCGGTGATGTCAGTTACTCCGACGAGTACTTCTACAACCTGCGTAATTTCGACGCCGACAAGTACGACGCGTGGACCATGGTGAACGCGGGATTGGGCTGGACCAATGAAGACGGACGCTGGCAATTCAGGCTAACCCTGAATAACGTTACCGACGAAAGCGCCGGCATCCATGGCTTCGACCTGGCGACGCTTTGCGGCTGTAACGAGGTGTCTTACCAGCCACCACGCTGGTGGGGTCTGAGCATAAGGTTCCAGAACTAGAAAAATCGTGCGGGCCGCCGCAGGCAGCTGGCGGCCCGCATACAAAACGAAGGTGCCACAGACAAGACGCACATTTCTCCGCAACAGCGGCGTCGGCCTGCTGACTTTCTATATCGGCGGCTGCGAGGTCGAGATGACGCCGCAGGAAGCGCGCGAGGCCGAGGTCGCGTTCCGCGTTTTGTCGGACACGGAAGTAGCAACGGTCGATGCGCTCGGCGAGATACTGGTGCCCGGCGCGGCCGGCGCAGGACTGTCGCATTTCATCGATCACCAGCTCGCGGCATCGCCCGAGGAATCCTTGCTGATGATCCGTTATCTCGGCGTGAACCCGCCGTTCGCGCCGTTCTACCAGGGCGGCCTCGCCGCGGTAAACGCCTTGTCGCAAACGCAGCAAGGCAAACCGTATGCGGGGTTAAACCGAGATCAGCAGACGGAAATTCTGGGACAGTTTGCGCAATCGAATCCCGATGGCTGGGACGGACCGCCCGGCCCGTTCCTGTATTTCGTGCTGCGCAATGATGCGGTCGACGTCGTGTACGGCACCCGG